>JADFXP010000010.1 GCA_015233465.1 Candidatus Magnetominusculus dajiuhuensis
ATAGGCGCAGTAATATCATTTGCTAGTACGAGGTCAACATTCGCGTTGACAAGTTCACCACTTTGAACCTCTTTTTTCCCGCAATGGGCTGCAAATATCTTTTCAGTAATAGTCATAAAAATTTTAAAAACCTCCATAACTGTCTTTTATATTAGATAATATTGTAACATAAAAGATAAAAATATAGAATTTATTTAATAAGGGGTTTTATAACATGACAGAAGATGCAGGTCAAGATGCGAGTTTAAACGAACTAAAGAAAAAGGTCTTTTTTGATTTATTAGAATTAGCTGGAAGGGTATTTTTAGTAATCATGTATTCAGAGCATGCAATTATAGGGGACAGAGGATTTATAGGCAATGAAAAAGAGATGGGTCTGACACTAATATTCAATTCCAAGATGAGATTTTTATGGGAGGGGGATATTATTGAGGCGCGCCTGTCATTTAATGGACGAGTTCAAAAATGTATCATCCCTGCTGACAATATAATTGCTATATATTCACCAGAACTTAGGACACAATTCATGACAACACAAACACCACAGCCTGCTGAAGATGAAGATACTGAAACCATATCAGACGAAAACGTAATAAAGGTTGATTTTACTAAAAAGAAAAAGGAATAAAGGCATAGCATGATACAATCTATTTTTAGTTGATTTTATGAACACTCTATGTTAAAATAGTTAATACGTAAGACTTTCCTGAATATAGGAGTAATGATGGCTAAGAAACAAACGAAGAAAAACATCTCTTCAAACAGAGAATCAGAATTGCAGCAGATGAAGGCTATATTAGTTTCCCGCAGGCAGAAACTTTTATCTGAAGCAGATGCTGCCCTTAATTCAATACCTGATGAGACAACATATCCAGATATGGGAGATCAGGCAAGCGCTGAGATTGACCGTACCTTTCTTTTAAAATTACGCAGCAGAGAACAAAAACTCTTAAAGAAAATAGACTCAGCTATTGAGTTAATTGATGCTGGAGAATATGGAATATGCGAAGTCTGCGGCGAAGAGATTGATTTTAAAAGACTCGTAGCCAGACCTGTTACTACCATGTGCATTGACTGCAAGACAGAACAAGAAGAAGAAGAAAAACTCAGACTTTAAACTATATATAAAACAGTATAATTAACCGGAGTAATAAATGTTTGATCTTGGAATTCAGGAATTAATTGTAATATTTCTAGTGGCACTTGTAGTTTTAGGGCCAAAAAAACTACCTGAACTTGGCAGGACTCTTGGCAAGGTCGTAAGAGAAATGAAAAAAGCCTTACATGAATTCAAAGACCAAGTTGACCCCCATATAGTAGACCCCTTCG
Source organism: Candidatus Magnetominusculus dajiuhuensis (assembly GCA_015233465.1). Classification (GTDB taxonomy): domain Bacteria; phylum Nitrospirota; class Thermodesulfovibrionia; order Thermodesulfovibrionales; family Magnetobacteriaceae; genus JADFXP01. Next base: position 1,330 of record JADFXP010000010.1, read on the forward strand.
TAAATAACGTAAATAGCTTTAAAGAACCATTTCAGAATGTAATTAATCCTATCAATGATCTAATGCCTGTAAAATCTTCAGAAACACCCAAAGAAATATTCAAAACTACAGAACTTCCAAAACCTCCAGAACCAATTATTTCTAAAGAAATTCCAAAAGAGTCACAAGTATCTCCACAAAATGAAAAAAATGAACCATTATCAAAATAACTCTAAAACCACAAACCGAACTGCCCGCTAAAACATTATAGTATTCTTTATTAATGCAGTCATACAAATAATAAAATATTTAATCTAAAGTTACAGCTTTAATTTGTTGACAAACACTGCAAAATTTTATTAGAATACTTTACATATTAACTAAATCTCAAAAGGCATGATTAAGAGGATATAAGTGAGCTTAAGAAAAAATCTTTCAAGTATAGTCGTATTCAGTTCAGTTTTTCTGGGTAGTATTATAGGTGAAGGGATTAATATCATTACAACGCCTAATTCAATAAGAGACTTATTTAGAAAATTGAACGGGAATTTTGACGTTGTAAGAGAAACGGTTAAAGAAAAAACTGACGATGCAACTATTATGCTTATTGAAAAAAGCACTGTAGCCATCACTAAGACTAAGATGAGGATGGACTCAGTATCAACAATAGTACAAAAATATAAATCTAAAACCGAAAAAAAAGAAAATATTGACACGGAAATTGCCAAAATAGACAGCAAAACAGAAACATCAGATTCTATCCCTGCTCTACCACACATTGATACTCAACCAACACAAATTCCTACTGAATCTGAACCAATATTAGAGGTAAAACCTAAGACTCGTAAAAAATCAACTGCATCAATAAAAACTGAGTCTACAAAAAATAATGTTAAAAAAAAGAAACCTGCTGCAAAAAAATCAATATCAACAGATTCAACAGATAAGGCATAGTAAATAATTACTGCCTCCAGCAGATGAACCCCTATTTAGCAAATATATAGTCAATCATGAAGGATTAAAACCAAGGTTTTTAATAATGAATTCAAAGGGAGGGTCGAAGCCCACGTTTTAAAAATCACTTTGGGGCGGCCGCAAATAAAAAGCGCAGAGCCCTCATTCTTTAGCTCTTTTTTTTATTATTACAATATTTCCAAATATTATCTCTTGCAACACTGAAACATTTCCAAGTTTTAAGATTTCAAGCAATGCCAAAAATGTGACTATCTTTTCAATCCTCGTAGAATTTTCTTCAAATAATGACAAAAAATCTAATCTAATTTCCTCTTCCAATCTTTGCATAATCATAGAAATCATATCCTTTACAGTCAATGTCTCTCTATTTATATACCCTGACTTTTGATTTGAATCCTTCAAAACGCTGGCAAATGCAGAGATAAGATCATAAATAGTTATATCTATAAGGGTTTTCTGTGTATCTACTATTTCTTGCGGACCTCTATAAAATATATCACTAAACTGCTCCTGCCGCTCTTTTAGCGCAAGGGCAGTTTCCTTAAATGTCTGATATTCAATAAGCTGCTCCACAAGTTCAAGTCTTGGGTCTATTTCCTCATCATCTTCAGATTGTTCCTCAATCGGTATCATGGTTTTAGATTTTATATAGATCAAGGTTGATGCCATGAGAATATATTCGCCTGCTATCTCCAGATTAAGCTCCTTCATCAAGTCAAGATATTGAAGGTACTGGCTTGTGATAAAGGCTATTGGAATGTCATAGATGTCAATCTCATTTTCATTTATCAATGAAAGTAAAAGGTCTAATGGGCCAGAAAATACAGGGATTTTAATCTCGTAGGATTCTTTCATTTTTTAATCTTCGCTAAATATCTTATTTGAAAATACAAAATAAAAAACTATTATCGTAATAATCACAATAAATGTATGAGCAATATACGCAAAATCATTATTATATAAAAAATAATTCATAATATATTTATTACCTAAAGGATTTAATAATGACGACTCAGTATCCGTTACATTTATCCTCAACCAGACCTTAGAGTATAATAATGAAATAATCGCTATAAACCAATAATATGAAGCCTTAAATCTAAATTCTTCAAATGCCTTTACAGTAAAGATTACAAAAAAAGGGAAGAAATTTAGAAGCTGTCTGCTGGACGGCATAGTTGTAAGAATAAAATGTGCTGTCATAAATAAAGTCAACCCATTGCCATATTGATGTATTGTCCTTGCTATTTGTTTCCATAGAAATATTGTTAATATTATTAATGGCCCAAAACAACTAATATGTGGAACTACTGGATAAAATGGCCTCGCAACTGGCGCAATTAATAGATGATCAAAAAATACATATAATTTAGTCCATAATCGTCCTACACCACCAGGTATTTTTGTGCTCGCTGCTAAAGTCACTATAACTATACATGTAAATAGAAACCCCAAAAAAAGTCCTATTAAGATATACTTCATATTATCTCTCTTTATCCAACTCCCAATTTGATAAAGACTCCCTGAATCTAAGATATTCTTTAACCCAAAAAAAAGATACGTCAAACAAAAACCAATACTCAATGCTATTACAGACTCATTTATTGGATTATGTCCAATATTTGATCTTATTATTCCTTGTATGAAATGCCTGTAATATATATACCCAAAGGCTCCTGCAACTATTAATATTGAAAAAATTATATTATAATGGTTTGGCGTTTTGGCTGGGATTATATCTTCTGTTGGAAAAAGCAATAAAATCATAGCTCCAAATATAAATATAGGCCAAGAAAAAGTCCCGATTATCATTACTATTAATAAGGCAATTCGGTTTTTCTTTAAATAAAAATACAATAACAATGTACCAAAAGTAAAGGCAGACACATCTGAAATAACTGGAATATAAAGCATGTGTTTAAGATATATGAAGTTTAAAAAAAATCCAGTAAAGGCAAGCCATTTCCCTTTATTGCTAAAGTTCAAATAATCTGTTATAAGCCCTAAGGTATATACTGTAATCAATAAAAGCACAAAATTATATATCTCAAAGCCCTTAATAATGTTTATATCACTAAGAGGGATACGAAGGATACAAAGACTAAAATGCACAAATGCGCTCGGAAATATTCGTTTAAATATCTGATAATCACCCGGTTTAAAGACTGTTCCAAAAAAATCCCTCGCCCAATTCCCATAGATTACGCCATCTGCGCCAAAACCATTACTTAGCTGCATCTTTTCACCATAGAATAAATTAATTATTCCAATCGAAAAAATTATCATAACCATTACTAAATTAGTATTTTTTGAGGTATAATCCTTGAAATCCTGAAAATAATCTGAATTCACTGCCTCTATCTCCTAACACAATATACTATTTCTTATTTTTACCTTGCGTTTTATAAGAAATCTTGCCTAAAAGTATATCTTTTGCCATAAATGCAATAGTTTTCAATTCATTAAATGATTTAATGGATTGAATTTTTCTTATAATAAACTTAGGCCTCCAGTAAAATCTCCGATGGGCGCTTTTGTAGAGCGTCTCAAGATATTGCGCGCTGTAATTATCTGTCTCAAACACTGCGCTTCCGCCGTATCTTCGCCAATCTTTGGTTTTAAGCCAGCCTTTTCTCTCATAATCATTATAAATATATGTGCCTTTATATGGAGTTGCAATAGAGAAACTCGCTGATTCAGGGTCAAGTTCTATAGCGAATCTAATTGTCTCTTCCATAGTTTGTTTTGTGTCCTCTGGAAGTCCTAAGATGAAAGAACAATGAGGTTTAATGCCTATTTTTTTGCACATTTCTATGACATGTTTAACCTGTTTTTTATTGGTTCGTTTGAGTTTTTTTAGAGTATCTTCATCTCCAGTTTCTACTCCAAAAAAGATCACCTCACACCCTGCTTTTTTCATAATTTGAAGCATCTCTTCATCATCGCCATGAATAATCGTACTTGCACAGCTCCATTTTATGTTTATTTTATTAACTATTATACCTTGACAGATTTCAAAGATACGTTTTCTGTAAACTGTAAGATTAGCATCATCAAAACTAATATGCGTTGCTCCCATTTCCTTAGACAAATATGTAAGTTCTGTAATAACCCGCTCAGCACTCATACATCTGTATTTCAAACCTTCCGTATTAGCGATGCTGCACCAAATACAGTCCATTGGGCAGCCCTTGCCGGTCACTGTGCTAAAAAAAACCTGATCATCCCATTCTGATAAAGTCCACCACGGTTTATATTTATATCGGTTCAGTTTTTTATAAGCAAGAATCGGCACATTATCTATATCTGTCCTCAATAATCTTTTTTCATTAATCAAGACAGCGCCATTTTCCTTATATACCAATCCCTTTATTGTAGAAAGGTCAGAACTTTTCTCAATAGCGCAAACGAGTTCAACAATCGTAAAATCACCTTCACCGACACAAGCAAAATCAATACTTTCCTCATATATTAAATCTTCAACAGCAGCAGTTGTATGATACCCGCCTATGAGGGTATAAATAGACGGAAAGCGTTCTTTTATTTTTTTGCATAGATAGATAACGTCATAAACAGCGATTGTAAATACTGTAAACCCAATAATATCTGGTTTAATCTCATCAATATAACGAAATACATCCTCCTCGTCATACTCTGTTGCAAATGCGTCGTAAATATAAGCCTCAATATTATTTTGTTCTAAAATTGCAGCAAGCCAGATATGTGCGATCGGAGGTTTTGTAAAATTTGGTTTAATATTTTTTTGAAACTCAATACATGGGGGTATGTTTATAAATAAAACTTTCATATTTGTCCTTTATATTTCAATAAATTCTAAAATGTTTTTATATTGTAACATATAAGAGTTGAATTTAGGGTTATATATATCTTGCCTAAACGACTCTTTATATGTTACTTTTTTATATAATGGCAACTACTCAAAACACTATAAATACAGATAATAATTCTTTAATCGTACAGTCATTTAAACCAAAAGTCAAACCATCTCTGACCTCTTACTCTCCACAATCAATCAAGGATTTCATCTCAACAATAGATGGGTTTATTGGGCTTTCAAGCGATGTTTTAGATCTAATTGTTGAAAATATCCTTATCAAAAAATATCATAGAGGTGAATATATTGTAAGGCACGGAGAAAAAGGCGACACAATGTATATCATTGGAGATGGTGAGGTTATTATCCCTGTAATAGGAGAGAAATTTGATAATATAGTCTTTCTTACTACAGGGGCTATCTTTGGTGAGATGTCACTACTTACATATGAAGACAGGCTTGCAGATGTTATTGCAGAATCTAAGATAGTCATTCTACTTGAAATACAAAGGGATAAAGTTGAACTCATACTTAAAAAATCGCCCCAATTTGGTCAATTTCTGACTAATCTGCTCAGAAAGAGGCTTAAGGATAATAAAGTTACAGATCAGTATATCGGCAAATACAAGGTCAAAGGGCTGCTTGGAACTGGCGCAACCTCAGATGTTTATAGTGTCAGCAACGTTTTAATCAATAAAAATCTTGCCATAAAGGTATTAAATCATTCCAATTTAGAGAAAGGTCATGATTTAATCAATGAAGCAAAGCTAATGGCCAGACTTACCCATAGAAATATCATACAGGTCTATGACCTGCAAAAGGTATACGGCACTATCGGCATTATTATGGAAGAGCTTAAGGGTTTTGCCCTTGATACAATTATATCTGAACGAAAAAACAAAGGAATTGGATTTACATACACTGAAATCTTATCAATTATCCGCCAGATTGCAGAGGGATTATCTTATGTAAATAGTCAAGGCATTATACACAGGGATATTAAACCTGCTAATTGTATTCACATTGTAGAAAGCGATACGATAAAAATAATGGATTTTGGAATAGCTGACCGTATTAATAGCAATAAACTATTTTACGAAGAAGAATTAAAAGGAACTCCATCTTATATTGCCCCAGAGATAATTTTAGCAAGAATAGGTCAAAGCCTCAAAATTGATTATAGAGCGGATATTTATTCACTTGGTGTAATTGCATATGAAATGGCAGCAGGCATCAAACCATTTGATTCAGATAATCTCTCTGAAATCCTAAAGATGCACACAGATTCTACGCCCGATTGGAGCAGACTGCCTGAAGATCTGCCAGATGGTCTTACAAAATTTATAAAAGGCGCTCTTATTAAAGACCCTGAAACCCGATTAAGTGACTGGGAGCATATTAAATATCTCCTTGACACAGATTTATTAAATCTACATCAAGAAAAATTAATAGACGATAAAAAAGAGAAGACCAACAATACCTCCAATGATAATCTTGACACAATCAGAAAATCAGCCGAAAGCCGCTCTAATATGAAGGGTTTTATAGAGGTAATGTCAACGATTATAGGGGTTAATAATCCAATCCTAAAGCATCATCATCAAAGGGTTGCAATACTCGCCATTGCCATTGGGAAAAAGATGGGTATAACCTCAAATGAACTTGAAGGGCTTGAAATGGCAAGCATGATACATGATATAGGCATGGTATTTATACCAGCGCTCATTTTAAATAAATCCGATAAACTGTTAGATCAAGAGTTTGACATAATTAAAGAGCATCCAAAGACAGGATATGACCTTATCAAGGGTATTGAACTTGATCTCCCCCAATTAAATATTGCGCAAATTATATATCAACACCATGAGAAAATAAACGGCTCAGGCTATCCAAACGGACTGCTCGGTGATGATATTTTACCTCTGGCTAAAATTCTCTGTGCAGCGGATGTTTTAGAGGCAATATCTTCTGATAAATCCTATAGAAAGGCTCAATTTATGAGTAAGGCTATTGAGGAAATCTCTGTTAATAAAGGAATCCTATATGATAGTAATGTAGTTGATGCCTGTCTTGAGTTATTTACTGAAAATATCCATATAGATATATTTGGATAGTAATTTGGTTTTTTTTTACATTTAATTGGTATACTAAAAACAATAATTCAAACCTATAAGGAGTGACAAAAAAAATGAAAACTTCACAAGATGGAATAACCCGCAGAGATGTATTAGCAGGAGTTGGGGCATTAGCATTTGCCGCAGTTACAAAAGGCGTTGCAGAGGCAGGAGAACATGATCACATGCACATGGCTGCTACTCCTAATGCAGAAGTTGTCAAGGCTGCAAATGATTGTGTAGACGCTGGACAGGCTTGCATCGCCCATTGTATTGAAATGTTCAAGTCCGGAGACAACTCAATGGCAGAATGTAATGAAACAGTACAAGTCTCAGGCAAGATGTGCAATACGCTTGCATTTTTGGCCCTCACTAACTCTAAACACCTCAAAGACTTCGCAAAGATTTGCATTGAAACTTGCTCAGAATGCGAGGCTGCTTGCAAAAAACACGAAAAAATGGTATCACAATGCGCTGACTGCGCCAAAGCATGTAGAAAATGTATTGAAGCATGCAAGAAAATATCTTAATATTATTTTGAGGGTTTCACCCTTGTTATCTATGGGCTCCCAGAAGGGGACTTGTCCCCTTCACCCCATAATTTTAGGTTATTTATAATAATAAGTTTTTTATTAAGCAATTATAACAATAGTTAATGGCTCCCATCCCTAAAGGGAGCCCTTGGGCAGAGCCCTCATATAAGGAACCTTTATTGAAAGACCTCTTTTCGATACCATCAGGCACAGAGATAAACCTGACCATAGATCAATTAACCACTGATATACGTTCTACACTTGTAGGGATTGATTCTGGCAGGCATTTGATTATTAAGATAACTGAAGAAAGGAAATTAAAGCTATTTTCCCCAGAGCAGCAGTTGATTGCAAAATATATAAGCAAGGGCATTGTATTTAGTTTTCAGACTCATGTGATGAGTATAATAACAGAACCGTCAATATTGGTCTTTATAAAATATCCTGCAAATATTAGAAAACATAATATCCGCTCGCATAAAAGAATAGACTGCCTGCTGCCAACAAAACTCATAGTTGACGACTTGGGAGTAGAAGGGTTAATAATAAATATCAGCAAAGGCGGCTGCAACATCCTTGTTAAAGATATATCTGGGGCAATAGCCCCAAGCCCGTTTAATGCCGAACATATTAATAAGGATATTATCTTATCACTTATGCCATTTGATGGGCTAAATGCGAGGATTGTCAGCGCATACAAGATAAACATTGAGAACTATCTTGGAATAAAATTTATTACTCATGATAATAAGATTGAAGAGAAACTTGATTATTATATTCAGGCAGTTGAAAAAACCGATACAAGCGCCTTTTTTCAAACTGCAATTAATTCCATACTCAAGGTTTTGACAAAAAATATCCCATTTGTTGAACAGTTAAATTACATACTTACAATTATTCTTTCTATCCCCAATTTTACTAATCAAACAAGAGGGGCTATATATTTAATTGAGGATGACCCGCAATTATTAGTGATGAAGGTTCAAATTGGAATCCCGAAATTACATATAGAGGATTGCTCAACTGTTGAAATAGGAAAATGTTATTGCGGGATGTGCGCAAAAACTGGAGAGATTATATCTGGCAGTTCTGATGATACGCGCCATGATATAAGACATGCAGACGATGAGATACATGGACATTTTTGCGTGCCTATTAAAAATTATGAAAAGATATTTGGAATAATCTCTCTATATCTTAGGAGCGAATATAAAATAAACCATAATGAAGAAGAATTCTTGGTATCTGTCGCTAATATTCTTGCTCTTATAATGCATAATATATCTAAATGAACTAAGTGGAAAAAAAGATGCTATTATGTTAAAATCAATATATAGTTAATGATTTAAATTAGGAGTTCATATAATGAAAAAACAATTTTTCACAGCAATCATTGAACGTGAGGGAGAAGGATACGTATCACTTTGCCCTGAATTAGATATAGCTAGTCAAGGAGACACTATTGATGAAGCTCGAAAAAATCTTCAAGAAGCGCTTGAATTATTTTTAGAAACCGCATCAACTGTTGAGATTCAAGACCGTTTACACAAAGAAGTATATGTGACTCAACTGGATGTGGCTGTTGGGTAAACTCCGTGTTTTATCTGGGAGACAAGTCTGCTCAATACTTACAAGTCATGGGTTTCTTGAGATACGTCAACGTGGAAGTCATATCATAATGCAGAAACATTTTAAGAATACAACGCAATCAATACCAATTCCAAATCATCCTGAATTAAAAAATGGGACACTTCGGTCAATTATTCGTCAATCTGGATTATCTAAAAGTGAATTTGAATCATAATCATATGAATATTCAAAGTAAATTATCTATAAAATAGATTATAATTATATAAAACGACACGATAATATGGGAATATTAGACAGATCAAATAAAAGGGACTTAAATCAAATCAAACCGCCCTCCCCTATTCCCTTAAATTCTATAAACAGGCGTTCTGAAAATAGATATGAAATTGCCCCAATTCCAGCCTTTGACCGTACAGCAAAGATTGATCTTGGCGTTATCACAGACATCAGTATAAGCGGTCTGCGCATCAAAAAACCATCTGCCATTGATCTTGAAAATCAAATATATTTCTTTAAGCTAAACAATGTGCCAATTAAAACAAAACTCATCTGGCAGGATAAAAAATTCATAGGACTTAAAGTAGACCCTAATGGAGCAATAGCTCCAAACCAAAATAAGGATTTAATCAAAAAATTAACACAAAAAATAGACGCGCATTTATCAATCAAAAAATCTAAGACTCTCTACGAGTCAATAAAAAGATACTCAAATGAAAATATCCTTGCATCCCTAATTAATCTTATGGTAGAACTTGAATCTTCTGAAACAGATGTCATAAAACTCAAAAAATATATTGAAGAAATAAGCATTATACATGATAAGATATTTGAAAAAAAAGAGCAATCTTCTTTAGATGAAGATTCAGGGATAATTGATGAACCAATAACGCAGCCTACACAAATTGAACTCATTGATCTTCAAACGCAGTTGATTGCAACAGCAAACAGCCCAGAGATAACTGACGGAATAGAGGTCAAAGACATTGATTTTGCAATTGCAAGGATAGGACTTGCTGCTGTCAAAGATATTTCAGCAAGATTTGTAAAACAGATGATCTCTAAATCAGAAAACGCCCTTTCTAATTTCAAAGGGTTTGAATCATATAATATCTTAAAAACTGTGATGTTTAAAAAGCTGACTCCATTTTTTTCATTCCGAGACGATAATGGAATTGGATGCTCATTATTAAGTATTGAGACCATAGGAATTGATTTTTTGGCAACTAAGACAAAGGCAGCCCTCAGTGATTTTTACACCTCTCCAATGAACATATACAGCGAACTCTCAAGACTTTATGAAAGAAGGCTAAATGGATGTGATCTTATAAAAGTAGACAAGATTTTACTTGAAACAATCTCCCCTGTTTTTGTTTCTCTTTATGATGGATATATTATTTCTCATCAATTACTTAATCCATATCTGACCATTGAAGATGATATAACCCTTGAACTAAACAGACGAAAATTAAACTATGCCTATCTTTTATTTATGTCATATCTGTCATGTCAATTTTACATTGGAAGAGATAATGAAAGCGGAATATCTCTGATTAACAGACTAACTTGCACAGGCTTAGACAAACAAGAAATCCTGCGCTTCCTAAAAGATACAGTAGCAGAGGCTAATAAAATAGCAGAAAATTTTGGACTTAAAACCCTTATAAAAGACTCTGCTTCCCCAAGCTTTTCACTAAATATCAAAAAATTTCTCCCTGAAGACCCGCAATATAACCATCTCTTACATATATTTACTAATCTAAAACAATATAAACGTGTGGCAATTCGTTATGAAGATGACGAGTATTCACATTTTATCCTAAATAAACTGATTAATTATCCAGATTTTGGACTCAATAAGATGCCCTACACAGTCATCCCTTGCGAAAATCTATCCACTAAAGACGAAATTGCGGCAGAAGCATTTAATTTCTTTGGCTTAATAATTTTTAAAAATATTGATAAAATTCATGGTTCTCTTGCAAAAGGTTTTATCAAACTCTGGCGTGAATATGACGGAATCATCATCACTACCTTTAATAACTACAACTTCATTGAATTCGACAGACCAGACCTATTCAAATTCCTAAGACAGCATATGGTTGATTTCCCATCCTATTTTGCAAACCCTGAGATTCACCGCAAAATGATTGAACATACCGCTGAATATCTGAAACCAGTTTATACAATTGACAAAGATCAATATAACGTTGACTATATTGAAAAAACCTGCTCCATGAGCTTTATTAAAGCTGAAACTATTAATCAGTTTGCGGAGGAACAGCTAAGTGAATAATTTGTCAGAGGGCGCTGCCCTATTTAACTACGAGTGGCCGCAAAGGGACTTGTCCCGGGGGTCTAAGACCCCTTGAACCCATTAAAAAGACATATTCGACGTTGGTTGGCTAAAACCAATATCATAAACCCATTCAACAAACCATTTAATAACATTGAATTTGAGACTACTAACTATTGTAATAGAAAATGTGTCTATTGCCCAAATTCTAAATATGATAGGACTGCCTTATTTGGCAATAAATTTATGAGCCAAGAAATATTCGATAAACTGGTTTCTGACCTGAAAGAAATGGATTTTAAAGGAATTATCTCCCCACATCTTTACGGCGAGCCTCTTACCGATAAAAGACTCCCTAGATGGACTGCTGCCTTAAAACAATCCCTGCCTCACTCAATCATAAGAATCGTCACTAACGCAGATTTCCTTGATGATAATATTTATACTGAACTTATAAATTGTGGAGTGGATATCTTTAATATCTCTAAACATGGAAATACCCTCTCTCAGGGATTTTTAAATCTCTATAATGGACTCTCTATTAAAGAACAAAAAAAACGATTTATAATCATAGATTATTATGAAAATTATAACCAATCGCAAAATCTTTTTTTTAATAGAGGCGGTGAGATACCACTCAAAAAACCTAAGAGACATCCATCTTGCTGCATATATGTCACTTATCCAGTTCTAAATTCAAATGGCGATGTAATTTTATGTTGTAATGATTACCAAAATAGTCATATTTGTGGTAATATATTAGAGCGGAGTTTGACCGAGATATGGCAGGATAAAAAAAATATAAATCTCAGAAGGCGGATATTTAAGGGATATTTTGATCTGCCGATATGTAAGAATTGTTGGGAGTCGTTGGATTAAGGAATATGGAAGAGAAATTAAGTCATTTTGATGAAAAAGGCTCAGCACAAATGGTAGATGTTACAGACAAAGCTGTTACAAAGCGGAGAGCTATTGCGCAGGCAATAGTAAAAATGAACCCTAAGACATTGAAATTAATAATGGATAAAGGCATATCGAAGGGTGATGTATTTGGAGTTGCTACTGTTGCCGGGGTAATGGGCGCTAAACAGACTCCAACACTGATACCGATGTGTCATCCGCTAAACATCACATCTGTAAATATTGAATTTAAGATTGATGTTAATTTATCTACAATTCAGATAGACGCTATTGTTGGGGTTACAGGTCAGACAGGCGTAGAGATGGAGGCATTAACTGCTGTGAGTGTTGCTGCATTGACGATATATGATATGTGTAAGTCTGTTGACAAAGAGATAGTTATAACGGATATAATGTTAATTGAGAAAAGCGGAGGCAAGAGCGGATTGTTTAAAAGGAATTAAAATATTATTAAAAAAATCTGTATTTATGTTAATATAATAATTATACTGGAGGTCAAATAGATTGGAAAACTTATATAGAAATCTTTTAGTATGGCTAGTGATTGGCGCATTATTGATAGTATTATTTAATCTATTAAATGTCCCAAAGCCAGTGAATGATGAGATGATCTTTTCAGAATTTCTCTCAATGCTTGAACAAAATCAGATTGAAGAAGTCACAATAAAAGAAAATCAAATAACCGGACGTCTTAAAGAAGGACGAAGTTTTAAGACCTATGCAGCCAATTATCCTGACATGATAAAGGCGTTAAACGACAAAAAGGTCAAGATAGCAGTAGAACCGCCAGTTGAAAACCCTTGGTATGTAAATTTCTTTTTCTCATGGGGGCCAATATTATTCTTGGTCTTTGTATGGATATTCTTTATGCGTCAGATGCAGGTTGGCGGCAATAAGGCAATGTCATTTGGAAAATCTAAGGCAAGGCTTGTTTCAAATAAGGCAACAAAGGTTACATTTAATGATGTAGCAGGCGTTGATGAAGCAAAATATGAAGTAACAGAGATAATAGAATTTTTAAGAGACCCGCAAAAATTTACTCGTCTTGGTGGTAAGATTCCAAAGGGCGTGTTATTAGTAGGGCCTCCTGGAACAGGCAAGACCTTGCTTGCAAAGGCGATTGCAGGTGAAGCAGATGTGCCGTTTTTCTCAATTTCAGGTTCTGATTTTGTAGAGATGTTTGTAGGCGTGGGAGCATCACGAGTAAGGGATTTATTTTTACAAGCTAAAAAGGCAGCCCCATGTATCATATTTATAGATGAAATAGACGCTGTAGGCAGGCACAGAGGCGCAGGTCTTGGCGGTGGTCATGATGAGCGTGAGCAGACATTAAACCAATTGCTTGTTGAGATGGATGGATTTGAGGGCAAAGAGGGCAGGATCGTAGTTGCTGCCACAAACAGGCCTGATGTACTTGATCCAGCATTATTACGTCCTGGAAGATTTGACAGACAGGTAATAGTTTCAGCCCCAGATGTTAAAGGCAGAGAAGCAATCTTGTCCGTACATATAAAAGAAAAGATACCAATACACCAAGATGTTAATCTTGCAGTAATAGCGCGTGGAACACCCGGTTTTACTGGCGCAGACCTTGCCAATTTAGTTAATGAAGCAGCTTTACTTGCTGCAAAGGACTCAAAGGAAACTGTAGAGATGAAGGACTTTGACATGGCAAAGGACAAGGTCTTAATGGGAGTTGAGCGAAGAAGCATGATTATAAGCGATGAAGAAAAGAAAAATACCGCTTATCATGAGGCAGGACATACCCTCGTAGCAAGGCTTACGCCGGGCACTGACCCTGTGCATAAGGTAAGTATAATTCCTCGAGGCAGGGCGCTTGGAGTGACTCAGCAGCTGCCAGTGGATGATCGTTATACACATTCAAAGGATTTTCTGAAAAATGTATTAACTGTATTAATGGGTGGCAGGACGGCTGAAGAGCTTGCGTTAAAGCATATGACAACTGGCGCAGGCAATGATATAGAGCGCGCAACCAATCTTGCCAGAAAGATGGTTACAGAATGGGGAATGAGTGAAAGTCTTGGACCTCTAACATTTGGCAAAAAGGAAGAGCAGATTTTTCTTGGGCGTGAGTTTTCCTCTCATAAAGATTATAGCGAAAGCACTGCTCAGCAGATAGATATTGAGGTAAAGAAATTCATCTTTGATGCCTATAATGCAAGCATGGAGATATTAAAGGCTAATTTTGATATGCTTGAGGCTCTTGCTCAAAGGCTGCTTGAAAAGGAAACAGTTGACGGAGCTGAGGTAGATGATATTATAAGCACAGTAACAACAGCAAGGAATCAGGCTGTTTGATCTTACAATTCAAAAATTATACTCTTGATTTTTCTAAGAAAACTCAAGTCATGGGGATACTAAATGTAACCCCTGACTCGTTTTCTGACGGCGCACGTTATCTTGATAAAAACAAGGCTATAAATCATGCAGTTCAAATGGCACAAGACGGCGCTGATATAATAGATATTGGCGGGGAATCCACACGCCCAGGCTCAATTCCTATCACCATAGAAGAAGAATTACAACGTGTTATCCCTGTAATCAAGGAACTCTCTAAACAAATAAATATCCCAATCTCAATAGACACCTATAAGTCAAAAGTCGCAAAGGCTGCCATAGACTCTGGCGCGAGTATAATTAATGATATAAGCGCCTTTCATTTTGACCCAAAGATGGCAGGACTTGCTGCATCAACAGAAGTTCCAGTAATTCTCATGCACATAAAAGGCACGCCAAAGGATATGCAGAATAATCCTGATTATCGTGATCTATTTAGTGAGATAATTGATTATTTAAACGATGGTATCAAGATTGCCTTGCAGGCAGGTGTATCTAAATATAAAATAATAATTGACCCTGGCATTGGATTTGGCAAGACCTTTCAACATAATATAAAGATCATTCAAAATCTCAATAGATTTAAGCGTCTTGATAAGCCTATATTAATTGGAGTTTCACGAAAGGCCTTTATCGGAGCAATACTTGACAATGCCCCAGCGCAAGAAAGACTAATTGGAAGCGTTTCAACTGCCTTGATCTGCGCTATGAATGGGGCTAATATCCTTAGAGTTCATGATGTTAAAGAGACGGTTCAAAGTTTAAAGATTTTAAAGGCATTTCATGAGCAACCATCTAAAGTTTAGAAAGATGCAAGCGGCTTGAATAACGCGTTATTGCTCGTTGCGTTATTGCTCGTTCGTTTATCAGAATTTAATGTATTAGTATTATATAAGATAACTCTATCGCCATAAACGACTTCTTTATTTGATTCCACAAAACTATCTGAAATACTTCTATAACCGTTCATATCTTTCAACAAATTCCCACTATAAGGCTCTTTATATGAAAAAAGAATCCTATGTATAAAATTATCAAGGGGTCCTGGAGTATCGCCATCACAATAACCATCTGTTGCAAAAACAATAGATATTAAAAAAAACATTACTACAAACCAGTATTTAACAATGAACATTATTATCCACCTCATATTCTTTATAATTAACTATATTTATTTCATTTTTTAACAATTGAGTAAATTTAATATTCTTATTTTCAATAAAACATACTCGTTTATCAAGGGATGAATTAGGATAAAATAAAATTAATTTATCTTGATAATAACCAATTAAAGCAAAACGGCCATTTCTACTAATATTTCGTATATCAGCATCTATGTCTTTCTCAAGACTTATCTTTATTAATTGATACGTTAAAAGCTTCGAAAACTTATATGACATTAATAAAGTAGTTATATTAAATATATATAATAATATACACAACAAAAGCAAAATTTTAATAATAATTTTATTTTTCTCTTTAAAAACAATCTTGAATTTATCAACAGGATTAATCCATAAGAATAAAAAAGTGAAAAAAATAACAATAAAAAATATAATATAATACTCTATTAACAATTGTTCAGATTTATGGTTAATATTATTATAAATAATCCCACAAGTATATCGTTTAAATAAATCTGTAAATAAAATACCTTCTCGTGGAATACTATTTATTCCATTTTCTGATATTATGTGCACATAAATAATATATAAACAACTTAATAATATAAAGAAAATTGGTAACACATAAGTATTAACCGATTTTTTTTGAACAATTTTAAGAAGAGTATCCTTTTTTATTAATAAAATTCCCCCTATTATTATTGTAATTACCAAAAGTACTAAAAAATAGTACAGCTTTTGTATATCCTTACATTCTTCAACAAATATCTTGACAAATACAACTATTCCTGGGACTAAACCAATAATAGTATTATAAAAAAAAGTAGCTCCCTCAATAAAATACTGATCATATGTAAAGTTTATATGGGTAATCCCTAAAAAATTATAATAACTTCTTAATATTATAAAACCACATACATAAAATAAAGCTGACAATACAGCAACGAGAGATATTATATATGTAAAATATTTAGTTGTCTGTTCTATCCCATGGTTTTTGTCAGGTTTCTGCTCTGTTTCTTGATTTTTTCTATCGTCTCCCATTAAACTCCCCCAACAAGTATATCTTTAATACAGTTTATAGTAATTACATACTAATGTCAAAGAATAAATACAGTCTACCAAAAAGATTTATTCTTGTAACCCTTTAATACTAAGTTGCAACCATAGAAGTAATTTAGTTATAGTAATTATCAAAAATATATATTCACATAGAAAAGTAGGGGCAGCCCTTGTGGCTGCCCTGTTTTGCGTTTAATCTACATGTAATCAGGGTAACCACAAGGGTTACCCCTACGAAATACGGTTAAAAAATAGAATTAACTAAATTTTCTAAAATTATGGGTTCAAAGGAACGAGTCCCTTTGCGGGAGCCATCCCTAAAGGGAGCCCTTGGGCAGAGCCCTCATGTAGATGCCTTTAAATAAACTGCAAATATAACGACTTAATCGTAGAAAGTAATTCTATTAAATGACCTATCTCTTTTTCATTTAGCACAATCCCTTGTTCTTTCAATGAGGAGAGAAACGATTCAAGGTCTGAGGCATTCCAATCGCCCTTAGTTTTCCTAATCAATTTCGCGCTATTACCGCAAACCGTTGAGTGGGCCTCTTTGATTGAGATCACCCTATAAAACCGTCTTGCAGCCTCAAGTATCTTTTCCAGGGACTTAGTTATTTCCTGTGAGCAATAGAGTCCATCATTCTTCATTTTATCCAAAAACTTTATCCAAGCCTCATTTTCACCTTGAGAGCTGTTATCTCTGGCAAATATTGTTACAATCTCTACTAATGCATCAAACTTGCCAATAATATCTGTATAAAATTGATAATTATTTCGACCCTGTTCCTTTGCCCTATAGAGCGCAATATCTGCTCGTTTTACAACATTGGAAATATCGTCTTCCATACTATCTTTTTCATAGGGGTAAACACAAATGCCAATGCTTGTGCCTATGGAACAGATTTTGCCTTGTATATTAAAAGGTTTGTTTATCAAAGAGATAATTCTATCTGCAATATATGCAGCATCTTCTTTCTTGTCTATTTTAGTTAAAATAATATTAAACTCATCTCCTCCCATACGCGCTACTGTATCTGTTTCCCTGACTACCTCTTTGAATACCTCTCCTACTTCTTTTAAGAGTATATCGCCAATATCATGACCGAGCGAGTCATTGACTATCTTGAACTTATCAAGGTCAAGATATAAAAGTGCAAAACTAGTCTTATTACGCTTAGACATGGCTACAGCGCTTTTAAGATGATCATAAAATAGCGCGCGGTTTGGAAGCCCTGTTAGTGAGTCATAATGGGCAAGCTCTTTAAGTCTTTTCTCAAATTGTTTTCGCTCTGTAATATTTCGTAAAACGTAAACTACCTGTGTAATTTCACCATTATTATTCCTAATTGGTGATGTATTGCACTCTACGTAGATTTCATTTCCATTTTTATCTATATGAATATGCTCACAACTAGCATAATCACCATCATTAAGGGTGTCTTCAATCGGACATTGGATATTGTTCTCTTTACATAATGAATGCTGCTTGTACAATACTTCATGACATGTTTTTTTGCCAATAATCTCATCAGGTATAAGGGAGTATTCTTTAAAGAAAATATGATTGGCTTTGAGTATCTTAAAATCCTTTGCATCAATTACTAAAATGGAGTCGTGCATACTATCAATTATTGTGGATATAAACTCTTCCGAGCGTCTGATCATCTCTTCTGCCTTGTCGCGATTAATTATCCCAGCTAGCGTATTGGCTACAGCAATGAGGAAATCTTCTTCGGATTTCTCTCGTTTATGACTATGTTTAACATAAAGATTAAGAACTCCTAAAATAGTGGCACCTGAAAGAATTGGTATACAGTAATGACCATGGGGTTCCATTCCCTCAAAACCCACATCATGTAAATCATTCACACAATCATAAAATACTACGCTTCGAGTAGAGGCAGCAAGACCGCAAAGACATTTACCAAAAGGTAATCTCTTGCACTCTATAAGCAGCGCTTCATTAAGCCGCCTCTGAGCTGCCATCACAATCACTTCTGGATTATTATTGTCTATAAGAAATATGCTCCCTTTTTTCTGAACCGTAAACCAAGGAAGGGATAAGATTAAATCCAATGCGCTTTCTAACTTACTCTTGAGTGGAATATTCTCAAGTGAAATCTTTAAAACCATACTTATTACATTTTGAATATCAAAATTACGTATCATTTGATCTTTAACAAGTTTATTTTCAATAATTTCCTGTTCTAATTTAACATTTACATTTTGTAAGTCAGATGTCCTTTCCTTAACTGTATTCTCTAAAATAATATTATGATCATGTAATCTCCTATCTATCCTGCTTAAAACCTTATAAAAAACCCATAGAATTAATAATACAAGCAATAAACTTATTACTATCGCCAGAGAAAATGACTTTATATCTTCTTTAAACTTATGGGTATAAATATCCGTAAAGACTATAATTCCAACTTCTTTTCCACTTGCATCAATCAAGGGGAAAAATCCAATATTGTATCTATTATCATTAGAGGACTGATTAAGATATATATGCTGAATCTTAAAGTCATCATTATTAAATATTTTTTTCAAACAATCTGGGACATTTTTCTGAGAGGTATTATTAATAACATAATTCGGCATCATATTCCAATCGCTTTTAAATCCTAGCATCTTCATCCCTGTCAACCAATTATCTTGTTTAATAAATCGTTTATCTATTAACACATAAGGCTCTACCTCAATTGTATTTTTTATCCTTTGAACAATGGGATTTATATCCATTCCCAGTTCAATGAAACCAATTAGTTTATTATTTAGATACCTTGGAGTGACCACTCTTAATGTAAATGTCCCAAGCATTCCAAGTTCTATCCCAAATGCAGGTTTGCCAGTTTTCTCAGCCTCAATACACGTATAACGATCAACCTTATCTCCAAATAGATCAATATCATGTAACCGAAGAATATTTATACGATCAGAATCAATAAATGTGAAATGTGTAATATTGTATTTTGAAGAAAGATGATTAAATATTGATGCACCAATTTGTTTAAGGGAATCGCGATCTTTATTGACTAATGCAGTTTCTAATTCACGATTACTTATAATCGGTTCAATCAGCCCTTCTAATAATTTAGCGTCTTTTTCAATATCTTCTTTTAATATCTTTTCAGAAGAATATAATTTATGAGAGACATCATCTTGTAATTCTCTTTTTTGGTGAGCATAAAATACTGTAACGGTTATAATAAAAAGGATGGCAAATACAATTACTAAAAAAGGCAAAATTCTAACGACAAGACTCTTTTCAGCTACAGCTCTATCTTCAATATTATTCATTTAATTCTCAACCCCTAACGCATTATTTAATTTAACTTGAACAGTTGGAAATAACGAAATGTCTGTGTGCGGTAAAAACATCGCTGACATGTATTCTTCCATGTATGAATTTGTTGCTGAAAGCTCAAGGTATGTCATCTTTTTAGATAACTCCTCAGCCTCTTTCATCAACTCCTCTGACATCAAACACAAATACGCACCTATTATAGAGGTATTTCCAAGAAAATCAAACTTTTCTGTAGGCATATCTGGAAGCATTCCTATAATTATCGCCCTTTCCATATTCAAATAATTCCCAAACCCGCCTGCTATATATACCTTATCTATAGCTTCTATTCCAAGCCCTACTTCCCTTAAAATAAGCGACACTCCAGCATATATTGCAGCCTTTGCCCTTATTACATTCTCAACATCAGCGCTGGTTATAATTATATCTCTACCAATTTTCTCATTTGTATAAACCACATATTCAAGTCCTGTCTCAGCCTCTCTTATCCTGCTTGTCTTTTCCTTATGGAAACTGCCTTTAAGATCAATTATCCCGCTTAAAAACATCTCTGAAATAGCATCAATCAACGCTGACCCGCATAATCCAATAGGAATTCCGCCGCCAATTACCTTTATAGCAGGTTCAAGGGTCTTTCTGTCAATAACAATTGACTCAATAGCCCCATTAGTTGCCCTCATTCCGCATGTTACCCCGCCGCCTTCAAAACAAGGTCCAGCAGAACATGCAGCAGACATTATCCATTCATTATTGCCAATTGCAATCTCAGCATTTGTCCCAATATCCATAAAAAGCGCAATCTCATCACGCCTGTGCATTCCAGATGCAAGCACCCCTGAAACTATATCGCCTCCAACATAACTTCCAATACATGGAAACGTAAAAACAGGCGACATTGGACTTACTGGCAGTCTAGCCTCAGCCCCTGTCCACATTGGGTACCTATTTAATGTAGGAATATAAGGCGCTTCCCTTATCGAAGAGGGATCAAGCCCCCAAAATAATTGTGACATCGTAGTATTAGCAGCAATAACAGTTGAAACAACCTCGCAAACCCTTATATTATGTATTTCAGAAAGCGATTTGATTATTGATTTAATATCTCCTCTAACAGCAGATCGCAGTTCCTCGAGCCCTCCGCCCTCAGTTGCATGAACTATCCGAGTTATAACATCATCCCCATAACGCATCTGCGAATTATAGGTGGATCCAACATCTACCAAATGGCCAGTATCAAGATCAACTAAATAAACAACTACTGTGGTAGTGCCAATATCAACTGCTGCGCCATATCTTTTATGGCATTCTGTACCTGAAATAAGAAAGACAATATGGGTATTATTATGCCGTTCAATATATGATACTTCTACCTTCCAATTATTCTCCCTTATCGTTGATGATAAATCAGTAGTTATTAAATGTGAAAAATGAATATTATCTATACCAAGTTCAAATAATGCCGACCGCAATCTCTCAATATCACTGATATTATCACTAATCGAAGGATGCGTCAACTCAACTACTATTCTTTTAACAATAGGATTTGGTTTTAGTCCATATGTTTCAAGATAAAGAGTAAGGTCTTTGTATCTTGAAGTTGCTATCTGCTCGCCAACTACTAATACTGATTCCTTAGGTATCTCAATCTCCAAATCCCCTAAGACAAAAGTCTGACATGCCAAAACTATCTTATTTTCTTTTTCCGCAGCAAGAAGTTTTCCATAATTATTGCAGTTATACTCGCCTTTAATTATCTTAACCTTACACTTACCGCAAGTCCCCTTACCTCCGCACGGCGAGATTATAAATAATTTGTTTTTCTTTAGCGTTTCATATATACTGGTTTTTGAGTCAATCTCAAATACCTTATCTATCCCTACTTTTAATTGCATAAATTAACCTCATTTTAAGTAACCTCATGAGGACTCTGCCCTCAAACACCCGCAAATGGACTCGTCCCTTTGAACCCATATATAATACATCAATAAAGATTAAAGGGTCAAGGGAACGAGTTCCCTTGCAGGGATTTTTAAGGGGCAGAGCCCCTTAAAGGGTTACTTCATATATATAATAAACTTCTCCATCCCATCAGGCACAACAGCAACAGGTCTTTGCACACTATTAATAACTTCTTCCTCACTTTTTTTCTTAACATCAACAGCTCGATATAAACCGAGCATTATATCACGGTTTAATCTTGGCACTTCATCATCAACATAATCCTTTAACTTTAAAAACGGCAGTAAATTTGTCTCATATGCTGCTTTACCTTCAAACCCACTGACCATTGATAGAGTAAAAACACCGCCCTTTGAAGTCTCTTTTCCTGAGTCTTGCCTTGAAGTACCTGAGTATATGATTGCATTTACGTCATGAACGTCTTTGACAAGTTTTTTAATATCTGTCTTATTTTCTGAAAATACCTCGCCTGCCTGACAAGTATCTACAATGACCACTCGCCTGCCCATCGTTTTATCAATTATACTATGAAGCCGTTTCCAATCAAGAGTTGTTCCTTCTTTCAGTCCGCCTGAAATAATAGTGTCTGCAGTTATAAAATGATAACTCCCTAATGGATCTGTCACTCCATGTCCGGCAAGAAATATTATCGTAGTATCAAGCGGCCCAGCCTTTTGAGTCTGCTCCCTTAGCGCCTGTTCAACCATATTAGATGTGATTATTGAATTACTATCGTCAGTTAGGACTTTTTGGTCAACATGTTTATAAAGCGTACCTTCTAATTTCTGAAAATGAGCTGCTATAGATTTTGCGTCAATAGGAGGAGATTTAAGTTGATTATTTGGCGGTAGATTTGGATAATGACTGATGCCTACTGCAACAACATAAAGAGTTGAGTTCTTTGTTGATATAAAATCGCTGCCAGTGGGATTCTTAACTGTGATCTCATTACTATTTTCTGCCCATTGATTTTCCACTGTAACCTTTACTGTATTATTATTAGCTGGAAGGGTTATCTTATATTTTAGTGTATCTCCCGGCTTAACCCCTTTTAATAAACGCTCTGCATCTGTTAATTGCTGAGCGCCATTTACATAAAGGGTCAGACGCTCAGGAGTCGTTGTTGAATTTTTGCCAAGCCTTATTGATACCTCTGCTTTTTCATCATTTGTGAAATTTAAATCAGAAATCTTTACATCAACTGGCGCTCGTTTTATAAGACCAGCAATAGTTATTTCCTTGATGCTAGGTTCTCCTTTAACAATTTCATCTAAGGCTCTCTTACTCCCGCCAAGTTCAATGGTCTTTTGTATAATATCAGGCCTATAGAGAAACCTCCTGAATTGTTTAGCAGAGTAATATTCTGCAGCGTTTTCTATGCCTTTATTTACATGCCAGCCAACATATTGGTCACCCTTAGGGGAGGCATTATAAAACCCTTCATTAGTCCAAGCCGCCCACTCCTGATCAGCAGTTATAAAAATACCTATAATAGGTTTTATCTGAGGTATCTTCATATACATATCACTTCTGCCTTTAGAATCTATGGCTTTTTTTATATCAGCAGTAGTCCACTTTTTAGCAGTTAATCTTTCAGCCTCTTTAGCTAATTGACGTAATTTTTCATTATCAATTGCAGGCTGAGGAAGATTCTTTAAATCCTTTAAATTCCACAGCCTTATAGTCTGATCAGAAGAGCCTGAAATAAGGGTATCCCCATCTATCGCGATAGCCCATATCTCATCTGTATGACCGATGAAATCCGCTATCATTTTCCCCTGTACATTATAAGCAGTCAAATGTCCGTTTGACCCGCCAGATATTATAATGCCATCTTTAGTAAAACCATAACACCGATGCCCATAACCAGTTGAAACATCCCTTGTAATCCACACAATCTCTTTGCCATTTTTGCTTATTACAAGGACTGCATCTTGCGCTTCATAATCTCCTCCAGCAATATGGGTTAAGGAATACTCTTTATAATTTGTGTTTATTCTTTTAAATCCTTGTGACTGAGTAATCCCGTTTATTGAAAACGTATCAAGGATTAATTTATATTCTAAGTTTGTCTGCTCATTAGAATAACTCATACCTTGATATCCAAAGGCTATCTCACTTGCATTTATTCCAACAGCAGTTATCCGTTTGCCATTGCCTGTTATCTGCCTTTTGACCTTACCAGTATATGCGTCCCAGATATAAATTTCATTATTATCTCCGCCTCCTGAGATAACAGTATAATCGTTTAAAAAGGCTACTGCCTCAACTAGATTACTGTGTCTTTCAAATCCTGTAATGTATTTAAATCCATTTAAAACATCATATACCTTAACCACTATAGGACGCTCAGCAGATCCAGCCAAAAGCAGCTTTCCATCCGGGCTAAAGGATAACCCTTTGGAACTTGATGCTAATTCTATCTCAGTAACCTTATTTAGACTATGATCAAAGATTAATATTTTATTATCAAGTCCACATGTGGCAATATAACGACTGCTTACAGCAATTGAGTCTAATTTATCGTTATGAGTATATGAATTTAATATCTTTTTTGCCTTTAAAGACCATAGTATCAGCTTATTATCATATCCAGCAGATACTATCTTATAATCGCTGCCGTCTTTAAATATACCTACGCTATATACCTCTGCAGTATGACCAAAAAATGAATGTAGTAAAGAGAAATTATGATTAATATCCCATATCTTTACAGTGCCGTCTCCTGAACCTGATGCCATAAACATACCATCACTGCTTATAGCAATGTCATGAACTGAATTTTTATGCCCTTTTAAAATCTTTGAAAGTGCCCCGTTATTAAAATCATAGACGCGAATATAATTAGAATCTTCATCATAACCAGCGCCCATAAATCCACCACAAATAAGCCACTTTTGATCGGGTGTCAAGGCTATGGCAAATATCTTGCCTTCAGTGCCGCTTCCTATCTGACCAAGTATCTTTTGTGTTTCTTTACCAATCTCTATATCCCAGATGCGGATAGTTTTATCATCAGAAGCTGATATTATATGCTTCCCATCCTTCATCGGTATTATCTTGTGAATCACTGCCATATGCCCGCCTGTATCAAGTTTGAGTAATGGTTCTTCTGCAAATGCTGTCATCACAGATAACAAAAATATAATTATTAAGTAGGTTAGATTCTTTTTCATAAATTTACCCCTTTTGGTTCAATTATTTGATCTGCATAAAATGGAAGAAAGGTATCATCGCTTCTGTTAAACATATTATATAAAACCTCAAAATAATTAGCAATGTAATCAAAAATTATTCATTTTGAATATACAATTAATTGATATTTTATAATAAAATACGTTATATTGAGGCAAAAGATAATTATCAAACCTATATCGTCTTGACAACATTTACTCATCTATTAAAAAAACTCAAAGGGAGGTATTAAAATGGAAATCAGAAATATAAAAAAAGTAACAACTGGGTTATTAATTGTTTCATTAATGATATTAGCAATGATATCAAATGTTTATGCTGACGCTCAAGAAAATGTTACAAAGGCTGAGGCATTATATTATGGAAAAGGCACAGAAAGAGATTATAAACAAGCCTTTAAATTATTCAGTCTTGCAGCAGATGCTGGAAATGCTGATGCTCAGGCGATGATGGCTAATTATTACTATGATGGACTTGGCACGTCTACAATTAACAAGGGCTTGGCCTTTCAATTTGCCCAAAAAGCATCTACAAATAATAGTCTCTATGGAACATATTTATTAGCTGAGTTTTATATGATGGGTATCGGCACAACTCCAGATGCTAATAAAGCACAGCAGCTTTTTACGTCAATTGGTTCTAGGATGACTGCTGATGCTGAAAAAGGCAATATTCAATCTCAAGCCAATCTTGGTCTAATGTACGCCCTTGGTCTTGGAGTAGAAAAAAATCCAGAAATGTCAGTTAAGATGCTTATCTCAAATGCGTCAAAGGGACTTGCTGATGCTCAATACACATTTGGCATGTTATATGAAAATGGGATTGGGATACCGTTTGATTTAGATTCTGCAATATACTGGTTACGTTTGGCTGGAGAGCAAGGTTCAGCAAATGCTCAAACCCAGTTAGCCATAATATTTATGAATGCAAAAAAAGATGATGTAGAGGCGGTTAAGTGGTTAGCTAAGGCTGCTGAACAAGGGGAAGCAAGTTCTCAAAACAATCTTGGAGTGATGTATTATGCTGGTCGCGGCGGAATTACTAAGAATGATGCAGAGGCATCTAAGTGGTTTTTAAAGTCTGCTGAACAGGGTTATGCCAGAGCTCAATACACTATTGGCACGATGTATATATCTGGCACAGGACTCAAAAAAGATGAGGCAGAGGCTTTTAAGTGGATACATAAGGCTGCAGAACAAGGGATGTCTGTTGCACAAGAACATATTGGATGGATGTATGAAAATGGGCGAGGAACTGCCAAAGATATAAATGAGGCAATAACATGGTACAAATTAGCCGCAGCTTCAGGTGATGCGCATGCTAAAGAAAGTTTAAACAGATTAAATAAATAGCATCGCGATTAACGGGTCAAGGGGGCTTAGCCTCCTTGCGGGATTTTTAAGGGCAGAGCCCTTAAAGGGTTTTACTGATAGTATAGATATAAGCAAGTATCTCTGCCACTGCCTTGTATAATTCCTCAGGAATCTCTTGATACATATCAAGATGACTTAGTAATTCTACAAGTTCTCTATCTTCTGTAACAGGGATATCATATTTTTTCGCAGTTTCAATTATTTTTTCAGCAAGTTTACCGCGGCCTTTTGCAACCAATTTTGGCGCATTATCGCTAGCTTTGGCATATTTCAAGGCAACAGCCTTTAAATTAGCACCTTTAGGCTTAGTTGGTTTCTCTTCCAATCTCTATACCCTTATATCAAGCCCGTGCGGTATGCCTTGGCCAAAGGATTTAAAATCATTTGTTTGATTAATATTAATATGAGCAACCTTTAATCCTGAGTGTTCCATTCTATTTTTCAATTCAGATTTTCCTGCATTTAACGTTGTAACAGTTACAGGGTTCTCTGCATGAATATATATATAAAATTCCATATCAAACCAAGTAATCGTAACCAAAATCATACCCAACTTTACAAGATCAAGTTTTATATCGCATGTAAAGGCATTTGTATCATCCCTTTTTTCCTTTTTGAAAATCATCTCCCCATCCCTCATATCATTCCATATTATTGGCACATATGTAAAAAGCATATCATTGATATTTGAGGAAAGCTGGTAAAACTCTATATTTTTTAGAAATCTATCAATAGTGTCTATTAGGTCTTTTTTATTTAAACCCTCATATTTTAATATATTTGCAGTCTGCTCAGAGTCTATTATATCCCTTATCTTCATTAAAAGTCTCTTCTGATCATCGCCTTGAAATGTCTTGCCAAATAATGCAAGCAGCTTTAATCTGGTTTCATATAATACACCAGATGTCTCTACAATCTTTTTGAAAAATTTGGTATTCATATCCTCTATCTCTGGAAGGAGGTTTTGTAGTGCATCAAACTCTTGGAAATTGTCCTTTAGAAGCTGAGGGATTGAGTTAAGCATATCTTTGAGAATCTTAAAATCTCCACTTTTTAAACGAAAAGAACACATATTTTTAAATAATTCTAAAAATTTGGGGGGAAGGGTCTCTGCTCCCTTTGGTAAGGTCTCAGGTAACTCACAGGAAATGATTTCCGCTGAATCCATCGGCTCTTCTGCCTCAAGCCATTGTACATTCCTCCCAATTATCTTAAACCTTAACCCCTCATCATCTTTATGCGCCTCAAGGATTATTAAATCACCCTTAGATAGCGGCACAAGTGTCTTAGCCTTTATGGTTTTGCCCTCTAGCCCTTCAGATTTACCAGCTGGAGGGGAGATTTTTAACATCACCATGCCAGATCCAATAATATCCATGACCTCTGCATTAACAATAGTTCCTGTATGAAATGATACTGTCTCTCCTACAGGCCTTTCAACCCTGATAATATTATCAACCCTTAAAGGCGCATTTGCATCAATCATGGTCTATGAACTCTCTTAATTTGTACAGTGATGGCAGTTTTGATTTATAGGCAGTTAATTGAAAGACGTGAATGAAATAGATAATATGGGGAATATATAATAGTTGAAATTCTTTTTTTTGATTATAGTTAATCAATATATTAAGGGTATCAAGTGGTGGTAGTCTCAACAACAATCTGCATACCACGCATTATGCTTGCATTTAACAATATTGGACCATTAAAATTAGCTATTACTATCTCATTTTCAACCCGTACAGTAACGAGTATTGCGAGATCTTCATCATCTGCAATCTCAAGCGTTTGTTTTGTCTCATAATCAATCGGCAGTTCAAAATCTGGAGCAAATAATTTTGGATCTGCTACAATAAAGGCTATATGAGGGTCATCTATCGCTTGCAGCCATTTTAGAGGCGTATCTTTATAGTCGATCAAACAATATCTGTTTATCTCAGGAAATCCCAATAACCCTTCAGGGAATTGAATCACCTTGTTTTCTGCTACTTCTAATGTTCCAAATCTTGAGGTCTCAAATGTTATCATCTATTTTTTATCACCTAAGACATCCTTAATTTTATCAAATTCGTTTATAGTCAGCGCTGAAGACAAGATATTCTCAGCCTTTATCTTGTCATACAGTTCCTTCCTGTATATCTTAACGCCAGATGGAGCCTCTATACCGAGTCTGACATGGCTGCCTTTTACCTCAACTACTGTTATGGTAATATCATCGCCTAGTTTAATTGACTCGTTTATCTTTCTGGTCAAAACCAGCATTCTGCCTCCATCTTAGTTAATGGTGAAACACTCTTAGACTCCATCTTATTAATATGAAATCCTATCAGTTTCACGCACTTTATATATTGTCATGGTTTATCTTAAAAAGTCAAATAAAGTTTGAGAAATTACATTTGATGAAGATTGTCTTAATGCCTGAAGAGCTACCTCTGATTTACTGATAGAACTTGTTGTCTCAGCCATATCTGCATCCTCTGAACCAGAGACTACATTTTTAAGACCCAATGAATTATCTTCATTTTGTTTCTTCTCAGTTGATATTGACGCAAGCCGCGCTCCAACCTCTGCCCTATTATCAAGCACCTGTCCAATTGCCTTATCCACAGGGGCAAGTAAGGTCTCCATCCTTGTCACATCATTATTAGACATAGCATCTTCTAATCTTTGAGTCATTTCCATAAAATTATCGAATGAAAACGTATCTTCTACGGTTGAAAGATTGCCGCTTTTTAACTCTTCTAACACCGCATCCTTATCCTGCGAGGTTGAGACAGCTACAACTACACGGTTTGCAGGAGCCTCAGGGTCAATAAGATTACCCGGTATATAATGTATAAACTTCTCGCCTTTTTTAAATGGAATGACCTCATGATCTTTCTGATTATACGAAAATCCCTCTACTCCATTTATATTTTCATCAACCGTTGTATAATTATTTACATATACGCCAGCGTGATTCTCATCGCCTTGATATGTATTTAGATCATCATATGCAGGTTTATTCGTCTTATATCCTGCAAAGATAAACCTATCTCTTAGTTTACTATTTGCCATATCATGAAAGGACTCCTTTAACACCTGGACCTCTTTAGAGATTATCTTTCTTGTCTCTGGAGTCTCTGAACCAGTAACTGCTGTCAAAGAAAGCTCTTTCAGACGCGAAAGGTTTTCATTAACTGCGCTAAATGTTGAATCAGTGAAATCCAAAAACGCCTGAGCATCATCCATATTTCTTAGATACTGGTCGTTTTTATTGATATTCAGTTTGTAGTCTAAAATCCTTGCCATTGCTATAACGTCATCAGAGGGTCTGTTGACCTTCTTGCCTGAAGATAACTGCTCATTAGAGGTGTAGAGTCTTTGCCAATTTTCCTGAAAACTCCTTCTAACCCTGTCATATACTACAAATGAAGTCACTCTCATATATCACCTCAATGATAGTTTATTACTTGCCAAGACTAAGTATTGTATCAAGTAGTTTATCTGCCGTGTTTAAAACACGCGCCGAAGCCTCAAACGCCTTTTGAAAACGTATCAAATTAGCGGCTTCCTCATCTAATGAAACACCTGAAACGGATTCCCTTTTAAGCGTCATCTCATGAAGCAGATTCTCTTCAAACTTAGCAGACTCTCTTCTCTCACCGCTTAAACGCCCTACCTTTACTATCAACGAATTATAATAATCATTAAATGTCGCTTCTTTTAGATCATCTACTCCCTGATTCTGCATATCTATTATATGCAGCGCATTTTCATTATTGCCCGGCAGCCCTTCTTTTGAAGAAGACGCTGCAATCTTTGCAGGATCTGTAACTGCTATCTGAAAATCCCGCACTGCATGCAGTAATGGCGATACCAGAAATTTATCCCCAGCCTTTGGCTCGCCTATCCCATTTGGAGGTATCGGCATATTCTCTATGACAACCTTCATCCCTCCAAACTCTATCGGTGCTCCTGACTGATAAATACCCTTATCAATTACCTCTTCAGTATCCCTGTCATATATTTCATACTCTGTATTTGATCTAAACCTTACATCATACTCATGAAGATTTATCGCCTTCATATCTGTAATTACTGCTGAAGTCACATTTGTACCGCTTGAATAATCCTTTACTCCAACCTCTAATGGTTTAAAAAAATCATTCCCAGTAGAGCCGTCAAGCCCAAATCCATTTTCATGAACAAAGTTTGTCTCTTTGGTTATAGATGCCATCAATCTTCTCAAATCCCTTAAAACCTTGTTATTTATAACATCACTAAACTGTAAAAGCCCTGCCAGTCTTCCATTTTTGATCTTTGTAGTAATATCTGTATCATCAATAACTATTGCATATTCATCTTCATTAGTAAGTTTCGCCTCAAGTTTGTTTACAATATCACCGTTAATTAGAGTTTTTTGCCCGCAGTTTACAATCAGCCTTCCAGTATTTTTGTCATATAGTGTTTCAACTCCAACGATTTCATTTAAAT
Organism: Candidatus Magnetominusculus dajiuhuensis; assembly: GCA_015233465.1. GTDB lineage: Bacteria > Nitrospirota > Thermodesulfovibrionia > Thermodesulfovibrionales > Magnetobacteriaceae > JADFXP01. The sequence continues at coordinate 32,427 of JADFXP010000010.1, forward strand.
CCTTTAGTGACCCATCAAGTTTATCTCTTAAATCATTAGCCTCTTTTTGACTTAATCCCTCTGAAGATACTATCTGCTTGCTAAGAGCAGCAATCTCAGCGGTCATTTTATTGATTTGAACTACAACTGTTGGTATCTCTTTATTTTTAGCTGCAAGCACTTCTTTTATCCTTGTCTCTGTTTGTTTTGAAACTGCTGTTATCAATCTGCCTGTGTTTTGAAGCAAAACAGTACGCTGGCTTAATGCCTGCGGATTGTTTGCAACTTCCTGCCATGCCTTATAAAAATCTGTCAGCCTATCTGCTAATCCAAATCCCTTTTGTTCGTTAAATATCTCTTCAAGCTGCGACATCCCTTCATCTAATACAGTAGAACTCCCTACGCTTTGCATCTGCTGCTGAATCTGTGATTCTAAAAACTTATCCACATGCCGCACAACATTATCAACCTGTACGCCTCTGCCAAAATAACCTTGTGCAGTACGCGAGGGATTTGCTGAAGATATTATAATGTCTTGACGGCTATAATTTTTAGTATTGATATTTGCAATATTATGAGAGGTTACATCAAGCCCGCCACGGCTTGCATTTAAGCCGGATTTACCTATGTCAAATAAAGTAAAAACAGACACTATTAAGCCTCTCTTGCTATTAAATTGCCTGTATTATAAGCATTGCTGTAAAACCCAAATGAACTATAAAGCTCAACTGAAGACCTTATATAGCTTAATGAGCGGTCAATTAATATCTTATTAAAACTATTTATCTCTTCAACACTCTGAATCAATGATACAAGTTTTAAACGAATGACATTAAATTCATCAACTCCAGTTAATTTATGCAGAGTTTTCAGGGTAATATTTGCATCAGTCTGACTAAACATCGGCATATTATCAAAACGCGAAAAACTAGCTTCCTTGCTAGTAAAACCAGTTGTCTGGGTATCGCCCATATTATTTATTGCCAATTCCATTGCAAGTTTTTTTTGAATCCTAAAGCGCTCTTCTTCAAGCAGCCTCAGCCTTAACACTAAGGTATCCTTCTCCTTAGAAATTTCTTCTACCCCATGTGAATCAAGATCAATCAGCAGCCCCTTCTCCCTTTTGAGAAGCTCTAAGAGACTCTCATACCCGTTTAATTGGGCATTAAGGGTTTTGAGCATAGCACTGACGCTGCTCATTAAATCTCATCCAACATTCTGCCAGCCACTGCGTTTGAATCTGGTTCGTACTCATCGTCGTCAATGGCTTGTTTATACTTGCTTACCTTATCATCTCTAATGTCAGGGAGTTTGGCTATAGCGCTCTTTATGGCGTTTATATCCTTTGCCTTAGTAGAAATAGTTACCCTGTCAGAAGAACCGCTGCGCGCTATTGAGTAATGAACATCAAGGTCTAATTGCGGATTATGAACCTTGACATCATTTCCTGCGTTTAGATCTTTTTTAGAGGTCTTAGACGCTGCCTTTGATGTAGAAGCCCCGACATCATCAGCCGTAGCAGCATTTCCCTGTTTAGAGGCATCTGCATTTTGGGTATCATTTTTCTTAACATTGCCCGGGGTAGTAGTACCCTGACTACCGGGCGGTCTGGTGCTGTTAATCTCCATATAAAATCCTCCTTCTAAAGCTTGTTACTCTCATATCGGCAAATTCCCTATAATACTTTAACATTTTCTTCAGACAAAAATCTCTCTTGGATTTATGCTTTTACCGTTATGAGCAACTTCAAAATGAAGATGCGGACCCGTTGATTCTCCAGACTCACCAACTTTCCCTATTACTGTATTTACATCTACCATATCGCCTTTGCTTACTAAATTTTTTTCACAATGCGCATATTTTGTTATATATCCATCTTCATGCTTAATAATTACCACATTCCCATATCCATGCTGCTCGCCGCTAAAGATCACCTCTCCAGCCTTTACTGGATGTATTGGAGTCCCTATTTTTGCAGCAATATCCATGCCATGATGAAATTTAAGTTCTCCGCTTATTGGATGTATACGCATTCCATACTCAGAACTTATCTTGCCTTTAACAGGCATTCCTGCCCTCATTGGCTGTGCCTTATCAATGCTTTCGGATATTGATCTATCTAAATCCTTAATTATTTTAGCTGTATCATAACTGCCAGAGGCAGTCTTATAACTAGCCCTTACACGTGATTTAATTGATTGAGATACTGGAATATTATATGATTTATTTTGCATATCATTGCTATCAGAATTCTCACCTTGACGATTTAATTGTTCTGAAACAACATCATTAACGCCTATACCTCTTTCAGACATTATATTTGCAAGTTCCATATCAAACATATCAGAATACGTACTTGCCCCAAAGCCCTTATCACCAGAGGATCCAGATGCCTGTCTCATAGACTTGATCATTTGATGCAAAAACAGTGACTCCATATCCTTTGAAACATTATCTATCTTCTGAGACTTCATATTAGGGCTGCCTGCAGACTGCATCGGCATTGTATTTTCAAGAAATGTATCAATCTTCATTTAGTTTACCTCCTCAGATTATTCGCTATTTGAAGCATCTCATCAGAGGCTTGAATTGCCTTTGAATTAAATTCATATGCCCTTTGACTTGCTATCATGCTGACCATTTCTTCAATAACATTAACATTACTCATTTCAATTGAACCTTGTCTAAGCGCTCCATAACCATTTATCCCAGGCACGCTTGCAATCGGCTGGCCTGAAGAAGCAGTTTGTTTAAAAAGATTTTTACCTATCGCATCTAGCCCAACATTATTTATAAATCTAACGGTTTGAATCTGTCCGATCTTATTAGGAGTATTTCCGTTTCCCTGAAGCACGGTTACAGTACCGTCTTCAGCAACATGTATCTTTCTTGTATCCGCCGGTACATTTAATATCTGATCAGTAGAACCTGCGATCGGATACCCATCAGAAGTAGTAATACGCCCCTGATTATCAGTCTTAAAATTCCCAGCCCTTGTATACGCAACGCTTCCATCAGGCATCTGCACTTGAAAAAGTCCGTCACCTTCAATTGTAACATCAAGGTCATTACCAGTCTGAACAAAATCACCTTGAGTAAAGAGCTTTGAAACCGCAGCAGTCCTAACTCCAAGTCCAACCTGAATCCCAGTCGGAGAATTCGTCCCAGTAGCGCTTGCCATACCCGGTGCGCGAAGCTGCTGATACATCAAGTCCTGAAAATCTGCCTTACTGCGCTTAAATCCAGTTGTATGCACATTTGCAAGGTTATTGGAGATAACCTCAATATTAGTATTTTGAGCCTCCATTCCAGTTGCCGCAATATATAATGATCTAATCATACTGACCTCCTATAACCGCCTATCGCCTATTAAAGCCTTCCCATCTCAGTAATTCCATGTGATGCTGCCTCGTCAAATGCCTGTATAGTCTTTTGAAATGATTCAAATTCCCGCATAGAACTTATCATTGTAACCATTTCCTTAATAGCGCTGACATTTGATGTCTCTAAAAAACCTTGCTGAACAACCGACTTTGAAGGTTTTCCCGGCACATCAGATACAAACACCCCTTCTCCAACCTTTCTGATGGTTTTAGGGTTATCAAAATCAACTATCTTAATCTTATCAGCAACAACTCCATCAACAAATACCTCGCCATTACCCAATATCTGAACATTGCTGCCAGAGAGTTTGATATCTCCATTTTCACCCTGAACCCTTGCCCCTGTGTTTGAAGTCAAATATCCCTCATTATCAAGTTTAAGGTCTCCTCTACGTGAGAATTGATCATGTTCAAGGCTGATAAAACCGCTGCCATCAATTGCTATGTCAAGATTATTACCAGTTTTCCTAAAAGCCCCAGGGGAATAATCAGTAACTACCTCTGACATATCAGCCATTGTTTTTCCTTCTTGATCTTCATTAAGTCCATTGTGCTGCTGTATCAAATAATCTCTAAATGCAATCTTGTCCTTTTTATAACCATTAGTATTGGCATTAGAAAGGTTCTGGGATATAACCTCAAGCTGTCTTTCTTTAAGCACAGCCCCTGATAATGCTAAATATATCCCTTTATACATATCTCACCTCTTCTATTAATAGGATAAAAGTTCCTTTAACTAAGGAATAATTTTCCGCCAAAACTATGCTAAACAGCGCCGTTAAGATTCAATATTAGTTCAATCTCGCCGCGAGGGATGTCCAAAATCCCTGCAATCTCTTCAGCCTCAAGACCTCTTCTATTTAACGCAACGATCTCATAACGCGGGCTGTTAGTTGTCCCAGGTGTTTTGATGTTCTCTGCCAAATGAATAAGCCTTTCAAACGCAGCGAGTTTTTTATCAACAGAAGATTCAATCGCTTCAAGAATCTCTATTTTTTTCTCCAGCTTTTTCAATACCTTATCGGCAGCTCTCTCAAAATCTTTATTGTTTGTAATCACTGTTGGAATCATAGCCTTTTTGGTGTCTGTAACAACCTTTTTCTTAAATATAGTATCTAACATTTTATAAATCCTCCTAATAGTTAATGTATTACGTTATATATAACTATGCAAGAATCTTGCCAGAGGTTCAAAAGGGCTATTTTATAGTGGAATCGTCAATAATAAGTTCAACTGTATGGTCAAACTTTTGACAAATTATGGGTTCAAAGGGCCTTTTTGGAAACTTTTTTGTAAAAAGTTTCAGGGATTATCCCTTTGCAGGGTCAAGGGGCGGAGCCTCTTGGATAAAAAATTCGCTTTTAAGGTTTCTGCTCATGAGGTCTCTGACTGCTTTAGCTGGGTTAAGGTTATTATAAATGACATTATATACCTTTTCGACTATTGGCATTTCGACATATAGTTTTTTAGATAGCTCAAAGACGGATTGAGAGGTCTCAACGCCTTCTGCGACGCTTTTCATGGAGTTTGTGATGTCTTTAATCTTCTCTCCCTTGCCGAGCCTAAATCCAACGGTATAATTACGAGACATATTAGCTGTGCAGGTAAGTATGAGATCGCCAAGCCCGCTGAGACCGCTGAATGTGCGGGGGTTAGCGCCGAGTTTAGCTCCAAGCCTGCCCATTTCTTCAAGACCTCTTGTGATAAGGGCTGCGCGGGCGTTGAGCCCAAGACCGAGACCATCTGATATACCTGAAGCAATAGCCATGACGTTTTTGATTGAGCCTCCGAGTTCAACGCCTATGATGTCGTTATTAGTATATACCCTAAAAAAATCCGTTGTAAAGATCTCTTGAAGCCGTGAAGCATCAGATTCATTTTCAACTGCAATAGTTACGGCAGTTGGGAGTTTTCTGATTACTTCTTTAGCAAAACTTGGGCCAGATAGAACTGCGATAGTGAAAGAGGTATATTGTTTTAGAATTTGAGATTGAGTTTGAAGGGTGTTTTTTTCAAGACCCTTTGAGGCTGAGACTATGATAACATCATTTAAGAGATAAGGGAGAAATTGTTTGATAATAGCGCGTGAGAATTGAGTAGGAACTACGAGTATTATAATAGCAGCATTTGTTACCGCTTGTTTTAGATCAGAGGTGATATTAAGATTTGCAGGCAGGGTATATTCTGGGAGAAATGTCTTGTTTATGCGAGAAGTAGAAATATCATTAACTACAAACTCCTCAAAAGCCCAAAGAGTAACGTCAAGACCCTTTTCAGCAAGCATTCCTGAAAGGGCAGTGCCCCAGCTTCCAGCTCCGATAATAGATATTTTATCCATATTTTTATATCTCCTACAAAAGAATATTATAACAGAGGCAATTAAAAAGCTGCAAAATATAAATACAAGTTTAAATAAATGCAAAATAATTTAAATATTTGTATTTTTCTTCAATTTTGAGTGTTTTAACTCGACTATGTCATCAATCTGTCACATGGTATATGTTATGATACTGAGGTTTTTAACCTGCCAAATAATAAGTCAAGAATTGAATGATTTAAGACTTGTTAAAATTTTGTTCCTTTATATGAATAGTGGATTGTTATTGCTGTTTGAGTGGAGGATGAGATTAGGAGTGGTTTTATGAAAAGATTAGGATTGATGACTATTTTAGTTATGTTGGTGGTTTTGATTTTACCGGGAATGGGCTCTGCTGTTGAAGGAAATTTTAATTATAATCAAGATGGATTAAAACTTACGAGAAAACTACCTATAGTCAGTAAAACTGAATCAGAAAAGTCTTTAAAACTTAAAGATACTTCAACAATTATTAAACCTATTATGCTTATTCTTAATAATTCAACTAATGATGTCTTAAATAAAAAATATAACGGTAATTGTTCAGGAAATAAAGGATGTTCCAGTATTAATAGTGATTTATTAAATACATATCTTCCTAAACAAGCTAAATGTTCAGGAATTATAGATGAAAATCTTAAAACAAATGAAAGTTGTAGCAATTTAAAATTTTTAAATAACAGCATTAGCAGCTTACATGTTAATAGAGGCGATATACTTGTTATATATTTTGTTGATGATCATGATAATGTGATTAAGGATCCTAATGAGATTGTGATTAATGGAAATAATTTAAATCCAGAGAATTTAAAATTACAATATAATAGTAAGATTGCTTCAAATACAGTTGATATTAAACCAATATTTTTAGGAGAGAATATAGCAGTATACTCTGTTAAATTAGATTTTTTAACAAAATTCACTGACATAGAAGATATATCGTTAAATTTAATAAATAACGGTAATATAACAGATCCATTTGTAAAAGGAAAAATGAAATCATCAGTATTTGAACCCTATATTGCCGATTCAGGTTTACCAACAATATGGTTTCCTTCAGGACTGCTAAGCCAAGATATTAATAGTTTAGTAAAGGTATAACCTTAAGCGTTAAACCAGTTAATTTTGGCATAGGATTAAAGTTCTTCATATGGGACAGTTTTTATATTGGTCCATCCTACATTGCAAGTTGGACAGTTGGAAACTCAAGTTCAAACTCAAGTTCAAATTCTTTTTCAATAACATCTCTATCTCCAGTCGGGTTGATAATTGATATTAATGATTGGGTTATTTTTGGCGCATCATATGACATGCATCCTTCAGATACCTCAAAAAATGGTTGGAGTTTAATTTTAGGAATTACAGCGGGCGCAAAAGTATTTAAAGCTGCAAATTGATTTCCTATAACTCATATTAACTAAAAATTATCCCCCCTCCCATCATTAGAGGGGGATTTTCACCTAACCCTCTCCCATTTTCCCATCAATAAATTGTATACTATAATTATTATCTATACAGAATACGGAGGTTACATATGAAGACATTTAGAGATTATTTCCTTATCATTGCCCTAATTCTTTTTATAACCCAAAACGCATATGCTGAAAAAATCGTCATTACCACATCAGACGGTTACAAGATAACAGGAACTCTAACCAAACCCAACAAAAAAAGCACAACAGGCGTAGTCCTGCTTCATATGTATACTCATCAAAAAGAAGATTGGAAACCCATTATCCCATATCTCACTGAAATTGGCGTCACCACCTTAGCCATTGACATGCGCGGACATGGTGAAAGTAAAACCGCCCCTGACGGCAAAGACATCACTGATAGAGTAACAAATCGCGACCCAGTACTCTTTAACCAGATGCACATGGACGCTGAGGCTGCTATTAATTATCTAATCCAAAAGGCTGGGATTGATCCAAAACATATCGGAATAATTGGAGCAAGCGTTGGATGCAGCGTTGCTATTCAAACTGTAATAACTAAGACTGTAAATATCAAGGCAGTTGCAGTTATGACTCCGGGCAAGGATTATCTCGGAGTACCTACTATAGTTCATATTCAGACATGGTCTAAGACCCCAATACTCATTCTAACAAGTAAGGAAGAGGCTGAAAACGGTTCAAATTTAATCTATAATTACCTTAAAGATAACGGTGCAGAGATAAAGATATTTGATGAGAAAAATATTCATGGGACATATATGTTTGGCAAGGTCAAAGGGGTTGAGAAGTTGATTGCAGATTGGATGGGGGATAGGCTTTTGAAGTAGTTTAAATATTGACATATTGTAATGCAATGTATTACATTAAGATATATAGGAGAATGATATAATGCAATTACAAATGACTGTAAGACTGCCAGATGAGCTTCATCAGGAAATTTTAACTTTGGCAAATAGACTGCACCTTAAACGTTCTGATATTGTAAGAATAGCGTTAGAAAAGTTTACAAAAGATAATCTTGACAATGATACATCTCCATATGAAAGGGTAAAGGATTTAATAGGCAGTGTTTCTACAGGAATCCCTGATTTAGGGCAGGAACATAGGAAGTATCTGTTAGAGCGCATAAAAAAAGATGCGTAGTGTTTTATTGGACACTGGGGTATTTGTCTCATTACTTGATAAAAGCGAAACTAATCATAACAAATGTGTATCATTTTTCAAAAGTTATCAAGGACAGTTGCTCACTACTGAATCTGTGTTGACAGAGACATCGTATTTACTTGGGTCATCTATAAACGCTCAAAAGTCATGTATAGAATTTATAGTTAAAGGTGGGGCAACGCTTGTTCCTCAGTCATTATCAAGTTTAAAAAGGATCGCTGTTTTAATGGAGAAATATAGGGATATACCTATGGACTTTGCAGATGCTACGCTTGTAGTTCTTGCTGAAGATACAGGAGTTAATGAGGTTTTAACCTTAGATAGAAGAGGATTTAATTCATATAGGATTAATGGAAAGAAGAGTTTTAATATTTTGCCTGTAGATTAATTTCAGGAAAATGGGGCAATAGCCCCAAACCCGATTAATGTTGACAACAACCGTTAGGATTCCCACAGATAAAAAAGACCTTTTAAAAATCATCGCAAGTGTTGAAAAACGAGATATAAAAGATATTCTTACAGAACTAATAGATGAATATTTAGAGCGTCATAGAGAAACCCTTGAAATACTCTCAAGACCTGATAGGAGGAGCAGTATAAAAGAAGGTCTAAATGCAGCTAATAAAGGTGATACCATCAAGTGGAGAGACAAAAAAGCTGGGAAATAGTTTTAACTAAACCTGCGGAAAAGCTGTATGATAATTTAACTCTTACTCTAAAGCGGAGAATGGGTAAATGTTTTGAGGAATTGGAAATAAATCCAATTTTTGGTCGGAATATAAAACACCTTACAGGAGATTTAATAGAATTTTGGCAAACTTGTTGATGTAGTAGACAAACAACTTAACCAAAATCAACCTTTCTTTTCACTAATAAACCAACTTATCAACCAAAATTCAGAAAATAAGCAGATTTCTAATGCGCTAACCTTAATCACAAATAAATTCAACGAAAAAGAAGTTACACCGCAGCTTGAAACTGAAATTGAAACCAATTTAAAAGTTATTCAAGAGTCAAATTATCCACTCCTTGACACTCTATATAAAAAATCATTTGAAACTGTTTTAACAACCCCAGTTAGCACGATAATTGCTAGTACAATTAAGATTATGTTAGGTTATTAACAGAAAACTAAGATTTATGGAGAACTATAAAATAATATTCCCAAAACCTACAGAAATATTTTCCCAAAACTACAAAATCTTTCCCTTTACAAAATAATTAACTTGTATTTATGATTCAGCTTGTGTTAAAGTGATAGTCGAAGAAAAAGTCAAGGTATAAATATACTCATTATTTAAGCCATATTTATTATTTATAAAAACCTTTGGAGACTAGTGAATGAAAGAAAAAGACATATTTGATGAAATAATCAATATTGGTAAGAAACGAGGCTCCCTAACCTATGATGAAATAAACGAGGCTTTACCCTCTGAATTCTTCTCTCCTGATGAGATTGAAGATTTAATGGATCTCCTCCAAGACATTGGAGTTAAGGTCGTTGATCAAGAACGCGCATCCCCCCTTATCGAAATTGAAGAAGAGGCTGAAGGTTACGAAAAAACCGAAGACCTTGTACAGGCTTATTTTCATTCTATGGGGAATATCTCCATCCTCAGCAAAGACGAAGAAACCGAACTAGCTAAGAGTCTTGAAGAGGGACGCGAAATCATAAAAACCATCATCACCTCCCTTCCTCTATATCATAAATTAGAGGCTGGACTTGATAAGAGCGATGACACAATGCTTGAGGATGAACGCGCAGATGAAGCCCTTAAACTGACCATCACAAGGCTTGAAGAACTGATGGATTATATAGCCCTGATTGATAAAAAACGCGTCCGTTTTGGCACAATTGAAGAGGTCAAACAGAAGATTGATTTCCTTAAATCAAAAGGCTCAAACACTCGTCGTGAAGAGAGCATATTAGATGAGCTTATCTTTGACAAGGCTGAACACGAAAGGCTTGAGGCTGAGATCGGAGTTGCAGTCACTGAATTAAAGGTTCTTTGGGACAGGATTTCACGAGCTAAAGAACTTGTCAGGAAGGCAAAGAATGAATTAATCACCAGAAATCTTCGTCTTGTTGTAAATATCGCTAAAAACTACGTAGGCCGAGGACTTCCCCTTTTAGACCTGATTCAAGAAGGGAATATCGGACTTATGAAGGCAGTTGATAAATTCAAATATGAAAAAGGGTTCAAATTCAGCACATATGCGACATGGTGGATTAGACAGGCAATCACGCGCGCTCTCATTGATCAAACCAAGACCATCAGAGTCCCAGTTCATATGATGGAATTCTATAACAGGGTCACTAAGGCTTCCCGCGAGATTACCCAAGTCTACGGCAGAGAGGCAACCAACGAAGAGATTGCAGTAAAACTCGATGTCCCAGTACGCAAGGTAGAAGAGGTATTTAGGGCTATTCAAGACCCTATCGCACTTCAAACACCTGTTGGCGATGAAGATACAGAATTAGAAGATTTCATAGGCGATAAAAATAACCCCTCTCCTTTTACAGGCACTGAAAAAAGCGAGGCTTCCGAATATATTCAAAGAGTCCTTAAAACCCTTACAGCCAAAGAAGAAAAAGTCATTAGAATGCGCTTTGGAATTGGCGTTGACAGAGACCATACACTTGAAGAAGTCGGCAGGCATCTCTCCATCACAAGAGAAAGAGTCAGACAGATTGAAGCTAAGGCACTACGGAAACTTAAACATCCTAGCAGATTACGCGCTTTGAAAATACTGACCTCTTAATAAGTAACCCTCAAGGGCTCTGCCCTTGACCCGCAAGGGAACGAGTTCCCTTGACCCATTAACATTATTTTAATTGCTTATTAAAAAACATATCATATGAAATAACCTAAAATTATGGGTTCGCCATAGATAGAAAGAGGAGTCTCCTTTGCGGGATTTTTAAGGACAGCGACCTTAAAGAGTATTTATTATATTGACAATGATTATCAATATCTTTTAGAATCTTACATGCTAAAAAAAGATAATAATACTACGCCGTCAAAGAAGGTATTTATACTTGGGCTTCCTAATTCTGGGAAGAGTCAGATATTTAATAATCTAACTGGGCAGTACACGATAGTCGCTAATTATTCCTTTACCACAGTTGCTGCTAAAAAAGTTAAGGTCACACTTCAAGATATTAATTATGAGATAGTTGATACACCAGGGCTTCATAGTTTATATATTCAATCAGAAGAAGAACTTCTTGTCAGAGACATTATATTTGAACAAAGACCTGATATAATTATATTCTGCATGGATGCAAACCGCATAAAACAATCCCTTGTGCTGTTAGCCGATATTATAGAACTTGAAATACCTATGGTAATTCTATTAAATGCCCTTGATGAAACTGCAACAAAAGGGATTTGGATAGATTCTGACGGGTTATCTGAAACCCTTGGCATACCTATAATTGAATCAATAGCTATAAAAAGCATTGGCACAAATGAGCTTATTAAATCTCTGCAAAATGCCAAAATTGGAAGACTTAAGATTAATTATGGAGATTTAGTAAATCATGGAATAGCTGCTATTGCCCGCGAATTACCGCAGGAATTAAAATTTCGTAATAAAATCGCCTCATTAATGCTTCTTTCAGACCCCTTTATAGACAAATATTTAAATATTCAAATTGATAAAGAGCTATTTTTAAAGGTCAAAGGCATGGCATCACAAACGATCTTTCAATACGAAAGAAGTATGAATGTTATTATTACCAACAAGCGAAGCGCTTGGGCAGATGAGATAACTGCTAAATTCACAAAGAGACAAAAGATCGCCCCAGGACAATTATCGCAGAAAATAGCAGGAGTTTGCAGGCATCCAGTTTATGGAGTGCCAATATTGATTGGCGTTATACTTATCTTATATTTCTTTGTAGTAAATGTTGCAGGAATAATTGCTAATTTCATGAAGATTATATTATGGAATCCAGTTGAAGGTTATATTAATGGGCTGGGATTATCAAGATTTTGGTCTGAATTTTTGATTGGGAATTACGGAATATTAACGTTAGGCCTTATGAATGCGATAATCACAGTGCTGCCTATATTATCCATATTTTTCTTATTTTATCATATACTTGAGGACATGGGCTACATCCCTAATCTAAGTATTTTAACAAAAAACATCATGAATAAGATTGGTCTAAGCGGGGCAGCAATAATGCCTCTTACTCTTGGTTTCGGATGTAAGACAATGGCAACACTTACAACAAAATCTCTATCTTCTAAAAAAGAACAATACATTACAATATTTATGCTGGCATTTGCAATTCCTTGCGCATCGCAAATGGGTCTAAATATGGCAGTACTTGGGAAATTAGGTCTCAAAGCACTTTTTGCTGCATTTGGGTTTCTATTAATTATTGATGTATCGGTTGGATTATTATTAAATTTAATAATAAAATCTGATAAAAAGGGGATTTTTATACAAGAGCTCCCGCCTATAAGACTACCTGGCATAAGGGCAGTTGTTAAAAAGACATATTATCGTTTATACTGGTTTTTAAAGGAGGCAGTGCCTGTATTTATATATGCCTCTCTTACGCTTTTTATATTTAATGAGATTGGAGTTTTAGAGGGACTGAAAAAGATTTTAAGCCCAGTAATTGTGGGATTTTTGGGGCTGCCAATTGATATGGTAGATGCCTTAATTTTGACAATAGCAAGACAAGAGGCTGCTGCTGGATATATAATTAAACTTATAGAAAAAGGCAATATTACTTATATTCAAACCATAGTAGCAATATGTTTAGCGCAGATGTTTGTGCCGTGTTTTGCCACAATGGTTGCAATGGGAAAACAGCTTGGCACGAAAAAGGCGCTTATTACAATATTAATCATAAATGTTAATGCGTTTATCTTTGCTGGTGTTTTAAATGCGTTACTGCATTTAATATTTTAAAGGCATCTACAAGGGCTCTGCCCTTAACCCGTAAGGGGACTTTTGAAACGGGTCTAAGACCCTCCCTTTGAACCCATTAACTTTTGATTAGTTATTTATGAAAAAACTCATGAATTATAAATAACCTAAAATCCCTTAAAAGGTCAAATTAATAAAACCACGCGGGCTTAATATTTTAATTTTTCCAATATTTCCTATTGACAACAACTCCTGATCGCCAGTAATCAACACGTCGGCTTTTGCGTCAATAACTGAAGCTAAAACCCATTTATCGTCATTGTCATTAATAGAAATATCATATGGTTTTAAAGGTGTAGGAATAACTTCATACATATATAAAACTGATAAAACATTATTCAATTCAACTGAAGATGTCTTAAAACGCTCAGTGAGTATACGCTTTAGTTCAGAGATTATAAATTCACTCACAACGAGGTCGTATTTCGTTAAAACCAACCGTAACAGACTGGCACAAGTACCATGTTCAGTAGTAAAAGCGCTAACTAATACATTAGTATCAAGAAAAACTCTCATGAAAAGGCATTGAAAATATCTTCATCTGTAAAATACCCAGCATCTTGCCCGCGTTTTACTAAATCATGCCGAGTAGATTCAAATCTTTCTAAAGCTAACAAACGTCGTAAGGTATTATTTATAAATTCATTAGGGGTAAGACCAATTTGACTGCTCAAATTATCAATAAGAATTCCAAGTTCATCATCAATTTCCAAACTAATAGTTTTACTCATATTTTATTTTATAACATATATATAATTATTTCAATCGTTATCTTGCATATTTAATTTTCAGTTAAAACAAATGATCTCTTTTTGACTATAACAATGCTGCTGTACCCAATTTATCTAAATAATGTTTGGTTTATTATGTATATTTTTAAGTTTTTTACAAAAATAATTTAAACCATTACTTCTATTGTCACAGATTTGTCATCAGCGATATGGTATAATGTTGTAATCTCAAGCATAGAATAAATTATTTAAAATATAACCAAATATATACTTAATATGATCTTTTATATTAAAAGGAGAAATGAATACATATGAATACATATGAAAGAATCTGTAATTATGAGAAAAAATTACATCCCTTAGCTCAAAAAAGCGATCTTGCTGAAAGAAAAGAGCCCTTATATGATGAAAGATATAAAACAGCTTGCAGGTCACTTTTTGGACGTGATCGTGATAGAATTATTTTTTGTAGTCCATTCAGAAGATTGATGCATAAAACACAATTATATGTCTCATTTGGTTTAAGTGAACATAACAGAACAAGATTAACTCACACTGTAGAAGTTGTACAAATTTCAAGAGCGATAGCTAAAGGTTTAAATATGAACGAGGAATTAGTAGAAGCAATAGCATATGGCCATGATATAGGGCATGCTCCTTTTGGTCATGCTGGGGAACGATTAATTAATGGATATCTAAATGGGCAAGAAGCTATGCCTCATAGATTAACTGAAATGGCAGGCAAACAATTAACACCTATAAAATTAACAAATTTTAAACATAATTTTCAAAGTGTACGAATATTAAATGATTTAGAAATATATCATACTTATTATAATGGACTGAATTTAACATATACTGTGTTAGAAGGCATATTAAAACATACATCAATTTACATGAAAGATACAATAAGCCAATATTTGTATCCTGACATAACTGATAACGATAATATGAAGAATAAACTCTTCTTGAATAATGAATTTTCTATAAGCGTAGAAGGCCAAATAGTTGCTATTGCAGATGAAATTGCTCAAGTTACTCATGATATTAATGATGCTTTAAGGATGGAAATGTTAAAGATAGAAGATATAACAAAATTCGATGAAATAAAAAAAGTTTTTAGTGATGATAAAACGCGTATTCCACTTTCAAATATTAAACCTGATTTTTTTAATGCTCAGATTATGCCTTCATTATTAAACCATTTTATAGTTTTTGTTATAAATGAAATGCAACCTCGCTTAGAAAAATTATCAAAAGGAAAAAACTTTGATAAATCAAATATAATCCTTGAGAATTGGATTTTAAAATCAAAGGATAAAATAAATGATCCCGCTTTTAATATCCTGAAGCAATTAAAACACGAGGTTGTTCTAAATTCTTTTTATGTTATCCGTATGGATAATAAAGGTCTAAAAAATATTCGAAAGTTATTTGATGAATATCTAACTAATATACTACAAGTACCAGATTCAGTACTTGATAATTATTTTGAACATAAAAATATAGAAACTAAACATTTAGATTTAGTCCAATTCTCTAAATCTATAAAGGGAAATGAAATACATTTCGATATCAAAAATAAGTTAACAGACAAAGACATTGAAGTTTTTTATAACTTTATCATAGGCAAAAACGAAAAAAAGAGAACAGAAAATAGTTTCCGATTATTATCATATGATCTAATTAAAAAATTGCAACCTCATTTTGCAATTGATTCGATTTTTTTACGCTCAATTGCTGATCATATTTCGGGAATGACTGATTTTGATTGCCAAAAAGAAGCAAATGAATTTTAACAAAAAATATGCGTTTCTTAACAAACATCTTTAATTCAACCATTTTCATTATTAAGATGTTATAATAAAGCTCAGTGCTAAACACAATAAAAAGGTGGATTATAGGTCTTTATTTTTTGAGAAATGAATGAAAATTATTTTTTAATAACATACGAATTCACCTCAACATCTCCTCAAGATGCAGAAACCCTTGCCAAAGAAATCGCCCTTGAACAGACCGTTGAACTGCCCCAAACCCTCATCAAATCGCAATTCATAGAAACTGAAATAATCGGCTCTGTACAATCAATCAATCAATCATCCCTTGACAGATACCGTGCAGTTATCGCTTATAACCCAGAGATAACCGGTTTTCAAATACCTCAATTTTTAAATGTCCTTTACGGAAATATCTCTATAAAAACCAATATCCGCATTGTTGCTCTCTCGCTCCCTAAGCAGTTTTTAGTCAGATTCAAGGGCGCTAACTTTGGAGTAAATGGGATAAGGAATATTACAGGCGTAAGAGGCAGACCGCTTCTATGCACAGCCTTAAAACCAATGGGTGCAAGCCCTCAAGAATTTGCTAAGATGGCTAAGGAATTCGCACTTGGCGGAGGGGATATTTTAAAGGATGATCATGGATTAATTGATCATTCATTTAGTTCATTTCATGAACGAGTTTCAAGATGTCAGGAGACAATAATTGAAACTGCGCAAAAGACTGGGAAAGTTACACTCTATTTCCCAAATATCCTTGCCCCATTTGAACAGATGGAGGAGCAGATTGCATTTACCGTAAAACTTGGAATAAAGGGGATACTGCTTTCGCCGTTTCTGATTGGGCTTGATATGGTCAGATATATTGCTAAAAAATATAATCTCATCATAATGCTTCATCCTGCACTCACTGGGACGCATTTTAATGACTTAAGACATGGCATTGCCCCTGAAATTTTGCTTGGCACAATATTTCGTCTTATTGGAGGGGATATTTCAATATTCCCTAACCATGGCGGGAGGTTTAATCTGACCATAGAACAGTGTAAGGCAATCAGCGTTTCACTCTCTCAACCGCTTGCAGAAATAAAGCCTGCCCTGCCCTGCCCTGCTGGCGGAATGGGGATAGATAATATTAAAGCTATGTCATCATTATATGGAGAAGATGTAATATTTCTTATCGGAGGGTCGCTTCATGGTTATTCTGACAACCTAACAATTAATACTCAGACCTTCAAAGATGAGATAAGAAAACACTTTCCTGATAGTACTGAATCAAAAGTAGAAACATTAGATGTTGTAAGTTCATGCGAAATTAATAATCCCATAAAAGAATCAATAAAAGAACATCTAATCTTCAATGATGATTTCACATGGACTGGAAGAGGCATTACTGAATATAAGAAAATGGATAATCCTAATTATTATAATATAAAAAGACAGGAGCTTATTGGGAGGTTTGGGGAAAAAACCGCCTTTGATCTAAGGTATTTTGAGATTGCTCCAGATGGATTTTCCTCAAAAGAACGCCATGTGCATGAACATGTCATTATTTGCATATGCGGAAATGGGGAATTAATTATTGAAGATATTTCTATTACTCTAAAACCATTTGATATAACCTATGTCCAGCCGTTAAAGACACATCAACTCAGAAATAACAGTAAAGAACCATTTGGATTTTTTTGTATAGTAGACCATATTAGAGATCGTCCGATAATAGATTAATGGGTTCAAGGGGTCTTAGACCCCCGGGACAAGTCCCTTTGCGGGTGCCCGTAGATGAAAAGGGCAGAGCCCTCATTCTTTAATCTCTTATCAGACGAAACCCGACACCATAGCGAACATCTGGGGAATAGCTGAAACGGTAGGCACAACGAGTAGTATCAGAGGAATAGCTCCAACCGCCGCCACGCACAACTCTGCCGCTGCCAACTAAGTCATATACTGGATTATTGCGGGTATGCTGACTATAAGCCATCGGATCGTACCAATCCTGCACCCACTCCCAGACATTTCCGCTCATATCAAATATATTAAGACCGTTCGGAGATTTTGTGCCTACTGGATGAATCTTACCAGTTGAATTAGCATTATACCATGCAAAATTATCAATCAAATTGCCGCCAGAGTATTTCTCGCTCTTACCGCCGCTTCTGCAGGCATATTCCCACTGCGCCTCTGACGGCAGACGATATTTACTATTTGTCAATTTATTCAACTCCCTTATAAAGTCTTGGACATCATTCCAACTTACATTTTCTACAGGACAATTGTCTCCACAATTACCATAAAATGATGGATTTTTGCCTGTAATCTTCTTCCATTGTCCCTGAGTTACCTCATACCTTCCAATATAAAAATCATCTAAACATACCTCATGCACAGGCTTTTCTTCAATTTGAGTGTTGGTAAAGGTATCTCCCATCTGATAACAACCGCCCTTGACTAAAACCATCTCTATACCTGTAATAGATTCTGTAAAAATAGGCTCTTTTGCGCTCAAAACTGGAGGACGGCTAGCCATCGCTACCTCTGTCTGTTGAGTTGATTGTTTAAACTTTTCAAGCTGTTTTATCTTTGCACGCGCAAGAGGGGCAAGGCTGCTATTTGGAAATTCGGACAAAAACTCTTTATAATCTGCCGGGTCTATAGAATTTTTTATAGTCGCCCATGTCTCTTTTTCAATGTTCACATCCTGAGTCTTAGTAGGTATTGCTGATTGTAATTGATTTGATACTATAACATTAGAGTCTAGCTTAAAATAAAAATCACCTCTCATATTTGATGCTATCCAAGGCACTTGATTCGCATTTTTATCTTGTACTGCCCCTGAAACATCCTTAAACACATCCTCTATTTTTAGTCCAGGCTTCTCCATGCTTTTCAGTAATTCCTGCGTAAAAAGTCCATTCTTACCGTCTCCATCGCTTGCTACAGATCCAGGGCCTGTAGCATAAGCAATAAATGTACCCTTAGGGGCATTCATCATTGCAAGCCCCCCTCCTCCAGATGACCTAAATCCTTTAAATGGATTATCACGACAAGCGTCAAGAATAACGATATTCAGCCGATTTCTTGCATCAGCCATCTTATTAAGCACAATATTAGCACGCAGTCCGTCAGAGTCTACGTCACCTTCTGAATGAATTTCCGCATCTACAGGAATCAGAAAATTCTCACCATTGACCTGTATTCCGTGTCCTGCAAAATAAAATAATCCAACGCCTCCGTCCTTTATCTCATCTCCAAATTGATTGACGATTTTTCTCATAGCCTTTTGGGTAAGATTAAAGCCTGATATAACCTTAAAATTAAGTCCTTCTAATTCTCTAGCCATAGCCTTAGCGTCATTTACAGGGTTTCTAAGGGTCTTAATATTATGATACTCTGCATTTCCGATAACAAGGGCTACACGTTTTTCACTCTGCATTGAATTTAGTTCTACTGAACGATTCTCTGAGGTTTGAGTGGTATCTTTTTTATTGGATACAGCTTTTTTGGATTTTGCGAAAACAGATGGCGTAATACAAAAAATAGATACAATTAATGATATAATCAATATCTTTTTCATCATCAAAATCTTCCTTAAATATTATTACTCACAATTAATATACATTAAATGATGAAAAAATACAATTAACACTAAGCTGCTTTATTAGAAGTAATTCAATTAATTCTATTTAAAATCGTATTTCGTATGGGTAAACCTTGTGTTTACCCAGCTTTCATGTAAGCGCAAAACAGAGCTGCCCCTACATTGCAATGAATATATACTTTTATAAGCGCAACTTGGTATAAACCATATTATCTATTAGAAAAAATATTAGAAGAATAACAGGATTACTTAGATCAAATTAATCACTTGATGTGAAAAGTCTTCTTACGAGCGCCGACCCTTTGACTTAAAAGAAGGGAAAAAGGCTGGAACTTTTTTCTGATATTCTATATATTCATCTCCAAATATCTTTATCATTCTGCGCTGTTCAATCAATCCGCCAATGATAAAATAAATATCAGCAGCAATTATAAACGCAATCTTATTAATGTCAAGATATGGATTAAAGGTAATTATCAAAAAACTGCCAAGATAAAGAGGATGCCTGACATAACCATAAATCCCATTGGTTATAAGACCATTAATATTTAACCCCTCCAGATCGCCTGATATTTCCTTACCCTTAATATAAGAGAAAAACTGAGACACTCCAGTAAACTCAAAGATATTTATATATTTAAACGGCAAGATTATCAATATTAATCCAATTAACTGAATAACATGAAATATTAATTTTATCATAATTGGAAGTTCAAGTCTTAGACCAACATTTGGCTGCAGAGCGATAAGCGAAAAGGCAATAGCAGTAATAATAACGCTGAAAAAGGTAAATATTAATCTATACGCACCCTTAACAAATCTCTCACCTAATATCCTTATCATCAAGGCTTTAAACCTATTAGAGACAGTGATAGAGTGCAAAAATGCAAACACCGTAAATATCAACAAAATATTTATAACAGGTCTTATATCAAACATATATTAGAATATGAACAGATAGAATATTTGGAAATCATAGGACATTAAACAAGGATAACTCTATTATTCAAATCGTTTCTTCTTCAGACTTTGACTCAGCAGAAAACTCTTTTAAACGGTTTTCCAAATTTGCAATAGATTTCTTTATATCATCATTTGAGGTTATAATCGGGTTTGAGTCACTTGACCCATCCATTACCTTATTTAAATCCTTTAACAAATTATTTATATCATTATATAAAATATTATTATTCTGGTGCATTTTTTCCATATTCCCCAATAACTTATTGACCTCAAGGAAAAAAGACTTCACATTAGACTCATCATCGTCACGTAAATTTAATCTCTTTGTATATTTGCCAGAACTTATTTGCTTCATATCTGCCTTATGTCTCTCAAAAGGACTTAACATACGATATGAAAAATATACCAGCATCAAATATCCAACAAACCCGTAACATAAAAGAACTAATATGATTGATACAAATCTTGGAATAGTCTGCCCTGGATTGATAGATAGATATGCAACTGATACAACAATTGTCACTACACAGATCAAGATAAACATTACAACAGGAGTTGAATGATTATTTACATGCAAACTATCATCTGTTCTTTTCTTTTCCATTTGTTATACTAACAATATAAATTTAATAAAATCAAGGTTAAAAAAACTTTACAATTTCATTTTATACAAAATCGCAATTATAGTGAAAAAAGGCGGGACTAAAAGCCCCGCCCAAATATTCAATATTACCTAAAATACACCTTTAACCCTGCCTGTCTCAACATCTACATCTACCCTTCTATATGCAGGGTCAGAACCTGTCCCAGGCATTAATTTGATTGCCCCGGCAACTGGCACAACAAATCCTGCGCCCTGATAGATTAAAATATCTCTAATATTTAATATCCAGCCCTTTGGAACGCCCTTAATATTAGGATTATCTGTAAGACTTAAATGGGTCTTGACCATACATGTCCCAAGTTTGCTTAGTTCAGGATCATCTTCAATAGCCTTTGCCTTTTTAGCTGCCTCTGGCGAAAATACAGCTTCATCTGCCCCATAGACTTCTTTTGCAATCTTCTGCACTCTGTCTCTTAACGGCATCTTTATATCATATAACAATTTAAAATCATTCTCTTCATTACAAGCATCAATGACCGCATCTGCTAATTCCAATGCGCCTTCTCCGCCCTTTTCCCAATGCTTAGATAATGCAACTCTTGCCCCTGCGCTCTCGCACATCCTCTTAACTGTTGCTATCTCATTAGGAGTGTCAGTGAAAAAGGCATTTATACATACTACAGGATTGATCCCAGCCTTTTTAACGGTTTTTACATGGTGAAGGAGATTCTCACATCCCTTTTCTACCCATCCGACATTCTCGCCCTTATATTCATCTGGAATTGGTTTGCCAGGTACAGGAATAGGCGCACCTCCATGACATTTTAATGCCCTTATTGTCGCTACAATAACTGCTGCATGAGGTTTTAAACCAGAAAAACGACATTTCAGATTCCAGAACTTCTCAAATCCAATATCTGCGCCAAATCCTGATTCTGTTACATGATAATCTCCAAGTTTTAGTCCTACTCTATCAGCAATGATTGATGACTGTCCGATTGCAATATTTGCAAATGGCCCAGCATGTACTAATACTGGCTGTCCCTCTATTGTCTGTAATAAATTTGGATTTAAAGCCTCTACCATCCAAGCTGTCATTGCCCCGTCTACTTCAAGGTCAGCAGTTGTAATAGGTTTGCCAGCCCTGCTGTATGCAACGACAATCTTGCCCATTCTTTCTCTAAAATCCTTTAAATCTGAGGCTATTGCAAGTATCGCCATTATCTCTGAAGACACAGCTATGTCAAAACGCGATTCCATCAGAAATCCGTCATCTTTAGCGCCTCTGCCAATTATTATGTTTCTCAATGACTGCGCACAAAAATCTATAATCCAGCCCATTTGCACATTTTTTGGATTAATATCAAGTCTCTTTAATTTTCTCTGCGCAAGCTGTGCATCAGTATAATTATTTTCATGCTGCATTCTTGAAGTTAACGCAACCATTCCAAGATTATGCGCATTCATGATTGCATTAATATCACCTGTCAATCCAAGAGAAAATGGAGTCAATGGAATACACTGCGAAAGTCCGCCTCCTGCTGCCGAACCCTTGATATTCATGGTAGGTCCGCCAGACGGCTGTCTGATTGCAGCAATTACATTTTTATTCCTCTTTCCCATTCCCTGAACTAAACCCATTGTTGTAGTAGATTTTCCTTCTCCAAGCGGGGTTGGGGTAATGGCTGTTACATCAATATACTTTCCATCAGGTCTTCCAGCGAGTCTTTTGGTAATTGCCTTAAAATCAAGTTTAGCAATGTAATGACCATGTGGAAGCATTTCATCTTCTTTAAGGCCTAGTCTTTCTGCAAGTTCAGAGACCTTTCTCATGTTTGGTTCTGCGGCTTGAGCTATCTCCCAGTCCGCATGTTTTGTTGGATCAAGTGGCATTTTACATCCTCCTTATTAGTTATAGCTGCTATTCTAGCATAATTAAATAATATTTGTCATGAGGGTTTCACCCTCAAACTCCCATAAGTGGACTCGTCCCCTTAACCCCATAATTTTAGGTTATTTATAATAACGAGTTTTTTATTAAGCAATTAAACAATAGTAAATGGGTTCAAAGGGACAAGTCCCTTTGCGGGATTTTTAAGGGCAGAGCCCTTAAAGGGTTAATTTCATATCTACCCTAACCAATTCCATTGTCTCTTCAGCTGTTATCCTTGCCTTATCATTACCTTCTTTTAATATATCACCTAATATGCCTTGAGATTTTAATACCTCACGTCTTTCCCAGATTGGCGTTAATACATTAATAACATTTTTAATCAATATCTTTTTACAGTCAATACATCCAATCTCAGCACTCCTGCAGCCATTAGAAACAAATTCACGCTCCTCATCACTCGAAAATATCTTATGCAGTTCAAATACAGGCGATAGATTTGGATCTCCTTTATCAGTCCTTCTTTGTCGCGCAGGGTCGGTCTTCATGGTCTTTATCTTGGTTTCTATTAGTTTTGGAGTATCAGACAGATATAAGGCATTATCATATGTTTTAGACATCTTTCTTCCGTCAACGCCAATAACCTTTGGAAATTCTGTTAATAACGCTTCTGGCTCGATTAATGTCTTAGTATTATAAAGATGATTAAAACGCCTTGCTATTTCGCGCGTTATCTCTAAATGAGGCTCTTGATCTATCCCCACAGGTACATATTTCGCCCTATAAAGCAGAATATCTGCTGACATTAATACTGGATAACCCAGAAATCCATAATTATTTAAATCTCTATCCTCTAATTCAAACTTTTTTTCCTTATATGTTGGCACGCGTTCAAGCCAGCCAAGAGGCGTTATCATGCTTAACAATAGATGTAACTCTGCATGCTGCAAGACCCTTGACTGTTGAAATATCACGCATCTCTTAGGATCAAGCCCAGAGGCCAAAAAATTTAATATCAGATCTTCAGAAGATTTTTTTATCATCTCAGTAATAGCATAACCAGTAGTTAAGGCATGCCAATCTGCTATAAAAAAATAGCAGTCAAATTTATCCTGCAGATGAACCCAATTTCTTAATGCCCCAATCAGATTACCTAAATGGAGTAATCCGCTTGCCTGCATCCCGCTTAAAACTCTCTCTTTCAATCTATATTCCCCCAAATGGAATCATAAATATTTTAATAATCAATCTTATAAGATATTGTATAGGCACAATAACATAATTTATTATACCTAAAGCCCAAAGCCCAAGTATAATAATAAAACCATATGGCTCAAGCTTCCCAAATTGATAACCATACCTAAACGGAAGTAAACTCGTTACTATCCTGCCGCCATCAAGCGGTGGAATCGGCAGAAGATTAAATGCCGCAAGAAATATATTAAAATATATGCTGTAATACATCATCTTTATAACTGGTATAAGAACCTTTGTATACATATTATTCATATCATCTGTATTAGGTATCACCTTTAATAACAAGATACTAATTATAACTAATACAATATTAGAAAAAGGCCCAGCCGCAGCAACAATAACTGAATCACGCCTAATATGTCTTAGATTATTAAAGTTTACTGGCACTGGCTTTGCCGCCCCAAAGATAAAACTACCGTTTGAAAGCACAAACATTATTATTGGAATAAAAATCGTGTTAAAAGGATCTATATGTGGTGCAGGATTTAAGGTCAGTCTGCCCATATCCTTAGCAGTAGAATCACCAAGTTTATAGGCTGCATATCCATGAGCTGCCTCATGAAATGTGATTGCTATTATTATCGGAATAATAGCAGTAGTTAGATTCCTTATTGTCTCAAGTATATTATCCATTATAATCTATCTACATGAGGGTTTCACCCTCAAACTCCCAGAAGGGGACTTATCCCCTTCACCCCATAATTTTAGGTTATTTATAATAATAAGTTTTTCATTAAGCAATTAAAAAAAAATTAATGGGTCAAGGGAACGAGTTCCCTTGCGGGAGTTTGAGGGCAGCGCCCTCAAGACAATGCCTTTTTTACGCTGGATGCAAAATCTGATCAATAACAGTTCTTGCAAGCACAAGCGGATCAATATAAATACTATCCATATCCTGCTCGTTATTACGTTTATTTGAGAGGAAGGTAATCCTGTCATTCATACGATCCCTCATAAACTCAAGATAATTCTCATTTTTTCTTGAAGGACGGTATTTCTTGTCAAAATCATCTCCGAACAATTCCTTACCGTTTCGAGGAAGCATCAGACCCTTAAATGCGCGCCAATCGCGCCATTTTATAGCGCCTCGATTTAATTCTGTAACTATTTTTAGAGAAAGCTCTTTAGGAATATCTATCAAACTATCAGGAACACCAAAGGCATGAGTATTAAGTATATAACAATCTGTTCCAGACTTAAAGAGTTTTTCAAACTGCTTACAATCCCATTTAAGCGGATGAACCCTAAATGGATTAGCAAAAGGCTCGATAACCATTGATTCAAGTTCTTTTCTGCTTACGTTTTCAACGCCCTTTGCCCTCAAAGTACTTAGAGAAGCACCCATTCCAACGGCAAGACCAGCGGTTTTTATCTTACATATTGGAGGCAGGGATGTGTCCTTTTGAAGCCAAATCACCTTGCCGGGTTTCTCGCATGAATTACTATGTTTAAACATATCCCTGCTTTTGATACATCTGCCATTTCTATTTCTTCTATCCTTACATACTAGTTTAATCTTATCATCTGCTAAAGTTACAGCAGTATTTTGAGCAGAATAAAAATATTTAATAATCGGATCATCAAATTCCACTGCATCGGTTTTATCAAATAAATTAGGCTCAAGGGCTATAGAAACATTATTATTAAGATCAATCAAAAAGGCATCGTCATGAATAACAGTAACCACCTCGTCTTTATTAAGCGTGCCATCATGATTTAGACTGTTTGTGATTGAGGACTTACCAGAACCAGAAAGCCCAAATACAGCAATCGGAGCAGATTTACCGATCTTTTTAATACCGCCATGACAGGCAACCATATTATGCTTTACCCCAATTGACCATGCAAGGGTAAGTGTTCCCTTTTTACGCTCTCCAAAATACCTCAACCCCAATATTGCTATGCAGTTAGTCTTTTGATCAACTATTATCAAACCGTCTGGAAACTCAGGATGACTCCAATCCTGATAAGCAAGAACTAATATATCAGACTCATTAAGGTCGCGGGAATTATCAAAATCATCAGACCATGGTTTCATCCATGGGGCGAAATTAAACCCCCAGTCAAGCATATTTTTGGCATCACTTTCAGGGCTGATTAGATGAGCCTTGATCATAAAATCAGAATGAAGCCCAACAATGCCTTCAAGATGCAGACCCTTAACTTTATTAAAATGATAAACTGCCTCTCTGAGTATAGCCAAATATTTATCAGAATCCGATGGTGTCATATCCTTAACCAAACGCCTTGCCTTAGCAGTCCTGCCAACAATCTTTCCATCATTAGAGACCAAAATCTTTGCATCCTTCGGAAGTCCAAACGATTCAGGCTTGTACATTGGCTCTGATGTCACTATTACCTCAGGCTGTGTCAGCGAAAGATCATATAACTCCTTCATAGTCGTTGGACGCATGGAAATTGAGTACATAGCGCTTTCTAAAATAGCACGCCACTGCGAGCCAGGTAATTTATACTTGTCAGACATAATTTTTACTCCTTATACTAGTTGGTTGATTATATCTTATGATATGATTAATTATTTTTTATCATAACATACTAAGAATAAAGTATTCTCAAATTATTTAATAAAAAATATATAAAAGTATATAAAAAATTGACCTAACAAAAGTTAAATATGAAATATCATTGATTTTAATCTATAATACACTTTATTCACTAAATTACCTGCTCCTCCCAATTTCCTAAAATATAATTATCTACATTTAAAAACAATTGACAAGCAAAATATTTATATAGTACCATGTAAGTGTGTGCTTACAATTTTATTTTTAGAGGAAGGTTAGATAACGATGACTGAGTTGGATAATAAGTCAATGCCGCCATATGCAAAGACTTTAAAGATAATATTTAAGATAATGCCAACTATTTTGATTGTGTTGTTTATTTTAGTGATAATTGTGCTTGGCGGGCGAATAAAGTCAAAGGCAGCAATCTTACAGGCTGAAAAACTAGCAGAGGCAAAACATGAAAATCCTGCCATTAATATAGTCGTTCAAAAAATAGTCGGCACCTCAATTAAAGATAAACTCAATCTGCCAGGGACCATTATCCCATGGGAATCAGTGAAGATGATCTCTGAGGTGACAGGCAAGGTGGTAGAAATCAAGGTCAAAGAAGGCGATAGGGTAAAACAAGGCGATCTCTTGGTTCAGATTGACCCTCGTGATTCTCAAAATAATCTTAATTCAGCAGATGCAGCATATGAACTTGCTCTAACATCTCAGGAAAGGGCTCAGAAATTATTTGATATGGAGCTAATGCCAAAGGCAGAACTAGACAGGGTAAATGCGCAGCTTAAAAACTCTAAGGCAGCCCTTGATACAGTCAAACTACAGCTTAAAAAATGTGAAATACGAGCGCCAATTTCAGGTATTATCAACAGCATCCCTGCAAAGGTCGGCTTATATATGAATCCCTTTATGCCTATACCAGTTTTAGAACTCATAAATATTGATAAGGTAAAAATCAGTGTCGGCATACCAGAAGCTGATGTTGATTCAATCAGAGGGCTTGAGTATTTTGATGTAATAATTGATGCGTTATCTGGCAGAAAGGTAAGGGCTAAAAAATACTTTCTCTCTCATCAGGTGGATACAATGGCTCGATTATACAATCTTGAACTTGTAGTAGATAATCCGGGCGGCAATATCCTGCCTGGTATGTTTGCGCGCGTAGAGGTTGTAAAAAAGGCATTTTCAAATGCTGTATCTATCCCAATATATGCAGTGATTTCCAAAGATCAACAAAAAACAGTATTTGTTGAACAAGATGGAAAGGCTCATCTTAGAATTATAGAAACAGGCGTGCTTGAAGGCTGGAGGATACAAGTTACAAAGGGAATATCCGCAGGCGATAAGGTTATTGTAGTTGGACACAGAAGCGTTGGAGACGGTCAAAATGTCAAGGTTGTCCGTGAGGTAACGGATGCTATGGAGCTTGTTAATTGATTATCTCTGATCTATCTGTAAAACACAGTGTAAGCGTTGTAGTGCTTGCAATAATAATCATTATAGTCGGGATGTTTAGTTATCATGCCCTGCCCAGAGAGGATGCGCCAAATATCACCATTCCTCATGTATTTGTCTCTACAGGATATAAAGGTGTTTCGCCGTCTGACATTGAGACATCCATCACCATCCCAATAGAAAAAAAACTCAAAGGACTTGAGGGAGTAAAAAAGATTAAATCCGTCAGTTCTGAGGGTTTATCTTCTATAGACGTTGAATTTACCACAAACGTCAAGATGGATGATGCTGTACGCAAGGTCAAAGACAAGGTGGATGAGGCAAAACCTGACCTCCCAACAGATCTTCAGCAAACTCCTGCTGTATTTGAGGTAAATATCTCTGAGATGCCAATAGCTATATATTCATTAAGCGGTACATGCGGGCTTAATTGTTTAAAGGATATTGCAGATAAACTCAAGGATGATATTGAGACTGTACCCGGCGTACTTGAGGTCACAGTTACAGGCGGAGTTGAACGCGAAATAAGAATAGAGCCCTTCCCTGAGAAACTCGCATATTACGGTATTCCAATATTATCACTTCAAAATACAATAAAAAGTGAAAATCAAAATACCTCTGGGGGCATTATACGTCTTGGAGACGGCAGATTTCAACTCAAGGTTCCGGGTGAATTTAAGACCCCTGATGAGATGTTGAATTTAGTAGTAGGCGAGCATAACGGGCAGTTAGTGTATCTAAGAGAGGTTGCGCAGGTTATAGATGGATATAAAGAACAGATGAGCCGCTCCAGACTTAATGGCAGAGATGCAATTAATATTACAGTCAAAAAACGTATAGGCGAAAATATTATCTTAATCTCTGACCAGATAGATAACATATTTGATAAAAGAAAATCTACTTGGCCAATCGGCACTGAGGTTACTAAACTCATGGACAAGGCTAAGGGCATAAAGATGATGGTTGCAGACCTTGAAAATAATCTTTATACAGGTCTGATACTTGTCATTGGTATAGTATTTATCTTTATGGGACTTAGAAATGCAATACTTGTTAGCGTTGCAATACCGTTTTCAATGTTAATTACATTTATTATCCTATATCTGCTTGGAATAACTCTAAACATGGTAGTGCTGTTTAGTCTAAGCCTTGTGCTTGGAATGCTTGTTGATGATGCAGTTGTTATAGTTGAAAATATCTATCGTTACACTGATCAAGGGGTAAATAAGATTGATGCAGCGATGCTTGCAACCTCAGAGGTCGCATATCCAGTAATTGGCTCTACGCTTACAAATATTGTCGCATTTGCGCCTTTGATGTACTGGACAGGAATCGTTGGGGAGTTTATGAAATTTCTCCCAATAACCCTGATTATCTCACTGAGCGCAAGTTTATTTGTAGCCCTTGTTATAAACCCTGTGTTTTCTTCTATATTTATGAAGACAAAAAAGGTTGCCGCAAATAATAATCTTGCAGAAGATGTTAAGAAATTAGGAGAGCGTCCTGCCGAGATAAAAGGTTTTATGATGAAAGGATATATCGCTATATTAAAGACTGCACTTAATCATAGAATTACATTACTAATTTGTTCATTTGCAATCTTGGTTATATGCTTTCAAATCTGGTTATATTTTGTAGGTCTTGAGCGGCCGGTAGAGTTCTTCCCAAAAACTGATCCAGAATCCTGTTATATTAATCTTAAAGTGCCAGTAGGGGCTGATATAGATTATATTGACGGTATATTAAAAAAGATTGAAGTCTCAATAAATGATGTAAAACAAGTATTTAATAAAGATTCTGTTAACTTGACTCAAGAGTCTTATTTAAAATCCTTTACGCCTAAAAAACATATCCTAAAAAGCGGATTAAAGGCTGCTGGACCAAGCGATCTTGAAAACATTGAATATATAGATGCAATGTCTCAGGTAAATCCAAGCGGCTTTTCTGCATTTGCTCAAAACTCTCCAAATAATGTTGCTGTTCAATTTATAGATATTGAGGAGCGCAAAACCCCTTCAGCTCAGACTATAGAAGATATGCGAAATCGTTTAAAGGATATTTCTGGGGCAAAATTAACCGTTGCTGAGGCGCAAAAAGGACCTCCAACTGGAGCTCCAATAAATATAGAAATTTCAGGAGATGAATTTAGCGTTATAGGCGAGATTGCTAAAAAAATAAAAGACATCCTCTCGCAAATGCCTCACGTCAAAGATATTGAGGACGATTTTGAAGAAGGTACGCCAACCGTGCAGGTACGGATAGACAGGCAAAAGGCTGCAATATTTGGACTTTCTACAAACGCAGTAGGCGCTGCTCTAAAGACTGGTTATAATGGACTCAATGTCTCAACATATTATGAATCAAATAAGGATTATGATATTACAGTTCAGCTTGCAGACTCAAGCAGACGTATTACAGACATACTCAATGAATTAATGATTCCAACTCCAACTGGACAGATAATCCCTTTGACAACGATTGCTCAATTAGATTTCTCTGGCGGGATTGGAGACATTACGCGCATAAATAATGAGCGCGTAGTTACTGTTAAGGCTAATGTGGATGAGGCTAAAGTCACTGGTCCAATTATCAGAGAGCAGGCAGAAAAACTATTAAAGAACTTTCCTCTGCCGCCCGGATATAAAATCAAATTTACAGGAGAGGGAGAATCGCAGCAAGAATCGCAGGATTTCTTGCAAAAGGCATTTTTCATTGCGTTATTTTTGGTATTTTTAGTCATTGTCATAGAGTTTAATTCAATCGTGCAGCCATTTATTATTATGACATCAGTAATACTTTCATTTGGTGGAGTATTTATAGGACTTACAGTGATACATTCTCCTTTTGGGATAATAATGGCTGGTATTGGAGTAATCTCGCTGGTTGGAGTAGTAGTTAAAAATGCCATTGTTTTGATAGATTATATAAATAAACTAAGAGAAAGGGGCATGGAGATGACAGAGGCGGTAATTGCTGGAGGGGCAACGCGGCTGCGTCCAGTTCTTTTGACTGCAATCACGGCGATATTAGGGCTTGTGCCGATGGTACTTGGTATTTCATATGATTTTCATAAGATGGAGATTTCGTGGGTAAGTGAATCGTCTCAGATGTGGAGGACTATGGCGTCTGTAGTATCATTTGGTTTATTAATAGCAACATTTTTAACCCTTGTAGTAGTGCCAGTCTTATATTCCTTGTTTATTTCAGGACATAGAAGATCTGTAGCAATGATTTCATATATAAAGAAGATCTATTGGCTGCCATACGAGCGTATAACAGGCGATAAAAACCACGAAGATTAGTTTTTTATAATGGGTTCAAAGGGTCTAAGACCCTTTGCAGGATTTTTAAGGGCAGAGCCCTTAAAGGGTACCTTCAAACAATCTTCAAAACATCCTTAGCGATCTTTTTAATTTCTTCAGGTTTATAAGGTTTAGTAACATACATGTCTGCGCCAGCATCTATTCCCATTTTCTTATCGGTTTCTTGGCCTTTAGCGCTTAGCATAATTATATAAATATTATTAAATTTTAATTCTTTTTTTGTAATACGACAGACCTCATAGCCATCTTTTTTAGGCATCATGATATCAAGAAAGATTAGATCTGGCATAGAGCTTTTTATAACCTCAAGGGCTTCATCGCCATTAGAGGCAAATAATAATTCAACGCCTTTTTTTGTCAACTCTTTAAGTGACCTCTGTAGAGATAACCTAATGTGAATTTCATCATCAACTATCAATATCTTGGACATTCGCAGCTCCTATGAAAGGGTTTAAAACCCCTTACTTTATGAAATTTTCTATATATAATTTATTAAACACTCTGACAATATCAGGATCAAACGATGAACCAGCGCCTTTTTTGATTTGCTCAGCAGCAGTGTCTGAAGAGACTGCATGTCTGCCCAATCCATGAACCATTATATCATATTCATTGGCAACTGCAATAATTCTAGCAATCAATGGAATATTCTGGCCTGATAACTTATCTGGATACCCGGTACCATCATAGCGCTCATGATGCCACCTTACGCCCGGTTCAATATTTTCCTTAAATTGTTCCATATTATCCATAAATTTTGATGAATTATAAGTATGAGCGGCTATAAGTTCTAATTCTTTAGCAGTCAACTCTGTTTCTTTTTTATTTAATAAAGCCTCATCTATTCCCAATTTCCCAATATCATGGACTAAGGCAGCAAGCCTTAAATCAATCACCTTATCTAAAGAAAGACCCATAGATATAGCTATCATGTGGCATGTCTGAGACACCCTCCTTGAATGCTCTGAGATGGTCTTTGACTTTGTCTTTAAGGTTTGAGTCAGGGTATTAGTGGTTGCATAAAGCATCTCAGTTAATTTTGAAAAAGTCCATGCGCTTTCTAAGGAATATGCAGTATGTATTGCTATAACAGAGAGTTGTTTGAGATTTTCAGCAGTATAATTCACAGATATAACAGAGCCTAAATAAATCACCCCTTGTATGTTGCCCCTTGATTTTAAGGGTACACACATCATAGATTTTACTGAAGAACTAGTCTTCCCAAACCTCTTATCACTTGCCGTATCATTAACGATCTGACCTGCCCCATTCAAATATACATGACCTATAATATTGTCAATACTCATAGAAACAACAGTTCCTTTTTCATATTCCTTGCCAATAGATGCGGTTACTACAAGGGTTTTTCCATCCTTACTTTTGGTAAACATGCTGACATTATCTGCATTAAATAAATTCTTTATCTCTGAGAGAATATGAACTGTAGCTTCATCTGTATTTAGAGTTGAATGCACAGTCTCATCCATGTCATATATAAAGTTCAATTCAGTGTATTTATCTAATATCTCTTCTGTAAGGGAATCAATAGCCATATCTTTATTGATAAAATTAGTGATTATTATAGAGATTGTCTTTGCAAATCCTTTACCTCTTACTTGTCCAATGGTCTCCCCTTCTATTATAATAGGATAACTTTCTAAAATTGACTCAGAACCCTTTATCAAATTGTTATTACTATCATAAACGCCGATTGAGTCAGTGCTTGACTTAATAAGATCATCAAGTATTCCTGAGATTTCATTTTCTGAGATATGCTCTTTCAAGTCTATTCCACTCATTTTAACTCCTTGTTTGTTACCTTGAAATTATTTATAGATAAATTTTAATATATTAACACTTTTAATATAAATAAATAAAAATAAAAGAGACATCTGCATTTCTTAAAGAAAAAAACTAGCAAATTTTACCATGCAGCAGTATAAAAAAATAGTTTAAGGGAAAGATAACAGAGCAGACATTTCATTTCATAGGAATTGTAAAACTAAATTTGCTTCCATTTTGACCGTCACTCTCAGCCCATATTTTACCCTTATAATGAGTGACTATCTCTTTACAGATTGGCAAACCAAGACCAGTGCCTTTAGGTTTATCAACCAAGACATCGCCAACCTGTTGGAATTTTTCAAATATCTTCGACAGCATATCAGGAGGAATACCATGTCCAGTATCCTCTACCTCACATCTAAGGTTATTGCCAGCAATATTTAGTCTTATTGTAATGCCTCCAATCTCAGTAAATTTAATTGCATTTCCGACCAGATTGGTAATCAACTGAATAAATCTGCCCTTTTCTCCTAAAATATTAAAGGAAGCATCTTCTATTTGAGATTCAAGTGATAAATTCTTCTTATTCAAAAGTTCTCTCATATTACTTATAACAATATTAATTATCTCAACGAAATTCACGTCCTCTTCCTTCCAATTTAGAACTCCTGATTCAAGTTTTGTAAGATCAAGAAAATCATTTAACAGGTTGGTTAGCCTGTCACCCTCAATCTCCATTATTTTAAGGTCATTACGAATCTCATTAATCTCTTCTGTTACCTCCTCATCCGGATGTTCCGCAAGTATTGGAAAAATCATATCTGTCAAACTCATCTTGATTGTCCCGCAAAACGCAAGTATACTTGTCAGCGGAGTTCTTAACTCATGGGCTACTGTGCTTAATATATCCGATTTTAATTTATTTGATTTTTCAGCAATATTTTTAGCGGATAATAATTTTTTTTCTGCGAGAATATGCTCAAGAATTCCAGTTAAAATGCTGACAACTGTCTTTATAAAGTCTTCCTCAATGCTGTTGATTTTATATCCGCTCTCAATAATCAAAGCCAAAACTCCATATGTATAAGAAGAAGTAGAGATTGGAATGATATAATGTATATGTTTACCAGTGGAAAAAACCTCATTTGAGCATAAACAATCACACTCTACATATAATGGAGTATTAGTTTTAGCGGCACTTCCACAAAGGCATTGTCCTTGAGATAAAGTATGTTCAGATAAAGTATGTCCAGAAGAAGTATCACCGCTGAGACATTTAAATACCTCACTAGTAGAACAATTATCAAATTTAATAATATCACATCTATTCATTATTTCTTCAGGGTAATTTAGGGCAGACTTCATCATTAAAAGCTCAGGATCATCTTCTACAACAAAAATAGCAGCCTGCCTTGTCTTCAAAAGAAAAGGCGCATTTTGTAGTATTTCAAGTATAACCTTAAGTTTGACCGTTAGGTCAGAATTTCCAATATTTACGCGTAGTATCTCCTGAACCAACTGCTGGAGTATATAGCTTGACTTATTTTTTTCCTCAAGTTCTTTGTTTTCAAGTATAAGAGAACGTCTTTTTATTGCCTTTTCTATCTCTAATTCAAGTACTGAAAACTCGACAAATGGTTTTTCAACATAACCAAACGCCCCCTCCCTCATTGCCTCAATAGCAGAATCTACTCCTCCATGACCAGTAATAATGATAATTTCAATTAAAGGATGTTCCTTTTTAGTCCTTTTTAAAATATCCATGCCGCTGACTTTGGGCATTCTTAGATCTGTAATAACAATATCCGGGTTGAGTTCATCTATCTTTTTTAAACCATCAGCCCCGTCATTAGCTATAAAAATCTCAAAATCACTTC
The DNA here is from genome assembly GCA_015233465.1 of Candidatus Magnetominusculus dajiuhuensis. Lineage (GTDB taxonomy): Bacteria > Nitrospirota > Thermodesulfovibrionia > Thermodesulfovibrionales > Magnetobacteriaceae > JADFXP01. The sequence continues at coordinate 67,506 of JADFXP010000010.1, forward strand.
TCTCAAGCGCCTGCTTTATAAGTTGAGTGAGGGACACCTCATCATCTATTATCAAAATTTTTGTCATCTTTTTCTCCTGCCGGTAAAATAATCCTAAATATAGCGCCTATGCCCTCTTCAGATTCCACCTCAATTCTGCCTTTATGACTCTCAACTATACCATAACTTATTGAAAGCCCAAGTCCAGTTGACTTACCTATCTCTTTTGTTGTATAAAAGGGCTCAAATATCTTTGTCTGCTGTTCTTTAGACATACCTAATCCATTATCTAAGACTTGAATAGATACCTCTTCTTTTTCAGAATTATATTTTGTGCTGATTTCAATTATCTTATCAAATGAACCAATCTGTTTTTCCTTTTCATCCATTGAATCCCTTGCATTGTTTACAAGATTTATTATGACCTGCTCAATCTGATGAGGTTCAGCATATATCTTTTGCATTTCACTATCCAATTCAACCGAAACATCTATTCCATGAGATTTTAATTGACTGCCCAATAAACCAGTGAAGACAATCTTCACATAATCATTTATATTTACATGAGAGAAATTCAGACTCCCTTGTCTAGCAAATGTCCTGATGTGTTTTATAATAGTATCGATCCTTGTGCCAGAATCTTTAATTCCTAGCAGAGATTTTTTTACCTCTTCAATATTAATCTCAGAGATATCTCTTTCTAATCGTTTATTTATATTATGAACAGTAAGCAAAATTTCAGTTAGAGGTTGATTTATTTCATGCGCCAACCCTGCAGACATCTCTCCAAGCGTTACTAATTTAGAGGTTTGAAAGAGCTGGGTCTGAGTTTTAGCCAATTCTTGTGTCCTCTCAGAAACCTTTCTCTCTAATTCAATATTTGATTTCGAAATAATATCCGCAGTAAGTTTAATCTCTCTGTCTTTATATTTAATCTGTCTCCTTAGATGAAGTGAATTAAACGCCTTTCGCACATAGATAAGAAGTTCTTGATAGTCAATAGGTTTATAAATATTATAGAGTATCCCATCACTCAATGATTCCATAACAAATTTCTTATCGCTTAAGTCAGCTATCAAAATTCCCTCTACCTCATAAAAAGTATTACATGCCATTTTAAAAACATCAATACCGCTAATATCATCCAGACGAAAATCTGCTATAACTACATCTATCATATCATTAAAAAAAACCTTTGAGTTTCTATCCCAAACTGAATCAGATTTTACAATAAACCCCTTTTTCTTAAAGAAAAGCGTTAATTCATCCAGCAATACTATGTCAGGCTCTATGATTAAAAGAGTTTCTGTACGTTTACGATTAGACGCAGTTTCAATACTTTGTATAGCCCTGCCAATAACTATATATAATTGCTCAAAATTTATAGGTTTTTCTATATAGTCTAATATTCCATTTTTTAATGCCTTAACTGCAATATCCGTTGTACCATAACCAGTGATTATAATAATTACACAATTAGGACGTATTTCCTTAATCTTCACCATCAGATCAAGACCGCTGCAGTCAGTAAGTTTCACGTCAACAATTGCAATATCAATCGCAACGTCTTTTACCAGAGCCAACGCAGATGTCCCATTATGCGAGCAATAAATATCATTAAATAAACTGCTCAGATACTCAGTCATTTGATTCAAAAACGTCTCACTGTCATCTATTATAAGTATTTTAAGGCTGCTTTTATTCATATTTAATCACCATACTGCTTTAAAGCTCCAGAAGTTAAAACACAGGGAGCGCCAATCGGATTGACCCTATAAGAAAGATCTCTCATTACTCCAGTAGAACCTAAAAAAATCTTTTCCTCTTTATGCGGGATGGTATTATATAGTCCAAAACTGTTTATTTCAACTAAAACATATTCCTTACCGCCAGTTTCAATAAGTCTTGCTTGGGCTGACATATTTTGTGACTTTATCTTTAACTGCAAATACCTTAATCTTTCATTTACACCACTATCTTTATCTTTTGCCTGAAGGTTTGTACCTTTAATTATTGACTTAAAATCTACATCTGTAACTTTATTGTTTTCATCTATCAAAAATGACATAAATATTTCACTAAAGTGTTTTCCAATAAGAGCGCTTGGAGTATAACCATAATTTGAAATAACCTCATTTATATGAGTAAATTTCCCATCTTTGTCCAGTGAATATATAATGTCAGGGGCAGATATAAATATACTTTGATATATTTCTTTTTCAGATATTAGCTCATTTATCCTATTTTTATGCTGCTCATTTATGGTTTTAAGGGAGGCTTGTATCTCCAACTGCTCTTTACTCTGAAATATCTTGTGTTCATACGTTGAAAGCATAAAAAACATAACGCGTTTTACATCTACCTCATTTGATATATGTTCAATATATTTATTTAATAATACGTTCTTTTTTATCATTTTATTGTCTGTATCTTTATTATCTGAATCTTGTTTCTTTAAAGAAATATAATAATTAATCACATAAAGCAGATAACTCTCGCTGTATGGTTTTGTTATAAAAGAATCAGCCTTAGAGTTTATACCTGATATAATGTCTACAGTAGAAGATAATTGAGTAAGCAAAATGATAGGAATATCCTTGAATTCTTCATCATCTTTAATCTTTCCGCACATCTCATATCCATCCATTACAGGCATAGCTATATCACTTATTATGATGTCAGGTTTATATTTTTTTGTATACTCAAGTCCCTCTGCTCCATTGACTGCAATAGTTACCTGATAATTATTTTTTAGCAATAATCGCTTAAGGATAAGAGATTGAACTTGGCTGTCCTCAACAATTAATATATGATAAAGTTTATCCATAAATTACTCCTCCAATCATTTAACCCTTCTAGAAATATCCCTTATTGTGCCAGCAGAACCAATAAAAACCATATCTTGCTGAAATGAAATAGTATTAAATAATCCGCAGCTATTTACCTCTACTAAGACATATCCCTTATTTTCTTCAGAAGGTTGATTTCTTAGAGTGCCTAATACATTTTTTTTATCAACCTTCAATAATAATTGTATTAAATTATATCTATTATCACTCTTAGGCCCATTTGTGCCTCTAATAATTGACTTAAAATCAACGTCTAATATTTTTTCGTCAACATCTAAGGTATAGGACATAAATATCTCGCTGAAATGTCTACCAATAAGTTTACTCGGAGTATAGCCATATTTAGAGACAGCCTCGTTTATATATGCAAAATTCCCATCTTTGTCTAAAGAATATATAATATCTGGGATTGAGAGAAATAAACCTTGATATTTCTCTTCAGATGCCTTAAGTTCAGAGGTTCTTTTTTTAAGCTGTTCGTTTAAGGTTTTAAGAGAATTTTGTATCTCTTGCTGCTCCTTGCCCTGGAATATCTTGTGTTCATATGTAGAAAGAAGAAAGGTCAAGATTTGAGAAATATCAACATTCTTAGCCAAGCCTTGAATACTATCATTAAATAATATATTAAACTGAGAAGATGTCTTCTTAGCGTCTAAATCATTTGCCAGAGAGAGATAATAATTAATAACATAAATCAAATAACTATCACTAAAGGGTTTATTTATAAATGTATCTGCCTTAGATTTTAAACCTGCGATAATATCAGTAGTAGAAGATAACTGAGTAAGCAAAATAACTGGAATATGGCTGAGGTCTTCATCATCTTTTATCCTGCAGCACATCTCATAACCATCCATAACAGGCATAGTTACATCACTTATTATTATATCAGGGCGAAAGTGTTTTGCATAATTTATCCCCTCTTCACCATTAATCGCAACGTCTACTTCATAATTATATTTCAGTAATATCCGCTTTAAAATCAGAGCCTGCACCTGACTATCTTCAACGATTAAGATATGACTTTTTTTATCCATATTATCATCCATGAATCTGCCTCATTTTATATTATAACAAAATAGATAACATGGAATAAAGACCTCAAGGTAATTAATTTGTAGAGACAATCTTTTGCTGGAACAGGTGACACACCTGCTCCAGCCATTGGGGTTTTATACTATATTCAATTTTAAAACATTACGCCCTTACAGGGCTATTGCTCCCATTTAATTATCTCCGCAGGGCTTACACACTGTGCTGGTATATTATGCCCTTTCAGGGCTAAAAATATTTATTCAATTAATAAAGCCCTGTAAGGGCGGAATGTTGTTTTAAAATGCTTGAGTTATCATTGATAAATTATGCAATTTTCATACCGAACAGTATTGATTAAGACCTACTAATTATATAGTACCATAATAATTGTCTAAAGGCAATTTTATCAAAACTTTCGTACCTTTCATATATTCGCTTTCAAACGCAATTGTTCCATCATGTTCAGAGATAATTCCACTGCAAACTGCTAAACTTATACCAGCAGACCCTTGCCCCTTTGTTGAATAAAAAGGATCAAATATCCTATCTAATTGTTCCTTCTTCATTCCAATGCCATTATCAACAATCTCTATCACTATAAAATTATATTTCTTATTAAAAGACGTAGTGATTTCAATCGCTTTTTCATGGGTCTCAGCCCCTTTAAAAGATAATTCAGCTTTGTTCTCTTTTTCTAAAACAGCGTCTATCGCATTATTTATTAACATCATAAATACTTGCTCAAGACTAAACTGCAGTCCATTTATTAGTGGAACAGCAGGAGATAGATTCAGAGATAGTGTTACCACACTGGCTTTTAAACGCCCGTGATATAGATTGCTTACAGTTTCAGAAATTATTTCGTTAATATCTATTAAGAATATCTTATGATTTCTCTGTCTTGCAAATGACCTCATACGCTTAATTATTGAATCAATCTTATTTGATGATTTCTTTATTAGATCAAAGGATAATCTAAAGTCTTCTCTTCTTTCACTTAGGTCTGAAATCTCAATAAAATTAAATAGATTATGCAGCAGAAGCATTATCTCAGTTAAGGGCTGATTTATCTCATGAGCTAAACCTGCTGCCATCTCGCCAAGAGCAGCCATTTTTGAAGACTGCGTTATCTTGATGGTTCTATCTTCCAGTTTTTTTGATGCTGTCTTGAGTTCAGTTGACCTTATCCGTAAGGCAGTGTTAGATCTTAAGAGCGCCTCTTCATATGCCTTACGTTTGGATATGTCAATAAAATTAACGGCAGTACCTATAACAACATTGTTTTCAATTATTGGATAAGCCCAGAGTTCTATAGCAAAAGACGTTCCATTAAACCTCCAAAATATTTCATCGTCTGTATGATAACTACGCCCTTCACTATGAGCCTTGTATATTTCACAGTCTTTAATAGGATACGCCTTGCCGTCTTTTTTTGTATGATGTATCATCTCGTGCATATTTCTGCCAATAAGCTGCTCCTCATTTTTATATCCCAATAATTTTAAACATGAACTATTTACAAATGTGCAGTTATACTGAAAATCAACTCCATATATTGCCTCAGCAACTGAATTTATCAAAAGCCTGATCTGATATTCCTTTTTTCGAAGCAGTGATTCAATCTGCTTTTGAGCGGTTATATCTGTTATGATATAAAGCCTTGCATCTTCATTATTAAAGTTAATCAAAGATAACGATAAAAGCACATGTATAACGCGGCCTCTTTTGTTATGTAACTGCGTTTCAAAAGGCTCTATTGTAATGCCTTCCTCCAAAAGACTGACCTTTTCATGAACATATTCAATAGATTCTGCAGTAAGTATATTTAATGGATTAAACTCACTTGAAGTCATTTCCTCCTTTGAATATCCAAAAAACTCTGTCCCTTTTTTATTTATATACACCAATCCTTCATCGGAAAAAATAAGAATTATACTTGGCGCCTCTTCAGCAAGGATATAAAACTGCTCATTAGCCTTACTGATTTCTTCTTCCATCTTCACCTGAGCAGTGATATCCTGAACTGTACCAAGTATTTTGTTTGGTTTACCAACTGAGGAATATTCTATAATATTTCTTTTTAAGTGAACATATCTTAACTCTTTGGTTTTATAATTAATAATTCTATACCTAAAATCAAACACTTTGGCATCATCAAAAACCTCTAACTCTAAGTTATGAAGATCATCTGGATGAATACGAGCCTTATAATCAACTGAAGTTATGGTTTTATCCTTGTCATAACCCAAGATTTTGTATAATTGTTCAGAGAGTGAAATTGTATCTTCATCAATAGTTCTAATAAAAAATCCAAGAGAAGTCATTTCTTGAGCAAGATCAAGAAGCGACTTATTTTCTCTCAGTTCAATCTCCGTCTTTTTACGATAAGTGATGTCAATTATTACCTCAAGCCTGACATTTCTATTATTTGCCCACAATATATGCTTAGTGATTACCACATACCATTTTTTTGATGATTTAATCTCACAATCCCGTCTTAATACTTTATCAGAGTCTCTTTCTTTCTCTAACAATAACTTAACGTCACAGTGTTGACAAGACAGATTTGTTTGGTTTACAACGTTATACCAGCAAATGTGAGTAGATATTTTACCAAATTCTTTATAAAAAGCATCATTTGCATATATGATTTCTCTGGATTCAATTTCAGAAACACATATCATAGTGTTAATATTATTGAAAATGACTTTAAATTGCTCGTGTTCAAAATCAAGGTCTGTTTTTATGCTTACACTTTGATCATTTGGGCTATTATCATGCACTATTTTTTGCTCAGAATCTTCGTTCATACAATTCCCCCTTTTAAAAAAAGATAGATTCAGTTATTTCTGAATTTTTGTAAAATATTTGAGACAACTGATTAGTTTAATGACAATTCAAAAGATAGACAGTTTTACAAATACTACTATACAGGAAGATTATGAAGGATTTATGAAGAAATTAAAAATATAGTAGTAAATTCATCAAATATCATAAATCTAAAATAATACTCTTTCTAATTTTAGATAGAAATCAGGTATAATATAAGATGTGAATTGATATTTAATTAACTATAGGAGGGAAAAATGCCGATTATCAAAAATATCTCTGATGATGGTAAATTAGTTACCATAAAGGTACAAGGAATTTTTAATATTGGTCTGTATCAAGACTTTAGCGCAGCGTATAAAGATAACCTATTACCTGGGACAAAATATATCCTTGACCTTGAAGAAACTGATGGAATTGACAGTTCTGCCCTAGGGATGCTTTTACTTCTAAGGGAGCGGGCAGGCGGAGATAATGCTAATATCTCAATTATAAATGTAAATCAATCACTGTCAAAGATATTTCAAGTCTCTAATTTTCACCGTCTGTTTAGTATTAAGACAAAATAAGAATTAAAATATGGATGAATTAACTTCACTTAAAATCATGATCGTTGACGATGATCCTACAAGCAGGATCATCTTGAAATCAATGCTTCAAAGAGAAAAAATTGATGTATGTCTTGCCTTTGATGGTAAAATGGCAATAAAGGTGTTTAATGAAGAGCATCCAGACATTATATTAATGGATGTCTTGATGCCCTTAATGAATGGATATGACGCAACCAGAATTATAAAAGAATCTGCAGGCGATAACCTAATACCTGTAATATTTCTTACAGCCCTCACAGATGATGATTCCCTTGCAAAATGCGTTCAGGCAGGCGGGGATGATTTTATGACCAAACCTTATAATCCAATAATCCTTAAAAGTAAGATTGACGCTATGGAGCGTATCAGAAGGCTTTATGCAACTCAAAAAAAACAAACCGATGAACTCCGTTACTATCATCAACGTATGCAGAGAGAACATGCAATTGCTGAAAAGGTATATTCAGGCATATTGTATTCAGGATTTCTAAAGGTTGACAACATTAAATACATACTTTCGCCAATGGCTATATTTAACGGAGACCTCCTATTAAACGTCTTTAAACCCTATGGGAAACAGATAATAATGCTTGGCGATTTCACAGGACATGGATTATCTGCGGCTATTGGGGCGCTCCCTGTTTCAGATATTTTTAATACAATGGCGTTAAAGGGTTTTGCTATAAATGAGATTGCTGCTGAGATTAATACAAAACTAAAGGCAATTCTGCCTACTGGAATGTATCTTGCCGCATGTATTGTAGAGCTGGATCTGCAGCAGGAACGAATTCTATACTGGAACGGAGGAATTCCTGAGGCGCTGCTTGTCGGGAAAAATGGAAGGATAAAGACAACTCTTAATTCAAATCACCTCCCTCTTGGCATAGTTGAAAACGATAAGATAGATTTTAGTCCTGACATATTAAAGATTGAGGAAAATGACAGGATATATATATACTCAGACGGAATAATAGAGGCTGCAAATCACGAAGGCAAGTTGTTTGGAACCGAACGTCTCTTTGATTATTTTAAAGAAGGCGCAGATATTGAAAATTTATTTGAAGACATTTTAAAGGGCGTAAATCAATTCCGCTTTGGCATTGGTCAGAGCGATGATATAACTATGGTAGAGTTTACCTGTAGTCATGGAGCAGCCTCTCCAGACAGCGAACATCATAAAAACAAGGTAATAATGCCAGAAAATGCAACTCTGAACTGGAAGATAACAATGGAATTAAATCCAGATATGTTAAGAACTATGAACCTTCCAACCTTTCTAACAGGTCTACTATGGGCTACAGAGGTTCAAGGACTACAGCAGCATAAGACAAATATCTTTATAGTGCTCTCAGAGTTATATACAAATGCCCTAGAACATGGAATATTGAAACTTAGTTCTACTTTAAAAAAATCCCCTGAGGGTTTCTTGAATTATACTTTAGAGCGTAAAAAGGCGTTGACAACTCTCAATCAAGGTTATATAAAGGCTAATATGGAACTGACACAAACAAAGACAGGCGGAAAACTTACTATATATATAGAAGACAGCGGAGATGGATTTGATTTTAAAAAGCAGGCTCAATTAACTGTAAATGAAAACGCAATGTTTGGCAGGGGAATACTTATTTTACGTTCACTGTGCAGCGAGCTTGTTTTTTATGGCACTGGAAATAAAGTAGAGGCTGTATATGTCTGGCAATAAAATATCAGGCAGAAGGACATTACAACACGCCCCTAAACAATTTGACAGGGTTTTATTGATAGAAGACGATAAGATTGATCAAATGGCTTTTTCTCGGCTTGTGACAATTGAAGGTCTGAAATATGATTATAAAATGGTGATGTCAGTAACTGAAGCAAAACAGGTATTAAGGGTAAGCAGGTTTGATGTTATTATATCAGACTATATGCTTGGAGACGGCACTGCCTTAGATATAATGGATCTAACAAACGGCACACCCTTAATCATTATCACAGGTATGGGAAATGAAGAGGTAGCAATACTAGCAATACGAGGCGGGGCTTATGATTATATGGTCAAAGATCATGAGCGCAATTATCTTAAATTATTACCTGTTTCTATTGAAAATGCCATAGAACATTATAGGGCTGAAAAAAGGCTGAGACTGCTTGAAGAGGCTATGATGAACGCTAACGACGCAATCATTATACTTGAGGCAGAACCTACAAATCTGCCCGGGCGGCGGGTATTATTTGTAAATGAGGCATTTTCCCAGATGACAGGCTACGAAAACGATGAAATTATCGGAAAGACCCTAAATATATTACAAGGGCCTGAGACAAACAAAGTGGTCTTAGAAAAAATTAGACAAGGGTTTGATCAAAGAATCCCTACAAGGGCAGAGATAATAAATTATAAAAAAGACGGCAGTCCATTCTGGGTAGAATCTAATATTGTGCCATTTTCTAATGATAAAGGATGGACAGTTCATTGGGTATCCATACAAAGGGATATAACTGAAAGAAAACTCATAGAAGAGGCAATTCAAAAGGCTAAGGATGCAGCAGTTGAGGCAAGTCAGGCAAAATCAGAATTTCTCTCAACTGTATCTCATGAACTGCGGACTCCCCTAACATCTATACTTGGCTTTGTAAGCGTTACTAAAAAGAAATTTGAGGAAATAATTATTCCAGATCTCAAAATCAGTAGCAAAAAGGTAGAAAAAACAGTAAATCAAGTAAAGGGCAATCTTGATATAATGTATTGTGAATCAATGAGATTAACTGCGTTGATAAATGATGTCCTTGATCTGGCAAAGATTGAGGCAGGAAGCGTGGAATGGAAACATGAAACTGTAGAACTTTCTGAGGTTTTTAATACTGCAAGCGAGGCTCTTTCAACGCTTTTTGATTCAAAAGGGATATATTTGAAATCTGAGACAGGCAGAAAAGATTTTTTTTTAACAGGCGACAGAGGGGCATTAATACAAGTGGCAACAAATTTATTGAGCAATGCCCTGAAGTTTACGGATACTGGCGGGGTTAAATATAAAATCACCAATGTTGAAAATTTTATAGAGTGCGAGGTAGAAGACACTGGAATTGGCATCCCATCAGATATGCTTATTAATATATTTGAGAAATTCAAGCAAATCGGTGATACCTTGACCTCAAAACCAAAAGGCACAGGATTAGGACTTTCTATAAGCAAAGAGATAATCAAACATCATAATGGCAGTATATGGGCAGAAAGTATTTTAGGAAAGGGAAGTAAATTTATCTTTCGACTACCTAAAAATAACTAAAAAGGTTTCAGTGCTAAGGGCAAATAAATGTACAAATTATTATTAATTGAAGATGACAAGGTTGATCAGATGGCATTTAAGAGGCTTATTGAATCTGAGAAACTTAATTATGACTGCAAGATAGTCGAATCAGTAAAAGAGGCTAAGGAAAACCTTCTATCTCAAGAATTTGATATAGTAATAACCGATTATCTTCTTGGAGATGGAACTGCGTTTGAGATATTTGACGCAGTATCTAATACGCCAATAATATTTATTACAGGGCATGGTGATCAAAAGGTAACATTAAAGGCAATGAAAATAGGTACCTATGATTACTTAATCAAAGACCATGACAGAGATTATTTAAAATCCCTTCCAAATATTATAGAAAATGCCATTAATGATAAGGCAAAAGAAGAACGGGCATTAGTGCTGACGCACGCGATATTAGATATTGCAGACAGTGTATTTATTACAGATATTAAAGGTAACATTACATTTATAAATAAGGCATTCTGCCATAACTATGGATATACTGAGAAAGAATTATTAGAAAGACATATTAGCGTAATAGGAGAGACGCAGGCATCAGGAGAATATAATCACATAAAAAAAGACGGGGCAGCCTTCCCAGTTTCTTTGACAAGGTCAGTGATATTAGACCCATCAGGCAAAAATATAGCCATAGTAGGTGTAGTACATGATATATCAGAACATAAAAAGATTGAAAAAAATCTAAAGGCAGCAAAAGATGCGGCAGAGGAGGCAAGCCGTTCTAAGAGTGATTTTCTCTCTATTGTATCACATGAGTTAAGAACTCCTTTGACATCCATAAGGGGTTTTACAAATATTATAAAGAAGAGATTAGAGGCAGTAATATTTCCATCTGCACCAAAAGATGACAAAAAAATAGAAAAGGCAATTATTCAAATAGCAAGCAATTTAAACATAATGATAGAAGAAACAGAAAGGCTGACAACTCTAATAAACGATGTACTAGACCTAGCCAAGATAGAGGCAGGAAAGGTAGAATGGGGGCAAGACATGGTTGATCTAAAAGACATTTTTGAACGCGCAGCAAATGCAACATCCTCACTTTTTGAGGCAAAAAATCTCTGGTTAAAAAAAGAAATAAGGGGTGAAAAACACCTTGTCAAAGGAGACAGAGACAGACTCATTCAAGTTGCTACCAATTTATTCAGCAATGCAGTCAAATTTACAGAGTCTGGCGGTATAACATATAAGATTATCTCGCAGCTTGATTCAGTTCGATGTGAGATCTACGATACTGGAATTGGTATTCCTCAGACAATGCTTGAAAGTGTATTTGAGAAGTTTAAACAGGTTGGCGACACCATGACTGACAGACCTAAAGGAACCGGATTAGGACTGCCAATTTGCAAAGAGATTATTCAGCATCATGGCGGTATAATATTTGCTGAAAGCAATGAAGGTAAAGGCAGCGTCTTTGTATTTGAACTGCCAATGTATGTAGATCCAACTTGGCATTTAGAGATTGAAAAGACAAAATTAATGGAATCAGCAAGGATTATCTTGAAAAACGGAGTTAAGGACACCAGCCTTGCAACTTCAATATTAATTGTTGACGATAATGCCCCAATACGCAGCATGTTAAGACAATATATGGAAGAACAGGGATATAAATTTATAATTGAGGCAGAAAACGCTAAGGAAGCAGTTGCAAATGCCCTTTTGATTAGGCCAGATCTTATACTCTTAGATGTTACAATGCCTGATTATTCAGGATATGAGGTATTAAAGGTATTAAAAGAACAAGAAATGAGTTCTGCAATCCCAGTAATAATGATTTCAGCCCTTGATAGTAAAGAGGCTAGCGATAAACTTGGGGTAGTAGATTATATTATCAAGACAGTTGATGAAGAAAGGCTTTCAGACAGCATAAACAAAGCGCTAAAGAGAAAAGAACGCCAATATGTACCAATTGTAATGATTGTAGAAAATGAGGAGAATTTATCTCAAAAGATGTCAGCAATGGTTAATAAAGAAGAGATTAGCATAGTGACATCTAAGGGTAATTTTAATGATTTATCTCTGGCATTAACCTATTCTCCAGACCTGTTATTAGTAGATGAAGATGCAATAGACTCTAATATTGAGAATTATATAGAAACAGAGGCAGAAAAAAGAGATATTCCAGTAATCATCATCTCAGCAACAGATGATAAATGCGGAAAACTCAAACTTATTGCCTCAGATCATATAAATAAAACCGTAGATGCAGCGAAATTAAGCGAAAGTATCAATGAAACACTGCATAAGAAAAATGTCCGATCAAGACATAAAATATTAATCATTGACAATGACCCAGAAACCCTTGAAACACTGACTAAGATGATGAAGGACAGAGATTTCGATGTATTTGAATCTAATGGGGACAAGCAGGAAATATTCAATTATCTAAGACGCTCTGTTGAACTTGTGCTTGTACAAGAAGGGATACTTGATGTAGAGGTTATTGACATGATAAGAGAGATGGCTTCAATCATTAGTCAAACAAACATTGAATCCCCTCTTTATTCAAAGATTATTTTTATGAGAAAGTGATAATTGGGAGCTGTTTTGTTCTATGGGCGTACCCAGCAAAGCATTAAGGTGAAAAATGTTACAAAACATTAACAGAGATAATCTCTTTATTGTTGCAGGCCCATGCGTGATTGAAAACGAGGATATTGTCTTTCATACTGCGGCTCAATTAAAAGAGATTTGTGAACGATTAAAACTGCCGCTTATATTTAAGAGTTCCTTTGATAAGGCAAATAGAACCTCTGTTAATTCATTCAGAGGGCCAGGGATTGAAAAGGGTTTAAGGATCTTGGCAGATGTTCGAAGCAAGTTTTCAATACCTGTGATAACGGATGTTCATGATATAAGAGAGATTGAGATAGTTGCAGAGGCAGTAGATGTCCTACAGATTCCAGCGTTTTTAAGCCGTCAAACCTCTCTGATAATAGAGGCCTCTAAGACTAATAAATATGTAAACATTAAAAAGGGGCAATTTTTATCTCCTTGGGATGTTAAAAATATAATAGACAAATTTACCTCAACTGGCAATAAAAATCTAATGATAACCGAAAGAGGCACTACATTTGGTTACAATAATCTTGTAGTAGATTTCAGGGGATTTCCTATAATGGCTAAATTTGGATACCCGGTAATATTTGATGTAACGCATAGCCTTCAGTTGCCCGGTGGTCTTGGGGGCAGTTCAGGAGGTCAGCGTGAATATGCTGAACCAATGGCATGGGCTGCTGTTGCGGCTGGTGCAGATGGACTTTTTATGGAGACACATCCTGATCCTGATAAGGCGTTATGTGATGGTCCAAACATGATTCCATTAGACAAGATTGAGCACCTGTTAACCATAGCGCAGGCAATTAAAGGGTCAAGAATGGGGCAATAGCCCCAAACCCGATTAAACCCCTTGCGGGATTTTTAAGGGCAGGGGTCTAAGACCCCGTTATAAAAACCCTTAAAGGGTTATTTCATGGATATTTTAAATGAAGCAAAAAATGTATTAGAGATAGAGGCACAAGGCATCCTTGACCTAAGGGGTAGGCTTGACGCAAGTTTTGAGCAGGCGATAGACTTAATATATAATAGTAAGGGCAAGGTAGTGGTAATGGGGATGGGCAAATCTGGTCATATAGCGCGGAAGGTAGCAGCGACATTATCTTCCACAGGGACGCCTGCGTTTTTTGTACATCCAGGAGAGGCAGCGCACGGGGATCTTGGGATGGTGAGTGAGAGGGACATAATTATTGCTCTCTCTAATAGTGGGGAGACTGAGGAGATATTAAAACTAATACCATTTATAAAGCGTTTTAGGATAAAGCTGATCTCATTAACAAAACCCAACTCTACGCTTTCAAGGCAATCGGATATAACCATTAACACATCAGTTGACAAAGAGGCATGCCCAATTGGGATAGTCCCTACTACGTCAACAACAGCAACGCTTGCGATGGGGGATACTATTGCAGTAGTGTTATTAATAAAACGAGGGTTTAAGAAAGAGGATTTTGCAGTGTTTCATCCGGACGGCTCACTTGGCAAACAATTACTTGTAAAGGTAGCGGATCTAATGCACAAAGACCTGCCAATTGTTAATGAAAATACCCTAATGACAGAAACCGTTTTAGAGATGACGGCAAAGAGACTTGGGATGACCATTGTATGCGACAGTGAAGGCAAGATAACTGGAGTTATAACAGATGGAGACCTAAGAAGAGGTATCACGAAATGGGGAATAGAGTTTTATAAAATGAAGGCAGGAGAAGTTCAGACAGCAAATCCAATATTTATTTCCAAAGAAACCTTAGCAGCAACAGCCCTTTCAGTAATGCAGGAGTATTCAATCACCTCTATAATAGTCCCAGATGATGAATTAAAACCGACAGGAATTATTCATATCCATGATATTTTAAAAAAGGGAATTATTTAATCCAATTTCTTTATTTACATATTTTTTACAATTTCCTACTGACCTTGATTTTTTTATTAATAACATGATATATTTAATATATTTTATATATTAAAGGTTATCAATAAACCTATAATTATAAATTGGGGATCATGGTCACAATAGAGAAGCAAGACATAAAAAATATTAATGTCCTAATAGTAGAAGATGACGAAGGCCATGTTCGTTTAATAGAGAAAAATTTACGCCATGCTGGGTTAATTGGACAGATTAGCGTAGCAAATACGGATTTCAAGGCTCTTTCTATGCTTACAGAGGAATCCTCACATGATCATCAGAATAATTCCAACACAATACAAAATGAAGAGACACCTATAATATCAACAAAAAATGTGAAACCTCTTCTTGTTCTGCTTGACTTAAATATTCCCGAAAAGGGCGGATATGATGTATTACGTCAAATATTAACAAATCGTGCAAAGATAAAGACGATGGTAGTAGTATTTTCAGCAAGTTCAGACCCTGTTGAAATAAAAAACTGTTATCAATTGGGGTGTAATATTTTTATTTCTAAGCCATTAGAATATGATAGATTCGCAGAGACAATAAGAAGCCTTGGGGCATTTTTAAGGTATATCAAATTTCCATAAGATTACAAAAAAAATGAGGGCTCTGCCAAAAAATGAGAGATCTGCCCAAGGGCTCCCTTTAGGGATGGCTCCCGCAAAGAGACTCGTCCCTTTGAACCCATAATAATTAATCACTACTATACTTTTGTTTAAATTGGAAGGTTAGGCAATTATATTAACAATTTATAGGTGAAAATGGGGGAAGTATTTATAAACTACAAAAGCAACTCCAACTTGTAAAATAAATAACAAGATTATCCATTTTGGAACAGTTGAAGAGGATTTTTCCATCTCCATCTTTAGGTTTTCAATCTCAACCATTATTTCGGTTCTTGCCCTGTCAATATAAGACAAAACCTCAAGCCTGACCTTTTCAATATCAGCCCTTGTTGCGCCTACATCAGATTTGCTTGCGATATTGTCAGATACAGCATCACTTAAAATCCCAGTGATATCGTCAAATCCCTTTTCGTTAATGCCAAGATCTTTTAAACGTTTAAATATCTTTGTGAGATCAATTGCCTTCATTTTTTATTATAACATTGTTAATAAAGAAAATATTTTTTTATTAACAATTAAATGAAATATTTTCAAATATTTATTAATTTTTTCTTCGTGTCTCTGTGGTTAAATATATTTTAGCTTTTCTATTATGCCCCAGCAATCACCTTAAACACATCAAGGGCACGTTTAATCACCATATCCATATCATAATAACGATATTCAGCAAGCCTTCCAACAAAATACACACCATTTAATTTCATAGCTTCAAGTTCATATTTTCTATAAATATCATGTGCATAGGTCATAGGCATAGGATAAAAGGGCTCGCCTTCATTAGTTGGATATTCACGCGCTATAGTTGTCACAGGACAGACTTGCTGAGTCATATGTTTAGCCTCAATAATCCTTGTAAATACATGGTCATTTGGGTAATTAACAACTGCTGCCTCCTGAAAATATTGACGGTTATGCCTCTCAAATTCAAATCTAAGACTCCTATACGGCAGCCGTCCATGTATATAATCAAAGAAATAATCTATAGCCCCTGTAAATATCAGATGTTTGAATTTAAATATACGCTCAGCGTCTTTAAAATCTGTATTTACCAATATCGTAATATTTTTATTCTCCAGCATCCGCTTAAAGAGTTTTGTATAACCCTCAACTGGCAGCCCCTGATGAATATCTGAAAAATATACCTCATTGTCATTAAACCTTACTGGAATTCTGCGCGTAACCTCAGGCATTAAATCCTCTGGATAAACGCCCCAATGCTTAAATGTATAATTTTTGAATATCAATTCATACAAATACTCTCCAACCTGAGAGACAATTACATCTCGTGAGTTTTTTATCTCTAAATCAACTGACCTCACAGAATTAAAATATTCAATGAGCTGCGCTTCATTAAATCTCTTATTTAAAAGGGTATTGACAGTGTTGAGATTTATAGGGATAGTAACGAGTTTGCCGTCAACGCTGACAAGTACCTTGTGTTTATAATTATTCCACTGCGAAAATTTATTGACATACTGCCATACATCTTCGTGATTTGTATGAAATATATGCGCACCATATTTATGAATCAATACACCGTTATCATCATAATAATCATAGGCATTTCCAGCAATATGGTCACGGCGCTCAACAAGCAGTACCTTTTTATTAAGTATTGAGGCAAGCCTTTCAGCAAGCACACATCCTGCAAACCCAGCCCCTGCTATCAGATAATCATAATTCATTATGTGCCTAAATTAATATTCTTCTACCAATTTACAATTAGTGACTACCTCAAATTAGTATAAGTAAAATCTTAGAATACACGTAAGTAGTATAAACTTTTTACCAAAAAACTACACGATAAAAACTATTTAGTCAAGGCATCACGTAAAAGCCGTGACTGACGATCAAATGCCTGACGAGGATTACGCGGGGCATTCATCTGATTCTGATTTGCGATTCATGTAATATATTTCTCTAACCCAATATAGGCGTAGGGGCAGATCTATGTGTCTGCCCTTTTTTTGGGGTTGAAATTATTGTCACATCAAGGGCAAACACATAGGTTCGCCCCTACGTTAAATTTATATGCAAGTTATTATTTCACCATATGAATTGCGAATTATTTAAAGATCATGGTTTAATATAATTTAAGACAATTTTATCCTTTTCTAAATGTGCACACCATCTATTTAAAAATGAAACCATTAATGAATCTACTGGATTTTTTGCAAAAGGATTATTTATAAAAATACAATCTTCTCCGATCGTTTGACGACTTTGCTCCACAGTTTTATCAGAAAAAATAATAACGCTGATTTCTTTATATGAATCATTCATAAATATAGTTACTGGAACAGTTGAGTCTCCCTTGATTATCTTCTGTCTAAAAGCAGAACTTATATTTCCTTTCAGATCAATCTGCTGGCATTCCCAACCAAACAATGCCATTAACTCTATAGATTGCTGCTGATACTCTAATATTCCAATATTAACTGCAACAATAAAAGGTTTATCTTTATCAATGTTATTCCATTATTGATATTTTTGATATTTTTCACTAAGAGCCTGTGTAATCCGTAAAATCATTTCATTTACAGGTACATCATAAACACGAACATCATCTATAGTAGATACAGGCATATGTGGAACTGAATAAGGGTTTGCTGTATCCCCATGACTGCAAGTAACGCACTCAATATATGCTCTATCATCAACAATAAAGTCAGGCCCTTTATCTAATGGTTTAATTTTAAAATTATTTTGCAATAATAAATATCCAACATACATTTCCCAAGTTCTTTGGTGAAATTGAGTCTTATATTGTTTTAAAAAATGAGAATCCGCATAATCTTTAAAAACTCTCCATAATGTATCAAATATTTCTTTTCTGTTATCTTCATGACAACCACTTAAGACATAATACGGATCATACTGGCTAAATTCTTGTATTGCTTTATCCAACTCAAGTTGAGAAAGAACAATAGGAAAATCATCCGTAAATAAAGTATCATTATTTTGTTGTTGTTTTTTCATATTAAATCATTAATCTCCCGCGCCCTTTTTCCACCCTTCATCTGCTTTTATTTTACAACATTTAATATTTTGCGTAGGGGCGAACCTATGTGTTCGCCCATGATGTCAATGTTATTATTGATTCCAACAGGGCAGACACACAGGTCTGCCCCTACGATTGTTATTTTGATGTTTTATTCAAAGATTTTGACCATCAATTTTCCATAAATAATTCATCCGTCCTCCAATTATACGGATTGAAATTGATGTATTGGCGAATCATTGATAAATCTTTGTCATTACGAATAATATGTTCATAATAATTGCGCTGCCAAACGGATTTTTCAAATGATGGGAATTTATGCGATTTTACGCCGCGAATATATTCATTGGTTGTTAATGATTTAAACGCCCCTATAATTTCACCAACCGTATTATTATTTTTTTCTGTCGTAGGGGCAACCCTTGTGGTTGCCCGATCCTCATATAAATCTTGAATATTATGAACATTCTTGGCTGCCCTACGCCAACGCCAACGTTAACGTTAACGTCATCGTCAACTACAATACTTATAATTCCATGAAAATGATTTGGCATAACAATATATTCACCTAACTCAATATTTAAAAACTTATTTCCCAATTCCAACCACCATTTATTAATAATTTTCCCTGCATCATTGCATCTCATCTCATTATCAACAATTTCACCAAACAAACATTTCTTATTATATGCACAAATGGTAATAAAATACGCCCCTGACTGCGAATAATCATATCCTTTGAGACGAATTGATTGGCGATGATGTTTGTTTTGCATATTTCAATTATTAACTAAACAATCTCATGCGATTTTAATTCCATTAAAAACATTGCCCCATTATCAATATTCTCAACCGATAACCTGCCCTCCATATTTTTCTCAATAATCTGCTTTGACATATATAGTCCAATCCCTGTGCCGTCTTTTTTTGAGGTAAAATATTGATCAAATACCCTTGAAATCAATTCCTCTGGTATCCCTCCTCCATTGTCCTTAAACTTAATAATCGTCATATCATTATTATTTAAAATCTCTATTTCTATAAGTCCCTTTTCATTGTCCTTAATCAACCCTCTATTCCTCCTTTCTATAATTGCATCCCTTGCATTTGTTAAGATATTTAAGACAACCTGTTTGAATTCATTTGGATAACCTGTTACTAAAATATCTGAAACAATTCCATCTGCCTTAATATTCTCAGCCGTTATACCATTTAAACTGATTAGAATACTTGATTTAATAATTTGCTCATAGAGAAGATTGATAACCTCAACAATTGTACTGCTTACATTAAACAAGATCTTCTCCTTATCTGGTTTAAAAAAATTTCTAAAATCTTCAATGGTATTTGACATAAAATAAATCTGATTTGATATATCTCTCACGGACCTAGTAATATATATATCATCAAGTTCGCCAAACTTAAAGGCATCCGCCAGATCCTGAATAATAAGATTAATCGCATTAAGAGGCTGCCTCCATTGATGGGCTATTGCCCCAAGCATCTCGCCCATTGATGCCATCTTAGACTGCTGAGCAAGTAAGTGCATATGATTATAAAGCTCAATTTCAAGCTGTTTTCTTGCTGTGATGTCCTGAGAAGTGCCAACCAAATATATTCCTTTAAAATCTTCATTAAATTTAACCTCTACAAATGCGCTTATATATCGAATAGTCCCGTCTTCTAATATTATCCGATAATCGTCACTGCGAAATTTTTTATTATCGTAGAGTATCTCATCAGACTTATGAATATCCTCAGGATGAATAAATCTTTTGATAGAATCATAATCAGGTTTAAACGTCCTTATATCAACGCCATAAATATTATACATCTCCTTAGACCATAAAACAGTATTATCATTGATATTCCAACTCCAGTTTCCGATATGAGCAATCCTTTGGGCATCATCAAGGGCATCTTTTTGAGCTGACAATTCCGCTTCAAATCTAATATGCTGCTCTTCTTTGATCTTTAGATTTTGAGCCATTACATTAATTGAATCCGCTAAAATCCCAATTTCATCATGAGAATTCATTTTTACTTCATGGGTATAATTGCCCTGAGCTATGACCCTTGTAGTATTGGTCAAGCTGATAATTGGTTTAGATATTGATTTAGAAAGCAGAAATATTACAATCACAAGCGTAGATATTAAGAAAATACTAATTGCAATAAATAAATGTTTTAAATGATAAATTGGTGCATACGCCTCGTCTTTATCTATCTTGACAATAATACCCTTACCATTTAGCTTGAGATGATTCCAAACTGCAAGGACATCTTTACCTCTATAATCAATGAATTGTCCATATCCATGTTCACCACTCACTGCTTTTTGCAAGGGTATAGCATCTTGAGACCCTATTATAATATTTCTTTTATACGTATCATAAGGATCAAACCTTAGCGGTGAAACGATTATAGCCCTATTATCTATTTTTTCAACAAGTATAACCTCGCCAGTTTTTCCTAAGCTATTAAAATCACTTGACTTTAAAAGAAATTCATTTACATCAAGTACTATGGCAAGTACTCCAATAGGTGTAGATTTATCCATAACAGTGGCAGTTATAAGCATTTCAATTCTATTTGTCGGCTGAAAGAATCCAATTTCGGACTGCACTATCATATTAGGATTTTCTATAGACTTTTTATAGACCTCAGAGAGTATAGAATCCTTAAATTGTCCACTTATTAGATTAGTTCCAAGCTCTTTATTACTTAACATACTGTAAATAACATCACCACTTGGGCTTATAAGAACAGCGTCATATTTTTCAAAGTTATTTAGATGGCGCTCAAAAAACGGCTTAAATTTTTGTTCTATAGCATGATATTTAGGCGAGTTGACCCCATCTTTATTAAAAACTTGTGAGAAACTATTGATTGCTTGTTGGAGGAGTAAAGAATGAGCCAAAACCTCTATATCATTTTTACGTTCTATGGCATAAGTCTCAATTTGATGTTTTTTGAGATTAGAAATAGTATTTAGTTCTGAGTAAATATGCCTTAAAAGTGAATCTTGCGCAACAGAAAAAAAAGAAAATCCAAGAATAATCAGAGGAATCAAGGATATAAATATAAACCAAAGGGCAAGTCTAAATGTAAGGGACTTTCCTTTAAAAAATATTAAGTTTTGCTTAATATGTTTAATCTGCATGTGGGTATTTTTTATTATCAAATTAAAAAATTTTATCCACTCAATAATAACATATCAAGAAAACCAAAAAGGTAAAAATCTATAATCTTACAGCCTGAGCCGCGACCTCTTCCTTAATAGCAGTTATCATATCTTCAATCTTTAATCTAAGAATAAAATCTATACTTTGTTTTCCTTCTACTTGAAACTTTTTCATTAATCTTCTTCGTATATTTTGCATACTTTTATTATCAACATATGGGCTGCTATCATTATATTGTTTACCACATTTATTGCAAGTAAATGTTAAATGAGCAAACATAACCTTCCCGTGCTGTTGTATCCCAATTTCCTTAAACTCATCTGTTTTACAGTCACTGCATACTATCATTTTTATCCTCTGATTATTTTTCTATGCTGCGTTGACTTGGAGTTAATGTGTAAAGCTTGTGTCAGTTCTTTTTAATATTTCTTGCACATTGCTCTTTCAACGAAACAAGTTCTAATGTAGTATTTCTTAAACGTTTTACTATTGCTTTGATAATTACCATAAAATATTCAGCTGTTTTATTAATCTCTTCTTCGAGCAGGTCTTTATTCAATAAACCAACCGTTACATCTGTTATAGCCATCACATGTGCAGACCTGGGACCTCTATCAAGATAACTCATCTCTCCAAAAATATCACCCTTGCCAAGTTTAGCGATGATTATTTTGTCATTATTAACCATCTTTGAAATCTCAATCTGTCCTTCAATTACGACATAAGTACCCTCTCCAAAGGTCCCTTCCTTGAAGATAACTTTACCAGCTTTATAAGATTCAGTTAAACCTATAATTCTTGCGCTTATCATATATTACCTCTTATTTATACTTTACCACTATTTTTAGCATTCTTACCAGCTTTCTTAGTTTAAACTTTTGATTTTATTCAGATTAATAGTACACTGCTCTAAGCTGCCTTTAATCTCTTTTCAAAGTCAATAGGACTGATATAATTGATTGTTGAGTCTGTTCTTTCTATTATAAAATACCTCAATATAATCAAATGTGTCATTATTACCGCTGCCTCTTATACTCAGAATAAACCCAAACCTTTTATAGCAAGCAGCTTTCAAACAGGTGAAAATTTTTCTTCCATTAACATCAATGACTGAAACTTTGTATGAGAGATTAAGTGGGAGGAATTGACATTTTAGACAAGTGTAACAATTTGGAAAATTAGGAATTGACAAAGTGCTTGAAACCCTTGTAATATCAGCATATGCCGAGGTAGCACAGTTGGTAGTGCAGCTGATTCGTAATCAGCAGGTCGGCGGTTCAAATCCGCTCCTCGGCTTTAGTATCCATGCGGGTTTTGGCAGACCAATCATTTCAATCCCTCACCAAATTGTATAGTTTTTGTATAGTTCATTTTACTTGTTAAGCAATTGTCTAAAATGTCTACTGCCTTTACCTTATGACTTGGGGCAAGATGTGCGTATCTAAGGGTCATAGTTAAAGTCTTGTGTCCAAGTAACTCTTTAATAGTAGTTATGTCAATTCCAGCCATGACAAGCTGGCTTGCGAAGGTATGCCTCAAATCATGAAAATGGAAATCCATTATCTTAGCTTTCTTGCAAGCTGTATTAAATGACCGTTTAACTTCCAAATATGGCTTTCCAGTCTTACTGTCAAAAAAGACATAAGGAACATCTAATCTGCGGGTAATCCCTCTAAATATCTCATTTAATGTATTATTAATTGGTATCTCCCGCCTCTCCCCATTTTTAGTAATATCTAATAATATAAACCCATGCTGGAGATCAACATTATCCCATTTAAGAGATAATATTTCACCTTTCCTCATGCCTGAATTGAGAGCAGTAATTATTATTGGCTTTAAATGGGTATCACAGGCGTTAATAAGAGATTGACATTCAACTTGGGAAAGATACCGCAATCTTCTATTATTTTCCTCAAGAAGTTTGACACGACTGATTTTCTTTAGAGTATCTTCTTCAACCATGTCCCATTCAACCGCCTTCCTGAACATGTGTTTAATTGTGGCTATATGTCTGTTTACAGTTGCGGGTTTATTGCCATTTCTGGTCTTGTCCGTTTGCAATTGCTCCAGTAACATTGTGCTGAATCTCCTCAATGGGAGATTGCCATATAATTCTACAAGCTGCAGGACAAATCCTTTCTTACTTCTAAAAGACCTTTGTCTCTCAGCCCATATAAGATATTGAACGGATAACTCCCTAAATGTATGGTTAGCTATCTTTTTTATCTCTGGCTGTTTACCCTCTTTAATAGATTGCCTGCGGTTAATTAGCAATGCCTCAGCCTCTCTGAACTTTGGACTTCCAGAGGATTCATATACTGTCTTTCCATCAAGACCAGAATATCGTATCCAATAAACATTGCCACGTTTGTAAATACCCTTAGTCATTCTTCAATTCTCCTTTCTCTTTAACTTCCCTTTCAATCCTGCGAAGCAGTATCTTTAGTGTTTTACTTGGATTTCTCACCCCCTTTTCAAGATATATTACATATCTTTGAGTTACGCCTATCAAATCACCAAAACTATTTAATGAAAGGTTTAAGTGCTTTCTAAATCTTCGTATATCTTCTGGTTTCCAATCGTTCATATTTATATAATATCTGAACTATGTTCGTTTTGTCAAATTATTTTTTAGTATACAATTTACTATACAATAGGCTTGAAAGGTGCATGGATACTGGATAAAATATTATAGATAACAGATTAGCAATCAGCAGGTCTCCCTATCTTTTTATAGCCTTTAAGTTATTTATAGTTGTATCAACCGCTGGAACATTATCTAAATCAAGCCATTTATCTACTGCCGATTTCCTGAACATGAGTTTCCCGCCCTTTTTAATGTATGGAATTTCTTTAAGATGAGTCCGCTCATAAACCAATTTGTTTGATACCTTTAAATATTCAGCAAGCCCATTGACATCAAATATCTCATCATCTGCCTTAGACTTCCCATGCAATAAAGGTTTTATTAAGCACATTAACTCGTTAGCTATTGACTTATAATCTTCAGGATCAAGTTTAAATTTTATATTTTCTATGTTCATATTGTCTGTTTAAATAATTATCTATTCACTTTATAAATTAATATCCCAATTTATACATTTAGTCATGTTATTTGAGTTTGTCTCTAAAACTGCCTCAGCGGGCATGGTTTTTTGTGTAGAAACATCTTTTAAAGGTCTCTTACCAAATCTATAATCAAATAAAGAACACTTCTTTACAGCACATTCTTTTGCTTCTTGTTTTTGACCATTACAGCAGTCTAAACAATAATTCCTAAGCACTCTCAATTTAGGTCTGCCCTTTTTCATTCTATATGGAAATAAATCACAATCTGTAATTTCACATTCTCTAACTGCCTTATGACTTCCACCTGTACAATCTATACATCTCAATCGTACCGCTTCAAGCGGGGTAATATTTCCAATCATTTATTAATTCTCCCTTAAAGATATATTATTAAAAATAGTTTGTCTTAGGCATATCTGGAAATAGTGATTGACTTACAAACTCTCTTTTCTTGCCAATCCCTTTATTCATACAGGTTTCCAGCCGTTGATTTTTATTTTTAGGGGAGTTTGGCAGTTTGTCGCCCCCTATAGGTTGACAAACTGACAAACTGGTTTTTTCTATGGGTTTAGTCGTATCATCAACATCAGGGATGTCAATGTCATTACCACAATCAGGTATTGGTTCAAAGACCCTTGAATTTCTTCTTTCAGGTATCTTTTTTGATTTCCAATATTTTCCCTCGCCTGAATTTAATAATGACCTAACCTTTTTATTTGTTAATTTCAAATCTTTTATAGCTTTGGCTATTATCTCTGATTGAATAGGTAGTTCCCCTTTGTCATTTATTAAACCAATAATAAGATCATAAATTTTATGAAAATCATCATCCTGCGGGGATTGTGCAATCTCAAAACCCTTTATATCAGGATTGAATCTTAAAAATATTTCAAATGGATTGTATCTGGTCTTAATTCTAACCCCTAATTTATAGATATTATCAGCATCAAATTCAACTCGTTCTTCTCCACTTTTAATTTCTTCCATGCCCAGAATGTGATCTGCAAGGTCTAATAAAACGGTACTACCTTTATAAGTATTATCATTTCCTTTTGGAGTATGATGCAAAAGTATGATTGTAAATCCAAGTTCCCTAAGTTCCTTCAATCTTTGCATTATTAAAGCCATCTGTCTTGAATCGTTTTCATCGGATAGATTAGCAGCCCTTAGAGTATCAATAATAAGTAGTCCTGCGGGTAATTCCTTATAACGCTTCCAATCATTACTATCAAGACGTGGAGGTTGAATTTCATTACAAATATGCCATACAAATAAATTATCAGATTGCCCAATTTTTTCTGCCCGCTCTTTAAGCACTGCAAGCGGATTTTCAAAATCTATATAATATACGGGAGTCTTAATTGTCTTTAATCCCCAGATAGGCAACCCCTCAGCTATAGACCTTGCAGCCTGCATCAGTAAAGATGTCTTGCCAATTCCGCCTCTTCCAAACAATAAGATAATACTGCATGAGGGAATTAAGCCTTCCAAAATATATTCAATATGGACATCCAACTTTAGAATGTCATTCCATTTAAGTAATGAATCAATGAGAGGTCTGGACTCAGGCTCATCTTTATTTATATATTTTTCATCCATTTCCAATAGTGCTTCTTTAAGATTAAAATCATTTTCCATTTCTTTTAAACTCCTTATACAGATTGAATTTTTCTTGCTCACTGCCAAATAAAAGAATATTCAACTGATATTCCCAGATATTCTCCAAGTGGTAAAATTTATAAAATACTTCTACCTCCTCCATGTTTTTAAATTGCGATTTTATTTCATGCCATTTTCTATATTTATTACGTAAGAATCGCTCATAGTCATTACACCAATCCCTAAACTTCTTGATTAACTCAAGCTTTCTAATAATATTCTTATCAGGCTTAGTTACATGTCCAGACTTTATACCAAGAAATATCAGTGTATCTTTAAATGAAATCCCCTCAATCTTGCCAATGAATTTAAAAATATCACCATCTTCACCACAACCAAAGCAATGGAATCTCCATTCATTTGTAATTTTACTTTTATAAAGGCTCAACGAGGGAGTTCGTTCCGCATGAAAGGGACATAACGTTTTTTTCTTCTGAAATATCCCATATTGAGTAAAGATGTCTAAGCTATTTTCATTTTTGAAGTCAGAAAGATTCTCCATATCTTTTTGCTTTATTATTATCATTAAACTTTTTCCTTGTTGCTGCTTGCCTTGAGATTAAATATCATCCCTAGTGTTGCTTTTATACCCTTAATAACATCTAATGAACCAATAGTAGTATTAGAATATATTTCAGCGATACTAATATTTACATCTCCAGAGACTTGAAATTTAATACGTTTGTTATTATTAATTTGAGGGATTACTTGATGACCTTTTGCAAGTAGAACTCCTGCTATGATTGCATCTTCAAAAACAGTAGGCTGTGTTTCGTGTGACTTATCCTTGTACATTTTGTAATATCTCCTTTTTACAGATATTATTTTTTGTATTATTAATAATTATTGTATAATATTTAGTACAAGCAGTCAAGTTTTGTATACAAATTTTATGCCAAAAATAACATATTGAAAATAAAGGATTATTTATTTTTTGGATATTAATATGTTAAAATAAATTAAGATAAATATTAACTATGATTAATGAAAATCTTAATTTATAAAACTTAATGAAAAAAAGGACATGAATAATGGATTTAAATGAATATTTATCACAAACGCAATTTTTATATAATAAAATAAGTTCAATCCTATCAAAGAATAAACCGTTAAAAAATAATAAAGATAAAATAATGAAAGAAATTTTAGACGGAATTGATCCCAATTTTTATTCAGAAATAGATGGTAACATAATAGGTTTCTTTTTACGTGAATCAATCATGAGGGCTAACCCTCAAGCTAAAGATGTTTTTTGGAATATTTATTATGATGATATTAAAAATAGTAATAAAAGTAATTTTTATATACCCTATTACGCATTGCAGCTTGAAGGATTGTATGATATGGTAAGTATTGATATGTCTAAGGTTTTACATGAAATATCAAAAAATATTAAGCCCATTATTTTAGAAATAGTTAAAACTACTAAGGATGGTGACATAATTTGGGATGCCACAAAAAATCAAGCAAGAACTTCAATCAGCAACTTAAACCTACCATGGGTTCAACCAAAGGACAGTAATAAAAAGTTTGATACTACTGGAAAGCAAGTTCGCCCGCCTTCAATTAGTGACTATAAACTACCATGGGTTCAAGAATTACTTGATCATATTAACAATGAGGGGAAACCAGTTCTAATAGTTGGAGCAACTGGAACAAGTAAAGAAGCGGTTGCAACTGTAATACATAGATTAAGTGTAAGAAATAAAAAACCTTATAAAGCAATTAATTGCGCAGCGATTCCTCAAAATATCATTGAAAAAGAGCTTTTTGGTTATGAAGATACTACTACTTCTGGCGTAAAAAAAACTAAATTGGGATTATTAGAATCAGCAGATAAGGGTACAATATTTCTTGATGAGATGGACAAGACAACTTTAACTTTTCAATCCAAAATATTAAGATTCGTACAAGAACATAAAATTAGAAGGATTGGAAGCACAGAAGATATTCTTTTAGATATAAGAGTAATCGTAGCAATTCACGAAAAATATATTGACGATGAAACCCGCTTTCTTCCAGATTTAAAATATCGGTTAGGTTATCCATACTGCATATACATGCCAACACTAAAAGAAAGACTATCCCAACAAAGCGGTTTTATGGCTAATGAAATAATTCTCTATTCTTTAAAGTTGGTATTAAATAAAATCGGGATGAGTGAAAAGATATTAAAGTTTTCAATAAGCCCTGAATCAATCGACTTGTTAAAAGACCATGAATATAAGGGAAATTATAGGGAACTGGAAAATATCCTTATGTCAGCAGTTTATTCAGCCAAGGGTGCTGGAAGAGAGATAATAAATCCTGAAGACCTTCGTCTATTGAAACAAATAAAAGAAAAAGAAAATATTAAACCTCATATTAAAGATATTAAATTGAAGGACATATTCGCACATGCAGATGAAATCAAAGCATCAATCATTTCAGACAAAATTGAGGAAGTGTTAAATACAGGGGCAGACATAAAGTCTGTCCTTAAAAAAGAATATGATACTGAGGGAAGGGATTTAACGGAAAGTATGTACATATCCTTTACAAACAGGATAAAAGATATAACTGGTAAAAAAATAACCAATTTCAAAAAAACTAAAAAAGGTTAAAAGTATGGGACTCTCTTCTTTTAAGTCTTGACAAGTTCAGACAAGAACAACCGGGTCTGTAAATTAAACTGTGTCAAGGGTAATGGCTCATTCATTAGCCACCCTCTTAATATATCATAAAGTCAGTTCCAGATTCAATCTGCCCTCAAAAAATATAGCCATCTGTGAGATCGTCTGCC
>JADFXP010000011.1:0-4623 GCA_015233465.1 Candidatus Magnetominusculus dajiuhuensis
AAGCTTTTAAGAATCATAAAGAAGCCCTGAAGATGTATGTAAAGATAGACAACAGGGAAGGAATCGCATTCTCTCATAATAATATTGGCTCTGTTTTAAAAGTCCAAGGCAAGTAGGATGAAGCCCTGAAGAAGCATGATGAAGGCCTTAAGATTTTTAAAGAGATAGGCGACAGAGGTGGCATCGCAGCCTCTTATAGTCATATTGGCAGTGTTTTGCAAGCCCAAGGCAAACTGGATGAGGCCTTGAATAATCATAAAGAAAGTCTGAGAATCAAGGAAGAAATAGGCGACAGACAGGGTATCGCAATATCTTATAATAATATTGGCTCATATTATTATGACAAAAATCTTCTTCCCATGACGATCAAAGCACTTAAATATTTTCTGAAATCATGTAAAATACAGAGAGAGATGGGGATAAAAATGCCTGAAACCATTAATTATTTAAAAAATATTAAAAAGCGATTCACCCGCTCAAAAGATTATTTTAAATATATAGAATCATTTGAAAAAGGATTTACAAAACAATTCGACGATTATATGAGAGGATAAAACTTTGAATTATATTGTCACAACAAAATACATTTTCATCACCACTTATGGTATATTTTAGAAATAGAGATTGAACCATATCTACAAATAAATTAAGCCCAACATAATATATGAATGACATATTTAAACCTAAAATCTTTGACGGATACCCTGTTACTGCCTACTTTACAGGCCGTATCACAAATGTGCCTAATTCATGCTTCCTCCCAATCCAAATACATTCTAATAAAATAATAATCCTTGACGATAATTTCACGCCTCAGGAAGGCGATGCAATTATCACCCAAAAACCCTCTACCCTTATCGGCGTGCGAACCGCTGACTGCGTCCCAATTTTATTATATGACAAAAATAAATCCATAATTGCAGCAGTACATGCCGGCTGGCGCGGGACTGCTCTTGCTATACTCAAAAATACTATCTCTACCCTTAAAACCTCATTCTCCTCTGACCCCAAAGATTTAATCATCGCTATTGGCCCTTCTATTAAATATTGCTGCTATAAGGTCGGTCAGGAGGTCATTGACGCTGTGCGACTTGCAACAGGCACTGGAGATTATTATAAACAGGAAAATGGAGATTTATATATCAATCTTGCTGAGGCTAATCGTCTGCAAGCCCTTTCAGAAGGAATTGATAATTCTAATATCTGGACATCAACGGATTGCACATACTGCAAATCTGATAAATATTTTTCATACAGAAACTCATCGCAAACTACCGGCAGACAAGGCGGATTTATCTCTTTAATACCATGATTACTATTACAAGTCATTCTATTGATCAAACCCTTTCTATCGGCAGGGCTATTGGACGATTTCTAAAAAAGGGTGATGTTGTTTGTCTATACGGAGATTTAGGCTCTGGCAAGACTATGCTTTGTAAGGGAATTGCTAGTCATTTTGATATCAGTGAAAGAGACGTTACAAGCCCAAGTTATACAATTATTAATGAATATTGGGGGCTGCATTCTATTTACGGGCAAACCCCGCAAGACATTAAGGTGAAGCATAATTTAGCGACCCCATTTTATCATATTGACCTATATCGTCTTTCCGATATACAATCAATAGAAGAAACTGGATTATTTGAAGTCCTAAATAATCAATCCATTGCAGTGATTGAATGGGCTGAAAGATTGGAAGGACACGTTGAATGCTCTATTAAAATTAACCTTGATTATATTGATGCTGATACCCGAAGGATTTCTATAGCAGGGATAAATGAAGAAGATTGGAATAATTGTTAAAACTAAAGATTCTAATGCCCTTAAGATTTTAAAAGAGATCTATAATTGGGCTATGAACTCTGGATATCAACTCTTTATAGAAAAAGAGGCTGCTCAAATCATAGGCGTAAACGGTTATGAGCGTAAAGAGATGGCAGAATTAATAGATATTATGGTAGTGCTCGGTGGAGATGGAACAATGTTATCTGCTGCAAGGGTTGCCGCTCCAAAGGAGATCCCTATACTTGGAGTTAATCTCGGAGGACTTGGTTTTATCACCGAGATAAGCAAGGATTCCCTTTATCCATCACTTGAAAAGATAATCAATGGTGTCTGCAATATCGAAGAACGCCTGATGCTGACAGCAAATATTTACAGAGAAGGTTCTATCATAGCCGAACACATTGCCCTTAATGACATTGTAATCAATAAAGGCTCTCTAACAAGGATATTTGATATAGAGACATTCATTGAACATACCTATGTCACCACTTATAAGGCAGACGGTTTGATAATCTCAACCCCTACAGGCTCTACGGCTTATAATTTATCTGCAGGAGGGCCTATATTATATCCAACCCTTAACTGCATTGTAATCACTCCGATATGTCCTCATACGCTTACTAATAGGCCGATAGTTATTAATGATGATCAAACAATAGAACTAACGTTTAAACCTCAAGATGATGTGTTATTAACACTTGACGGCCAAACAGGAATTGCACTTCAGCCAAGAGATATGGTAGAGATTAAAAAATCTAAGTTTAAGACCCGCATTCTTCTGCCATGTGAAAGAGATTATTTTCAAATACTTAGAGAGAAATTAAAATGGGGAAAGAGGTAATTCTTTAAGGGCAGAGCCCTCATGAGGTTGCTTTATAATGATAATAAAAATCTGTGAATTTTTTAGCAGTATTCAAGGCGAATCCTCTTATGCAGGGCTTCCTTGTTTTTTTATCCGTTTGACTGGGTGCAACCTACGGTGTTCCTATTGTGACACAACATATGCCTATGATGAAGGTACGGATTATTCCATTGCTGAGATAATAGAAAAAACTGTTCAATCAGGGATAAGACTCGTTGAAATTACAGGCGGAGAGCCTTTGATGCAGGATAATTCACGACTGCTAATTGATAAATTAATCGCTTTGGATTATGAAGTTCTGATAGAAACAAATGGTTCTATCAGCATCAAAGAGCTTAATAAAAAGGCAGTTATCATTATGGATATAAAGACCCCAAGCAGCGGAGTAACGGAAAAAATGGATATGCAAAATATTGATTATCTTAAACCTACAGATGAGGTCAAATTTGTTATATCAGATAAAAGGGATTTTGATTGGACGCGTGATATGATTAGAGATTATAAATTGGAAGGGCGCTCAAAGATATTACTATCTCCAATCCTAGAGCCTGAGATATTGGTTAGATGGATGTTAGAAATTGGGGCGATAGGCACACCTATTAAGGCAAGACTCAATCTCCAGATTCATAAGTATATATTTAAGGATGGTCTTAGGGGCAGATAATATGGTAATATAATGATTATGTTACCATATTTTCCAAATGAATTACCGTTAAAGAAATTAAACTGGGAGAGTTTTGTTCATCTAATTGGCAAGGCAAACTATGAGATTGCGCGTTTTGAGGGTATTTTACAAGCAATAATAAATCATTTGGTCTTATTGTATCCACTAACTACACAAGAGGCGGCGTTGTCGTCAAAGATTGAAGGTACGATTGCAACTATTGAGGAAGTATACCAATATGAGGCAAAAGTATTAAAAGATATAAGCGATAAAAAACATAATGATATTTTAGAGATTTTAAATTATAGAAAAGCGTTAGATTTTGCAGTGGAGAGTCTGAATACTCGGCCTATTTCTTTGAATCTTATCTTAGACATACATTCAATGCTTCTTGATAGTGTTAGAGGTATGACTAAGGCAAGAAGAGAACTCAGAAAGACTCAAAATTGGCTTGGAAGACCTGGGACAAAGATAGAAAATGCCTCATACATCCCGCCATCACCTGAGCGATTGATGGAAGCTTTTGATAATCTTGAAAAATATATACATTGTGATGAATTGGATACATTAGTTCAATTAGCTATTGTACACGCCCAGTTTGAGGTTATTCATCCTTTTTTAGATGGTAATGGCAGGGTTGGAAGGATATTGATACCACTTTTTTTGTATGAAAAAAAATTATTAAAATCTCCAGTATTTTATATCAGCGAATATCTTGAGGCTAATAGAGAAATATATTATGATAGATTAAATCAGATTTCACATAATGATAATTGGGATGACTGGATAATATTTTTCTTAACAGCTATTATAGAGCAGTCAAGGTCAAATACACTAAAGGCAAAGGCTATTTTAGATTTATATGAAAAAATGAAAGGTGTGGTTTCCTCTATTGTAAGGTCTCAATTTTCTATAGAAGGTAGTGGAAGACGACCTGATATAATACACTTTACAGAACTTGATAATATAATCACATAACAACTACTACAATTTTGTTGTACAACATTTGGCACACAAATATTTTTATGTGCCATTATTCATGACTTTTGGCACACAAAATGTCAATATTGGTGCAAGCACTGATGATACGATCCTTTATAGCAGTTAATCTAACGGATGATTTAAAGTCAAAGATTGCTAATGACATTAGCAATCTAAAGACAACGCTTAAAAATATCAAATGGATAAGACCTGAAAACCTCCATATTACCCTAAAATTTCTCGGAAATATCTCTGCTGAAACGATTCCTCAAATAGAAAAGGCCTTAGAAGATATTGTATTAAAGACACAGCCATTTGAGATTATGTTAAA
>JADFXP010000011.1:4722-16345 GCA_015233465.1 Candidatus Magnetominusculus dajiuhuensis
GTAAGACCTGAAAACCTCCATATTACCCTAAAATTTCTCGGAAATATCTCTGCTGAAACGATTCCTCAAATAGAAAAGGCCTTAGAAGATATTGTATTAAAGACACAGCCATTTGAGATTATGTTAAACGGCATTGGGTGTTTTCCCAATTCAAGACATCCGCGTGTTATATGGATTGGAGTTAAGGATAACGGAATACTTAATAAAATTTCAAAAGAGCTTAATGATAGATTAAGTAAAATAGGGAAGACAGATCATGATTTCAGCCAGCATCTAACAATTGGCAGGGTAAAAGATAATCACAAAATTCCATCTTTACATGCAGAGATTGAGAGATTTACAAATTTCACCTTTGGCTCAAATTTAATAAATACTATCTCACTAATGAAGAGTGAACTAACCCCCCAAGGCTCTATATATTCTATTATTAAGGATTTTAATCTAACTCAAAAACAACCCCTCTAAAAAAACTTGACAAAGCAAAAACTTTTTGTTACTCTAATGTTAGTAATTGCTTGCTTACATTTTAAGGATAAAAATTGAATAAATATTTTGATAGCCCCAAGGTAATAACAGTATCTATAATTATATTTACTACTTACGCTTTGTTATTCCCTTCTATTAGCTCTGCTTTGACTCTTAAAGAAGGTCTTGAGATCGTTACATCTCAAAGCAGAGACATTATGATTTCTCAGATAGAGGAAAATGCTGCGCTTGCACAATTATCACAAACTCAATCCCTGTATTACCCAAAACTTGACATCTATGGAAGTTATACGGTTCAAGCCTATCAACCAAAGGGTAAATATAATCTTGCACTCATGGGTTTTGGTAAAGGTTTTATGAACCTTCCTATGCAGAATCAAGATTATTACGCATACGGAGTTTCTTTAAATCAAATCGTTTACGATTTTGGACATACAACTCATTCCGTAAATGCAGCCCGTTATAATGCTAATTCTAATTCTCTAAATATTAAAGTTATTAAAAACACCATTGCACTTGCATACATTTTGGGATATTACGACCTTCTTTATGCAGAGCGCATTATAGCTCTTACACAAATGCAGGTAAAAAACCTTGAGGCACATTTAAAAGACACAATAGAATTAAATAAAGAAGGAATGAACACTAAAAATGATGTGCTAAAGGTTGAGGTAGTTTTATCAGATACCCGTCAGACCCTTTTAAATGCTGAAAATAACCGCAGCCTGACTGTTTCAAGATTAAATAAATTATTATCTAAACAGTTAAATAACAATTTATCTATTGAGGATTCAACTATAGAGCCTGAGATTAATTTTACCCTTGAAAAGGCTTGGGAAACTGCTGAAAACGAAAGGGATGAGTTAAAAACAATGTCGGAAAAAATCAAAGCAAAACAAGAAGAACTCTTGGCCTCTAATTCAGATTATTATCCTAATATCTTTGTCACCGCAGGTTATCAACGTATTCAAAGTGATTATGTTGCTAGAGAAGATAATTGGACTGCCTTGATTGGAATCAAAATGAATCTATTTTCAGGAGGTTCCACTAAATATCAATCTCAAAAGATAAATGAAGAACTCAGAGAACTTAAATTAAAAAACGAAAATACCTTACAAGATATTAAATTACAGGTACAAGAGGCATTCCTTGCCCGCAAACTAGCTGCGCAAAAATTAGAAGTGTCTAACACAACAGTTGATCAAGCAAAGGAAAATCTGAGGATTCAAGAACTAAGATTTAAAGAAGGCATAGGCACAAGCACAGATGTCTTAGACGCTATCACACTGCTAAATAAAGCTGAAACAAATTACTGGAATTCAGTTTATGAGATTAAAACATCTCTTACAAGATTTGTATATTCTATAGGAATGGATATCGTTTCAACTTATAATAAATAATAATGCAGAGGTTAAAATATAATGGCTGAAGATATTAAAGATAATAACGGACAAAATAATAACGGAAATAAAAAACGCCGCGCCCTTATGATATTTGGCGTTATTGTTATAGTTGGGTTTATTATTGGATTTTTCTATTTACAATACAGCAAAAATCGTAAATCTACTGATGATGCCTATATAGAAGGACCAATTCATATGATTTCTCCAAAGGTCTCTGGAGAAGTAAAAAGCGTCCATATCTCTGACAATCAACAGGTAAAGGCAGGCGATTTATTGGTCGAAATAGACCCTGAAGTTTATGAGCAAAAACTCAAAGAGGCTGAAACCTCTATGGCGGTTGAGACAAGACTGCTCTCAGAGATAGAGGCATCTATAGATGTGCAGCATAAAAAGATACAAATATCCGGGGCTGGATATAAAGGAGCAATATCTCGTAAGAATGAACTAAATGCGCTATTAAGTGCAAGGGATTCTGATCTGATGACCCAAACAACGCGCCTTAAACAAGCTGAGATAGATTATAACAGGGCAAAAAATCTCTTTGAAAAAGGCGTTGTCCCAAAAGACATGTACGATAAGGCAAAGACAGCCTATGACGCAGCCCTATCTGAGAAAAAATCAGCTGAAGAAATAAAAAGACAGGCTGAGATCGCAATTACCTCTCAAGATCGTAATATAAACCAAGTTGATTCACAGAATAAGGTAGATAATGCAGTTATTAATCAACTTGAAGATTCCATTTTGACCCAGAAAGAAAAGATTAATCGTAGCAAGGCAGTGGTTGATTTAGCAAAGATAGACCTATCATATACAAAGATTTATGCGCCAGCCGATGGATATATTACTAAGAAAAACGTTGAGATCGGCAATTATATAAGAACTGGACAGGCTCTCATGGCAATCGTCCCATTAAATGAAATATTTGTTGTGGCTAATTTTAAGGAAAATCAGATGACCGCCATAAAGCCCGGACAAAGGGTTGAAATAAAGGCAGATGCCTATCCCGGAAAGATTTTTATCGGTCATGTTGAGAGTATAATGAGTGGAACAGGGGCAGCATTTTCACTATTCCCTTCTGAAAATGCAACAGGCAACTTTGTTAAGGTTGTGCAAAGAATACCTATAAAGATAGTATTTGAAAAAGGCTCTGGCGCTGAAAATCTTTTGAAAGTTGGAATGTCTGTAGTCCCAACTGTAATTACTAAGTAGGGGCACGATGAATCGTGCCCTAAGAAATCTTAAATCCTAAATCCTAAATTTACTTACTATGCAAGAAACTAAATCAACTAAATGGCTTATAGCTTTAGCCGTAATGCTTCCGACATTGATTGAGATTATAGACACCTCTGTTGTCAATGTATCGCTCAATCATATCAGAGGCGCATTATCTGCAGGCATTGATGAGTCCACTTGGACAATAACCGCTTATCTTGTATCCAATGCCATAGTAATTCCTATGTCTGGCTGGCTAAGCCGTTTAATTGGAAGAAAGAAATATCTTATAACATCTATAATAATATTTACTACAAGTTCTTTTCTCTGCGGTTCTGCATGGTCGTTACACAGCTTGGTATTTTTCCGAATCCTGCAGGGGATTGGAGGCGGCGGACTCGTTCCATTAAGTCAAGCAATATTGCTTGAGGCATTCCCTCCTGCTGAACACGGAATAGCTATGGCAATATTTGGTTTTGGCACAATGTTTGGACCAATAGTAGGACCTTTCCTTGGGGGATGGATAACGGATAACTGGTCTTGGCGCTGGATATTCTATATAAATATCCCTATTGGTATAATTGCAATAATATTAAATTCAATAATAATTAAAAATCCTCATTATATGACAAAACAGAAAATGACAATTGATTACTGGGGACTGACATTCCTTATAACTGGATTAGGATCAATACAATATATCCTTGATAAAGGTCAGGAAGAAGACTGGTTATCATCTCCTAAGATTCAGATATTGTCAATAGTATTCATAGTTTCATTTATATTACTAATAATCAACGAACTCTATCATGAGCATCCAATTATTAATTTACGATTATTTAAAGACAGAACCTACACAATGGGTAATATGATAATGTTTTTTACATTTTTTAATCTCTTTGGAAGCATAGTTTTGCTGCCAATATTTTTAGAATCTATGATGGGTTACACTTCATTTGACGCAGGTCTTGTATTAGGCCCTGGAGGCGCTGCAACTTTAATCTCTATGCAGTTTGCAGGTCGGTTTGTAAATAAAATAAATCCAAAGCTGCTGCTTGGCACAGGTATTATTATTTGTTCCTTTACAACGTATTTAATGTCACAATTTAACCTTGAAGCTGATTTCTGGACATTTGTCTGGCCAAGGATAACCTTAGGGCTTGGTATGGGCTTAGTATTTATCCCGCTTACATTATCTACGCTCTCTCATATACCACGAGAAAAGATGAGCGAAGCAACATCACTATATAATCTGCTAAGAAATATGGGCGGAAGCGTAGGAATTGCCTTTAGCACAACAATGATTGCAAGAAAGGCGCAGTTTTATCAAACTCATCTGGTAAATAATCTAACGCCTTATAACTCTTCTTATATGATTTATCGTGAACGTCTGTCATCATTTTTTAGTTCAAAGGGGCTTGACGGTGGAAACCCAGACGGAATGATGTATAGAGAACTTATACGCCAATCAAATACTCTGGCATTCAACGAGACATTTATGATTTTATCTAT
Organism: Candidatus Magnetominusculus dajiuhuensis; assembly: GCA_015233465.1. Classification (GTDB taxonomy): domain Bacteria; phylum Nitrospirota; class Thermodesulfovibrionia; order Thermodesulfovibrionales; family Magnetobacteriaceae; genus JADFXP01. The sequence goes on from JADFXP010000011.1 coordinate 9,336, forward strand.
TATGATGTTAGGCGTGCTTGTTTTAATCACATTCTTAAAGATAACTAAATCACACGGTAAAGATGTGGCTGCTCATTAGACTCTTTAAGGGCTCTGCCCTTAAAAATCCTGCAAAGGGACTCGTCCCTTTGAACCCATTAATTTTTTTATTTAGATTAATGAAAGAACTGTTAATTATAAATTACCTAAAAATTATGGGGTAAAGGGGACGAGTCCCCTTTTGGGAGTTTGAGGGTGAAACCCTCATTCTTTAGTCTTTACAATCTCTCAATAGTTTTAACATCTCTTGTTTCAGAAGTATCTTCTTTTACGTTAAAAGTAACATTTCCAAGCAATTGCCCATCATCAGTACGCACTTCAACCTTCCATTTGCCCGGCTGAATACTTTGTTTATATGTAAATCCTCTAAAACCTTCTTCTCTGCCGCCATTTATATTAAATCCTAATTTTTCCTTTGGGACATAATCACCTTTTGCAGGGTCAAGATATAACCAGTGATGAAATATTTTTTTCCTTAAAGATGTTGGAGCAAATATAGAAGTAAAACAATATACCTTATCTCCATCTTTATATAAATAAGGGTTATCCGATCTCCTCCAAAAATAATACCAATCAGGTTTTATAAAAGTTAAGAAATATTTCCCCTTAACATTCCTTATCTCATGATAAATGCCTGAGTATTTCATTGAAAGCGGCACTGGAGGTATCCAGTTCATCTTATAAAATATATTAACAGTAACAAGGATTGTTAATACGATTGCCATTACGCGAATATATTGCTTGATGTCTGCAAGAATTCCTTTTTTGTAGAATAAATGAGTCAATCCCCAAATAATTGCTGCGCTCAATAGCCCTGCTGCAAGAAATGTATAATAATTCATGTGTTTTGTGACAATAGGAACTGCAAATATGAAATATGAAAATGTTACAAAATAATAAAAACATAGATGCAATGTTGCGCCTGCTAATTTTTTGCCTATAAATTCATTCCCTATAAAAAGAATTAAAAGCACTACAAAAAAAATCGAACCGCTGGTCATGGACGCGCTTTGCATATAAAATATTACATAATTACTTAAAAGTCCACCAAAGACAAATTGAATGATATGATGTATAAGGTGAACTTTTTTTACTATAAAATCCGCTTTAATTCTACCGTTTTCAATGAAATTGACTATAACAATACATCCCCCAAGCACAATTAGGTATGCCAAAATCGCAATATTATCTAATAAACTATCAATCCTGCTTAATGTAATATAATCAAAAATAAAACCGCCTAAAAAGATTACTACAGGTAGATGTTTAAATTCCTTTATCTTAGTAATAAAATTTTTCATCTTATCGCATTTCTCCTTTTTTAAAGAATGAGGGCTCAGCCCTTGCTTCGCAAGGGAAGATTGTTTATCTTGAGGGCTCTGCCCTCAAACTCCCGCTCCCGCAAAGGGATTTTTAAAACGGGTCTAAGACCCTCCCTTTGAACCCATTATTAAAAACATATTATAGGCAATTTTTAGTTTATTTTCAATATGTAATTTGAATGTGATATAATAAAAATAAAAAGGAGAACCCATGAAAAGTATAAAAGGAACCATGACAGAACAAAATTTGCTTAAAGCATTTGCTGGCGAATCTCAGGCAAGAAATCGTTATACTTATTTCTCTGGAGCTGCAAAAAAAGAAGGATTTATACAAATAGCCGACATCTTTACAGAAACCGCTGAACAAGAAAAAGAACATGCCAAACGTTTCTTTAAATTCCTTGAAGGAGGAGAGGTTGAGATTAATGCCTCTTTTCCAGCAGGCATCATCGCTTCAACCTTAGAAAATTTGAAGGCCGCTGCCAAAGGCGAGCATGAAGAACATACTAACCTCTACCCCGGCTTTGCTGCCATTGCTAAGGAAGAAGGATTTAATGAAGTCGCTCTTGCATTTAATAATATCTCTGTTGCAGAAAGACAGCATGAAAAACGTTATCTTGCCTTAGCTGAAAATATAGAAAAAGATAAAGTCTTTAAACGTGAACATAATACAGTTTGGCGCTGCAGAAACTGCGGGTTTACTCATTCTGGCGATCATGCTCCAAATACGTGTCCAGCGTGTCTTCATCCGCAGGCTTATTTTGAAATACTAGCAGAAAATTATTAATTTTTTAATAATGAGTTCAAGGGGAGGGTCTCAGACCCGTTTTAAAAGTCACTTTGCGAGGATTTTTAATGGGCATGGGTCTCAGACCCCGTTATAAAAACCCCTTAAAGTGTGGTTATAGAATATGAATAATATCTCAATAAAAAAGCGCTATAAATCCCGCTCGATTATAGCGCAAGTTGCCATGCCAACGCAAGCAAATCCAGCAGGCAATATCCATGGCGGGGAGATTATGAAGATGATGGATAACTGCGCATATGTCACCGCTCAAAAACACTGCCTCCAAAACGCAGTCACTGCTGCAGTTGATGAGATTGAATTTCATAGCCCAGTCTATGTTGGAAATCTTATTACATGCACTGGTACTTTAATCTATACCTCTCGATCTTCTATGCTTGTTACTATTGATGTTGTAGTTGAATGTCTAAAAACAGGGGCTGTCACATGTGCATTGACAGGATTTTTCGTTATGGTAGCCCTTGATGCGAGCGGCAAACCGACTCCAGTCAGCCCTCTTGAACTAAAGAGCGATGAAGATAGGAAGATATTTGAAGAGGGAAGACTTCGTTACGAAGCTATCAAGGCGAGAAGGAAAATGGTCTGTAAACTACAGATGTAATTATAGTTATTGTCAAAAGTAAATTCCGTTTTAATTCCCATTTTAGAAAAAGGGGTGGATGCGTAGCAGACGGGGTATTTGAAGGTTATTCAAGATAAGATTTCGTTTAAAACGAAGATATTTTTTGACAACCAATACAGATAAAATATGTTTAACGGCGTTTATTTTTATTATCAGAATAGATTTTGTAGCCAAAACCACTACCAAATCCACCACCATATAAGATGAGGGATTTTATTACTTCTTTATATAATGATGTGTCAGTAGAGCATAAATATACAGTTATAAAACCAAACATTAAACAAAAAATTATAACATAGGTTAAATTATATCTTCGTGACGATTGTGCATCTGAGAAATACCTTTCATTTTCCTTTTCATTATTATCAATTTCTTTTCCACTGAGTTCAATTATTTTTGTTATATGTTCTTCATTAATTTTCTTAGTAATAGGTGAATCCACTTGTCCATGAAAACTCCCCGTACTTACAATTAATCTCTTTATCTCTGGAGGTATCTGATCTTGAATCTCATGAGGTATTTGATCAATGAGCGAATCATCATTAGTTTTTGGTTCAGACTCTTTTGGTAATACATCTTTATCAAGACTATCTTTTTTTGCTATCTCATTTTGAGTCATAACAGTTTAAAATACAAGGGCATATTTTTAAATGCCTTAGATAAAAATTTATCTACCCTTAAATTAACTTCATTCTCAACAAATAAAGAACAAGCATATGTTAATGCCGCTGAAAATTGCTCATCATTAAGTTTCTTATCTTTATATAATGATGTAACATATTGCAATACCTTATTCAAATTACTGGTATTTGATGATTCAATGCCAGATTGATATTCTGCCAAAGAAACATCATCTTTAAAATTCATTAATGCTTTTGTATCAAATTTCTTATTATACATACCTATATCCCTCTATAATTTTACCATAAAATAAATATAATTATCAATCTTTAAACCATCTTTAATATATCCCCCTCCTCTATCTGAAGGGGGATATGGATTTATTTATTTTGCAGCAGGCTGCTGCGGTATCGCTTGTTGAACTGGCGGAATTGAAGGCTGCGCCTCTTTTTGTATCGGAGATCCTTGATCAGGTAACGCCGCATCTTTATCCATAGTCTTTGTTATAGGAGACTCATGGGCTATCGGAGCCTTGACTACAGAATGCTGTCTTACCCCAAATACACCCAAAAATAACGATGTCAACATAAAAATTACAGCTACAGTTGTCGTCAGCTTGCTCAAAAATGTAGCAACCCCTCTGCTTCCAAAGAGCGTTTGGCTTGAACCTCCAAATGCTGCTCCAAGTTCTGCGCCCTTACCGCTTTGTATCAACACTACAAAGATTAATACCAAGCATACTAAAACATGTAATATTAATAGAAATGTTCCCATGTTTTCCCTATTTAAACTTCACAATCTGTGAAAAGCTGTCAGCTTTGAGGCTTGCCCCGCCGACTAATGCACCGTCCACATCTGGTTTAGACATCAATTCCTTGACGTTATTTGGCTTTACGCTGCCGCCATATAATATCCTTAAATCATCTGCCTTTACCCCATATAATGCCTTTAACTTGCCCCTTACAAATGCGTGGGCATCTTGTGCCTGTTCTGGGGAAGCAGTTACGCCTGTGCCTATTGCCCATACTGGTTCATATGCTATTACCAGTTTATCAGCGGATATATCCTTTAATCCCTCAGTTAACTGCCTTCCTAAGACCTCTTCTATCTTTCCGCCTTCTCTTTCAGACAGAGTCTCGCCTATGCAGAATATAACCTTTAGCCCTGCAGCTAATGCTGCCTTTGTCTTTTTATTTAAGAATTCATCTGATTCATTAAAATACTGCCTTCTCTCTGAATGTCCAACTATTGTATAAGGACACCCTGCTTCAAGTATCATATCTGCAGAAATCTCGCCAGTAAAAGCGCCTTCCTTTTCAAAATAAAGATTTTGAGCGGATATTTCTACATTACTGCCTTTTGTCAACTCTACTGCCTTTGGTATTGAGAGAGCTGGAGGGGCTATTACAATATCTACATCCTTAACGTCTTTCACTAAAGGTAAAAATTCCTTGAAAAACTCAGCAGTCTGCTTGATAGTTTTATACATCTTCCAATTTGCAGATATAAATGGTCTACGCATTATTTCATAATCTCCTTATATTAATATTTAAATAAACAATTTTATTCGTTATATAATATTAAATAAACTTAAATTATGTCAACTTATTGATTATTTTTGTTATAATATTTATATAAGTTTGGAAATATTATTGGAGGTTAAATGAAAAGGTCTTATTTAATAATATATATTTCGTTTATTCTTTTATTATTTATTGGCTGCAGTTCCGTTGAACAGCATAATACAGTAATGCCGGCTGTGCCTGATATAGAATCCTATAAAAATGAACATATCCTATCTAAAATGACAGAAGGAAAGATTGCAGTGCTGCCTTTTGCAACTACTCCTCCAACTGGCGGCGGCGGAGGAGGAGGCGCTCAATCCTCTGGCGGAGGCGCTAAAAAAGGTCCTATTGATATTCTCGGTTGGAAATATGCAGAGGAATTTACCCTATTTTTTGGGTCTCTGAAAAGATTTGATATGGTTGAACGCCTGCAGGTTGAAAAGGTGTTAGAAGAACAAAATGTTGATCCCTCTAAGATTGATGATAAAATTGCCCTTAAAATAGGCAGACTTTTAGGTGCTGTCGGAGTTGTCATTGGAACTACTTCTAATGATTATTTTAATATTAGACTCGTTGAAACTGACACTGGAGTTCATGCTTGGAATGTAAGGGCAGTAGTAGCTAAAATGGATCATGAAAAAGCAAGTTTTCGTCGTGAATGGGCTGCAAATCTTGTCTCAACGCTTAGAGATGCTACAATCGGCATCAGAGTTATCAAACGTCCCCCCGTCTTAGTTTATTCTCCTCCAATTCGCTTTGAAAACCCTGAGACAAATAAACCAAAACCTATAGCCGCGGCTAAAACCCCTGCTGGTAAAAATACCCCCAAGATTCCTGAACCTAAAGCTGAAGAACCTAAACAAGAATGGCAGGATATGCCTGGAGTTGTTATTGCGGATTTCACTATTGATTCTCTTGCTCCAAAAAATGGGCTTAAAAAAGGCGACATCATTGAAAGAGTTGAAGATACTGTTATCAAAGATGCAACAGACTTGTTAGTTGCTACTTTTAATAAAAAACCAGGCGATAAGATTACTTTGTTTGTTTTAAGAGATGAAAAATATTATAAGGCAATAGTCACATTAACCCCAACGACTAAAAAATAATACCCTAATCAAGGTTTCCTAATAAGACGAAACCCAGTACCATAATCGGCAGGTGCGCTGCCACGATGCGCGCAGCGAAGAGCGTCAGGATTGCCCCAGCTACCGCCGCGCTTTACATAACCACTCTCACTCTCAATAGATTTAACAACAATATCATTTATCGGATTAACTCGTAAATGATTTGAATAAGCCTTCTCATCATACCAATCCTCTACCCATTCATCAACATTACCGCTCATATCATATAACCCAAGCGCATTTGGTCTAAAACTTCCAACTGGTAAAGTTTTTTCTCTGTTTGGATCAATATTGACATCTTTTTCGCTTAATATATTTTTCCCATTTCCAAATCTTACCTTCTTTCCGCCTTCTCTACAGGCATACTCCCATTCAGCCTCAGTTGGCAGACGAAATTTCCCATCTGATTTACTATTTAATTTTTTAATAAATTCCTGAGAATCTTCCCAGCTCAACCTTTCTGCTGGACAATTATCACCACAATCAGTAAAGTAAGAATTATTTCTTCCCATTATCTTCTTCCACTGTCCCTGCGTTACTTCATATTTGCCCATATAAAAATCATCTACACATACTACATGCGGAGTCTCAATAAGATGATATTTTTTACTATCACCAAAGGTATCTCCCATCTGATAACATCCGCCTTTAACAAAAACAAACTCCATGCCTGTTACAGGGTCTTTATAAATTGAATCAGCAAATGAGGATATAGAAAAAACTATTAAGAAAAGAATAATTAAGGATAGGCTTTTTTTCATTATTGATACCTGCTTTAAGGTCCTTTAATAGTTACAACTACTCCCCTTTTCCACAATTAAATTTAATTCTAAAACATACATAAACAAATATTTTAATATCAACTTATTAAAGAATTATTAATCACAATCATCACTCCTTTACATAAAATTG
>JADFXP010000011.1:16443-63925 GCA_015233465.1 Candidatus Magnetominusculus dajiuhuensis
TTTTAATAGTTACAACTACTCCCCTTTTCCACAATTAAATTTAATTCTAAAACATACATAAACAAATATTTTAATATCAACTTATTAAAGAATTATTAATCACAATCATCACTCCTTTACATAAAATTGCATCCTCACGCCTTCAACCTCTACAACATCGCCGTCTTTTAATTCATGCCGTTCAAACACATCCTTGTTATTTACCTTGATTGGCTTACCTCCACCTGAAGGACTAATGAAATATCCCTCCTGTCTTCTATTTATTAAAGCTGCTATCTTTGACTTAAACATGCCTTTTAATCTAATTAATGCGCTATTATCCTTTCCAATTGTTGATATTCTGTCTTTACATAAATAATCTTGACTGTCAGTAGAGCCTTCTATTATTCTAAACCCGCCCAATGCGTCTTTTTTAACTGTAGTCGGAGCTGTTTCTTTACTTTGCTGCGATAATATCTCCTGCTGTAATTTTGGGTCTAAGACAAGCGTTTCATCCATAGAAAACCTTTGCGAAGGGGGTGACTCCACTCCAGTAGATTCATCAGCTACAAAAGTTAAGGTATGCTTTCCTATTATTGCATTATCGCCATTTTGCAGCTGTAATTTTGAAATCTTCTTGCCATTTACAAATGTGCCGTTTAGACTATTTTGATCCTCAAGATAAAAATAATCCCCATCTTTAAATACCTTCGCATGAAATGACGATACAGCAAGATTATCAATCTGAATATCATTATTTGGTTTTCGTCCAATTGTAAACGTATCTTTATCTAAAGGTAATTCCTTTAATATGGCTCCTTTAAACTTGAGTAATAGCTTAGCCATCACGTCCTCCTAATTATTAATATATCATTTAAGAAGATTTTTAAACCCCCAGTCTAAACATCTTAAATAACTTATGTAAAAAAGGGAATCTCTTCTTTTCATTTATATATGCAATTATTATAGTAATATTATCATGTCCGCCTTTGGCATTTGCTTTATCTATAAGACTATTACAGGCTTCCATTGGACCGCTTGAGGTCATTATAGTCTCTGCTATTTCATTATCAGTTAAAAGCGTATTTAACCCGTCTGTACACAATAAAAGTATATCTCCATCAAGCACCGTCATCTCATCAATTGATGTCTCTATCTCTGGAGCAATCCCAAGCGCCCTTGTAATCACATTGGTTAATTTCAAATCGCTTGCCTCTTCATTTGACATCAAGCCCTTTTTCACCTGTTCATACGCAAGCGTATGATCATCAGTTAACTGCTCAATCAATCCTGCCCTTAATAAGTAAATCCTGCTGTCGCCTGCATGAACCAAACTTAAGCGGTTATTTTCTAATAACACAGATGCTATAGTAGTACTCATACCCTGCCACAACGGATTAGAACTTGCAGCCTCATAAATAGCCTTATTTGAAAGCATCACAGCAGCATTTAAACGATTTGTCGCTTCAGAAAATTCATGTTGAAACTTACCAATCATAGGGGTCTTTTGAGACTTCGAGTTTCTGATATAATCAGTAATTATCTCTATTCCCATTGAGCTTGCAATCTCGCCAAACGCAGCTCCGCCTACTCCATCTGCTACAGCAAACAGCCCTAATTCAGTATCAACAGAAAATTTATCCTCATTTTCTTTTCTCTTTCTGCCAATATCTGTCTTAGCCCCAACCTTTATTATCATATCAGCTCATAGACTTTATACATGTTGTAAGATCACTTAATAAACTCTTTGCATCTTGGTATCTCAAATCCACCGTTTTTTCTAGTAATTTTAATATTATTTCCTTAAAACAATCTGGCACAATTATATTTCCTTCCAAAATACCAGAAACTTGAGTATTTGCTATATTATACATAAGTTGTGTAATACTGTCACCTGAAAAAGGTTTTTTACCTGTCAACATCTCATAAAATACCACTCCAAGTGAAAATAAATCTGTTCTCCCATCTAATTTCTTACCTAATATCTGCTCAGGAGACATATAACTTGGCGTTCCCAGTATCACTCCTGTCTGTGTCCTTGATGAAAGCATTACCCTTGCTATTCCAAAATCCGTCACCTTTACCTCCCCATTAGTTAATAGCATTATGTTAGCAGGTTTTATGTCTCTATGTACAACACCATTTTTATGGGCATAATGAAGGGCATATGCAATGTGGGCAATTATTTTTATTACCTTTTGCGGTTTTAATACACTTGACGGGTCGCAATATACGCTCAGATTTGTACCATTTAAAAGCTCCATAGCAATGTAAGCAGTATCATTATCCTCGCCAACATCATAAATTGTTACAATATTAGGATGCGTCAGCCTGCCTGCTGCCTCTGCCTCACGAAAAAATCTTGCCTTTGTCTCTTCTATTATATCCTGCGAAACATTGCTGTATTTTAGTGTTTTAAGAGCAACATAACGGTTTATCAATGTATCCTTACCCATATATACAGTTCCCATTGCGCCATTTCCAAGCTCTTTTAACACCAAATAACGCCCAAGCATTGGTCCTGCTGTATCTTTATTTAAAATAATAGGCGATGTTTTTTTATCCTCTACCCCAATCTTAGCTGTCTCACTGTCAGCACTTAGAGTATTTATCTTATTTTGCACATCCTTATATGTTCCGCCTTTAATTAAATGTTCATACATTAAAATTGCCTTTCCAATCATTGACTTTTTCTCATATTCCAGCCCTAATTGGTATATCTGTTCTTTAATCATATTATCATTCAAGCCGCATTTTTTATAGCTGTCAAATGCCATTTCCAATAAACCCATCCGCTTAAATGAATCTCCTAACATCTTATTAATCTGATCGCTGTCAGCCTCAAGCACTGAACTTTTTGACCTTTCAGTAATATAACGGAAGATCAATGTCACAAATAACCCTGTCACCAATAACATATCCGGATAAATCACCTTAAGCCAATAACCATACTTATGAAAGATAATAATTGATGCTATATTATATAAAACCAAAAATATCGTTATTATAACAGAACTGGTAACGTTAAAAAGTCCAAAACACAAAAATATCCCCACCACCAATAACCCTGTCAATTCAATATAAACCAACCACTGCGGTCTATAAATATGCTCAGTATTGATTATATTATTAATAATCAACGCAGTTAGCTCTGTTGAAATATTATCATTAGAACTTACTTTATCAGCGATTTCCTTTGAAAAACCTATCAACACTAACTTATCTTTAAAAACTCCTGTAGGTGTCCTGCCTTCCATAACATCTATGAAGGAAAACTTCGGAACTGCAAATAAACCGCTATCTCCGCTTATAAGCATATTGTAACCACTAGTCACGGGTATTACATGCTGGTCATAGGATATATAAGAATCAATATTTAATTCACTCAAATCAAAATCAAGATACATAAGAGCAAGCTGCAAGGTAAATGATGGATAAAGAGCGTCTTTATATGCTATCAGAAGCGGCACCCTTCTCACTGCACCATCTGAATCATATGTTACATTTATCGCCCCAAGACCAATTGTCCTTGATGCAAATTTAGAATACGGCATTAAAATATCCTTCGCACTAATTGGAATTATTGGAGATGGCGGGATAGGTTCTATTGCATTATCTAATAAATAATCAGGCAGTTCAGCGCTGACCCCTGAAACGTCTGATTTACCCGTTAAGAAAAAAATCGGCATCACAATCCTGCCTGAAGTTTCTATGGAAGTACTAAACCTCTCATCCCCATTAAGCCTCTGCTCTGTGTCTTTGAGAAGTTTTAATGCACCACCACTGTCGCCTTTATGGGCTAACTGATCTATAATAAAACGAATCTCTGAAAGGGCAACATTGTTTTCAGCAGATGTGAACAACTGGCATAATCCAATTAACTTAGGTTTATTTTGTTCAATGGTATCAATTAACTTAGCATAAAGTCCTCTTGACCACGGTAATTGTCCGTATTCATTGATACTTTTTTGATCAATATTGATTATAACAATATTGGAGGCAGAAAGGGTGGTTCTAAAGGCATTTCTAAGGTCATAAAACTTGAGTTCAAGCCTGTCAAGCGGATACCACTCAAATAATTGAGCTGCAATAAAAAGCACAGTAAGCGCTAATCCAAAAACCCAATCAGGCAGTCTCTTTTCATTACTATTCATAGATTAATATTATACCAGAGTATGAACTCTGTTTCAACTGTAAACTAATAATAAAAATTGAAATAACATTGACTGTTATATTACTATTAATATAGTTTCTTACGGTTATCACGAGACTGTTGAAGCAAATAAATCAAATATTTTCACTTCTTCTAACAATGGGAAAATAATCAATCCAGATTTTCTTAATGAAAGAAGGCAAGTAGAAATAAACTTGTTTTCTGAATGGATACCTAAGATTGATAATAAAACTACAAAATGGATATTGTCAGTTATTACTAAGGCTGATTTATTTATGGAAAAACCATCTATGGATATTCGTCTTACACTATGAATGTTTCTTAATTCAACGAAACTTCCCTTAGCTCCTGAACGTTATGGAGCATCTTTCTATTTTATTTTACCTCATGCTAATTACGTAATATCCTTTTAATATCTTGATCTAACATCTTAACACTTTCAGTATATTCACCTAGCATTGACATATCCTTTTCCATCTTTAAGGCTAAGTTTAGATTACCATTTTCATAAAGTACAAAATCTAATAGCAGCTTTCTCCCAAGTGAATAATCCCCAGTTAAATATGCAGCCTGTATAAATGGAGTGAACATCTCAGCAATATTAGGGGTATCTATATAATATTTAAGAAAATATGCTTCCTTATAAAGTTTTACTACACCATTAAAATCTTTCTTTAGTAATAAAACCCTAGCATTTTGATAATAATACCCCCAATCTTTCATCACCATATTTCTATCAAGTACGTATCTATTTAAGTTAAATAAAAGAATATTTTTTGCTATATCTTTGGGTTCACTGCCCATTATCCATCTAAAAGGAAACTGTCTTGTAGTATTTATTAATAAATTGTCAAGAGATGAATTGATAATAAATGGATTAAGGTTTATCTGTTTTGGGATATTTGAAAAGTCTATCTCTCCGTTTAAGGCAAGAACTCCATTACGAAATGAAGCCACAACAATTTGTTTTGGATAATAATGTATCACATCATTTATAAAATTCAACTTGGTTATACCTTTAGAAGGGTCTTTATCTTCAAAAAGAGATTTTGAAACAACAGTCTCTTTTACACTATATTTTAGAATTGTATCACACATTGTTCCATATGCAGCAATTCCACCTTTACCCTTTGAAGTAGCATATAAAATATTTAATGGTCCAGCGAGTTCATAATCAAACCAAAAATTATACCCATTAGTAAATATTTCATTTCTTACATTATCTATTACTAAAACTGTCCCTTCTTTCAAATCTGGCACACGCCATACAAACTGCCACCAAAAAGCCCTCTGCTGCTGCCAATCATTATCATACTTTTTAACAACATCATTACAAATCCCTACTCCAAATAATATTATAATCCCTAAAAATACTTGAAATAACCTGTAGTTAATAATCTTTTTATGATATAAAAAGAAAATTGATGATGATATAAAAATAGCCATCCCCACGTTTGCTTGTAAGGCTAATCTGCTATTTTCACCATTGGCAATCGGATACCGTGTTGCAGCATAAGGAAATATCGCAGCAATTATAAATAGCACACCAAATATCATTATTAACCTTGTCTCTTTTAATATCTCTTCATCCTCTTTATTCTTATCATTTGAATTAAATATCTTTAAAATAGTAAATATTGCGCCAAAAAATGATGACATATATAACAGCAAATCTCCTTCTAACACAGTCATCCAAATATTTTCCTTGTACATACCGTAAAATAAAGCATAAATGGAATGATTATATCTATGAAAAATTAACAGTAACCCAGATATAGTGAACATCCCTTTTGGATGATATATATTAGCTGACGGACCAAATGGCGGTCTTATCATTGTATAAAGCAAAATTCCAATCCCAATTAATATATAAATAGAGGAATACTTCAAGGCAGCTTTTTTAGGACTCATTGTAACTTTTTCAGCCGTTGAAACTGGATTGATGCAGCAACTTCTGCTTCCAAAGACATAATAAATAATAAATGGTCTGAATGCCTCAACAAATACAAAGCTCTCAAGCCCCACCATAGCAAAAAAAGATAAAATTATTGAGCTTATATAGTAAAAATAATTAATCCTTTCTTGTTTAAAACACTTTATAGTTAATAAAATAGACAAAAGAAAGGCAAATAGAAAGATTGTCCTTGCGATTTGAACTGTCCATAACATATTTACTAAAGGCGAAACCATATAGACTGCACCAATGATTTCAGAAAGAATGGTCTTAGTACGCATAAGATTTTTAAATATTGAATATATTAAGATACCATTTAATGTAAAAAATATAAATCTTATAATATTAAATATCAATGTTGTATCTGCCTTAAAATACTTAAAAAGACTAAAAAACAGATACATTATATTACCCTCAAAACTGTGCCCAAGGCTTTGATAAGGGTAGATAAACTCACTATAGGAATCACTTGCAAAATAATGCCATACCCATCCCCAATCGTCTCCCCAAAATCCTTCAAGATATAATAATCTCCCCCAGCAGACAAATGCCAAAATAATTAAATATAGAATAGTTTTATTTGTTTGTTTCATAAAAATCTATTTTAATTACTCTCCATATCCCTTTTTATATCCCCGCCAAGCATAGAAATCTTATTTTCAATCTTATCATATCCTCTGTCAATATGAAAGATCTTATCAATGATAGTTGTGCCTTCTGCTGCGAGCCCTGCTACTATTAGCGAGGCGCTTGCCCGAATATCAGTAGCTACAACAGGCACTCCAGTAAGTTTATTTATGCCCTTAACAGTAGCTGTATTAATATCTGTATCAATACACGCGCCCATCCTCTGGAGTTCTGGAACATGCATAAAACGATTTTCAAAGATAGTCTCTTTTATTATACTGATACCATCGGCTAAGGCCATCAAGACCATAAACTGCGCCTGCATATCAGTTGGAAAACCCGGATAAGGAAGGGTCTTTATATTAGCGGATTTCAAACGTTCTGGGCCAATCACCCTCAACCCATCTGTCTCAACTTTAAAGGTCAATCCTACCTCTTTCATTTTATCAATCACAGCATCAAGATGACGAATTTCACATTTTTTAATAAGAATATCACTATTTGTAGCCCCTGCTATAGATATAAAAGTGCCAGTCTCAATCCTGTCTGGAATAACTCTATAATTTAACGGATTAAGCCTTGCAACCCCTTCTATCTCAATCAAACCCTCTCCGCCGCCTTTTATCTTGGCACCCATAGTATTTAAGGCATCTGCAAGGTCTTTTACCTCTGGCTCCATAGCGGAATTATTTAATCTTGTGATCCCTTCAGCAAATACTGCAGCCATCATGATATTTTCCGTACCAGTCACTGTCGGTGTTTCAAAGAAAATATCCGTGCCTTTTAGTTTATCTGCCTTAGCAACAACATATCCCTCCTGCAGCGAAATCTTTGCTCCCATCTTTTCAAGTGCAAGCAGGTGCAGATTTATAGGTCTTGCCCCAATCCTGCATCCCCCAGGAAGTGCAATCTTAGCCATTCCATACCTTGTAAGCATAGGACCAAGCGCAAGCACAGAAGCCCTCATTGCTGCTACCAACTCGTAAGGTGCCTCTGCATAAGAGAGAGCCTCTGTATTAATTATAAGACTATCTCCTTCTCTATTGACCTTTGCTCCAAATGTCTCAAGTAATCTGGACATTGTGGAAACATCAATAAGGTCAGGGATATTATGTAATACATGCACTCCGCTGCTTAATATTGTGGCAGTCATTATCGGAAGGACTGCATTTTTCGCCCCGCTTATTTCAACTGTGCCTGAAAGCCTGCGTCCGCCTGTGATTATTAATTTAGGCATTTTTTCATTCCTTTATTATTTTAATGTTAATAAAATATCTATATTAAGATTTTTATCCCGCTGTATTTTAACCCTTAACTTATCTCCAGGTTTACAAAAAAATAAAATCAACTTCACATCTTCAATATTATTTATATTGGTATTATCTAAAGAAAGTATATAATCGCCCTTTTTCATACCTGCCTTTTCAGCAATACTTTCAGGTGTAAACTTATCTATCTTGACGTGACCATTTTCTTCAGACAAAACTGCCATAAGTTTTGGCGATTCAATTGGGCTTACAGCAGGCGGAAATAAAAGATAATCAGCTATATCTCTTTGTACCAACTCATCATTAAGCAAGATAGAATAATCAATATCATAACGTCTCTTTACCCTGTTTGGAATCCCAGACCCATATGAAATATGTCCATTTCCAGCTATCACTATAATCTGACGATCTATGTGATCCTTTAAATAACGATAAATAGATTCTGCCATATATTCATCCCAAAGTATTTGAGACTCAAAAAAATAATCAAAATTCTTATCCTTAAAATTCTTATGAGTGAGAAAAATCTCTTTAAGTCTTTTACTATACTCTTGATCACTAAGATCAATATCATCTGGAACTTTTTCCCTTTCATCATCAGTTAAAGATACAAGCCCTGACTTTGCTACCTTTTCAACAAGCTGCCGCTCAATATTTAAGGCAATAATTGGAATATTATTCGCCTTAGCAAAGAGAATTATATCTCGGTAAAGATTATAATCAAACCCCCAAGTCTTAAAATATCTTGAAGATTTAAGGAACTCCCTCTCACTTATCTTGCCATTAATATAATTATCAATGTGAGATTGATAAACCCTTGCAAACATCTCCATACCAATTGTAATCCTTGTATTTTTTTTATACAAGTCTTTGATTATCTCAAGCTGCAAAAGATGATGAGCATACTGATCATGAAGTTCGCCGACATATATAATTTTTTTTAAGGCAAGATTGTCTATTATATCATCAAGCGAAATTGCAGCTGATACATTAATTACAGGGGTTTTACTCATATCAGCAGAATAAGACTCTGTACAATAAATAGTCATAATTAAAAATATTAACAAAGAGATCTTCATTACTCTATCCCATTAAAATACTGTAATAATTAATATAAATTAAGCCACCTTATTTTACGCTTAAGAGTCAAGATTTTACAACTGATAAAATTAACTGTTCCTCTACTACAATCCTCAATTGTCCTATTTCTGCAATTTTTGTTGTCATATCCCTGTATTTTCGTTGATTTCCAGATTCAAAATATCTGAGAGTCTCACTACAAAAAAACCAAGTGCATCTATATGGCCTGTCATATCTCTTTAAAATACAGCCCTTTTCAGAAAGATATTGGCATGGAGCATCATAATTAATCATTAAATCAGCGGTTATCGGAACGATACCAGTGATAAGTTTAAAAATAATATCATGATACCCGTCAATCCCGTGTCTATTTATGCAGCAGACTTGTTTGCAATCTGGGCATACCTCATTAGAACACTGCTCAATAAAATAATCAATCTCACAGTTTTTTTGTCTTATTGAATCTGTATATTTTAAAATCTGAGTCAAAGAATTAATCTCAAGATTTTTAAGAATCATGACTATTTCGTCAACGGATAATTTAATTTTTATCACTCCTTTTGATGATTGTTAATTTTTATTTACATTGAATCAATTATGATTTTAGTAATATAATATAAAATGTCTAAATTTTTAAATAATAAAGGCTTTACCTTAGTTGAAATTTTTGTAGTAATGACTATAATCTCAATACTAGCTGCAATTGCTATCCCAACATATATTGGCATAAGAGATTCAGCCAAGGTATCATTCCTACAGTCAAAGGGAAATATGGCTGCAAAACAGCTTAATCAATGGGTACTTGATGTAACAGGAGCAAATGATGGCAATTGCGTTGATACTAATTTTGATGGAACAATAAATTCAAACGATTTGACGTGCAGTCAAATAATTACAAATGGATTTTCTGCGACATATGTTGCTGGAAGAAATGCCTTAAATACAAATCAAGAGAAATCTCCATGGGATTCATCTATACAGCTATGGACAACAAATTCAGCTACACCGTCAGGCCAAATATCTATATCTGAAGACAATCTGCAAATAACAATACAGGCGAGAGATAATAAAGGTAATACAGTATACCAATCTACTGTTACAAAATAAATATAAAAAAAGGATATTAAAATGGAAGAAAACAAGTGTAATTATAATTATGAAAGACTTTATCTAAATATCCTAAAAAATATAGATAAAATGGAGGGAAGACTCTCTAAAACTGAAAACTTATTCGTTATTATAGATTTAGTGATCCTCCTATTTTCAGTCACTGGGTTATTTGTATTATCTATAGCTGCTCATTATAAAAGCCATTCTGTTATCACGCTCGGTGGACTTCAGATTCTTTTAATCTGTGGTATGGTGCTTACAACACGTTGGGCAATAATTGCTATGAAGTCACAGCTTAAGATTAAACTTCGTTATTTTCAAGCGCGCTCAATTGAAAGAAAGATAAATTGTCAATGCTTCTCAATTATAACGGATGAGCAGCATTTTTATAACCCAGATATTCATAAACTTGAAAGTTTTGATAATGCTGAATCTTTGGATTACCCCCAAAAAGGACCAACAGGAATGGATGGGTATCTTGGTTCAACAAAGCCTAGAATGATAACCATGGTACCTGCAAGTTTTTTCTTTTTTACTTATCAAATACTTTTTATTTTAGTATTGATTCGATACTTCCTTTAAGATATATGATATGAAAATTATAGATTAAGTTCCTTAGCCTTTCTTTGTAAGGTTCTTAGGCCTATGCCAAGTAGTTTTGCAGCATGAGTTTTATTTCCAGTAGTTTCTAAAAGTGTAAGCCTAATGATCTCTCTTTCAGTCTCTACAAGGGTTAAATTTTTTGGAATGTGATAAAAATCATCATTAGGATGCGTTTCACGATTCAGATATGACGGCAGATACTTTTCATCAATAATATTACCCTCGCAAAGAGCCATTGCTGATTCAATGGCATTTTTCAACTCTCTAACATTTCCAGGCCATTGATAATCCATCAAAATCCTCATTGCAGCCTTCTTTATTCCCATAATATGACAGCCCTTTTCCTCATTAAATTCCTTTATCATTGCATTTACCAATCTGGGAATATCATCTTTACGCTCTCTGAGTGAAGGCATCTCTATATGTACAACATTCAACCGATAATAAAAATCCTCTCGAAATCTCTTTATCTCAATCAGAGACTTAAGGTCTTGATTTGTAGCTGCTATAACCCTGACATTTACTGTAATGGTCTCATTGCCTCCAACGCGCTCAAATTCTTTTTCCTGCAACACTCTAAGGAGTTTAACCTGTGTGTTTAAGGGCAGATCGCCTATCTCATCAAGGAATATAGTGCCAGTATTTGCTAATTCAAACCTGCCGATTCTCTTTGAAACTGCGCCTGTAAAAGACCCCTTTTCATGGCCAAATAACTCGCTTTCAAGCACGCCTTCATTAAAAACAGCGCAGTTTACCTTGATGAATGGGGCAGATGCGCGAGAGCTGTTATTATGGATAACATTAGCAAGCATGTCCTTTCCAGTACCGCTTTCTCCAGTTATTAAAATATTTACATTTTTTGACGCAATAGACTGCGCAATATTTAAGACAGACTTTAGTCTCCTATTTTTTCCAATGATATTTCCAGTATTGAGATTTATAACCCGTTCTTCTAACGCTGTCTTTTCAAGGAAAAGAGCCTGTTTTTCTATAGCCTTATCAATAATAGTCTTTAAAAGCCTCATGTTTACGGGCAATTCATAAAAATCATATGCCCCCTCATTCATGGTCTGAATTGCTGTAGAAAGCGTAGGTCTTTCAGATAAAATAATGGTCTCAGTCTGCGGCTTTATGTTCCTGATTTTTTTTAAAAATCCAATCGTATCCTCTCCTAAAATACCATAATCCATGACAATAATACTTACAGACTCACTTTCTAAAATCTTATAAGCCTCTCTAAGATAAGCGGTAATCCTTACATTATATCGCATTGAAAGATAGGAGGAAATTTTTTTCCAGTGCTTGTTTTCAATAGCTACTATGACAACTGTGACATTCATTTGACACCTGCATAATTTTACGCCTAATTGGCATGGTTATAACTTTTATTCCTTAAATATGATGCCATTTTGACATATCTATAGCTTAATAATCAAGTTTTTTTAATAACTATTTAAGCATTAAGATAGTTTTTATATACAATTTTTAGGCATGATTTTTGTATAAATATTTCGAGTATTGGATTGCCTTATTTTAAGGTACAATTTAGATGAAGGAGAGTCAGAAGCAGGTTGACGTAGTATAAACAGGAGTAAGATATGAAGAAAAATTTTAAAAGAGATTTTGATTTTGACGAAGACGACGAGGAATATGAGACAGAAATTAAACTCAGAAAAGACAAACGCGGAAAGAAATCCTATAAAACAATTGACAAAGTTGACGGCTTTGACGAAAAGAGGTCTAAAATAAACAGAAAAATGCGAGATTAATTTATATATAAAAATATTTCATATAATGAAAAGTGAAAGATTAGTTTTTCACTTTTCATTTTTCATTTATAAATTCCTTATTTACTTCATCTAATATAGCAAAATACACATCAAGATACTTCTTAGAAACATGTATTATCTCAAATGTCTTAACTGCTGCCTTTGCAGCTATATGTCCAGCAGCCCTTGCTGTAAGATGCCCTTTCCTGCCAGCATGGTCACAGTCTTGCTCCAGAAAATATGCCTCAATAAATAATACATCCGCATCCTTTGCTAGGGCTATTGCCCTTTCAATATTTTCTTTTGACGGCGCAATATCTGTAATATAGACAATCTTTTGTCCTTTTGTAAAAATGATCAAATCTTTAAGTTCTTCTACGCTGTGTTCAATTCCATCTATATAAATATTATCATTTATACCCTGCTCCCATTGTTGATGGTCAAAGAGCATTGTACGTATCTTGTCTTTTAGCTCAGACAGCCAATGACCTGATTTTAATGAACGTTCTATTAGTTTATCCTTATTAATATTTATTTGAATATCTTCAATAATGGCATATCCAAGCACAGGTATCAGATGATCAAAGATTGCAGCCTTGATAGAAAGGTCTGGGTCTGAATAAATAATCTCATTAAAAGGCAATTTATCTTTAATTATTTTATTAAACCCATTTTGAGCATAAAATCCTGCACAACTAATTCCTGACTCTATAATCTCAAAGACTTCTATCTTAAGAGGATAGTTTTTGACAAGATTCCACGTATAACCGCTAAGATGTCCATTTACGGCATTAATAATACCAAGAGGGCCATAAACATAAAGCGTCTCCTCTCTGATTAAAATAGCCCTAATCAAGGTATCAAACCCAATAAAATGATCTATGTGCATGTGCGAGACAAATACATGAGATATTTTTTGCAGATGTTTTGAGGAAATATTTGATAACTCCCCGAGATCAAATAAAAAAAATCTATTCTTCGAACTAGGACTAGTGCCCTGTTTTATGAATTCCACAGTAACAATTGGATCATTAAATGGATTATTTAATAATTTACAAAAAAAAGTTTTTGTCATATTCAAAAAATTATATAAAATGTGATACTATAAATTCTTTAAAATATTATAAGATTAATGGTATTATGACTTGATATAGAATTTCAGTCAATAATATTCGTTATAATATCTTTAAAATCTTTAAAAAATAGGTATAATTAATAAAATAGAAAAATTCTAAAATTTTTAGAACATATTTTGAAGGAATTTATTAGTCTTTTAGGGCTTAGCAGGTATAGGCTCTCAATATGTGCATACAAATGTGCATAAAGATGTACATAATAATTCCTGATAAACAATTGTGAACTAATATAGGAGGTAACATGTCAGAGTTAAGAAAAGACCCTATTATAGGCAGATGGGTAATACTTTCGACAGAAAGAGGGAAGAGACCATCGGATTTTGCACCACCTTCAAACACTAAAAGAGGGTTGGGATTTTGTCCCTTCTGTTCTGGTAATGAGCATACAACCCCAAATGAGATAATGCGTTTTCATTCTGGGAATTCAGACCCTAAGGATTGGACATTACGTGTAGTTCCAAACAAGTTTCCTGCATTAAATGTTGAAGGCGAGCTTGAAAGAAGAAGCGAAGGTATGTTTGGCAAGATGAACGGAGTTGGCGCACACGAGGTAATCATTGAAACCCCTGATCATCAACAGACATTTGCAACAATGAGCAAAAAAGCTGCAGAAGATGTTTTCTGGGCATTTTATTCAAGGATTTCAGACCTAAAAAAAGACAAACGCTTTAAGTATGCACATTTATTCAAAAATGAGGGCGTAGCATCTGGTGCATCCCTTGAACACTCACACAGTCAGTTAATCGCCCTTCCAATTGTCCCAAAAAGAGTGCAGGAAGAGATTGATTCAGCAAGAAAATATTATGATTTTATGGAAAGCTGCATATTTTGCGATCTAATTGATCAAGAATTATTCTTTAAAAACAGGGTGATTACGCAAAATGATAATTTTATAGCAATTTCACCTTTTGCCCCAAGGGTACCGTTTGAGACATGGATACTTCCAAAGAGACATGAATCTGCATTTCAACCAATTGATAAAGATTTTTCACAATTGGCAGATATTGTTCAAACTATTTTAAAGAAGATCAATACTATATTGAATGTGCCTCCATACAATCTGTTTTTCCATACATCTCCTTTTACTGAGGAGCAGAATATTTATTATCATTGGCACATTGAGATTATCCCGAGACTTACAAAGAGGGCTGGTTTTGAATGGGGATCTGGATTTTATATAAATCCAACAACTCCTGAAGATGCTACAAAGTTTTTAACTGAGGTATAAATTACTTGTAGGGGCAGGTCTTATACCTGCCCTTATTTAAGATTTTGAAATTGCCTTACAGTTTTTAACTTTATAAGAGGAAGTTAATACGAGAACTAAGACTAATATCAAAAAAGTGGAAGTAAAGGATTATATAGCTCCGTATAATGCGGATAAATTGCTTCAAAGATTTACATCTATCTTTGAATATGCAAAGGCTGTAACCTCTATACTTGACCTTGATGAATTATTATTAAAAACTACTAGTGTAATTACCAAGATCACTGGTTCAAAGGGCTGTCTGATACGGCTTTATGAGGATGGACAATTAAATATAAAAGAATACAAGGGGATTCCAGAAGGACTTATAAATATCCTTGAGAATAAAACTGGAAGGATAATACCTGAATATGTAACAAGGAGCGGGTATTCATTATTAATAGAAAATACATCTAAACTGCCAGATGGACTGCCTGAGCAGTTGAAGGTAATGCGATTGATGAGTCGTTCAATTTTATGCGTGCCATTAAAAAAAGATTCTACTGTGATGGGCACAATAGAACTCTTTGATAAGGAAGATTCCGCAAGCCCAAGTTTCACTTCAAGTGATATTCTCACTGCTGAAGGCTTGGCAGTACTGGCATCACTATCAATAGACAAATCGCGCATATATCAAAAAGAAAAAGAACAGGAAGAAATCGCATTAAGGGCTAAAACTAAACTTGAGGCAGTCTTTAATAGTGTCACTGCTGCAATCATTACAATTGACAGGGATTTCATAATTACATCTGTAAATAGTCATATGAATAATTGGTCAAACATACCTCCTGATAAACTTATTGGCAGGAGCTGCAATGATGTATTTTCAGGGTCTGACACCATATCTCCGCAAGAGGCTGCAAGGATGACCTTTGAAACTGGACAGATTAATTCAGTAACATTTGCTGATACAGATCGTTATGCAGAGCTTACGTCTTATCCGATCTTAGAACATGGAGAGATAATTGAATGTATTGTCTTAGTCAGAGATATTACAGAAAGATTTCTGCGTGAAAAAAAGATTGTAATGCTTTATAATCAAGTTTCAGAGAGCAAGGAAAGACTTGAAAGCATAGTACACGATTCAGCAGACGCTATAATCACGACGAATGTTGACGGCGTAATAACCTCGTGGAATATGAGCGCAGAGAGGATATATGGATTTAGCCATGATGAGGCAGTTGGGCATATATTTCCATTAGCTCCATATACTGAGTCAGATCGTAATTTAGTAAAGCATTTATTAGATGGAGAGACTCTAAAAGACATAGAAGTATTAAGCAAAAGAAAAGATGGAGATATAATCACAACATCACTAACGATGTCGCCAATGCGTAATACAATTAGAGAAATCAATGGAATCAGTATTATAGCAAGGGATATTACAAGACGTAAGAAAATAGAACATGAACTTGTCAAAAGCAATTTAGAGAGCGCAAGATTGTATGAAAAAATGAGGTTAGCAGAACAGGAACTTAAAAATATATTTGAATCCATCTCAGACCTTGTTTATATAATAGACTGTGATTATAATATACTGAAGGTCAATAAGGCAGTATGTGATCTTATAGGACTGCCAATGCAAGAAATAGTTGGAAAAAAATGTCATGAAGTCTTTCATAATATTGGAACTATTTGGGAGAAATGCCTCCACAGAAAGACCATTGAAAATAAAAAATCTTATATATGTGAGGTAGATTCATTTTATTATAAAGGCAATGATACATATGGGATGTCTAATTCACCAATAATAGATACTCAGGGAAATATATTAGGCACAGTGAATATTGTTAGAAATACAACAGAATTAAAGAAATTAACAGCACAGCTTGCGAGTTTTGAAAAGATGGCAATGCTTGGTGAGGTAGCGGCAGGGATGGCGCATTCCATAAGAAATCCTTTAGTTTCAATAGGCGGATTTGCTAAGAGACTTGCACAAAAACTTGATCCTCCTTATAGTGAATATGCTGGCATAATACAAACAGAGGCTGGGAGACTTGAAGATCTGCTAAAGAAGACTATAGGATTTGTTCAAAGCGCTAAGGCATCTATGAGTGCGGTTGATTTAAACACTCTAATCGTAACGCTGATACACATGACCACTATTAACAACAGCGCAGATATAATAATTGAAGAAGAAATATCCAAAGAATTAATAGAAATAATTGGAGATGCAGGAAGACTAAAAGATGCTTTTTCAAATATAATAAAGAATGCAGTACAATCAATTGATAAAAAGGGACGTATAGTCATTAGATTATATAGCAAAGATGGATTTGCAGTAATAGAAGTTGAAGATAGCGGCATAGGGTTAAAAAAAGAGGCATTAAAGCATATCTTTGACCCCTTTTATACAACAAAACCAGAAGGAACAGGGCTTGGCCTTGCTATAGCGCATAAAATAATAATGCAGCATTCAGGATCAATTGACGTAAGCAGCATACACGGATCGGGTACGATTTTTACAATAAAAATACCACTAAAGGAGGTTTCTGAACAATGAAGATACTAATAGTAGATGATGACCCACATATCAGAACATTATATAAGGAGGAACTTATAGATGAAGGATATGAGGTAGTTCTTGCAAACTCAGGCAAAGAGGCTCTTGAAATATTTGAAAAAGAGAACTTTGACCTTGTAACCTTAGACATACTAATGCCGGGAATGGACGGCATAGAAGTGCTAAGAAAAATGAAGGAAAAAAATCCAGCTCTGCCAGTAATTATGTCAACCGCATATGACTATAGAGATGACTTCTCAGTCTGGGCATCAGAGGCATATGTAGTAAAATCAGCAGACCTTGATGAATTAAAAAGCACTATTAAGAAATTGTTGAATAAATGAGGGAGAAAAAGGCATCTTTTGAGGGCTCTGCCCTTGTTATCTACGGGCACCCGCAAAGGGTATTAATCTATGAAACTTTTTACAAAAAAGTTTCCAAAAAGGCCCTTTGAACCCATTAATAGAGCTTAAAGTCTTAGCCCCTGTCTACGGTGGGATGTGTTTGTCCCAAAGTACAGGGGTTGTTTTTATTAAAGGCGCTATACCCGGCGAAACCGTTGCTGCAAAGATAATAGAACGAAAAAAGGATTATTCTATTGCAGAAACTGTTGAAATAATTGATCCTTCCCCTGATAGAATTGAACCGAAATGCAGGGTATTTAATATATGCGGAGGCTGTCATTATCAGCATATAAATTATACTCGGCAGATTGAATTAAAAAAAGAGATTCTAAAAGACTGTCTAAATAGAATAGGACATCTTGAAATATCCACTGATATTAACCCATTAATAGGTAATCAATGGGGCTATAGAACAAAGGTGCAGCTTAAATTATCACCCGAAGGACAGCTCGGCTTTTATAGAGAAGGCTCAAGAGATATTATACCTATTGACGAATGCCCTCTTGCAACTGAGCCAATAAATATAGCCATTACACGAATATCTAATATTGCCCCTCTTATTAAAAAGGTTAAAGAGATTTCTATATTATCAGGTAAAAATCTGATAGCCTTATTAAAAGGAGACAAGATAACAGAGTCTACCCTTGAGCAATTTATAAATATAGGTTTTGATGGAGTGAGTACAGATAATGGATCACTTAAAGGCGCAGAATTTTGTACATTTGAGGGTTCTACAGGATATAAATATACTGTTTCTCCAAACGGTTTTTATCAAACAAATTGGGAATTAAATCAAAGACTAATTGAGAGGGTCTTAGGGGAAGCAGACCAAGCAAAAAATATCATAGATGTCTATGGCGGGGCTGGGAATTTTGCAATACCGCTTTCAAAATTTGCCTCAAAGGTATTGATAGTTGAAGAAAACCCTCATTCAAAGGCAGATGCCCAAAGAAACATCAAGATAAATAAATTAAAAAATATCAAATATATCTCCAAATCATTTGAAAAGACGAAAATGCCAGATCATTATGACCTAATGATACTAGACCCGCCAAGACGAGGACTGACAACTGCTGCAGTAAATGCGGTCAAGAAAATCGCCCCAAATAAAATTATCTATATATCATGCAACCCAGCAACCTTTGCGCGGGATATACTTAAATTATCAGATGTCTATAAAATGAAATCCGTTGATTTGGTGGATATGTTTCCCAATACCTATCATTGTGAGGTGATTGGGATAATGGAAAAAGGCATCTACAAGGGCTCTGCCCTTGACCCGCAAAGGGTCTAAGACCCTTTGAACCCATTAAAAAAATATATAACTTGTCATCAATATGTCACATAAATTATGCTATAATATAAATATTATGAAAGGAATATTACCCAAATGACAATAACTAAAATTTCAAAACTTAAAAACTTTGGAATTTTCCATGATTTTACATGGCTAAGCGACCTTCCTGATTTCAAAAGATTTAATCTTATTTATGGATGGAATGGAAGCGGGAAAACAACTATTTCTCGTATTTTTACAAGTTGTGAAAAGAATAATATAGAATTTAAACAATATCCAATAAATGGAGAATTCGAAATAATAACTAGTGACGATAAATATATTAGTAATATGAATATTAATAGTTCTTTACCAATTAAAGTTTTTAATAAAGATTTTATTGATGACAATATTTCTTTTGATCCTTCTAATCCATCAAACCCAATTGTCTATATCAGCGAAGAAGATATTCTAAGTAAAGACGAACTTGAGAAGTTGAAAAAGAAAAAAGAAAACCTTGAGAATGAATATAATACTGCTAATTACGCCCTAAATGAAAAAATAAAAACGAAAGATAATTTCCTAATATCTATTGGTTCAAAAATAAAAGAAAATGGAATAGATATAAATTATAATAAAAGAAAAGCAGAAAATAAAATTGATGAAATCGGAATTGATAATTTTCAAGACAAATTCCTTAAAGATGAAATTAAAAAAAATTATGAATTGAGAATTAAAGGAGAGACAAAAAAAACGATTAATACAATTGATGGATTTCATATTAAATTTATATTTGATGGTGAAGAAATAACAAATTTTGACAAAATATCTTCGATCATACAACAATTACTTAATAAGAAAATCACCTCAGTAGATGAAAGATTAAAAAACGATCCAAAATTAAATGATTGGGTAAAACAAGGTTTTGATTTACTAAAAACTTACGGAATAAAAGATAAATGTTTATTTTGTGAGAAACCTCTTAATAATGATTTTTTTAACAATCTATCTAATCATTTTAACAAAGACTACCAAGATCTTCAAGATGCAATTTCATCTATTATTGAAGTACTTAAAGGACTAAAAAAAGATGAATTTAATACTCAAGGTTATGATTTTTATCCTGAATTAAGTGGAGAAGTTAGTAAATTAAAAGATTCTATTAACATTGAAATCCGTCTACATAATCAATGGATTGAAAGTGCAATCTCAGCATTAAATGAAAAATATAAAAATCCTCTATCTGTAATTTCAAATCTTAACATACAATCCTATCCAAATACTTTCAATAATTATCTCGATAATTTTAATAAAAATATTAAAGAGCACAATTCGCAAGTCCTCAATAATGAACAACATGTTAAAAAGGCAAAAGAATCTTTAGAACTACATCACTTAGCTGAAGCTGTAAGAAACTATGATTATAAAAATATTCTATTTGAATTATCAAAAGCCGAAGAAAATGAATCTTCTCTACAAAATGAAATAAAAAAAAATAATGATAAGATTTTAGTACTTGAACAAAGAAATTCTAATGTTACAATAGCATTAAAAGATATTAATAATCATTTAGAGGCATTTTTGTGTACCAATGAAATTAAATTAAAGTTGGACGACAACAAAAAGGGATATATATTAACACGAAATAATAACCCTGCGAATAATCTTAGTGAAGGTGAAAAAACAGCTATCGCGTTTTCATATTTTATAGTTAAGGTAAAAGAAAGGAATTTTAAAATTGAAGATGGAATATTTTTTATTGATGACCCTATTTCAAGTTTAGATTCAAATTTTATTTTTCATTGCTTTTCTTTAATTAAAGTGTATTTTAAAGATGCAGGTCAACTTTTTGTTTTTACTCATAATTTTGAATTGTTTAATTTTATTAAATACTGGTTTAATAATAAAGATGGGTTTTATATGTTAGAAAATTATATGTTAGAAAATTCAAACATTAGGTCTTCAAAAATTAAAGAACTTGAAGATACTTTAAAAAAATTTAAGTCAGAATACCACTATTTATTTGTACGTCTTTATGAGTTTACACATAATACACGTCCCGTAGTATACGATGATTTATACACTATTAGTAATATTGCTAGAAGATTTTTAGAAATGTATCTTACTTTTAAAATCCCAAGTACAGGTGATGTTTTAAGTAAAATTAAGGCTTTGAATATAAAAAAAGAAGATATTAAAGAAGAAGAAATAGAAACAGTTTATAAGCTAATTAATGAATATTCTCACGCATCAGATATATCACTAAAACACCCAAATAAAGCAGAAATTCAAAAAGTTGTAACTATTTTATTGAAAATAGTAAAAATTTCCGATGAAAAACATTTTGAAACGATAGAAAGTGATTTTTTCCATCAAGGTAAAAAAAACAACGCATTTCACAGTGCAAATGTATTTAATCGATATGCTACCCATTAAACTGACTTATTATTTTGAACTCTAAGCGGGTTCAAGTTTATAAGTTGAACCTAATAGTTCGTATTAATGAAAAACTGTCTCTAATTAGACGAAATCTAAGGTTCAAGTTACAAACTTGAACCCGCCACATCTGGCTGGGAATATCCCCCTAAGAAATTCACCCTCACCCCTTCCTCGCATAACTCCACCCCTCTTTAAATATAACCAAAAATGAAATCGTAAGCCCAACCAACAGTCCAAGTCCGTTTACTGTCCTGCTTGCCATCAGTATAAACAAAACAGCCAAAACCATTAATAGACGCAGCGTATTTAATATAATCAACCTTGTCTTTATTGCCTGTCCTTGTGTTAATCCAGTCAGTCCTTTGCTTAGACCTCTAAAATTTAGAAGCGCGAGGATTCCGCCGATAAATATGCTGAATGGGATTTCAATTGGGAACCAGAATGACGAAATAATTGAAGCGGCTAATAATATTATTACAGCTTGAGTATATATTTTTTTATTATTCATAATTTATGGGTTCAAAGGGACGAGTCCCTTTGCGGGAGTTTGAGGGCAGAGCCCTCATGACAATGCCTTCATATTTTTTTAACTGTTCTAAATAGTTCGACAAATCCGGCTATAATTCCGAGAGTCAAAAAAATCAGCATTAATATTGGGGCAGTGCCGAATAGTTTATCTAATCCATAGCCCATAGCGAGTCCTACAAAGGTTGAAATAACTATCTGAATACCTACTTGACTTGCTGAGAGGAGCTGTTTTGTAATTGACGGCTCTGGCGGCTGCTCTTTATTCATAAGCATTATACAATAAAATAGGGCAGGTTTTAGCCTGCCCTACCATGTTAATTCTATATTTCAATGAGCCTTCTCGTATAGATCATCTGAACGTCTGCCCGGATGCTCCTTAGGCGGATGTAATTTCTCATGCACTTCTGGCGGGAGAAGCGATCCAGAGTATATTGGAATGGCAAATTTTACAAATAATGTAAATACCATAGCGCCGCATGCCCAGATACCAAGTCCTACAAACTTCTCAACTAATGATGGCGAATATTCATAGATCTCGCCTAATACTGATGGGATAAAGCCTGGAATTATCAAACCCATGCCTTTCTCTATATATACGCCTGTTATCACCATTACGCAGGCAATATTTAATGTTAAATAACTTTGCCGCGTCTTTGGTATCAGGAAGAGAAAAAACGCTCCCACATTACAGAAAAACGCTAGTCGCAGCCAAAATACAAGATTATGATGGCCATGCAGTCCAAAGTACATATACTCCATAGGCGCTAAATGTATGCTATGTGAATAAAATTCCTTAAATACCTCAGCAGCAAATAAGAATAGATTTACTGCCATAGCATATGCTATTAATTCAGCTATCTTAAAGATTGCAGTATCGCTTATCTGAATTGTAGAAACCTTTCGAATTAACTGAAATATTAATAACATCAATGCAGGGCCTGAACACAAGGCTGACGCTATAAATCTTGGCGCTAATATTGAGGCATTCCAAAATGGCCTTGATGATAGTCCATTATACAAAAATGCAGTCACTGTATGAATACTTATTGCCCATGGTATTGAGATTAATACTACCGGAAATAAAAATGCCATCTTATATTCCTTGCCTTGAGATAGTCTATGCAAGATATATAACACTGCTGTGAGATTTAAAAATAAATAACCGTTTAAAACTAATACGTCCCATGCCAGTAGTGAAGACGGGAAATTCATCTTACCGATTAATGGCAATATATGCCAGCCTAACAAAGGTCTGCCCATATCTGCCGTAACAAACAGCAGACACATAACAATTGCCGAGATTGCAAGTATCTCGCCAAATAATACTATCTCCTTTATTGGTTTAAAATGATAAAGATAAGCTGGTATTACAAGCAATACCGCTGCTGCTGCAACACCTACTAAAAATGTAAAATTTGATATATAAAATCCCCATGACACCGGGTCTCTCATTGCTGTAACTATTAAACCCCTGTCAAACTGATGCGCATAATTTAATGCGCCATTTATAATAAGCGAAACTAATATGAGTAACCACAAATAATATAACTTGCCTCCTTTAGCAAGGCTTTTTAATGCAATAAAGAAATTCTTTGAAATCATCTCTCCTCCAAGGGGTCTGAGACCCTGCAATGGGTCTAAAACCAATCTATGGTCTGGGACCGGTCTATAAACTAAAGAAATAATAAAATTTAGGTCTTGTATTTAAATCTTCTTTGAGTCGAAATACCCTTTTCTTATCAATACAATAACGTATCTCACTGTCTTTGTCTAGTAGATTACCGAATTTTCTTGCTCCAACAGGACAAATCTCAACACAGGCAGGATATTTACCTTTTCGAGTCCTCTGTATACAAAATGTGCATTTCTCAACACATCCTTTAATCCTTGGACGATTCCCAAGATAATGCGTATCAGGATTTATCTCCTCTTTAGGGATATTAGGCTTTGCCCAATTAAAATGTCTCGCGCCATAAGGACAAGATGCCATGCAATAACGGCAGCCTATGCA
Source organism: Candidatus Magnetominusculus dajiuhuensis (assembly GCA_015233465.1). GTDB lineage: Bacteria > Nitrospirota > Thermodesulfovibrionia > Thermodesulfovibrionales > Magnetobacteriaceae > JADFXP01. The sequence continues at coordinate 40,551 of JADFXP010000011.1, forward strand.
CCAATTATAATCTACAACAACTATTCCATCAGGCTCTTTCCACGTTGCCTTTGTCGGACATACCTTAGCACAAGGAGAGTTTTCACATTGCTGACATGAAACAGGCATGTAGAAATAACCCTCTTCTGGAACTTCATCTGGATTATAGTATATCTCAGATTCCTCAAGGTCACTTACCCATTTTTCACCCTTTTTAAAACGCAATACACTAATCCATTGAATCTGCGGGTCATGCCTTGATTGATTATTTTCTTTTACACATGCGTAAACACACCGCCTGCAGCCAATACACCTTGAAAGATCAAGCCCATAACCAAATAATGTATTTGGAATAGGTTTTTCTGTTCCGACCTTAATATCTACTCCATAATCCGCCTTATAATCCTTTTCAAGACGGGCAATCGTAGATTGAAGCTCATCCTGCGACATCTCTTTAAAATGTTTCTGAAAAAATTCGTCCCATATAGACGCATCTGCGGTGCCAAAAGGGACCGCAATTGATGAAATTCCAATAGCTGCGCCCTTTAAAAAACCTCTTCTGCTTAATTCACCGTCACCGCTCTTTAAGTTCTTTAATTCGTCATTATTACTTGGCATTTTAGTCCTCATATATTATTTTCACTATTCGTGATTTATTGTTGAAGATTGGATTTGTCCATTTTCAGATGGTCTTAATGGAGCTGGTTCTGGTTTAAGTTCCTTAAATTTTGGATCATGAGGATTATGACAATTTACGCAGAGACGATACATTTTCTCCCCATTCCACATGCCTGTTCTTTTGCCATGTAACCCTACCTTCCAGTCTCTATAAATCTCACCATGACACTGCCCGCATAACGCATATGACTCCGTAAATGGAATCAGTCTTCCATCTGTGAGATGAAGCACATCTCTATCGCTTGCATTATGACAATCTAAACACCAGCGCTGCTTCTCAGCATGTTTGAATACGATATTCGTATGCTCATCTTTAAGCACTCTAGGCTTAGTATTTACATCCAAACCTGCATGACAGTTTGAACATGGATATATCCCTTCAGTAAATGGCGGAGATGGCACAAAAAACTTTGGGATTCCCTCTTTGTTGATAGGCGCTGTTTTTTTAGGAGCATCCGCAGCTCCAACTGCTAATGACATTAAAAAAAGGCTTGTGATTAATACTAAAAATTGTACTGCAATCTTAATTTTCATTTCTCATTACCCCATATTTCTTAAATGTATTTATTTAAACCATTTCTAAATACTGGTGCAATTAAATTGTAAATAATTGTAAATTATCCTTTATAATAATGTCTACCATAAAAAAATATTTTTTTATTTTTTAATAATGATTAATAATAGATAAATTTAGTCCTCTAATCTACAAAATATTAAGGTAATTTATATGGATAACTATGAATTTCAATTTATAAAGAAGGTCTTTAATTTTGCAAAAAAATATAAGATGTTTGCTAAAGGTCAGAAGATACTTGTTGGTCTTTCAGGCGGTGCAGATTCGGTTTGTCTTTTAAACGTTCTGTTAACATTTGATTTAAACATCTCTGCGCTATATGTTGACCACGGTCTAAGACCGACTCAAACCCCAAGCGAAATTGAATTCTGTTCTAATCTATGCAGCAAACTCAAGGTTGATTTTATGGTTGAATCTGTTGATGTATATCAATACCAAAAACTCCATAATATAGGAATCGGCGCTAGCGCACGGACAAAAAGATATGAGGCATTAGAGGCTGTTGCTCATAAAATTGGCACAGATAAAATAGCGCTTGGACATAACAAAGATGACCAATGCGAGACCTTTTTGATTAATATGCTAAGGGGGTCAGGGATGTCCGGGCTTTGCGGAATTCCCCCAACACGCAATAGGATAATTAGACCGATTTTATGCGTTAATCGCTCTGAAATCAGGTCTTTTCTTGAGACAAGGCGCATCAATTATATTACAGACCCATCAAATCTAACTAATAAATATCTTAGAAATAATATCAGAAGTGAACTTCTCCCTTTATTAAAAAAATATAACCCATCCATAATGCAAACCATTTATAACACAACTGAAATCCTTAGCGTTGAGGATAAATTTCTTGAATCTGTTACGTCTCAATTGATGACAGAGATAGTTATAAATTGGAAAGATGGAATTATTGAGCTTGATATAAAAAAATTAACAATAATTGATCTGGCTTTATTAAGAAGGATCATTCGTCAAGCCATTAGTCATTTTAATTTATCGCTTGGACTTATTCATATTGACAATATTATTAATTTAATCAAAGACTTAAACACTGGAGGCTGTCTTAACCTGCCAGATGACTTGATTGTAATTAAGGGATATGACCGCCTTATTATAAAAAATGTAAATTTTGTAAATTCACCAATAATTGGATGTGAGCTAAATATCCCAGGCGTTACCATTATTGATAAAACAGGTTCATCAATCACCGCATCATTTACAGACCTGCCTCAAACCCAATACGGTAAAGATGAGACATATCTTGATTTTGATAAAATTATTGGTAAAACACTAAAAATAAGGACAAGAAATAAGGGTGATTTCTTCTACCCTCAAGGATTTGGAAAAAAGAAAAAGCTGCAAGATTTCTTCATTGATGAAAAAATTCCAAGAGAGATTAGAGATACCATACCAATCATTTATCTAAATAACGAAATAGTCTGGATCGCAGGCCACAGAGCAGACGAACGATTTCATGCAAATATGAAAACAATCAATATTTTAAAATTAGTCATGAGGACTCTGCCCATTTTATCTACGGGTTCCCGCAAAGGGTCTTGACCCTTTGAACCCATTATTTTTCATTTTATTTCTTGACTTTAATTACCAATCAGATTATATTAGATAAGCAAGGTCTTGATTACTTTATTGATTTAATTTGAGAAAGTTTTAAAGGAGCTATTTATGTCAAAGATGGTTGTAATTATTTGTGTAAAATCTGAGTTGGAAAGCAATATTAATAATGCCTTAGAGGGAGTCAGCAGTTCTATTTACATAAATTCTTATTCAACATTACCTGAAGTAGAGGATAATATTGAGAATATTAATGGCGTAAATATCTTGATTATAGATTCGGCAAAGACAGGACAGTCAACAATAGAATTTACTCAAAAGATTAAAAAAATTAATCCAAAGACTAAAATTATTCTCATAATTGATGCTAATGCACCAAAGGTAAACGTGATTGACACTATGATCGATGGCATAATAAATGGAGTGCTTTTGGTACCATTTACGAAAAAGCAAATGGAAGAATATATTAATTTCTTCTTATAATCTATTAATCCAATTTTCAAAAGGAGGGTTTAAAAAATGCCATTTATGACTTTTAATGATACTATGAAGGTAAATATAGAAGAAATTGATGATCATCATAGAACATTAGTCAGCCTGATTAATGAACTATATGATGCAGTAAGCGCTGGCAGCGGGGAAGAAACTATAGCTAAAGTACTTCCTGAGTTGATTAATTATACAATGTATCATTTTTTCGCTGAAGAAGATTACATGGTTAAATATTCATATCCATTATACAATGAACAAAAAATGGAACATGCTAAATTGATTGAGCAGACCTTTGAGCTATATGACCGCTTTAATGCAGGGGATAAGATAAGTAATGATGTCCTTGATTTTTTAAAAAATTGGCTCAATGACCATATTCTTGGTCTTGACGTTGATCTTGGGCGTTATTTACAAGGTATAGGGGTTGTGTAATTAATGGGTTCAAAGGGACGAGTCCCTTTGCGGGTGTTTGAGGGCAGAGCCCTCAAGACAATGCCTTCATATCTTCCAGCAGCTATTCCTATTTTTCAATTCATTAATTAAGTCTTTATCTTCTTTATTTCCGTGTTTTTCAAGCATTTCGCGTATCATAGTTTTACCTGTTTCGACCCATGGCTGATTGAATGGGTTTATCCCAAACAGAAAACCTGTAACAACTGTGGCAATCTCAAGGAATAAAAACAACTGGCCTATATGATAAGCATCTATTGTAGGTATTAAGATAGACATATTAGGTTTAGAGTCCTTAGTAAGGATATATTCTGTAGATTCTTGCCCTGCGATACAAATATCAGCCATACTTTGACCAATGAGATAATCAAAATAATCAATCTCCTCAAATGTCTTAGGTATTATAAAGCAGTCGCCGTAGTCTTTTATCTTGATAAAGATTACCACTTTATCCTCTGGGCCTTCCATCCATAGCTGGAGCTGTGAATGTTGATCTTTTGTGCCGATGGAAGGATATGGGGTGAGGCCTGAGCCGAGCTTTCCGAGACTTTCTGCCCAGAGTTGGCAGAACCATTCTGAGAGAGATTTTAAACCGTCTGCATATGGCATTAAGACATTTATCTTGCGGTTTTCTTCTGTACACATTATAAAAAGAAGAGCAGAAAATAAATACACAGGATTTTCCCAAAGTTCTGGTCTTGTGCAGCGTTCTAAGATATCGCGTGCACCTTGTAATAACTCAAGACTGTCTATACCTGCAACCTCAGAAAGCAAGAGTCCGGAAGCACTCAATACTGAAAAACGTCCAACTACCTTTTCAGGGATTTCAAGGGTTTTAAATCCATATGTCTTAACAAGTTGATGAGTTGTGCAGTTTATGCTGCATGTGAGGATGATACGTTTTGCAGCCTCAACCTTGCCTAATTCTCTTGACATCTTTTCCCAAAGTATCATGAATGCAGCAACGGTTTCAGAGGTATTTCCAGATTTGCTGACAATATTTATTGTGGTCTTTGAGAGGTCTATGTTATTCATTATATTTTTTAAGATTATAGGATCAGCATTATCAAATATAAATATACGCGGCTTATTTCTGACATTGTGCATCTGGCTTAAGGCATTTAATATTGCGCGAGGGCCCATAGCAGCGCCTCCCATGCCAAGAAAGAGAAAATTCTCTGAGGTTTCTCTAATCTCTTTAGCCATAACCTTGATTTGCTCAATATCTTGACTAACAAGGTCTAAGAAGGCTAGTTCATTCCATTTTCTATCTTTTATCTGTTGGTGAGCCTCATTGATACGTTCCCTTAATGCCTCTATCTGATTGATGGAAACACCTTTTTCTCCCAAGACATCAGCCATCATATTTGCAAAATATACTTCAAGCATATAATTTTCACCTTAATGCCTTGCGAGGTTTGGGGGCGCAGCTCCCAACGTTTCACCTTAATGCCTTGCGAATTAGTGGGTCTAAACCCCTTTGGGAGTGCAGCTCCCAAGCCCTCCACAGGCTGCATTTACAAAATATTAGATCAAACTAAAGTCAAATTATCAATCATTTGTTTTAGTCTTTCTTTTTGCAAGATATGAATTCTTACTCCAGTTGTCTCAATTAATCCATCATTTCTGAGTTTAGTTATAGCTCGAGACACTGAAACACGCGTTGTGCCTGTCATATCTGCGATTTCTTGATGTGTTAAATGTATCTTTACAGTGGTTTTTTCTGAATATTTTAATATCAAGGCAGCTACTCTGGTTGTAACATCCATAAAAATCATATCTTCAAACAACTTTTCCATTTCAATACGTTTATTTATGGTCATTTTAAGAAAATTTAATGCAACATCTGGCCTTGTACCCATAAATAATAAAAAGGCATCTCGATCTATTATACTTCCAGAGGAATCCATAGTAGCTTCAGCAATACTTGAACGGGTCGTTTCAGAGGATAAACATAATTCTCCAAAGAATTCCTTTGGTTCTACTAGGTCAAGTGTAAGTTTTCTACCGTCAGGTGCGAGTCTTGAGAGCTTAATCCTGCCCTCTTTGAGGTAATAAAGCGTTTTCGCAGGATCACCTTGCATAAAAAGTGTTTTATCCTTATTGATTTTAAATGGCGAAGAAGCCTTTTTTAACAGAGTTATCTCTTTTTCTGTCAAATTTGTAAATATATTTAAACCATCTATACTCCAAAAATTATCCATATCCCTCATAAATATTAATATTTCTTGAAATGCCCATTTACTGCCTCTAGCATATTACACTGAATAGAAAACTAAGTCAAGAAATTTCAGTTATTGAATGATTTGATAATTTTTTCAAAATCAGTTATGATAATCGTAATATGCTAAATTTCCAAACAAACTCACAACTTTTATATAAAGAGGCTATAAATTCCCCTAAAAAGGTTCGTTTTATGGTCTCTGACAATGATGGCGGTTTCAAGGCTGTCACTTGGGGTGAGTTTCTTGAAAATACCATTAAAATTGCCTTATATCTGGACAGTATTATGCCCTTAACAGATAAGAAATTTGTAGTATTTGCTAAAACAAGGGTGGAATGGGCTTATTTTGGTCTTGCTATTGAGGCATGCAGAGGGGTATTTGTTCCAGTTTTTCATACAAGCCCAGAATCACTTTTAATTTATATAACAAATCACTCTGACGCTGATTTTATAATTACCGAAAATACGCTCCTTGCAGAGATTTTTATGAGCATTAGACATATGCCTAAGGTCAAAAAAATCCTTATTATGGACAAAAAAAATGATTTTACTAATGTCGAAACCTTTACTCCCATGGTCTATATAGAAGAGATTTATAAAATAGGAAGCAGACTGATGGAGAAAAACCCTGACAGATTTCCACAGCTGTTAAGTAATATTTCAATAAATGACACTGCTACCATACTTTATACATCAGGCACAACTGGAGTCCCAAAGGGCGTAGTTCTTACCCATAAAAACCTATTTGTGAATTCCTCTGACTGGATAGATGTCCTTGGTCCACTGATACCTAACGAAAAAATAGACCTGCTTTGGCTTCCAACATCTCATATATTTGGATGGGGTGAGCTTGGGCTTGGTCATGTGCTTGGATTTAAAACTTATTTTACAACCCCTCTTGAAGTCCTTGGACTTATGCCTATTATCAAACCAACCATATTTATAAGCGTTCCCGTATACTGGGAAAAACTCTATCTCATGGCTGTCGCTTCCTCTAATATAGAAAACAAACAATTTGATAAATTAATTGAATTAACAGGAGGCAGACTTAAATTTTGTCTATCAGGAGGGGCTGGATTAAAACGTGAAGTAAAAGAATTTTACTATAAGGCAGGATTATTGATAATTGAAGGTTATGGACTCACTGAATGCTCGCCAACCCTAACCATGAACAGAGGCGATGACTTTGACTTTGATACTGTAGGCAAGGCATTTCCAAGTGTAACGCTTAAACTTGCGCAAGATAATGAGATACTTGCTAAGGGTGAAAATATATTTAACGGATACTATAAAGACAAAGAATCTTCAACTGAGGCATTTGATAAAAATGGATGGTTTAAGACTGGCGACCTCGGAACATTTACTGACAAAGAGTTTTTAAAGATAATCGGGCGAAAAAAAGAGATAATCGTTACCTCTGGAGGCAAAAATATCTCCCCTGCCCTCATTGAATCAAAATTTAAAGATTCCCCATTGATTGAACATATAGTTTTATACGGAAACGAACGTAAATACCTTACCGCACTCATTACTTTAAATAAAACAGCAGCCCAGAATCTATCGGATATAGCTATTAAAACTGTAGTACAAGAAAATATTGACAAGGTAAATAAAGACCTTCAATCATTTGAGACCATTAAGAAATTCTATATTCATGATAAAAGCCTTACAGTAAAAGACGGATTCCTTACTCCTGCACTAAAACTCCGCAGAAATAACGTTTATGAGGCATTTAAAGATATTCTTGATAAACTTTATGAGGGCTCTGCCCTCAAACTCCCGCAAAGGGACTCGTCCCTTTGAACCCATTATAAAAAACTACATAAATAATCTTTTGCTTGCTTATATCTCTCAGGAGTCCCTATATCAATAAATTTACCTGTTTTTATGTACCCATATATATCTTTGTCTAATATCTTTGGAAAAAGATCATACTCTATTGAGTATTGAATCATCTGCGGGATATGATCAAATACACTTTGATTAAATATATATACCCCACCATTAATAAGACCACTATCTTCTGATTTTATTTTTTCACTAAAACTAATAATACGACTGCTTTCATCAATTAAAACTCTGCCATATTCTGAAATATTCTCTTTTAAGACAAGGGCAATTGAAATAAAGGCATTTTTATCCTTATGAAAACTCATAAAATCATTGTAATCTAATTGACAAAATGAATCTCCGTTCATTGCAAAAAACATATTACTTTTTATAAACCTTTGAGCATTCTTTACAGCCCCAGCAGTGCCTAAGGGAGAGCTTTCTTCAGAGATTATTATCTCTAAATCCCTAAATTTATCTTGATAATAATCCCTAATAAATCCTTGTTTATAACCTGTACATAATATAAATCGTTTATAACCATAAGAAGCTGCATGAATAATCAATATATCAAGGAAAGACCTATCTCCCATTTGCGCCATTGGCTTTGGTCTATCACTAACTACAGCCTGAAGACGGCTCCCAATGCCTCCGCATAAAATAACTATATCATTCATTTTCTATCATCTCTACATATGACGGCCTGAAAAATAAATATTCATCGTCTTTATAAATTATATCTTTTATCCCAAACTTAAGGGTAATAGGCTCAATTGCACAAGAAGCAAGATATATAAATTCAGTGTTTGCTGAAAAAAACTTCAACTCCTTACCATCTAATGTTTGTGAAAAAAATAAAGGTACACTCCAAATCATTTTTTCGGCAGGTACTCTTTTTATTTTTTTCTTCATAAAATACTTTAATCTATCACCTTTATTATATAAATATGTCTGTGGAAAAATATCATACACCATAATATTTGCATCGCCTCTATACAAAGAATCAAATAAATCTATAAATGTTCCAATTTGTTTGTGATATAAAAAAAGATTGTCTCCAGATTTTAAATTTTCAGATACAACTTTATATGTCTTTGTAACTGAGAAATAATTTGGGGATAAAAATGAATATCGTGCAAGATTAAGCAATAAATTTGTTGAAATGAAAACGCAGATTGATACAATTATTAAAATAGATTTAATATCCTTAATTGAAAAGATTTCATCAATTAATGGACGTTTAAAGGTTAATAACAATGAGAAAAACAATAACGTAAAAGGAATAGTTATCATTAAATACCAATAATAACCGTTTTTATCTAACATTATTACAACTATTGAGGCGAAAAATAAGGATGTCATTAATATATTAATCCTATCAATATTTAACAGTTCTCTGCCATCTTTAAGAAGTAAAATTATAGCAGCAATCATTACTATCAAAAAAGGAAGCCAAAAAATCATTAGAAATATCTTCATTAAAAACATCGTATTAGTTAGCATCAGAGCATTTTTAATTAATAGTATAACGCCTGAACCATAAGAATTTCCAAATGCCCCTTCATTACCAGCCATTTTACGTGTAATTACACTCATAAGTTCATCTACAGACTCTGGATAGTGCATTAAATACCACCATACAACTATTAGCAAAGGCAGTGCAGCTGAAAAAATGTATAATAATGTTCCCCAAGTATTTAATTTCTTAATATTTAGGAGAAAAATGGTTAAAAAAAGTATCCCCGATACTATTATAAAATTTATGTGCACAGTTGTGCTTAGGCCTATAAAAAAAGCAGACAGGTAAAAATATAGATTAGTATCCTTATCAGATAATTCCCATTTTCGATATATTATTAATCCTGATAAAATAAAGACTACCCCCAATATCTCAGGCCTTAGATGCCAGCAATGCTGGGCAAATGGCGATATGGCAAGCAGGATTAAAAAAATATTGCCGTGTAGTACATAATCAGTTTTTGTCCTGTAATGAATTAGTTTTATCAGATATATTGACAGAATTATCAAAACTAAGATTAAAGACATATAAAATAACTGATATGTATAAAAATTTAGCGGTATACGCAAGAAATTTGTGATATATAAAAAAATACCCTGAAAAAATGAAAACCCGGGCATAAGGTAATTCTTAGTTGTAAAGAAATCCCCATAATATAAACCATTTTGAGATTTATAGATTAACCCTAAGGCAGGAAGAAAATATTCCGCCACATCATTGCCATGCGGGGGTATGACAAATATTGAGGCTATTATATTACATAACCAAGCTGATATGAAAATTTTTGTAGTATGAGGGCTTGATAGAATCTTAAATGTCATTGCGTCAACATCTCTACCTTGCTTGGTCTAAAAAATACAGTATTCCAGTCTTCATAGATTATCTCCTTTACACTAAACTTCAGCCACAACTTCCCTACTCCATAAGGGACAAAATACCTAAACTCCATCTTATTAGGGAAAAATGTTAATCCTTCTGAAGCGCCTTCAACTCGATATTTTGCCGCTGCCCATACCATTTTTTCAGGCTGAACCTCTTCAATTTTTTTCCTCAAAAAAGTCTTCATTTTGTCTGCCTTTTCAAATAAATATGTCTGAGGAAATATATAATATACCGATATATCCGAATCTCTCTTATATTGGGCATCCATTAATTCCATAAATGTCCCAATCTGCCCAAACCACAAAAACAGCGTATCCCCAGATCTTAAGTGTTTAGATACATCTTGATATATATTTGGAGCTAAAATATATTGATTACGATATATTGTATATCTTATCCTTTGAAGCAATAGATTCGTTGAAACTATCACGCATAGAAAAATTATTATTATAGTTGACAGTTTAATTGACTGCATGTGTGAATCCACAGTTATCGGACTTCTAAAGGTTATCAATAATGATAAAAAGAATACCAAAAACACAGACGTTATTATATAATACCAAAAATATGCATTCTTGTCTAAAATTTCCATAATCATAACGCCGATAAATAACGAAGTCATCAATACGTTGATTTTATTTATCTTAAAAAACTCCCTTTTATTTTTTACTAATATAATTATTGCAGAAATAGTTGATACCAAAAGCGGCATCCAAAATATAGACACAAATATTCTCTGTATCAATGTCTGCCAACAATGAAATAATCCTACCTTGCAGCTAATCATTGAAGCCTCTGTTAATAATAATAATAAACCTGCCCCCAAAAAGCCTTTTTTATAAGATCCCCAGCCGCTATTTTTTATATTCAGCACAAACCACAACTCTTTCACTGATTCAGGATAATGCACCCAAAACCACCATCCAACAATGAGTAATGGAAGAGATGCTGAAAATATAAATAATAGTGCCTGATATATCTTCAACTTTTTTATATCAATAATAAATATAACTAAAAATAATATTCCGCTTATTATTATAAAATTCAAGTGAACAGTGGTGCTAAGCCCTATCAAAAAAACCGCTAAATAATAATATATATTAAAATTTCTTCCTGATAACTCCCATCTCCTATATACATCTAACCCAGCAATTATAAATACTATCCCCAATATCTCTGGTCTAAACAACACACTATGCTGCGCAAATGGCGATATACCAAGTATGATTAAAAAGATATTGACATGAGTTATGTAGTCAGTTTTTTCTTTTTTATGAATCTGCCTTGCAAGGTCTATAGATAAGATTATAAATGCTATAAATAAAAACTTGAAAAATATCACGTATGTGTAGTGATTTATTGGTATGTGAAAAAAATCTGTAATATAGAGAAATATCCCTTGAAAAAATGAAAATCCAGGCTGAATAAAATATTTAAATGTAAAATCATCTCCAAAATACATTCCATTTTGAAACTTATGCAATATTCCCAGACCGCCTAAAAAATACTCGCATAAATCACCAACATATAATGGCAATGTAAATGTTGACACTATGATATTACATACCCATGCAGTAATTAAGATATACATGGTTATACGGCTTGATAATACCCTCTTAAAAACACTGCCAAAGGACTTTGTTAAGGATAAAACTGTTGCAGTAAAATTATTCATCTCACTACTTTTTACTACACATCTATTTTGACTTCCATATTCTTAATATGGAAATATTTTTTTCACTGCTCTTAGCAAAAATCCGCGGGATTGCCCTTAATAAACGTCCAAGTGTAAGCAGTCCACCAAGAATTCCTGATTTTCTTATCATAGGAATTATCCGCCAATATGCCAAATATATGCTTACAAATGCATCATTTTGTATCCTTATCATATCCTCTGGCGTAAAATCACCAACCTGCATAACAGCAGAACCATAGCGGCGGAATTTGCTAAAATCATCTATTAATAATTTTAAACCATACTCGCCTTTTTTTGCCATTTCATATAATTGTGTACCAGGATAAGGGATAGCAATACTAAGATTTGCCTGTTTTATCTCTTTTGAGTGTCTCAGAAATTTTAGTGTCTTTTCTATTGTTTCAATAGTCTCACCTGGGAGTCCTATCATACATGAATTTAAAGTCTCTATGTTGTATTTATTCGTTAATTTATTTGAAGATATATAACTTTCAATAGGCACTTCCTTACGCATAATCTTCCTTATATTTTCATCAACTGATTCAAGACCAAAAGATATTCTTGTTAGTCCAGTTCCTGCCATCTTTGCAACTAACTCTTCATCTAATAAATTTGCGCGAGTCCCTGCCTCAAAGGTAATAGATAAGTTATCTTTCTTTATCAAATCACATATTTCCATAATATGATCTCTATTTGCAGTAAGCGTGTCATCCAAAAAAATAAAATGTGTTATACCAAAATTCTTAACAATATAGGCTATCTCATCTACCACTAATCTTGGAGTCCTGCGTCTGCTTCTCTTGCCAAAGACCTTAGTGCTGCAAAAGATACAATTAAAAGGACATCCCCTTGAAGTCATAATCGTTGTAAATCTTTTAACGCCGTGCATGGTTCCAATATTATATTTAGACAAATTTAGTAAATGCCTTGCAGGGATTGGAATTGAATCAACATCAATTGAAGAATCTGCAATACCTGAAAATAAGACATTACCATCTTTTCTATACAGAATACCTTTTACAGAGCCAAAATCACTTCCTTCCTCAAGACATTTAAGAAAATCATTCCAAGAATTATCCGCTTCCCCAATAAACCCATAATCAAAACACGGCAAAAATGCCTCATACTTCAATATAGTTATATGCGGCCCGCCAATAATTATCGGAGGACATCCTTTAATCTTTTCCTTAAACCGCTTAGCAAGCTCTACTGCTACATTAAAAAATGGCGTTGTTGCAGTAATACCTATAAGATCAGGTTTAAATTCCTCTGCCTTTATTACCATCTTATCAGCAGGAACATCCTCTGCCTCGCCGTCAATAATCTTTACCACATGTCCTTTACTTTCAGCCTGAGATGCCAAATAACATAAATTTAGAGGAGGCCAAACAGATGCCTTCTTTGCAAAAAAAGAAATCAATCCATAATCTTCTGTCCACTTTGGAAATATTAGTAATATCTTCATTAGCGCCTCATTCTATCTATTTTCCTTTATAAATTTATCTATTACATTAAGTATATAATCACATTCAATGCGTCCCAAATCCTGATGAATCCCTATATGAATACCATTTTCTCCTAAATATTCTGCATTTGGAAATTCTCCCAGCCTATAGCCTAAAAATCCAAATCCAGGACATTGCGTAGGCATTGAAGAAAATAAACTCCTTGTGTCAATACCATTTTTCTCCATATAATTTACAAGCTGATTACGCGTAAATTTAACGCCTTGCTGTATAATTATCGGCAGTGCATGAGGTCCTATTTCCTCATAAGATTCTTTCTCTATTGTTGCCAAATACGGACTAAACCTTGAAAATTGTCCCATCAAATAATAGAGATTATCACGTCTTTTATTTAAAATATCATTATAAATACCAAGCGCCCCAATCCCTATTGCTGCCTCAAGTTCATTCATCTTTGCAGAATATCCAATCCTCTCAAATACAAATCTAATATCTGCATTATCTCCATATTTAAACCGTTTATCGCAATGTGCAGAAGCAGTATTCAATACGCAGCTCTCACACTTGCAGGCGCGTCCATGACTCCTTAGTGAGCGCAAGATCTCAGCATATTCACTATTATTAGTAGTTACTATACCGCCCTCGCCTGTTGTGATTATATGGGCAATATAAAGACTGTATGCAGCCATATCACCTATTGTCCCTATATTTCTATTTTTATAGACAGCTCCATGAGCCTCAGCAGCGTCTTCTATTACAACTAATTTATGCCTTTTTGCAATCTCATTTATAGTATCCATCTCTGCTGGTTTCCCCATTAAGTGAACTGGCATTATAGCCCTAGTCTTAGGGGTTATGGCTCTTTCTATGAGGGATGGATCTATGTTTAATGTATTTCTTTCTACATCTACAAAGACAGGAGTAAACCCTGCCTGTAATACTGCATTTCCTGTTGCCACAAAGGATAAGGCTGGAACAATTATCTCATCACCACGATTTGCGCCATAATCATAAAGGACCGCACATGCGAGCACATCCGCATCTGTGCCTGAACTTAATGCTATTGCCTCGCTTGTGCCGACAACAGCAGCAAATTTCTTCTCAAACTCCCTGACATATTTACCGCTTGAGATGCGGTTTGAATCAAGTATTTTATTTATTAATGTCCGTGACTGCTCTGTAATAGTTATTGTTCCAAATGGTATATTCATCTTCTTAGGCATCTTTAATGCTGCTCCTATTTTATAACATACGAAATATTTGGTTGATAGAAAACTATCTGACTCCCTGATGTCTCAAACTTAAATGGTACATGCAGAATGTTTTTTAAACGCTCTTTAATTTGTTTCTGAGCATCTAATCTTGCAAAAATCAGCAAAAAACCTCCACCACCAGCCCCAAGCAATTTGCCGCCCTCTGCCCCAGCGCTTAATGCCGCTTTATATAAATTATCTACTAAATCAGTGGTTATCTTATCCGTTAGACCACGCTTTAATTTCCACGATTCATTTAATAATCTCCCAAATTCGGCTAAATCTCTGTTTTCATCTTTTAAAATAGCAATTGATTCATCTACCATTTCGTGCATAATAGATAAATCTTTTTTATTATTTTTGATATTTTTTATCTGCTCTCCTGCTATCTCAGATGCTATACGTGAAAGACCTGTATAAAAAAGCATAAAATGATCTTGAAAATCCTTAAAGCGCTCTACTGATAATATCATAGGCTGCACATCTATTGAATCCATCTTGAAACTTATCTTATTAAACCCGCCATATGCAGCAGCCACCTGATCCTGCGACCCTACATTTTCTTTTATCATATCCTGTTCTATCATTATTGATTCATTAGCTAGCTGCTCTTTGCTTACCATCTGCCCATTTAACGCATATAATGCCTGTAGTAATCCAACAGTAAATGATGAGCTTGACCCTAATCCTGACCGTGCAGGCAGGTCTCCGTCATGATGTATCTCTATACCATCTGATACCTTCATAAACCTAAATACCTCCCGCACTGCTGGATGGTTTATCTCATCAATCGTCTTAACTTCTTCAGATTTTGAATATACTATTCTATGCTTATGCTCAAAAAACGGAGGCAAATATCTGCAGCTTATATAACAATATTTATCTATTGTAGTTGATAATACTGCTCCTCCATTCTCTTGATAATATAATGGATAGTCAGTGCCTCCTCCAAAAAAGGAGATTCTAAATGGTGTTCTATTTATTATAATTTTAAGCTCCTATTTCATAACATCATAAAAGACTTAATCAACATTGACAATATCTTAAGCCTTACCTGCTCTAAAGAAACCTGAGAAGATAGCTTAACAATCTCTTTATCCTCCAGATAATCAGTATCTTTTAATTGATTATCATACAAGGAATGTTCAAACATCTGTAATACCTCTTCCCATTCGAAAAATTTTCGTTTATTTTTAGTTAATTGAAATATGCTTTCTCTATTAATCTTTAGACCAAAATTTATTATATAACACGCATCAAGATCAGTTATCTGCTCATTACATTTTACTCCCATTTCTCTCATTTTTATATAATCTTTAAGTATTTTATCTAAATTTTTATCGTTTTCACAAATCCTAATTACCCTGTCAAGTATAGTTTTAAAGGTTTCTTTACAATCATTGGTAGATAACTTTATTGAATTGTCTCTAATCTTACCAGTTATGAGTCTGTATTGATGAACTGGATTTTCTATAAGCCCAAGCCTTAACATTGAGTCAACTACTATACGAACGCCAAGATGTACTGTCTCACACTTTGTTGGAGGGTCATAATCATGAAAACAAATCATACCATCAGGTTTGAGGAATGGCGACCATAAATTATAATCAATAAATACATCTTTCAATGTATGACTACCATCTATAAATAAAAAGTCTATAGGTTTTTTACCATTTTGCAGCCATTCAAAAGCGCCTTGCTCAGATGATTTATGTTCTATAAATACCATTGTATGTCTAAGTTTTTCATATGCCTCAAGGGAAGGAGCAATATCATAAGACCATATCTCTATTTCTCTATCCTTTGTAGCATTATAAAAAATCTCAGATGATCCTCCCTGAGCTGTGCCAATTTCAACTATAACTCCGCCCTTTGGCACTAATGAAGCGTAATCAAATAATAATTCTTTTTCTTCCACCCATAATTGTGAAGAATTATCCATTAACCTCTCCTAATTTATTGCTAATTTCCATTTTCTAATAATTTTCTTTTTAATCTCGTCTTCGTCATTCCTTCTATATGAGACCTTACTTCCTTAGAAAATTTATCCTCTATCATCTCTCTATAACCCAAATCCTCAAAATAAATATGAAATGCCTGATCTCTAAATCTCAACACCTCTGCTGCACTTATATATTTTGTAGGCAGGGGTTGAATCTCATAGGAATGCTGCGAATATCCATGCCACATCTTTGGCAGAACCCATCTTTCTTTAACTGCTATCTCATATAATCTTGACCCAGGATACGCCATTGCGCAATAAAAATTGGCAAATTCACATCTTAAATCTATTGCCAAATCCAGCGTCTCCTGCATGGTATCAATAGTATCATCAGGCAGACCAAATATATAATTTCCAATCACCCTTATACCTTCATTTTGAATGGTTTCAACAACATGTTTAATATCCTTTACGCGCATCTTTTTTTCAGCGCCGTCTCTGACCTCAGGATTTGCGGATTCAATGCCTAATGCAAGCCAATTAATTCCAGCCTTTTTCATCTTTTTTAGATTCTCAGCTTTTACGGTATCTACCCGTGCATATGCCCATATATTTAAATCATAACCTCTTTGTATGATTAAATCAACTATCGTCATATAATGAGATTCCCTTAAAACAAAAAGCTCATCTATTATCTTAATATTTTTTATTCCATATTTATCTACTAAAACACCTATTTCTTCAATCACCAATTGTGGACTTCTATACCTTATCCCAGATCCGCCAAATGGCGCATTAATACAACAAAAAACACAGCTAAACGGACATCCTAGACTGGTATATATTGCCCCATACGGCATTCTATTATTTATATCATCAAAACAATGCCAATTATGCGCCTTATATTTTGCCATTGGAAGCAAGTCCCATGCTGCCATTGGTAATGAGACATCCAAATCATGCAAAAGCTCCGCCCTTTTATTATGTCTTATTACTCCGTTGTCATAATACCATAACCCAGCGACCTTTGAATAGTCACCTCTGTTTTTCAACACATTTATTAAGCCTATTAATGTGGTAAATCCCTCGCCTTCTATTACAAAATCCACACCCTCCTCTGTTATGGTCTGTCTTGGAAGGGCTGATGGATGTAGTCCGCCTAATGCAACTAATGACCTTGTTCCTTCTTTTACTGCCTTACAAATCTTCCCAGATATTGTCATATTTTGAGTTGAGGCTGAGGGCTGAGACCCATATACTACGACTACTGTAAGGAGCGGATTTAATCTGCTAATCTCTGCTGCTGTTTCATCGGCAGTATAATTTTCTGCATTTGAGTCAATAACCTCTACGCTAATACCGTTATTCCTTAAGTATGATGCCATCACAGAAGGCCAAAATGGAGGCTCTGTTGCAGAATAATCATCTGCAAGTGTCTGATAGACCTGCCGTTTATCGCCAGGATTTATTAATACTATATCAAGTTGTCTGAGCATGTTCTTAATTTTATTATTGTATTTTTTACGCCTTCAACATCAATATTGTTTATTTCATGTAGATATTGACGGTTGCCTATGTCAAATACATATTCATCTTTTATCCCTCTATTTGTAAAATAACTTATCTTATCCCTTTTCCCTTCAATTAGATTTAATATTAAGCTGTCTAGTCCGCCTTTATTAATAAATCCTTCTTCCAAAGTTATCACTGCCGAGTATTTGGACAATGTCTCTAATAGCAGCCTTTCATTAAAAGGTTTTATACCAAACATATCAATTACTCCAACACCGCCAATACTCTTTGCTGCATCCAAAGCTGTATGAGTCATATATCCAGTTGACACTAAACATATATCAATACCCGTCAAAATCTCCTTAAACCCATCTTCAATACTTATGGTTTCGGGACTTTCATAGATATTCTTTAACCCCTTGCCGTCAAGCCTTAGATATTTTGGACTATTATTTACAAGTGAATACTCAAAAATCTTCTTTGTTGTAATCCAGTCACTTGGAGAAAATAACTTAATATTTGGCAGTGTCCTCATTACTATCAGGTCTTCAAGGCAGTGATGCGTAGGCCCTGATACATCATAACTTAGACCAGCGCCTACTCCGATTAGATTAACATTCAGATCTCTTGTATGTGATAATAAGGATAGATTATTTCTAATCTGCTCATAAGCACGCATCGTAATAAACGGCGCAATTGCATAGGCATATACTATAAAACCTTCAAGACTAAAACCTGCTGCTATATTTATCAGATTTTGTTCTGCTATTCCAACATTTATAAATCTTTCTGGAAAATCTTCTCTTAATTTATCTAATCTCGGAGAACCAAAATCAGCAGATAAAAATACAATCTTATCATTAACGCCCATCTCTATACATATCTGCTCAATCAAGGCATCCCTTAATACAATTGGTTTCTCTGTCATGATAACCCTGCAATAGCAGTGTCTACCTCATCGCTTGAAAGAATCCTTATATGACTTAATGGGTCAGTTTCAAGACTAGGCACGCCTTTTCCTTTTATTGTATTTGCTAATAGTAATTTCGGCTTATCTATCTTACTTTCTCGCAGACTTTTTATGCCCTCAGATACCTGTCCAATATCATGTCCGTCTACTTCTATAACCTGCCACTTAAATACCCTGAACTTTTCAGCAATAGACTCTAAATCTATAATATTCTTACAATAATCAAGCATACACACCTTATTATTATCTAATATCAATATAAGATTACTAAGTTTATGCTGGCCTGCAAACATCACTGCCTCCCACACAGCCCCTTCAAATAACTCGCCGTCTCCAAGCAGCACAAATACAAATTCTCTACTACTTTTCAACTTTAGCCCCAGAGACACCCCGCATCCAACGCCAAGTCCATGTCCCAATGAACCATTTATAGTCTCGTAACCGGGTATCAGAGGGTCTGGAATGCCGCCTAATAATGCTCCCTTCATGCAGACTCTATCTAATTGTTCTGATCCAAAAAATCCCAGATCCGATAGTATCGGATAAAGAGATATTGAGCCGTGTCCTTTACTAATAATAAACCTGTCCCTTTTTTCCCATTTTGTATCCTTTGGGTCAAATGACAGAAGTTTCCCATAATATAACACAACCAATATCTCAACTACTGATAATGAAGAGGCAATCCTTGTTTCCTTTGCAATCCTATGGATATTTAATGTCGCCTTTCTTACCCATAGAGCTTTTTCACTTAATTTCAATAACATAATTCACCAGCCATAAGTCTTTCTCAACCCTTTATCTTTTTTTGATAATATAATTCCTTCTTTAAATTTTTTAAATTATTATATTAATGAGGGTTCTTTATAAAAATTCTTCATTCTCTTTATAATCTCTTCACTTAAGACATTAGCGTTTAATGAAGAACGAAGTTTAATATTTTCATTAAATCTACATTTATCTATCAATTTCAATATCTCTACATTATCTTCTGAAGATTTCTCTGATATTACTTCCAATAAAACTAGTATAGGAGTACCAGATTCAAATTCAAATCCCTGTCTCACAGCAAAATAATAAGGATTAATATATGAATTAAATAATGGGCCGTTATCTACAATCTTTAAATATCTTCCTCCATATTTCCTCTCAAATAGAGTTGGCATAGGCAGTTCAAGTTTACTTAGAGTATTTATATCTAGTAATATATATCTTATATTAAGATGTTTCAATGTTGAAATTACTCTTTCTGGATTATCAGAATATAATGCGTTATTAAGTATATTAGAACAATATATAGGAGTAAATCCATAATATAAAGATATATCTGGAATAAAATATCTGCCAAATTCAAACACTAACTCAGTTGGCTTAAAATAAGATTTAATCTGCGCATATCTCTCTGAATGAATGAAATCCTTTGTATGCTGTATCTGCGCAAATCCTGTTTCATAACGAATGTTTTCTATAATTCTATCCATTAAATTTTCTGTATTTAATAGTTTATTAGAAATATAATTACCTTTATAATTTTGGATTAATGTATCTTTAATATCACGACTTAACACACCCTTTGTAAATATTGTCTTTGTCAGTTCAATGACCCGAATATCATCCAAAGAGTATAGACAAAATATTAAAATAAACGAAATATTAATAATTTTCTCTTGCATAGTTATATTAAATGATTGAAAAATAGTTGTCCTTTTTAATATCACGGAGATAATAAACAAGATATAACTAAGTGCAAAGACTATCAATGGAAAGGAATAATAATTAAAACGAGGATCAAATGATGAGGTATATATTATTATAGGGAATATTTGAAGGGAATATAAAATTAAATACTGACCAATTAGTTTTTTTTCTTGAAAAATAATAGTTAAAAGACACGATATAATAAAAACTATGCCGCCATAATTTAAAAAAGACCGTTTAAAAAATAAAAGGAAGGATCTAATCTTTCTAATTACTACACCTTGATTTACGTGAACTGACCGCATTGTTTGTACTGACTTTTGCTGCCCGATCTGCGTTGTTTGTACAGTCAGTGCAGGCTCTACTATTTCACTTAATTTATCCTGTTTTGTAATCCCCCATACCTCGAGGAAATAATCATCCAAATTTGAATAATATTCTGGATGAGTTACAGAATCAAATTTAAAATCTATGTTTAATTTTGTTAAAAAATTAACCGTTATATTATCAACCATTATCCCAGTGTAATAATAATTAATCATTTTTGGCAATATGAATAGTAAAAATACTATCATTATTGCCGTCATAAATGATTTTAACTGCACTTGTTTTCTATAATAAAGGAAGATAACTATAAAAACTGTTGCTGAAGCAAGATAAACTCCAACTATCGTAGCACCGCTTAATAACCCTGCAGATATTACGGCTATCCAAAAAAATGCCCTATTATTTTTTGATATAAATAACAGGGTATATATAATTGAACTCGTATAAAATAACAATAAAAATACATGGTTACATTTTACAGGAGGCTGAGACACATTATTAATCCAAATTGATATAATCAATAATGAAAATAATGAAGCGCTGATGACAGCTATATTTCTATAAATAAATATACGCAAGATTCCATAAAAAATTACCAAGACTGTAAATATTGACATCCCTACATTTATATAAGGTAAAGACTGTATAAATGATGGCAGTAATACAGGCATAGACATCATATATGGATAATAATATTCAGAAATCTTTATCTCAATTGCAAAAGGGTCTGGTCTGATGCTGTTATAGGTAATAATTGCCCTTAATTGATGGATATATTGCTGCAGGACATCGCCTTGAACTTGATATACCTCTAATGATGCCATTAGATAATATATTGAAAATATAATAAAAAATATAATAATACAACTAAAAAATATCCAATTCCTGCTGACCCGTATACTTGGGTAAGCGTATATCTTAAATCTTTTTGAGATCAAAGATAGTAAGATTACAACAATACCGTAATACCAAAGATTCAAGATACCCAGCGTACCGCCAATAATTCCAATACAAGTAAAAGAGATAATGCCTATTAAAAAATAATCAATAAATTCAAGGTCATTATTTGTCTCTTTTGACTTAGCAAGTCCATGCAAAATATTGACAACAAAAAAACCGACAAAATACAATATTGCAAAATAAATCGCAATATATACAATATTAATAAATACTGAAGCAATAGGATAATCTAGTGATCTGGTCAAGCGAGAAGAAAAAATATTTAGAAATCTAAAACCCAAAAGCAGGGATATAAAAATTACGTCATTATAGTCTATTAATTTAGATGTAGTCCATTTTTTGTACATAGCGAAGGTTATGAGATGCAGTTGTCAAGATACCAAGCATAGGTCATTTTCAACCCATGCTCAATCTCTGTAAAGGGAGTATTTATCAGCTTTAATATCTTAGAGCTGTCTAATAATTTCCTCATTGCTCCGTCAGGTTTAGACATATCCCACTCTATCTCTCCGTTAAATCCAACTATATTTGATATAATAGAGGCTAATTCCTTGATTGAATAATCACGCCCGCTGCCTATATTATAATGTGAATTCTCAAGGCTTTCTGCATTATTCATTAAATAAATGGATATATCAGCAACATCCTCGCTATATATAAACTCCCTTTTTGGCTGTCCGCTTCCCCATAAAATTACCTTTTTGCTTCCAGAGGTTTTAGCATCATGAAACTTCCTTATCAATGCTGATACAACATGCGAATTTTCAATATCAAAATTATCATTTGCTCCATACATCGTATTAGGGATTACAGCTATAAACTTATTTGTTTTAAACTGCTTATTATACGACCTGCATGCTATGATACCAGCTATCTTTGCTGCTGCATAGCCCTCGCTTGTGGCTTCTATTGCGCCAGTCAAAAAATATCCTTCCTTCATTGGCTGAGGACAATTCTTAGGATATGCACACGTTGAACCATAAAAAATAAGATGTCTAACATCACTTTCCACTACAGCATTAAAGACATTATTTTGTATGGCAGTATTAACATATAAAAAGGCTGCTGGGTTAGCGTTATTAGCCATAATCCCGCCTGTTAAACCTGCGCACAAAAAAACATACTGCGGTCTTTGATCACTAAAAAAACTATCTACTGAAGCCTGATTTGTCAGGTCAAGTTCTTTATGCGGCCTTGTAATGATATTTGTATAACCGCTTGCTATTAATTTCTTACATATTGCTGAACCTAAAAGCCCATTATGTCCAGCCACGAAGATCTTTGAATCACTAAACATTACTATACCGCGAGTTTACTATTATCCTATACCCTTTTATCAGTTCCTTTATAC
>JADFXP010000011.1:64318-93402 GCA_015233465.1 Candidatus Magnetominusculus dajiuhuensis
CGGCATTTCCTCTATCTAAGATAATCTTTTCAGCCTCAACCTTTGCCCTTCCATATAATGAAATCGGATTTAGAGGTGTCTTTTCAGTACAAAATATTCCCTTTTCACCTATTCCGTATCCGCTGTTTGTTGTAGGCATTAAGATTTTTTGTTCCTTTGATACAGTCTTTACAATAGACTCTATAGCGTCTCTATTAGTAGTTACAGTGCCTATAGCATCTCTTTTACAAAGAGGCGCTCCAACTAATGCTGCAAGCGGTATAATATAATCTGCTTTCTTCAAAGGTTCACGCATTAAATCCATATCCCTTGCATCCCCTCTGATTACCTCAAAATTATCATCTGCACAGCAATCAAGAAGAGAATTTTGCTGATACATAAAATTATCTACTACTGTTACGCTATGACCTGCTTTTAATAACTCTGGCACTAATATAGAACCTAAATATCCTGCTCCGCCTGTGACTAATATTCTCATTTAATTATTCCTTCCTTTTATATACTCTTCAAATATCATATATAGAATAGCAAGGGCTGATCTATAATGTTGAATCCTTGATTTAGGCAGCATAGTATTTGAAATAACCCCAATATCTTCAATTCTAACAGGCTCATCACCCGGTATTTCAGCAATCTTTAACTTATGTTTAGCGCATTTTACAGACAACTGCGGTTCCCAACTTATATATTTACCTATTATTTTTTCATATAATATTGAACGTCTCTTTGTCATATTAAATCTCTTTGGCAAGGATGTCTTATATGCGCGGAATATTACTAAGGCATCTGTATAATAAAAGCCAAACAAGTTACCAATTAATTTTGTATATATAAAATTACCGATACGCGTCAATAAGGTATCATCATAACTCTTTGCCCCATCAAGATACCTTGAAACTATTACCAAATCATAACCTTCTTTAATCTTATTTATTAATTCAGGTATCAACTCTGGAATACAATTTCCATCAGGCGAAAATGTCAGCATTATCTCCCCAGTAATCATCTCATAACTCTCCACATATCCAAGCCTTATGCCGCGTGCCTTCTGAACATAAACCTCATACCCCTGTTCCCTTGCGTATTCAATAGTACCGTCAGTAGAGCCTCCATCAATGATTAATATCTGATCTACCCACTCTTTTTTTATACGAGGCATGATCTCTTTCATACCTACTATTTCATTATAAGCCGGAATAACTAAAGTTACTTTCATTATCAAATCCTTAAGTCAAATAAAATCTTTACTATATAAATTACACAAAAATTTAAGATTATAGCAAGCTGTAACTTTATTTAGTTACCTAAAAGAATGAGGGCAGAGCCCTCATTCTTTTAGGTTTAAACCAAATAAAACCTCATACCAGTAATCTGTTTAACGATTCCTTTTATCTCAAGCGTCAATAAAACTGACGACACTTTAGCAGAATTCAACTTTGCAGCCCTGATAATATCGTCAATATGAATTGGCTCAGAAGATAATATATTACATAAAATCGTTTCCTCATTATCTAGATTTATCTGTTTTTTTGGAATATTCTGCACAAAATCCTTTACAGTTACCCCAATCTCTATTAAGATATCCTCCACAGAGGAAACAAATTTAGCCCCCTCTTTTATCAGTTTATGATTCCCCTCAGCCTTATTAGACATGATATTTCCGGGCACTGCAAAGACCTCTCTATTTTGTTCAACAGCAAATTGCGCAGTTATCAAAGCCCCGCTTTGCTCTGGAGCCTCTGTTACAAGGACTCCTAAACTAAGACCGCTTACGATTCGGTTTCTGGCAGGAAAATTATGTTTATATGGCGGCGTACCCGGCAGAAATTCTGAAATAACAGCGCCTTGTTCAATAATTCTATTATAAAGCCCCTTATTCTCATAAGGATATATTATATCAAGCCCGCAGCCAAGCACAGCAATTGTCCTGCCTCCAGCATCAAGGGCGCTTAAATGGGCAATCGTATCAACGCCTCTTGCCATTCCGCTTACTATTGTTATACCCATTTCTGCAAGTCCAGTTGAAAGCCTTTGCGTTACATCTTTGCCGTATGTAGTGACTCCCCGTGTGCCTACTACTGCAATTGCCATCTTATCGGATGAAACCAATTCACCTTTTATAAATAATAATACTGGCGGGTCATGGATTTGTTTAAGGAGTTCTGGATATGTATCATCTCTATAAGTAATGATCTTCATATTAAACTTATAGATTTTTTCAATGATTTTATCTACTTTGTCCCACTGTGTAAATGAAACAATATGTTCTGCGCGGTGTCTTCCAATGCCGTTTACTTCCATAAGTCCGCTAAGACCTGACTTAAAAATCTCTGATGGATTAATAAAATGGTCTAAGAGTTTTCTTATAGTTTGAGCCCCTATATCATCAATTAAGTTAAAGGCAATAAGACTGCGCAGGTCATTATCCATATTTTTCACATTAATACTCTTTGCAGGTAAGGGAGGTTTGTGAGCATTTTATTTTGTGGAAAAGTGCAGCCCCTAACGTTATTTTGTAACTGGTAGTCGTACAAAAAAGGTTGTGCCAACATTAAGCTCGCTTTTAAATGTAATGGTTCCTCCGTGCATCTTAACTATTCCATGCGATACTGCAAGCCCTAGCCCTGTGCCTTGACCTACTGCTCTGGTAGTAAAAAATGGCTCAAATACCTGAGACGAATCTTGTTCCTTTATACCATGACCAGTGTCTTTTATCTGAATCTCAATATAATCCTTATTATTTTCAGTATAAAGATTAGTCGTAATATAAATATTTCCTGTCCCTGTAATTGCATCAGAGGCATTATGCAGAAGATTTATTATCAATTCTTGAATCTGAGTGCTGTCTGCTATTATATCTGGAATGGTATAGTTAAAATTAGGGGTTATAGTAATCTTTTCAAATTTCTTTTTATCAAGTTTTTTTATTGCCGATGTCTTTGGTTCTATCTCAGAAAGGGTATCAATAACTACAATTATCTCCTTATTAACATTAATAGATTTCTTATTAAAGACAATATTAGATGAAAACCCAAGCAATCCAGAGATTATCCTTGAACAACGCAGGGTTTGCTCCACTATTAATTCAAGCCCTTCCTTTTCATCTTTTTTCTCTTTAGGAGTATTATCACAGATAATCTTTGCAAATGTTAATATCCCAGTCAGTGGATTATTCAATTCATGAGCAACGCCTGCTGCCATCCTGCCGAGCGCTGTGAGCTGCTCTGTAGCCTTCATATGCTGCTGCATCTCTCTTTTTTTAGTTATATCTCTGAAGGTAATAATACCTCCGATTATCCTGTCTTTATCATCTCTAATTGGGGCTGCACCTGCTTCTATATATATCTTTTCTCCATTTTTAGCGGTTAATACATAATCCATTGCAGGTATCTCTTTATTTTGTTTATGAATATCTATAAAAGGATTCATCTTATCACTATTCATATCTGGAACAACTGAAAATACTTCTTCTATTGTATGAACCTTGGCTTCAATATCATTCCATCCTGTAATAGTAACTGCGCTGGGATTTAAATAACTAATAAGACCATTAAAATCCGTTGTAATTACAGCATCAGTAATACTATTGAAGACAGTAGATAACCATTTCTGACTTTCCTTAAGGTTTCTCTCCATCTTATGCTTATATAGGGCAATCTCAATTACAATCTGTATCTCACGCGATTTAAATGGTTTTAATAGATAACCAAATGGTTCGGTTTCCTTTGAGCGGTTTATAAATCTCTTATCAGAATATGCGGTTAAATAAATAAAAGGTATATCAAGTTCTTGATGAATATGTTTTGCAGTATCAATACCGTCCATATCCCCTTCAAGCATTATGTCCATCAATATTAAATCAGGCATTAAGTCTCTTGCAAGTTTTATAGCCTTCTCCCCTGTTGAAACCACTGCAGCTACCTCATAGCCCATGTCTTGAAGGTTCATCCTTATATCATTTGCTATAATCCATTCGTCTTCAACTATTAGTATTTTTGTCATAGCCTTAACCCTTTAATTGATAACTTGTAATATTAAGATATAATATTTTATAGTTTAACATAAAGTGATATTTATAAATCAAATGTTTAAAATATTATTTCTTTATCATAATAAGGAGTAAGGTTATGAAGGTAATCAGCGAAGAGATCACAATGCAAACAAATTGCTGTAACGATTTAGTTGATATAACCGACCAGCTAAAAAAAATCTTGGCATCAACAAACCTTAAACGCGGAATATTAACAATCTTTATCGTAGGTTCAACAGGCGCAATTACTACATTGGAATATGAACCCGGACTAATTAAAGACATGCAGGAATTATATGAAAGGCTTGCCCCAATAAATAAGCATTATCATCACGATGATACATGGGGAGACGCTAATGGTTACAGCCATGTCAGGGCATCTATTCAAGGCTCATCACTCACAGTGCCATTTGATGACGGCAGGATGACCCTTGGTACGTGGCAGCAGATTGTAGCGATTAATTTTGATAATAAACCGCGAAGACGCACCATTGCAATTAATATTATCGGCGAATGAATATATTTACAGCTTATTTTTCCACAGACACAGGAATCCTTTTATCTTAGAGCAGATCCCTTGTGGTAAAACAGTTTCTTTATGAGAGTCTATAATATTCCTTGCAATAAAGAAGGCAAGAGCTCCGCCAAAAAATACATCCGATGCCCAATGGGCATTGTCATGCACCCTTGAAAGGGCAGTAAGTGTGGCTATACTATACGCTAAAAAAGGGATTATAGGCAGCTCTGAATATTCTAATGCTATAATTGATAACACTGAAAATGCAGCAGAGGCATGTCCAGAAGGAAATGCAAGATTAGCGCCTTGAAGTCCTGGGCCGTCAAAGGTATTAAACAAATCCCCAGAACTTGGACGATGACGATGAAAGGAAAATTTAAGTATCTGAATAAAAAAAGCAGTGATTAAAAGACTCTCAAGGCACAAAAGCGCAGTTTTTTTAGCCCTTTCATTTTTGAATATTATCCCGCAGATATAAAACACAGATATTGAGATAAAGAGGAAATTACCATCCCCGCATAACTTTGCCATTTTTGCGATGGTTATTGTAAATGGTCTGATATAATGCCGTATTAAGGATGTGATATTAGAATCAATTTTATATAATGCTAAGGTAACGCCGATAATTAGCCCAGCATAAAGCCAATCCTTAAGCTTCCATCTAAAAGGAGATGATATTGTTCCCTTAAAATCTTTATAAAAAACCTTAAAAAATCCAAGATTATTCTCTGATATCTGAGAGCTTAATAGAATTAATATAAATAATAAGTCAATATAGAACATCTAAAACCTAACTTTTACTAAGACTCCAGAGATTTCATTATCTATAATAGGATAGATGGCGAGCGCCTCATCATCTGAGCCAAGATGCGAGTGTACAATTGTCTTTGCCACAAGAAATCCAAGGGCAGAACCAAAAAATACATCAGATGCCCAATGCTGTATATCATTAAACCTTGAAAATCCAACAAGGGCTGCTATACTATAGGCAACTGGCGGCACTATAGGAACATCGGAATATTCCGCAGCAACAACTGAAAGCACTGAAAATGCTGCCGCTGCATGTCCTGAAGGAAATGATAGATTTGAACTGCTAAAACTAGGGCCGTCAAATGTATTATATGGATCCCCTGTATTTGGCCTGTGTCTGTGAAATGAGAGTTTAAGCGTCTCAACAAATGTCCCTGTTATGGCAAGACTCTCAAGTGACAAAAGGGCAGTCTTTCTTAATTTTCTATCATCAATTAACTCTCCTAATAAATACACTCCGCCAAGGGTAGGAATGACATACGTAATATCTCCAAAAGGAGTTGCAACGTTTGAGATTGCAGTTGTAAAAGAGGAGCCGTTGATATTTTTAGCAAGTTTTTCTGTTTGAGTATCTAAGGCATATAGCCCAACTGTAGTACCAATAACAACCCCAGTAATCAGCCAGTCATTCCCTTCCCACCTAAGCGGAGAGGTTACGATTGACCCGGCATCTTTAAAACAATTTGAGATAAATTGACCCTCAAATAAATGATATGATATATCATCTTCATTATTATCAAATGATTGTCCAAAAGACGGCGATATTTGTATAAACTGAATCAAGAAAATTATAATAAATGAAATGACTGCTTTGAAATAAAAATCAATATTTTTGAATTTGTTCATGTTTTATCCTATATATGTTTTTATAAAGTATAGCATAATTTTAATAATTCTAATATTATCTTGACAAATATTTATTGATTTCCATAAAATTTATTAGTTGCGGGTATGAAACCCATCAGTTTACTGCAAGCACTAAATGTCTTCTCAAATATACATGAAGTATACACTCTAATCACTATATTTTCCTTAATCCGCCTCAAGAAGAGCGCATAAAAAGATAGGTATAATATGTTCGCAAATCGTTTAAATTATCACCAGACTATTATCTTGTTTTGCATGACAATTGTCACATCTTTAATCCTTACAAGTCAGTTATATGCAGGGGGTATTCAGACATTAGAGGAGGTAGAGGTAACCACAACCTCAGAAAATCTGATAGGTTCTGCTGATACAGCGGCAGAGGGAACTATTACAAATGACCAAATTGAATCCCGCCCTGCATATCGTATCGGCGAATTACTTGAGATAGTTCCAGGTTTAAACGCTACCCAGCATAGCGGAGAGGGAAAGGCTAATCAATATTATCTGCGAGGTTTTAATCTTGACCATGGCACAGATTTAGAGATAACCATTGATGACATGCCAGTAAATCAGCGTACTCATGCACATGGACAGGGATATTCAGACCTTAATTTTTTAATCCCTGAACTTGTCAAGGAAATACAGTACAAAAAAGGACCTTATTATGCAGGAGAAGGTGATTTTTCCTCTGTAGGTACCATACATATAAATTATATAGATACCCTGCCTCAAGGTAGCATTAAGTCATCAACAGGATTAGACGGATACTATCGTGAATTTGCAGCAGACTCTTTAAAATTAGGAAATGGAACCTTCTTAGGGGCTTTAGAATATGAACACAACGATGGGCCATGGGTAAGACCAGCAGATTTTCGCAAGATTAACGGTGTTATGCGATACAGTCTTGGAGACGAAAAAGACAGTTTTAATGTTACAGTTATGGGTTATGACGGTCATGATAACCCCACAAATCAAATCCCGCTGCGTGCAGTAAATGAAGGGCTGATCTCTCAATTTGGCATAATTGATTCAAGTGATGCCATATCCGCATCCCGTTACAGCTTATCTGGGGCATGGAATCACAATAGCGACAATTCCATAGCCAAGGCTAATATATATGTTATCAACAATAACCTTGACATGTTTTCTAATTTTACCTATTTTCTAAATAATCCCGCACATGGAGATCAATTTGAACAGACAGACCATCGTGTAACTTCTGGAATAAACGCTAGTTACACATTGATTTCAAAACATGACATGGAAAATACCTTTGGCGTCCAGCTGCAAAATGATAATATCTTTGTTGGACTAAATAATACCGAAAAACGGCAATTACTCTCTGTTGTGCGCTATGACCATGTAATTGAGAGCAGCGGCAGCATATATTTAGAAAATCATGTAACATGGATAGATAAATTTCGCACTGTAACTGGATTAAGAGGAGACCTCTATAATTTTCAAGTGAACAGTGACAACCCTGCTAACTCTGGCACAAAATTAGAAGGATTAATAAGCCCAAAACTATCTCTAATATTTGGGCCTTGGTCAGAAATAGAATTTTATGTAAGTGCTGGCGAGGGATTTCACAGCAACGATGCACGAGGGGTTACTATATCACAAGTGCCCGGAACAGGGGCCGATTCAAACATTCCAGCCTCAAAGGTTCAACCTCTCGTCCGTTCTGTTGGATATGAAGCTGGCATCCGCACAGTGCTATTGACTGGACTTCAATCCTCTCTGTCATTTTTCAGGATAGATTTTGACTCAGAATTAACATTTGAAGGCGATGCTGGCACAACCTCGCCGGGCCGCCCAAGCCGCAGATATGGTTTTGAGTTTACTAATTATTACAAAGCAGCCTCATGGCTGACAATAGATGCTGATTTAGCATATGCACAAGCACAATATACAGCTTCAGACCCAGACCCATCCGTAATTGGCAGTCACATACCGGGTTCAATAGAGGGTGACGGTTCACTTGGCGTATCCATTGATAATTTAGGAAAATATTTTGGAGGTCTTAGACTGCGTTATCTTGGTCCCTACCCGTTGATTGAAGACAACAGCATACGCGCTCCGGGTACCATTATATTAAATGCCCGCGCAGGTTATAAATTCACCAAAAAATTAGTAACAATAATTGAAGCCTTTAATCTACTAAATGCTAAGGGTTATGATATCGCTTATTATTACCCCTCAAGACTTAAAGGAGAATCATATGAAACAAGTGATATACATTTTCATCCGATAATACCAATTAACTTGCGTATTAGTGTTAATTATAAGTTTTAACTAGGGCTCTGCCCTTGACCCATTAATTTTATATTAATATCATAATAAGCAAAATTACGGGGTGAAGGGGACAAGTCCCCTTCTGGGAGCTTGAGGGTGAAACCCTCAAAATAAATAAAGGAGCATAAAAATGCAATATTTTAATACTTCATTAAAAGCCCTTCAATTAGGAGGATTAATGATATATCCTCTTTTTGTGCTTGGGATATTAGTATTGATTATTTCAATTGACAGGACATTTGTATACTTTCGTTATGCAAGGCTTTCAAATCAAATACTTGAGCTTATTGAAACCTATAATTTTGCTTGGACTCAATTAGAGGAAGGCATAGGTTCACTTAGAGATGGGAATTATTTCGGGCGTTTTTTTCAAGTAATTCTTAATAACCGCACTAATCCGTCATGGTGGGTGGAGTCAAGGGCATCAGATGAAGCGCAGTTAATAGAAACTGCTCTTAACAGGGGATTATGGATATTAGAAACCATAGTCACAGCAGCGCCTCTTTTAGGGCTTGTGGGGACAATTATAGGCATGATGGAATCCTTTAGATTAATTGGAGCAAGCGGAATTATTAATCCAACTGGGATTACAGGCGGAGTTGCTCAGGCATTAATAGCAACCACAATAGGTATTATCATTGCCCTTGCCGCATTATTTGTGTTTAATTTCTTTTCATATCTGCATTCTAAGACTATGGATAAGATGGAACGACTTGGCACACGATTAATAGATCATATTCGTATGGATCAAGACGGAAATGGAGTGAAACATGAAATTACGTAAGAGCAGATTATCAAGGCGCGGACGTATAGAAATCATTCCAATGATTGATGTGATGTTTTTTCTATTGGCAACATTTATTCTTGCCTCACTATCTATGCAAAATCTTCATTCAATTACTATTAATCTGCCTCAAGGCAAAGCGCAGGCTATAGAGACCAATACATATGTAACAATTGCCGTAACAAAACAAAGCGCAATCCTTTTAAATGGCGCTCCTGTTACACTTGATAATCTGGCTGAAAAGATACAGCCTATCTTAAAGAGTATAGATGACCCTGTAATCATAGCTGCTGATAACGATGTGCCAGAGGGGATGGTAGTGCAGACAATGCTTCATGCGCGGATGGCTGGAGTGCAGCATTTTATGATTGCGATAAAAAATAATGAGTAAAGAATATAAATATAATAATATTGATAATCTATGGGAACGCCTGCCTTGGGTAACCTTGATATCACTATTAACATGCCTTTTACTTATGTGGGGGGCGGGGTTTTTTCTTAAAGACACAATCATCAATCCTATTTCACAATCTGTTATATCAAAACCCATTTATGCTCAATTTATTAAACTTCAATCCACAGATAAAATACCTTCAACTATTGTTAGAAAATCATCAAAACCATTACCAAAACGTATATCTATTGAAAAAGTAGAACAAGTACCTATTCATGAAGCGGTAACGCATACGGAAACTACATCTGAACAAATCGCTCCGCTGACATCCATTAATGCGCATTCTAATGACAGCGTTGTCTTTAATAATGCCTCGAAAAATGATAACGTTGTAGGTAATGCTAATGAAACTACCCCAAAATCCCAAAATGAAGTAATTTCAAGTCCTCCAACTTACGGAGCGGCATATTTAGACAATCCTAAGCCTGTTTATCCTGCAATTGCTAAACGATTGAAACTGACAGGGATTGTAATGTTAAAGGTAATGGTGAGTCATGACGGCAGTGTTATAAAGATAGAGATAATTGAGTCGTCTGGACATGAAATATTAGATAAATCCGCATATGAGGCTGTAATAAAATGGCATTTTGTACCTGCACGCAAAGGGAATAATTCCGTAGATGAGTGGGTGCAGGTACCGATAGCATTTCGTTTAAATTAGTTTGGTCAATCTTAGCTGCTTTGTTTCACTTGATAATGCTGGATACTTTACTAAACCAATTGGTATTGTTCTTCACAAATCTTATGAGGCAGTTTTTCATTATTCATTGAGATAATCCCTCTTTTCATTTCAACTACTGAAGGATTTTGGGAGCCAAATCTCTCAATTAGAAATTCTGCAGCCTCTTCAGGCTTTATTATATCTCCGCATGTAAAGATGTCTACTGCAGCGTAATTGTATTCTGGCCAAGTGTGTATTGATAGATGTGATTCAGCAATCACAACCATACCGCTCACTCCAAAAGGGCTGAACTCGTGAAATGAAACATCAACAATCGTGGCTTTAGCATTTAATGCAGCCTCGACCATTGCATTTTTTACTTCGTTAACATCTTTTAAGATGTTGTTCCTGCAGTCTTTTAAATCGATCAATAAATGCGTACCTAAAGCATGCAATTTCAAACCCCCTTTAAAAATAAAATAGCCAAGGATAATGAATCCCTGCATACCATGAGCCACCTTTTTTAAATAGGCAAACAAGCATAAATCATAATGGATTGTTTTGTCAAGATAATTACGCAGACATGTACTTAAAAGTTATTTTTTTTATTAATAAAATCCTTTACAGTTTCTAAATCGGCAATTCCGTCTCTTCCACCGAGTTTAAGACATTTTATAGCAGCGCTTGCGGAGGCGAATTTCAGGGTATCAACAATATCCCATTTATTGATTAGTCCATAGATATATCCTCCATGAAATACATCTCCTGCCCCAGTAGTATCAACTGCTTTAACAACATATGCTGGCTGATGGAAGATTTTATTCCCAACTGCCGTAAGAGAGCCCCTTGAACCAAGCGTAACTGTTGCTATAATAGTACCATTTTCAATCAATTTTTTGAGAGTTTTTTCGTGGTCGCCTTGACAAAGGGCATCACTAAATACCTCTGAACAGACAACATAATCACATAATTTAACTATATCATATCTTTGTTCTGAAAAACTGCCAATATCAATCATCACTGATATATTATTTTTTTTAGCAATAATTAAAGCAGGTATAGCAATGTCAAATAAATAGCCGTCAAGGTGAAGGAGGCTGCTTCCAAGTATAAAATCTTTCGGCACCTCCGCATTTTGTATCTCAGCAGTAGGTTTTGACCAAAAAATTGTCCTTCTGCCATTATTGTTATTAACTAATATAAATGCAGTCTGCGACCTTTTATTAAGGATTTCAATAATATGACTAATGTCAACCCCTTCTTTAATAAACTCACGTTTTATCAATGCCCCAGCGTCATCATCAGATATTACTCCAATAAACTTGGTCTTTACACCAAGCCTTGACAAGGTAACAAGTGCGGTAGCAACAGGCCCTCCTCCAAAAGTCTGATATGGCGTAACCTGCAGTTTTGTATTTTCTGCTGGAAATTCATCAATTAAAGAGATATAGTCAATGCTGCATTGTCCAATTCCAGAGACTTTAAGCATAATAAATCCTTATTAAAACAGATATTAATCGTCATTATATCGTAATTTATAAAAAACATCTACTCAAAAAAAACAAATTATCCACAAGCCTTACGAGTAGGGGCGAACCTATGTATTCGCCCTAGGGCAGGCACGCATATCTGCCCCTGCTAATATCATTTTAAATCTTACATATCGGTCATATAGTAATAAAAACAAAATCTTGATTTTATTAAAAATAGATCGTTAAAATTTAATATGAAATTTTATATAGTAATAATTGAAAAATACCATGATAGGGGTTTATCTGTTAACTACATTCCTGACAATGCTTGCGCACATTCTCAAGCAGGAACTTTAGAAAAACTCAACATTAATCTAAAAGAAGTAATTGAAATGCTGCGTAAAGATGGCATACCTACATTAGAATATGAATATGTAGGAACACAAAATATAGTTTAATCTCAAATTTTATATAACTAAGCCCTCATTCTAAGGACTCATATGCCTTTATTGAAGGAGTTATTATCATATTGTAATATAAAGAATGGTTTAAGGAAAAGTAAATAAATGATTAATCCTTTTTAGGGATAACTCGCTTGTTTTGGCTGAGGACGAGATAGAGGACGGTTTTTTACATTTGACAATGAACGAATAGATCAATGTCTAATCTCGAAACCCTTCCCTCAAATTCTAAATAAATGATCGCTGTCGCTATTTACTGTCCCTATTTACCCTCCCAATTATTATTTTACTTTGGTCCACGTGCCACACCTTTTAGATTTAAAACCTATATCAGATGAATCTATCGTTACAACTGCTGAATAATCAGTAATTTCACTCGAAATTATATCGTCCAAAGATCCGCTGAATCCTCGCAATCTTAAGTAATAACAATTAACACTTCCGCTATTTTTATAAGTTCCCGCTTGAATGTCTGTTCCGACAATAAATGTTCCGTCACCAAATGTGGTTTGATCAGAAGTAATTGCCGAGAGATCTTGCGTCCAAGCTCCACAACGCTTAGAGCTAAATCCTTTATCAGTGTCTGCAATTGTTACAACCTCTGGGGCATCTGTTATGTCACTAGCGATAATTTCATTTAATGTGCCGCCAAAACCACTAAGTCGAATGTAATAACAGTTTAACGAAGGCTTGCGAGTTCTATAAGTCCCAGGTTGAATATCAATTCCAACAATATAATTTCCATCTTCAAAATGAGGTATCAATAAAGCCGCTTGCAAAACTTTATTTTTTGCTCCATTTTTTACTTTTTCTTCAACTGCAACCTTTTTGTCTACGGCTTCTGCCTCTGACTTTATTGCAAGCTCCATTGGGTTTACTTATTTTGGATATATTTTTTGCTCTACTAGTTTTCGATAAGCGTTTTCTTGTGTTTGTTGATTACTATAAGTCATTATTCCAAAGATGACAAAAAAGGCAAAATTAAAAATAACATAAAACAAACCTATTTTTTTCCTTGTGATTTCACCTTCAGTAAAGCGAGAGAAAATGGTTGGCTTGATAAGCCCAATGATTAGGCAGACAAGCGAGGCACGGAATATAAATAAAAATAGATTATCCATATATTACCCCCCTTAATTAGATATAAATAAATGGCCGTTGTCCCAATAGCGTTCCAACTTACACGATTTATCATCTCTAATTTATTTATAGTTGACATAAATTAAAATTTTATCGTAAAATATATATGTTAAAGAGTTAATAATTAATATTTATAAATAAATTTTAACTTAGAGGTAATTTATGTATATATCAAGTTTATGGCCAAATCCTGATAAACCAGACCCTAAGTTTTAATATAATTATTTTTTCGTGATAAATTAAGAAGTCGTTTATAGGCTAATAATTTGTGATAGTCTTTAAACGCCTTTGCTATTTGTGTTTGGTTTTCAGGTATTATTTTCATTGCTTCATTTATTAATATTAGACCATCTTCTATTTCTTCTTCAATCGTTCCAGTAACAATATAAAAAAACCCTACTGTATCTAAATAACCGCTTTTTTTAGATTTGTATAATTCCTTAGCATATTTTTTGGCTATTTCGTGTAATTTAACGTCGTTGATGCCTATCCTGATAGAATCAGTTATCCAATAACAAATATCATTTTTTATGTTTAAATCATCAGAAGATTGTGTTTTTATTGATTCTATATAATTAACCGTCTCTTTTATATATTCAATAATATCTTTATGCTTATTTAAGAAACAATATGCTGTCATTTTTGTTTTTATGTAAGTTGTATTTTGTGGATCTTTCTTTAATAAATCATTGGATTTTTCAAGGGCATAAATTGTATGCGTATTTTCTTTTGACAGCATAGCTATTAATATATAAAAATAACAAAGTGATATTGTGAGTTCACCATTACAATTTTTATTAAGAAAATCATAAATATCATTAATGTTTTCTGCATCTAAAATGCTTTCAGGTGTAATTGCAATAGAAGTGGTTTTCTTTAATTTTTCTATTATCTCGTTAGACTCTGACATAAGAGAAAAGGCAGCAGCATGTCTTTTTTGCTGTTCTTCTTTTTCTTCCATTTGAATTTGGTTTTTTATAATATCGCCTTGCTCGTCAATTGCTGCAAGGACATTGCTTAGTTGGATAAAATGTTTTTTTAGATCATCTGAGATAATGTCTGCTTTTTTATAACTAAGATCATGTGTTTGAGCATCCCATGTTTCTTGGCACATGGTTTTTATTTGTATCTCACAGTGTATTTTTTCAATACTGACAAAAGGAATATCTTTCATTGCTGAAAAGTGATAACCTTTGTATCCAGAGGGATAATCTTTATAAGCATCTTCTATTTTTTTAGGGATTATATTTAATCCTGATTCGCCTATAAGCCATTGTCCAACGTCTTTAGCGCTTGATGGGTATGGACAAAGAATCTTTATTCCAATAAGGTCGGTTATATCATTAATTGAATATGTGGGTTCTATTTCACGCCTTTTTTCAATCTTATTGATAAGGCTGTCTATTGTCTTGATATCTTCTCTTTTGATAATGGTTCTAATCCATAATAGACCTTTTTTATTTTGAAGTTTTTTACTAGTCTGATATACTACATCTTGAAAATCTCTTAGGTTAGATGATGAATCTTTTAATTTTCTTTCAATTTCATTTATTTCAACATTTGTTAATGCGCCCATAGTATCCCCTTTATTTAATTAACTTGTGACACAATAATTAACAATAAAAAAATGTTTTTTCATAATAATGTTCCTGTCCCAGTAAACGATTTTATTTATGATTTAAGATAGAATCTAAATCATGAAGGTTCTGTTTTTTTATCTACGAGCTTCCACCCTTTGACCTCATTAACAAGCATAATCAATCTTCAACCTATCCGCAATCTCCTTATCCCCTACACTCAACCCATCCGACATCCCTATCGGTAACTGCGTGCTCCTGCCCATCGGCGCAAATATCTTCTTTAACTCAATCTCTGCTGATTTGAAGACTTCAACCACCCTCTGCGCTACCTTTTCTGCATCTAATCTTCTATATAACTTCGGATCCTGCGTTGTGATTCCCCGCGGACATCTTCCAGTATTACAAAGATTGCAGCGATTATTCTCATCACCTAAACAATCCCCTGCCGCCTGCATAATATATTTCCCAGTATCTACTGCTGATGCCCCAAGCATTATCATTGCAGCCGCATTTGCCGCAAAATTGCCCTTTTTACCAATACCGCCTGCCGCAATCAATGGCAGCTCATTCTGCTTGCCCTGTTTGACCAGATCAAGATAACAATCCCTGATATTGGAAGAAATCGGATGCCCCATTTTATCTAAAGACACATTATACGCAGCACCTGTGCCTCCGTCTTCACCATCTATACATAATGCTGCAGCGTAGGGATTACGCGCAAGATTATTCAATACCGCTTTCGCAGTCTTTGTTCCAGAAATCTTAGGATATACCGGCACCCTAAAACCCCATGCCATAGACATAGATTGAATCATCTTTGCAACTGCCTCTTCTATTGAATACTTCGTTTGATGAGTCGGAGGAGATGCCAGATCTACATACATTGGAACTCCCCTTATCTGAGCTATTAATTTTAATACCTTATACGCCATCAATAATCCGCCGTCACCGGGCTTTGCCCCTTGTCCATATTTTATCTCTATTGCGCATGGATCTTCTACCATATGAGGTAACGCGTGTATTATCTCATCCCAGCCAAAATACCCTGAGGCTATCTGTATAATAAAATATTTCAAAAACCTTGAACGCAAAAGCCGAGGAGGCATTCCGCCCTCTCCTGAACACATCACTACTGGGATCTTCTCTACCTCATTAAGATATGTAATCCCCATAGCCAAACCTTCCCACATCGTTGGCGATAAAGCTCCAACCGACATACTCCCTATCCTAATAGGAAATATCTCCCTTATTGGAGGGATAAATGTATTAGATTTATCTACTACCAATTTCGTGCCGTCTGAAATTAAAGGAAGCTGATCTGGCGAAAGATTTCTGCCTAATAAAGTTCTAATATGAAACTCATGCCTTCCAGCATCAAGCGCTGGGTCTGTCAACATAGAGATTCTTGTGAATTTTAATTTATCTATTGTGCTTGGTTCTGGGTCATTTCTCCTTCCGCCTCTTGTAAAGGGCTGTCCGCCTTTATTTTTAAGGGTTAGGAATTTATTTCTTGGATTAAACTCAGGCTCGATTGCATTATTTGGACACACAAGGGCGCAAGTCCCGCAGCCTGTGCAGTATCTATCAATATCATTTATCTGTCTAACTGCATGAATAATCCTCTTGGTTGTCTTTGGAAATGGAGTCTGACCTTCTGAACTTACTATTTTTTGTGTGTATACAGCTGGCATGATAGCCTTTACTGGACAAACCGCAGTACACCTTCCACAGCGCGTACATCTATCTTCACGCCATCTTACAATATATGGCAGCTCTTGTAACATTAATTTATGGTTATGATCTGTCTGAATTATTTGCCGTGCAGTTGGCTCCATTTCCTGACCTCCTCAGCCCCTGGTGGTACTATTACCATATCATATTTCATGGGTATTATATCCTCTTTCAAATTTCGAACTGGTATAGCGCTTTGAAGTCCGCATTCTTCAGACATAAAGGCATATTTTCCTTTTATTCCGCCTACAACTCCAGGTCTTAATTTTTTAGAATCATGTACCATAAATGTTGTCCCATCAGGTGTAAATCCTATAACACAATTTGGTCCGTCTATACATAATGGCCTTAATGAATTCTTAATCATCCTCAAAGCATCTTTGTCTGAACGATCACTTAACTCATTATCTCTTAGAGGGGTAATTATATCTTTATAATATGTTAATGGATATTTTAAATGGCGGTTACTATAATGAAGAATGTGTGTGAATACCTCACTGTCGCTGTTATATCCCATGTAACCTGGGAAATCCCTGCTTGAAAGAAATTCTCTTATTGGCACAAATGCAGTATTTTCACCATTTGTCATTGTAGAGTAACCTTGAAGAAAAAATGGATGACAGGCGTATAGATAGATTTCATAATTAGTATTCTGTCTGCCTTGAGCCAAGATTATCTTAGCTATTAATTCACCGTTATCCAAAGAGAAAAACTCGCTAACATCAAGCGGGTCTCCTACCTCTTTCAGTGTTATAATATCTGGATAAAAGGAAAACACAAACATTGACTGATCAGATTCTCCTAAGGTTCTTAATTTAATCCTTGTATTCATTAAGAGGTCTTCTTTAATATTAAATGGCTGGTCTTTATATTTATCTGGATAGTCGTATATCTTTGTAATATAAAGGCCTCGCTCTATAACCCCGCTTACCTTTCTTATCTTTGGCTGCCATGAAAATATCTCTTTAAATCCAATGGCTGCCATATAATTATTTAAGGTATCAAGTCCAATATCTGTACAAATCGCAGAGAGGATTGGATATTGTTTATAATCGGCAAAAACGCCTCCAAGGTCTTTAAAAACAAGGCCTAGTCCTGAGCCGTCATGGCCTTCCTTCATAGTCTCAAGGGCTATGATATTTTCCATCGGGCTAAAGTAATCCGATGATGTTATTGCGCTTAATCTACACATTCTTTTTTATCCTATTAGCATAATATATGAAACGCCTTCTATTATATATAGAATAATATTATTTTGTCTAATCACAATTTAATCTTTTTTTATTATTTTTAATTTCAACATTAGACTTTGGTGTCAAGACAATGGTAAAATTGTTAATCTTTGATACGGAGGTATACTAAATGTTAATTTTTATGCGCAAACATGCCAAATTCTTTTATGTATTATTTGTTGTAATAATTGTATCCTTTATATTTTTCTATGTAGGCCCAACTCATGAAAAGGAAAATGTCGCTGTGATAGAAGTTGGAGGCAAAAAGATTTTTCTCGTTGA
Organism: Candidatus Magnetominusculus dajiuhuensis; assembly: GCA_015233465.1. Taxonomy (GTDB): domain Bacteria; phylum Nitrospirota; class Thermodesulfovibrionia; order Thermodesulfovibrionales; family Magnetobacteriaceae; genus JADFXP01. Next base: position 82,635 of record JADFXP010000011.1, read on the forward strand.
TTATTGGCGGATTCATGATAATCTCAAAAATTATTTTAAAAATGTCTATAAAGAAAAATTCGATGCTGAGATGGAAAAAAACCTAAACATCAAAGATAAGGCTATAGAACTAATCGTTGGCAATGAAATATTACTAATAGCTGCTGAGAGATTCGGAATTGAGACCTCTGATTATGAGCTTAATGATGCCATTGTTAATGACCCTGCATTTAAACGCGATAATGTCTTCAGAGAGGATGTCTATAATAAAGTGCTGCAGATGAATAGAATGACCGTCGGATTTTTTGAATCTAAAAGAAGAGAGGAATTAACCGTAGAAAAGGTTAAACGGTTTATAGCAATGTCATCAGGTTTTTCAGTATCTGATCTTCCTAAAACCATCGCAGATGACAAAAAAATGCTTGAAACTATTATGCCTCAGTTAGTTATGGATTCAAAGGAAAAAACAATTACTTCATATATAAATTCTATGAAAAAAACTATCCCAATAAAGATTAACCGTGAGATGCTCTCTTGAACTCTAATCGTCTGAATATCAAAGAACCTCAAGGCACAATGCCGATATATGGCGAGTTATTTCTTAGTGAAATACTCTCTAAGCCTGTTGTTGATCAAGAGGGAGATGTCCTTGGCAAGATTAAAGACATTATCGTTGTTAAAGGCGAACCAATGCCAGTTGTTAAAAAACTGATACTTTCATCTAAGAATACCCTGTATCAGCTTGATTATAAAAATATCAGTATATTTAATAAAAGAATCATTGCTGCAAAGATCAAGGCTGATAAACTCCAACCATATATCCCATCAGACGATGATCTGCTTTCAGTTAGGGATATTTTAGACAAACAGATTCTCGATATTAATGGCGCAAAGGTTGTCAGGGTTAATGATATTAGACTTCAGGCATATATGGGGTATATTGTCTTTATAGCTGTTGATATAGGGATCAGAGGGATACTGAGAAGATTAGGAATTGAAAAGAGGGGGCAGAATGTATTAAAATTTCTTAAATTTAATCTCCCCCATAATCTCATTAGATGGGACTCTTTACAGCCAATAAGCCCTCGTTTAAAGTCCCTGTCGCTTAAAATGCCCCAGCAGATGCTTGAACATATTCATCCAGCAGATATTGCAGACATCATAAGTCATCTCTCAAGGGATGAGGGAACTCATTTCTTTAAATCCCTTGACGTTGAATCTGCTGCTGAGACGCTCTCTGAACTTGAACCAGATACTCAGGTTGAGATTATCAGCAGTCTTAAGACTGAACGCCTTATTGATATTATTGAGGAGATGCCCCCTGATGATGCTGCTGATATTTTAAATGACCTTTCTCGCAAAAAAATTAGAGAGATACTTGATAATCTAAAAAGAGAAGATGCTGACAGTATAGAAAAACTGCTTGTCCATGATTCAGATTCTGCAGGCGGTCTTATGACCGATGAATTCCTTGCCTATGAGCCTAATATAACGGTCGATGAGGTAATGAAGAGATTTAAAGAAGATGCCCATGAAGTTGAACATATATATTATATTTATATAACGGATGAGAACGATGTCCTACTTGGGATTATATCGCTGCGAGATTTCTTGCTATCTGAACCTTCTTGTAAGATGTCTGATATTATGGCAACAAATATCAAGACCCTTACTCCAGAAGATGATGAGGATATTGTAGCAGCAACATTTTCAAAATATAACCTCGTGGCAATGCCTGTAGTTGATAAAGAAGGGCATCTACTTGGAATAATAAGCGTAGACGATATAATAGATGTTATCCTGCCTCCAAAGGCAAAAAGAAAAATTAAAAAGATTTAAAAAGGCATCTACAAGGGTTTTTATAACGGGGTCTGAGACCCTTAGAACCTTTTAACTTTTTTTATTTCGTTTACAAAAAACTGTTTGATTATAAATAACCTCAAGAGTGCGGGTTCAAGTTTGTAACTTGAACCTAATAGTTAATGTAAAGAATACTAATTATAATGGGTTCAAAGGGTCTTAGACCCTTTGTGGGAGTTTGAGGGCAAAGCCCTCAGAAAAATGCCTTTAAAATGAAAACTTTTAAAAGATTAGCTGTTTATTTATCACTCTTTGGACCAGGCCTTATTACAGCGATGATTGATAATGACGCAGGCGGCATTACCACATGTTCTGTATCAGGGGCAAGGTATGGGTATAATCTGTTATGGACAATAATACCTATTACTATTTCTCTAATCGTTGTTCAGGAAATGGTCGCTAGGCTTGGGATTGTTACAGGCAAAGGACTGGCAGATCTAATACGAGAAAACTATGGAATTAAAAATACATTTTTTTTAATGGTTGGGCTTTTTATAGCAAATCTTGGAACTACTGTTGCCGATTTTGCAGGATTTGCTGCGAGTATGGAGATACTTGGTATCAGCAAATATCTTATTGTTCCGCTTGGAACGGCAGTTATATGGCTTCTTATTAGTAAGGGAAGTTATAAATTTGTTGAAAAGGTTTTACTTTCAGCCTGTATCATATTTTTTGGTTATATTATTGCAGGCATAATGGCTAAGCCTGATTGGCATCAGGTTGTTCATAATACATTTATCCCTCATATCAAATTTGAATCTGAATATTTAATGTTGGTCATTGCAATAATTGGCACAACAATTACTCCTTGGATGCAGTTTTATTATCAGTCATCTATTATTGAAAAAGGTTTAAAAACGATTCATCTGAACGTCACAAAAATGGAGATAATTTTAGGAAGCATAGCGACTAATTTAATATCAATATTTATTATAATAACCTGCGCAGCAGTGTTATTTCCAAAGGGGATTCGAATTAATGAGGCTTCAGAGGTCAGTATTGCGCTTGAGCCTTTTGCTGGGGAATATGCAAAGATTATATTTGCCGTAAGTCTTGCTAATGCCTCAATACTTGGGGCAATAATAGTGCCTTTAGCGAGCGCATATTATATCTGTGAGGCAATGGGGTGGGAATCAGGAGTTGATAAGACATATAGCGTTGCGCCTCAATTTATATGGATATATTCAATCAGCATATTTGTATCAGCGCTGCTTGTAATGATTCCTGGTGCTCCGCTTGTATTATTAATGGTACTTTCTTCGTTTGCAAATGGTATTTTGCTGCCGTTTGTATTAGTTTATGCAATCTCTTTGGTCAATAATAAAACTCTAATGGGTGAATATACTAATTCAAGGGGTTATAATATTATTGCATGGGTAACAATAGGTGTGTTAATTGTTCTTTCAATAGGAATGGTATTTAGTTTATATCTGCAGTAGTTGTTTAATTATGAGTTCAAAGGGACGAGTCACTTTGCGGGTATTTGAGGGCAGAGCCCTCATGCTTTAATGATTTCTGTAGTAAAAAACATAACTCCTCTACTGTATAAGGCTTTGGAAGGGCTGCAATAAATCCATATTGTCTGAAATTACTCATTACTGGTATTTCAGAATATCCGCTTGATACGATTGCCTGTACATTGGGGTCAAGCTCTTTTAATTGTTTAATAGTAATTACCCCGCCCATACCGCCGGATATTGTGACATCTATAATTATAATATCATATGGTTCTTCGCTATTTAAACCTTTTTTATATAAATCTATTGCCTCTTCACCATTTCTTGCCACATCCACTATACAGCCCTTTTCCGAAAGAATGGCAGTAATACCTTCAAGCAGTGTCTCATTATCATCCATAATCAGGATACTCCTGCCTAATAATTGTCTGTCATCTAATATCAACTCAGTCTCAGTATTAATCTCTGCTGATTCACTTGCTGGAAGATATATAAAAAAACTCGTGCCCTTGCCCTCTTCGCTTTCAACGTCTATATGACCGTTATGTTTTTTGATTATTGAATAAGATATGGCAAGTCCCAAACCTTGACCAGTATTTTTAGTTGTAAAAAATGGATCAAAAATTTTGCTGATGTTTTCTTTTGATATTCCATGTCCATTGTCTTTTATCGTGATCTTTACATATTTACCATGCAGGAGCAGACCTGTGTGTATGCCCTGCATTTTATAATCAATGATTTCAATATTTTCAACAATAACATTAATATTGCCGCCATCAGGCATTGACTGATCTGCGTTGATTAATATATTGGTTATTACTTGATTAAGCTGAGACTCATCAAACTCAAGCGGCCATAGGTCATGTAAAATCGTTAATTCATAAGTAGAATTAGACCCTGAAAGCACAAAATTACCTGTTTCTCTAAGCAGTTTAGGCAAAAATGCCTGTTTAATAAATAAGGCATCACCCTTAGAAAAGGTTTGTAACCGATTGACAATATTTTTTGCCATATTATAGATATTTTTGACATCTAATAAATAACCTTCTGCCTTACTTACATCTTTTTTAATAAATTTTGCCGTTAATTGAACCTTCATAAATAAACCAGTAAGGATATTATTTAAATCATGCGCCATGCCTCCAGCAAGCAATGCGATGGATTCTAATTTATGAGACTTTGCTAGTTCTGCCTCTGCCTTTAATTTGAATTCTGCATTTTCTATCAACTCGCTTTTCATGATATTTATCCTGTCTGCCAGAGCCAAAGAAAGCAGAGTTACATCAAACGTTGAACCTAAACGCATTCCATGCTCTGCAATAAAACTCATTGGAATAATGGATAAATCCGCAAGCAGCATAAGCGCTACTCCTGATAAAAAAAGAAATGCGGCAAGTAAATAAAATCTCGCAGGACGGTATCCTCTTATTAAACACATTGCTCCTGATATTAATACAATTGGTATCGCTATCAGGATAAATATGAATAATATCATTTGCAATCTATTAGCTGAGATAAAAAATGACATTAATCCTAATAACACAAATATGATAGCTAAGAAGCGTAAGATACGATCTAGCATTGGCGCATATTGAACTGTACGCAAAAAAGTCACTGAAAATATTATCCCCCAAAATATCGTAGCTGCTATAAAAAAACATTCGGTTTGTACGTTAAATCCTTTTAAATCAGTTAATAAGTAACCATAAAAAATCCCGTCATTAAATGACTGCACAAATAGAAAACAAATAAAATATAAGACATAATAAAGATAGCTTAAATCTCTTAATGAGGCATAAATAAATAAATTATAGAGAATCATTACAAGCAATATCCCATAATAAATACCTATTGAATATTGTCTTAGATAATCTTTATTATAAAATCTCTCTTGCGTCATTATAGACATTGGGATAGCTATAGCATCCTGCGAATTAAAGCATATATAAAACGTCTTTGAATGTGTTGATAATCTGGGCATATTAAATATAAAAAATCTGTGCGGCTTCTCTCTTTTTTCTAATGGCTGCAAATAACCAGTTATTTTTTTGTCAAAACCGCCTTTTTCATTTGGCAGGTAAAGCTCAATATTACCTATTGCAGCAAGACCTATCTCAAGCAGCCAATCTTGAGTTAGCAGCAAATCATTTTTAACGCTGAATCTAACCCAAACATTTGATTCTGTTAAGCCTAAATCTAAGGTATTTTCTTTGTAAGGGATAAATTTTTGTGATTTTATATCATTGATAGTAAACTTTTTATCACTATCTATAAGATATTCTAAGGAAGGTCCAATAAGGTATTCTTTATTATTATCGGATAATACAATAGGATCAAGTGCAGACGCACTTTTATATTGAATCAAGATCAAAAGTATTATAAATATATATTTATTTAGAGGTTGCAACATAAACTCCATCCCAATCTGCTGGAGGAGGGTTTGAGATAAATTCTTCACACCTTTTTATGTACACAGAAGAGGTGAGATCACCTTTATCCTTATAGAGATCCTGGAATATCTCTTTTGCCTCAACAAATCTTTGTGTGCGGTAGAGTTTAAGTCCTTCTTCAAATTTAACTATGCTTGACCTGTCAAGCATTAATGATAATTCATACATGGTAACAGGCTCATTTTTCCCCTTTACCTTTATTAAATCAAGTTCTCTAAAATTAAATTCATATCCGGTTGATTCTGCCTTTAGACCATGCTGCGGCAGTTTTATACAAAACCCTTCAACATGCAGCCGAGTTGCGCCGCTTACTATGATTTGACATTTATACATCTTTGTCATACCTTCAAGCCGTGAGGCAAGATTTACTGTATCACCTATTACTGTATAATCAAAACGTACCTCTGTTCCCATATTCCCCGCTATAGCATCACCAGTATTAATTCCAATTCCAATGGCTATCTCTGGAAGACCTTCAGATTTAAACATATTATTTAATTCAGGGAGCGAGTTGATCATCTCTATAGCTGTCATACATGCTGCAACTGAATGATCCTCTAAGGTAATCGGCGCGCCATAGATTGCCATAACCGCGTCCCCTATATATTTATCTAAGGTGCCGTAGTTTTTCAACACTATATCGGTCATTGGCCCAAGATAACGATTTAGTAAAGAAACCAACGCCTCAGGCGAGAGTTTTTCAGATATACTTGTAAAGCCTCTGATGTCTGAAAAAAGTATAGACATTTCACGTTTAGACCCGCCAAGTTTGAGCATAGACGGATTTTTTATTATCTCGCTGACAAGGGCTGGAGAGAGATAATTTGCAAATGCCTTTTTTATAAATCTACCTTGTCTTTCTTCAACAAGATTTCTATAAGCCTCAGAACTTAAATAGGTCAAACCAATTGATATTACAGGAAATACAATCCCAATATTTAAAAAATAACGAGCGAATAATATATAATTCAGCCCAAAATATAGAGCCATAAAACTAAATGTCATGATTAATCCAATAAAGGTTTTTCTGATTAACCCTAGTATTATGGCTAACACAAAGGGGAATAATACTATACATGCAATCTCTATTAATGTAACTTTTGCATTATATATCAGAAAATTATTTTGAAGTATATTTGATGCTACAGTTGCATGAACCTCTATACCGGGCAGAGTCGGGTCTACAGGAGTTGCGCGCATATCGTTTATTCCAACCTCTGTAGCGCCAACGAATACTATTGTGTTTTTTAACTCATCAACAGATTTTAATCTCTTTTTAATTATATCAACAACTGGTACTGTCCTAAATATCCCTTGCTTACCATAATAATTAAGCGTCAGCATCCCTTGTTCATTTGCAGGAACAGGTTTTTGACCAACGGCTAAATAATCAACTCCATAAAGCGCAATATTTAAGATTACCTCTGTATCCATATAGTTTTTTAAGGCAGAGAGTGCAAGAGAGGGGAAAAATTCGCCATTATTGAGAAGTATTACATTAGATGACCTGATGATTCCATCCTCATCAGGCATGATATTAAAATATCCAGAGAGAGCAGCAGCATCGCTTATCTCTTTGATATTATTATCAACATACGAATAAGATATTACAGGTACTTCTTTAACATCATCTGCAACCTTTAAAATAGTTACCTTAGATTTTTGTAAAAGCTCAAGAGATTCCTCTGAATGGCTTTTTTCTTCATTTCTGAAAAAATATCCAGCTACCACATTTCCTGACTCTTTTATGGCAGAAGCTAAGGCATTATCAGAGTCGGAATTAGAAGACTCACTATAGACAATATCAAAGGCGACAGTCTTTGCGCCATAATATTTTAAATTTCTAACAAGTGTAGCAATAACCTTTCTATCCCAAGGCCAGCGTCCAAGTTCATCTATACTTTTAGAATCAATTGCAGCAATTACTACATTACTATTAGGCTTAATCTCAGGACGAAGCCGAAATCTGACATCTTTAAGTTTAATGTCAAGGGCTGTGAAAAAACCAATCCTCTGAGTATATAAACCCATAGTGATCGCAATAGCTATTAGACTAATAGCGATAAATTTTAGAAATCGAGATAATGTCATAATATTGGGGCAGTAGCCTCAAACCCAATTAATAAAGTACCCAAACTCTAATTATTTACCAAGCTGGTTTAGGATTGTCTCAACATTTCCGCGAAATTTACCTGTAGGATATTCATCTAAATACTGTTGTAATCTAGCCTTTGATCTATCATTTTGTCCAAGATCGCTAAGCAGCATACCTACATAATAAAGCGCTGATTCACGCTCAGGAAGTGATGGATATTGTTCAATTACAATCAAATACTCTGAAAGTGCAGCCTCAGTATTATTAAGAAAACGTGAATAAACTGTTGCGCGCTCAAGCCTTGCGTCTGCTCTTATTTCAGGGATGTTTGTTAGATCAAGGGCAATTTGGAATACCGACATAGCTTCATCATATTTGCCTGCATCAGCAAGATAATGACCATAATTTAGATTCCATCTTGCAACAATATTAGGCAGATTTTTAGATTTTTCCCAATCTGCTGGAGGGGTATCAGAGGTTATAGCCTCAAAATCCTTCTTTGCTTGAAGTAATGGACTGTTAGGTTCAACCTTAACTGCATTAGTAGGCGTATCGCTTCTTGTATTTTGAACCATAGTATCAGGCGTAAGGGCTTTAGTTGGAGTTTTTTCACCGCTGACTGCAACCTTTCCTTCTTCGCCAAATAATACGTTAGCCTTGCCTTCAGTCATCATCATAAATTCAGTGCCTCTAATTCCAGCAACAGCAGTAGGACTTTTAACCTTATAATCAACCTTACCACCTGGCATCTTAGTAACCATAGCCCTGAGTTTTCCATTAAAGAGATCAAACTGAGCCTCTTTTTTAGTTTTTTTCACCTGATATGAAGCAACTTTAAATTCTGTATTATTAGCAAGAGTCATCTTTGTGCCATCATTAAATAAAAGCACAGCCCATCCTGTTGCCCCTGTCTTTATCCAGTTATTGACATCAAGTTTCGCGCCTTTAGCTGCGGACTTATAAGGGATATTATCTTTGTCACGAAATGAAACTTCGCCTTCCATCTTATCAATCAAACCAATTGCTGCATAAGCAAAGGATGAAATAAACATTATTACCAAAAAAATAAATAGAACGCTTATTGATTTCTTTAAATTAATATTCATATATCCCTCCAAATTAGATTATTTTAAGTATTTTAACATAATTATTATATTCAAGACTATTTAAAAAGAATGAGGGTTTTTATAACGAATCTGAGACCCTGCTTTGAACCCATTAACTATTAAGGGTTATGGGGTTTGCAACTCCCAATGCAAAGCTGCTCTGATTTTTTTAATAAATTCTCTTTAGCCTCTTTTCTTTGCGAATCAAGCCTGTTTATTAACTCTGGATATTTAATTGAAAGTATCTGCGCAGCTAAAAATCCTGCATTTTTAGCGCCATTTATAGCAACCGTTGCAACAGGAATACCAGCAGGCATCTGAACCGTTGAATATAGGGCATCTACCCCCTTTAACTCGCCGCTGCTGATAGGCACGCCTATTACAGGAAGGGTTGTCTGGGCTGCAACTGCCCCAGCAAGATGTGCTGCCATTCCAGCCCCTGCAATTATTACCTCAATCCCGCGTTCTCTTGCGCTTTTTGCATAACTGGCAGTTAATTCAGGCATCCTGTGAGCAGAACTAATCTTCATCTCACAAGGAATACCAAGCATACAAAGCACATCCATTGCCTTTTCCATGACGGACAGATCGTTTTCGCTGCCCATTAAAATCCCTACAAGCGGCGTGTTTTTATCCATTTTTCATATCCTTCTTTTAAATATTTATTTAAATATTTATCATAAATATATATTATTTTAGCCTTAAGCCCTTTTATATTACTTAATATTACTATCTCTTCCTTGACCTTATCTAGTAAATCCCTTGCCCATTTTAACTCAGTTGCAAGTATTCTAAGACCCATTGGAATAACAATAACCGCTGGCCCCGGCAAAAGTATCATAGCAATTCCAGCTAATAATACCGCCATACCTGAAATGATTTTTATATATCGCCATATTAAACGCCAGATAGAGTCAATCATTTTTAAAGATTTTATATTGGTTGTTACTGCCTTCCCATTTCATGATTTCATTATATAACATTGTAGCCTTAAAAAAAGAATATTCATAGGCAAGCCTAAGAGAACGCTCAATAGTATCTGGCGGAATCATTTTACTACCAAAAAAAGATTTAAGTCCTATTTCTAATATATTGATAAGATCGTGTCCACAACAAACTTGCCAAGGATCATGACTATCATTTTTTAAATCATCTATAAGATTTAAAATATCATCTAAATCAGGTCTTTGAATATTTGAATTTGTAAAAACAGCGTTAATAAATTTCTCATCGTCTACATCTAAAGTTTCATCATCTATAAAATCTCTGAATTCTAATTCTTTAAATTTTAAAAATAACTTCTTTTTTTCTGAAACCCAGCGAAGATAACCAATAATAAGTCCAGCTTCTAATAAAATATTTCTTGCATTATTTATATTGTTTATTTTTTCTAATGAACCGAATTCATTTAAAAAATTATTGAGTGCAGACGTTTTTAGAATCATTGTTTCAATGTCATGGGTATCTGTATAAAAAAGATTATCCTTTTTTATCATGGATTTATTCAATCTATCAAAATCTGAATCTACAACTGCAATGACACCAACGAAGTTATTTTTTTCAAGAATTTCAATAGCTCTTATTGCATTTTGTTTTGAACTAACGAATAAAACTACTTTAATAAAAATTATTAAAAATAATGAAATAGATATTAGTAATCTTAAAATATATTTTATAGAAACTCAAAGACTTCAATATGATTTTTAAAGTATGAAAAATTACTAGTAGAAAAAAATATCTGACAGTTTGTCCCTGATTTAAACTCTATATCCCCTATAAAAGTATGTTCTACTGTATCTTGATTATCATTATCACTTATAG
>JADFXP010000012.1 GCA_015233465.1 Candidatus Magnetominusculus dajiuhuensis
TCTTGGAATTCAGAAAAATTAAAATCTTGTAGCGTTGTTTGTGGTCTCTTTTGCTCTTCCATGTCAATTCTCCTTTTAAAGGTTTATTACCTTTTCGGTACTTTGACACAGTTTATTTAACAGCCTCGAACAACCAAAGACTGGGGTATCGGGGGCTGTACTGTCAACACTTTTCGTGTCTGGCACAAACTATCTACATCAACACTTTCCTTAGAATCTGCTCAATACATATTTCTTTATCGCTCAGAAATAATACATTCCTATTAGCATAATCATCTTTTGACAACTCCTCAGCCCATAATTGCAATTCCTCATAATCAGTGGCAGATATGATAAAGGAATTTAATATAATATTTTTATCGCTAAGACGTTTTTCAATTTCTTTAATCTTAATGCCAAATTCAATTTTTTTATCTTTTATGCCTTTAATGTTTCTTAATCCTTTAGGGTCTATGAAGGTTATATATTGTTTTTCTTTAAGTAATATCCACATAACAAAATCTGGATAAAAATTATCGGCTTCAAAAAATCCTATTCCATCACTCCCTGTTTTATTCCTTAATAGGTATAATTCCTTGTCTATAAATACATCTGTATTATTTTCAAAATAAGATTTTAGGGCTAAAACAAATTTTTGTTCGCCTTCATTTAGAGCAACAGGTTTAACCTTAATATTCATGCTTCCTTTGGGTATATGAATCAATGGATTATATAAATGTCTTTCAAATTTAAAAGGCTGGAATCTGCCTTCAAAAATTTTAAATTCTAAATCCTTAAATTTACCTGTCTTAATAACTTCTACAAGTTGATTTATCTTTTCAATAATTGTGATTTCGTTTTCTTCAATAGTGATCTCATATTCATTTATCAAAATTGACTCATTAACTTCTACATATTCAAGGTATTGCGATTCCCATTCACATTTTCTCCATTTATAATATTTATCAATATACTTAGCTAAGAGTATCCTTGCTATCTCCTGCCATCTATAAACGCCTTTAAACTTTATTGTTCTTTCAAATTCCATTTCTTCTTTAGGAATAAATAACGTATACCAGTCTGTACGGTTAAATAATTCAACTAAACCTTTTTTGGTTATACTTAAATTATAAAATGATTTTTCATTCTTGTATCTTTGAGCCTCAAAAAATATATCTTCAAAATCCAAAAAAGCAATATGCCTTTCAGTTAATCTTTCTTCGTTAAGATATTTCAGTTCACCTGCCTTAAAGCCTTTGCTTTGAATCTCTTGAATCCTTGGATACCAGTCTAATATTACCTTATGTGTACTAAGATATGAAGAAGGTAATAATCCCAAGACAAAATTTGATTCTTCTCTTTTAAATTTATGTATTGGGTTTACCCTTAATGTTTTTAATCCCTTATCGTTAAGATTATCCATTTCAATAACAGGAAGCGTAATGTTAATGGTTTCATTTTCGGCAGGCATTCCTTCTGTCTCAAGATATTCCTTAAACTGCGCCATATATTCAGAGCGGATTCCAAATATATTAAGCGTTTCAAGTAATCCTATATTTTGCGGTCTGCTTTTTAATCTTTCTATTTCGCTGCTTCGTTTTAAACAAAAATCAAGACCTTTCAGCCTTACACCTCTGCCAAACAACTGAATTATTTCAGAACCTTCACTCTTTCCAACATTCATAAGTCCCATATTACTGACACGCCAACTGTTCCAGCCTTCTGTAAATTTCTTTGAACCGATAAGTATATTTATCTTTGACTCATTTTCATTGATTGCAGAAAATAACGATTTTGAAAAATCCTTTGAACTTGTTGAAAGTCCATTTTTTTCGCAAAGTTTAATTAATTCGTTGTCATCACCAACATTAATAACTCCAAAATATTCTCCATTTCCAGCCCTTAAAGCAATCTCTCCGCCAACACCCTTTAAATTTTCAATATGAATTACTGCCCCTGCAGAAGATGTATGAAAAATGGTTTTAAGTATACTAGTATAAATATCCTCTGCTCCCATTTTTTTAGTTACCAGATAATAAAAGCTGTTTTCAAAAAGCTCTCTTTTATGAGTATCAAGCAATTGTGGAGAACCGTTCATTAAAAGGTTTATCATTTCAACGCTCTTGCCTTTATTTCTAACAAAATCCGACAGGAATATAAGTATATCTACAACATCAGAGATTTCGTGCTTATCTTTTTTCCTTACTGCTGTAACTTTACTACCAACAAATATCATTAATGGTTTTTCAACTAAAAAAGGTTGATATAAGTGAATATTCTCTTCAAACAACTTATACTGCTGATAAAAAGTAAGCATACTGGCGGTGAGATAGAGATTTCTTTTTTCTTCATCTGAATCATCTGCCATATTTAAAATTCTATAATCCTTGCCGTAACCATCTCTATAAAAGTATTTGTATGAATAATCAAATAAGATACACCTTGCATATTCTTGTAATAAGTCCTTGTTGTTAGATGCCTTCATTGCCTGTCCAAATGTTGCGGAATACTCGAAAGAAAACCCATTGCTGCACAATTTATCTCTTTTATCCTTCCATTCAATACCACTTGAACCTCTGTGTCCTTCATCAACTAAAACAAGATTATTTCCTTCAAAGGCATCTACTGAAACGGTCTTTTGACCTTTTTCATCTTTTATTTTATGTATATCAATTATCTCAATCTTACTGCCTGCCGCTAACAATCCTTCTTGAAATAGTTCTGCTGGTAAACCTGATAGTTCAAATTCTTTTAGATGTTGGTTTGAGAGTCCAACATTCGGGGTTAGCAGGATAATCTTGTTAATGTCATTATGCCTATGATGAATATTTGCATAATGGAGATACTGTAAGATATTAATGTGCATAAGCAAGGTCTTGCCTGAACCAGTAGCGTTCCAAAAGGCTATCTTAGATAAATCCTTTAATATGTATTTATCAACTTTTTCAGGGTCTGAGAGATTATTAAAGGTAACTAAATAATTATTCAAATCGTTTAATAATTTTTCAGGATTTTCAAAATACCAATCAAGATAGATTTCTGTAAATAAAAGAGAAAGGTATTGAAAATATTTCCATTTTATCCTCTGCCCTCTTTTTTCACTAATTTTAGATGTATGGGAAACAATGTTTTGATCGTATTGAAATAGTTTATCAATAGTTAGCTTATCGCCATACTTTTTTCTATACTCTATTTCATTGAAGAATTTAGTATTATTATCTTCATCCAGTTCCTCAAGCTGCGAATCCCCCAACAATTCCGTAAATTCAGAGAATTCTTCTACACCAAAAAGACTGAGGAAATATTGATAAAGCACAAGCATCTTATCAAATCTGAGTGTTTTTTTCTTAGCCATGAATACTACCCATTATAAAGCCTTTACATCAAACATCTTTTTCTTGAATTCTTCCTCAATCATAACAACCTTCCATCTTTCTTCCCCTTCTTTTAAGTTTTGAAGATTGTTATCACCATTAACGAATATAGTATCATATTCAAAATCTATGGGGTTATAGCCTTTTTTCACAAAGAAGGCATTTAAGGCATAATTATCTCGGCTTATATCATCTGTCAGTCTTCGCCAAATAATCAAAGCCTTTTCACCATTAGGGAGTATTCCATCAAGTTCTCTAAAGATGTATTTACCGTTATTGTTTATTATAAGTTTTTTGGTATCAGTCTCAAGGTCAAACCTTTGTGTTTTTTCAATCCTTTTAACAGTAAGCCCGATAAGATAATTAAAGGTCTCTATCAGGTCAACATTAATCTGTTTAGTCTCACCGTTTCGTTCTATATTTAATTTATATGAAAATGGGTCTTTGAATTTATCAATGTTTAAAAGAGAATCGCTTTCCCTTGTCTCAACATCAAGCATATAGGAGAGAAGATAGTCTTCTTTAAAACCTTTCATATCTGCTAATGAGACATTGGGCTTTTTTATAATAAGGTTATTCAGTGTATCTTCGTATGATTCTAAGCAAATGTATTTGAAGAAGTGAGATGAGCCTTCTCTTGAGACAGGTTTTCCATCTTTCCAATCTTTTGAATAGATGACCTTTTGTATTCTTGGTTTTAATACTGTATCAAAATAGTTTCCCATTTCGACAAGGATGTATTTACGGTCGCCTTCATCTTCTCTATTAAGATTAATGACTGCATGAGCTGTTGTGCCTGATCCTGCGAAATAATCGAGGATATAATCACATTTACAGGATACTATCTTAATTACGTCAATGATAGTGTAGATAGATTTAGGGTAATCAAAATATCCTATACCTATTATGTCTTTTACTAAATTAGTTCCATTAAATTCCGATTGATACTTTTTTTGTATCCAAACATTTTTTAAAACTTGTTGTTCTCTTAGCTTATGAAATATCTTTATTCCATTATCTTCAAAAATTGCTTTAAAGTATTTATTTTTATTTAAATCATCAAATGTTTCTTTTATATTTTTCCATGAGAAATCTCCTTGTTTTGTATTTGGATATATCTCATAATAATTCTCATTATACTCAGAAGTTATATGGTTTAAATCTTTACTAACATATATTGGATACCAATTTTTAGGTTTATTTTTTCTTGACCAAATAGTTCTCGCTCTAATATAGTTCTCATATCTATATTTACCATTTTCATCTTCTAATGAAAAAGATGCTAAGACATCTTCATCTATTGCAACTTGATTAAATTGAGCATTATCAATATCCTTACAGTAAACAAGCATATAATCACTATTCTCTGAAAAAAATTTTGCCTGATTTCTTCCTTTAGGATTATGTTGTATTGTAACAATTCCAATTCTATTCTCTTCTCCATAAATATTATCTTTCAGTTTCCCAAGATTAAATAATTCCTCATAATCAATGGCGGTTAAGAAAATTGCATTTCCTGTAGCTAACTTGTTCCCAAACATCATACGATCATATATTAGAGAAAACCAACTACTGTGCTTGTATCCATTTTTGTAAATAATTTCTGAAGTATTTGTATTATAAGGAGGATCAATATAAACGCATTTCACTTTCTGCTTATACTTTTCCTGCAACAAATTAAGCGCCTGAAAATTCTCGCTATGAATTAAAAGTCCATTTAATTCCTCATCAAGATTATTAAACGTGGATATTACTTCTTCAACAAAACCCCTATCAAAATGAATAGTATCAATAACCAGATAAGGATTAGCCTTCAAAAATGCCTCATTTACTACACCATCAAAGCCATCAATATCATCAATAGCAAAAAGTCTTTTCCATTCCTCAATCTGCGCCGTATTTATAGATATTTCTCCATATAAAGTTTCTGGAACTTTATCTAAAGTCAGGCAATAATTAGTCTCTGTAACAAATTTTTTCTTTAACCATAATTTTTTCTGAAAATTCTCTAACTGCTCCAAAAATCTGATGATCTTTTCAGCAATATTCTTAATAACCTTTACCTTAGAGATAGATATATTAAGATCTTTATCCGTACCCCAATCATCCACAAAGACAACTTCATTCTTTATATAGAAATCAAGCTCACAGCGTAAAAACCCGCCTAAATCCTTATGTATAAAATAATCAAATTCATTTTTGGAAGTATAGTCATTTATCTGCTTTTGTATCAAAGTTCTACTGTTATCTTTTTTTGTCGGAGCAGGAGCAAATATTCTATGAAAATCCTTATACTCATTTGTTGGTGTAATGACTTTCTTTAATTTCTCATAAGCCATCTCGTTTAATCTTTCTCTTTTTTCAGTATGCGGTTTATATTCAAACTTGATAATAAGCTCATTGTCTTCAATTCCAATAAATCCTTCTTCACACAAAACAAATCTTCTGTCCTGTGATTTATTATTGTCGTTCTCTGTGCTTGCTTCAACAAGTTTAAAATGTATTCGTTTCCCGTCATCGGTTTTAAAGCAATAGTCTCTGAAATTTTCAGTTGTCTTGATATAATACTGGTCGCTATTTGCCCAATGGAGTTTTACTTCCTCTCCATTATATGGTATGGCGTATGTATCTTTCTTATATCTCCTAAGCGATAGAAAATCACCCTCTTTATAATACCTGCTAAAAAAAGTTACAAGGTGTGAAAAGACATCATTTTCTAAACTAAGCTCATCAATCCCTGTATTGATCTGATTTTTTAAATCTACGTATTTTGGGGAACTCTCTGGCTTTACTCCAGCATCTTCAAGCTGCCTTTTTAAGTTCTCCAATTCATCAAACTTTGTCTTAGAATCCCCTACCTTATAGCTCTCAAAGGAATTTTTCACTTCTGGCAGCAGGTCTTTTTCCATGAAATTCTTAATCTCATCTCTCTTTTGGTTCATAATCCGATATATACCAAAATCAAGGTCTGCTTGATCCAACTGAAACATCTCTATTAATAGTTTCTTTAATTTATCAATGTTTTCACTCATCATAACTCCTAATCATACGATTTCCCATTCAATTATAAATATGATATTATCTTCAATACTTCGGAACATCTTTTTTTTCAAATCTTCTATCATCCCCTTACGCCTTTTTTCAACATCATCTTCTACATTAAAAATATTCTGCCGTTTATGCCGTTTTTGCCTCTCAAGTTCGCTAATCTTTGTTTGAAGCTGTAATTGTTCTTCTGTGTTTTCTGCCAGCCGCAATTTTCTATTTAGATCTTTTATATAATTCTTAATATCTTCAAGCTCCTTTTCAGATGCCTTGACTATATCATCTGCCCATTTTTGAAGTTTATCCTGTTCATCTTTAAAATATTTATTGTTTTCATCAAGAACCCTATTTTTTGTGACTTCAACATTTACCTTAGAGTCTTCTATCAATTTCAGTTCAATAGTTTCATCTATATTAACATTTTGGGATAGCCTCCCATCACATTGAAATATCTTTTCACAGATTTCTTGGTCAATCTGCTCTCCTGTATTAGTAAAACCATTAAAAAGCAGATATTCTTCTTTTTCAAAAGAATATACCGTTAATTTAGAAAGCATTAGAAATCCTTTTTTACCTTTTAAATCTTCTACTATAGATATTTTTACTGGATGGGTTGATATATCAAAGATAAGTTTAGCCTTTGGGGTATCAAGTTCTAAGGCATTACCTAATACATATTCTCCAATAGGATGGGATAATCTATATAGAAAACTACCTTCAACATTCTTTTTGGTTTTAGAGATCATATTATAAATGCCAGACTGAATATCTCCTCTAAAAGGTTTATAATAATTAAAACTTAAGGAATTATCGTCAAATTGCGCTTGCCCTTGAAGGATATATTTTGTTAATATCCAAAACATTTTTTCAATTTTATCAAGAGCGCTGTTTACTTCAATTTTTAACCTTCTGTGTACTTCTACATCAAATTTATCAAATATAGACTTTAAAATAAATTCACGTTTAGTTTTTATTTTAACTTCAAGCTCTTTTTGAAGTTTTTTAAATGCGCTGTCAATATCTTTTTTGGGTCTGCATCTTTGATATATCTCTAATATCTTTCTCTCAAAATCAACGCCAGATTCAATCGTTCCCAATACCTCATCAGAAGAGCCAAATACACCTTCAAATAGATGAAACTTCTCTTCAAGCAGTTTATAAACCCTTATATCTGCATGGTTTCTCAGGTTTAAAAAGTTTATAACAACAACATCATAAAGCTGTCCATATCTATGACAACGCCCGATTCTCTGTTCAATCCTTTGGGGATTCCATGGCAGATCGTAATTAACCACAAGGGAACAAAACTGAATATTCACTCCCTCAGAAGCAGCCTCTGTTGCCAACATAATTTCAGCTTCATCACGGAAATATTCAATTAACGCAGCTCGTTTATCTGCTATTAAAGAACCGCTTAACCTTCCTGTGCATTTATTAGCCTCAACCCATCTTTTATATATTTCTTTTGATTCAATATCAGCATTTGAACCATTAAAGAGTACAATCTTACCCTTATATCCATTTGCTTCAAGATATGCCTTTAAATAATCCTGCGTTCTTCTTGATTCTGTAAATATTAAAGCCTTCCGCTTACCCCCTAATTGATTCATCATTTCAAAGCCTTTTTTCAAAGCTCCCAGTAGATATTTAGACTTTGTATCGGTTTCAATAAGGGTTGCCATTTTAATAAATCTTTCAATCTCAGCTATTTCATCATCTAATTTGTTTATTTTTATATTTTCGGGATTATTTTCTAATTTAATTGAGGTTGGGTCTATTGATCCAATTTCAATATCCTGTTCTAATTCTATTTCCTCATTATTTTCTTCTTCAATCTCCAATTCATCTTCATCAAGAATATCATTAAAATCAAAATCTTTTATTAGCCCTTTTCTAATGTCTAATAATCTATCTTTTATGGTTTGAAGTGTTTGTTTAATTGCACTTGTAGAAGAGGCTAAAAGTTTTCTTAATACCAGTGTTGTAAGTATTCTTTGACTTTTCTTTATGGCAAAGGTATCGTCCCTTTTTAAAAACTCTGAAATTGTTTCATAAAATTCTTGTTCAGAATCAGTATTTTTAAATTTTATAGTAAGTGGTATTCTTTTTGTAAAATTAACATATTCTTGAACATCAGCCCTTAATGTTCTTTTACAAAATCCATGTAACCGTGTCTTTAATTCATCAAGATTTAGTTCATTAACATAATTAGCCCTAAAAGCCTTTATATCTCCAAAAATCCTTTCGTCAATTATCATGGCAAGTCCATATAATTCAAGCAGAGAATTTTGAAGAGGAGTAGCAGTTAATAAAGCCTTTTTTTTCCCTTCAAGAGCTTCTTTTAAGACTTTACCAATTTTATTGCTGGATTTATAGACATTTCTTAATTTATGAGCTTCATCTATAACGGCTAAATCCCATTGAACCGTCTTAATCTCAATTCTATGTTTACTTGCGAACTGAAATGATGAAATAATAATCTTATCTTGTTCAAAGGGATTAATAGTACCATTCTTTTTTTCTTGATTGAAATTCTTGGTCTCAAGGATGATATTATCAAGGTTAAATTTTTCTTTTAATTCCAAGCTCCATTGCTTTCTAAGAGAAGATGGACAGATAACAAGTAATTTCCTTTTCCTTTCAGCCCAATATTGACAGATAACAAGCCCAGCTTCAATGGTTTTACCTAATCCAACTTCATCAGCTAATAAAACACCTTTTGACAGAGGAGAGTTAAATACAAATAATGCGGCTTCAATTTGGTGAGGAGTAATATCAATAGAAGCGTCAAATAATGACATGGATATTTTTTGCATTTCATTAGCAGATGCGCTTCTTGAAATTTCATTTGCATAGTATTTAGCGTGATATGCTGTACTCATTGTTGTTCCTGTGTCATTATCTTATAATAAATTCAACTTATTATTATAACTTTAAGATTTAATAAATTGATATATTCCCCAATTTACTTACTATTTACTCTTATAACATAAGTTAAACAGACTTCTTTATATATCCTTTAACCATAGGACTATTTTTAATGCCATCAATAATTTTATCTTTTAATTCATCAGTTATTGTTCTTGACAAAATCTCAAATCCCTGCGCTTTTTCAATACGATATAATAAAGATTTTTGAGTGAATATTTCTGCTTGGTTACATTCTATAATTGTTTTTCTGTCAAGAAAATCAATATCAGTGTTATCAATATAAATTAAAGATTGTAAGGCTTTTTCGTTGGTTTTAGAGTAATATTTATTTTTTTCTATTATGCGGGAAGTAAAAATACACAATATAAACTTATCTTTGATAGAGCAAGGGACATATACATAATAATGAGGATGTGCCGATTTATCATGAGTAGTATCTTTAAATCGACATATACAGTAAGGAGATAATAAAGCTATTTTTTGTTCAATAGTAAAATCCACATCTAATGCTAAATTCCTCTTAATATTCTTTTTGACTCATTTATGTGATCGTTATCTATGAATAATGCGTCATTTTCAATGACAGACATAAGTTCTTCAATTTTAAGTTTAAATCTTTTAGACGTACCAGATGTTAATTCATCTTCATATTTAAGCCATTCAGGATATTTATGGCTATATTCACTTAATTCCCATTGAGTTTTATTTCCAAAATTATTAATTATAAAATCTAAAGCCTCTATATCGGTTTCAGAAAGCATATCATAAGAATATTCGATATTTTTCTTAGATTTGAAATTATTTTCATCTATTTTTTCAATGAAATCACTAACATCTTTAAATTCTTGCTTACTAAGCATATTAGAATTGAAAGAAAGAATATCTTTAAGAGTTGAACCAACGATTCCAAGCGGCATTGCAAAATATGTATCATGAGTAATAGAGCGACCATAGCGGGTAAGATGATATTTATCAGCAAAAAATATTAGTTTGATAAGTTTTATCTTATCGCAAGTACCTAATTTATCTAATAAATAATGTACTGCTTCTATTATAGTCTTAGTTTCCATCAAATCCTTAACTTCTGATATAATATCGGTTCATAATGTAATTACTTTAACATATTTTGTATTTATTAGTATTATTATATCAATCTTATTAATACTAAATAAATAAACTTACTTTATATGCTTTGATTTCTAAAAATTATACGTACTTGCTAATAGATTTAGATTATCCTTTCAGTATAATTCATTTATCCCCCGCTATCCCTATCTGGACAGTGAATAGATTAACTTTTGTAGCTGGGCTTGGACTTGATGCGAGTATGTTTGACATAAACTGTTATTCAGGTTCTACTTTTAAGCTATTTCTAAAGGTTTATAAGTTGCTCTACCTCTAAATTCTTTTGGAATTTCACTAAAATGGAATGTTTCCTTTACAGATACATCAATCTTTGGCTGCGTTCTTTTCAATATTTCTTTTGCAGCAGCTAACGCAGTTGAAGCCTTAACTACCTTTATGTCTCCAAAAGGTTTACCTTGAACTAAATGTTCTATAGCTTTATAAGCAAGAGGTTCAAGATTAGTTAAATCAAAATTACTATTAATGCCCAATTGACGTTTTATTTTTTGAATATATGAACGGCTAACTTTGAATCGTTCTACAATATCAACATCACGGAATCCGTGTTCCATAAGCGATATTATAGCAACTTGTTTAAGGGTTAGCTTAGGTGCAACATCTGTTAGTTGAATAGTATTCATAGGAAATAATAACATAAAATAAATATGCCTGTCTATTTCTTGCGTCAAAATCTGCCTAAATAATAGTTAATCTGTATAACTTCAATCTTAGTCAAGGATAAATGACAATCGCCGAAAGATTATTAACAAAGTATTAAGAAACCTTGAATAAATACATTAATGTAAACTGTTTTTTTGTACATTATATCTTATGTTTATTCCTTGTATTCCCTTGTCTTTACTTAATTTTTTTAATATTTCTATTGTGTACTAAAATTTATAAAATAACCCGATTTCTAAAAAATTATTCGCACTTGAGAAGAGGTCTAAAATATAATCATATAACTAATTAGAATCCCCCCTGTACCCCTATCGGTAGAGTTGTGACTTATCTATGGATAAACCTTTAAAGTGATATATACGATATATTTTTATTTTGTAAAATCATTTCACAATTAGATACACTTAACTTATGATAATTTTAAATAAATCTATTTCAACTAAAAAAGGTAAAGACCTTGACAATGAAATCCAAGCGATAATAGATATAAATAATAAGGTTATTTGCAAAGCATTGAACCGAAGGCCTGTTCTTCTTGATAAATATCTTGAAGCCTGTAATAACCGAAAGGATAAAACAAGGCGAAAGCAGCTATTCAAAGCAGCAACAGAATTGATTAAGGTAGCCACAGAAGCCGATATAATATCTACACGAAAAGAACGGCTTGGGATAGGTTATAGTCTAAAAGGATTGTTGCCAAACAGTAAAATAATAAATATACATATTAGAGAAGAGATTGTCAGCAAGAATAAAATACTTTTTCTTATATCTACTTTTATCAGGGAATAAAAAAAGTCTAACTATCAAGCGCCCATATTTAATGAGGAAAAGACTGTTAGACTTTCAAGTTTTCTACTGCCGTTAGGACACTACAATTACTTGTAATGATTTTTCACCTTTTCAGTAAAATAGAAAACCCATTCCCTTTCTTATGTCTTATTATATATCAGGAAAATTATAATAGTCAAGCCCTCTGTCTATTTTTTAATATCGGACTGTATAGTAATTGTATAGTAGACAGACAGAAATATAAGGAAAAGGGGAGTAATCCCCTTTTCCCTATTTTGACAAAAACTAAGGACTGGCAAGGATTTAGAAAGATATGGTAAATTAATAAGCCCGCATATTAATAATTCGTAATCAGCAGGTCGGCGGTTCAAATCCGCTCCTCGGCTTTAAATTATTCTTATATTTCAATTAGTTATGGTTAGCTGAAATTTCTAATTATTTGCTCTTCTCATATTTTCTCATATTCTTAAAATTTCTTAGACTTAAAGATAACAATAGAGGCATATGCGGTTATCGTTTCTATCCCTGAACCATGCGTATATATTTCATTAGCTTGGATGCTTTTATGACCTGTCATTACCTTCCGTTTGTCTACAGTTATAACCTGCGTCTGCCAGTCCAATTAGGCTTGAGCTATAGTCCCATTATCCATATAACATCTCCTTTTAATCACATATAGAGTATTGCATGTTTATGCTTTACTCTCTGTCAGAATATAAAGAGAAGTTATTTCCTTAACTAACTCTACGATAAGCTGCTCATTCTCTTTGGTTAATGTTACATGACCTAAGTCAAAAATTTTCAATAATCTCTCCCATTCAGTGTCAAACCAAGAACCTTTATTCTCTATGACCAATTTTAAAAGTTCAACACATATACTGTTTAACTCTGATGCCGACAATAATGGATAAAGTTTTTTTAGGATTTCTAACAATAAACCCAAACGCATTTTGATAGTTTCCGTAACCTGTAACCCTTCATCCTTGACTGACAATATAAAGTTTATCCAATCACTATGATTCCAACAGCCTTTTTTAGATAACACAAACTTTAAGGCAAAATCTACTATCTTATTTGTGTCTATCGGGGTCTTTATCTGTAAATCATTATAGAAAACAAAACAGTTTTTGCCATTTTGCTTTGCGTGATACATTGCCATGTCAGATTTTTTAATTAACATTTCAGGATCATTGCCGTCATCTGGGCATAAAGCAATACCTATACTTGCGCCAATAGCACAGATTGGCGTTTTGAAGTCAAATGGAGCGCAAAAGGATAAAAGCACCTTTTGAGCAACTGTGGCTGCATCTGCCTTGTTTAATATATTTATAACTAAGATTATAAATTCATCGCCTCCAAGTCTGGCTACAGTATCTGATTCACGTACGCTATTTTCTAATCTAAAGGCTACATCCTTGAGCACCTTATCTCCAGCATCGTGTCCCATTCTATCATTTACACATTTAAAACCATCAAGATCAACCATAAAAATAGCTATCATTTTGTTATTGCGTTTTGATATATTTAGATGCTGCATGAGCCGGTCATAGAAGAGAGTTCTATTGGGAAGACCGGTTAGCGCATCATGATAAGCCAATCTTTTAATCTCCTTTTCTATTTTGTGTTTATTCAAAGCCAATTCAATATTACAATGTAAATCCTTCTCATCAAACGGCTTTAAAACATAACCATACGGCTGAGAGAATTTAGCCCGTTCAATCATTGGCCCATCTGAGTGAGCTGTTAGAAAAACCACAGGGATGTCGAATTTAGAACGTATTTCAACCGCAGTTTCTATCCCGTCAATATCTCCACTGAGCTTTATATCCATCAGTACCAAATCAGGTTTATTGTCGTTTAACGTTTTTAATGCCATCTCGCCTGAGTTCTCTACTGATAGTATTGTATATCCTAAACGAATCAGAATGGTTTGTATATAATGGGCAGTGATGCCTTCATCCTCAACAATCATTATTTTTTCGCTATCCATTTTATCTCTCCATGACACATGTTACACTATCATCAAATTTTAGTCTGATAGTATATTTTGTGCCATTAGTTCTGTCTACTTCTAAGACAGCATCAAGTTGTTTAACCAATATGGTTATTATCGTTAATCCGAGACTTTTTGGGTTTATTAAATCAAGATTCTCAGGTAACCCAATTCCATTATCGCCTATGGAAAGTTCTATTTCATTGTCATTCTTTAGCTTCAATGTGATATTAACTTGGCAGATTTCTTTTCCTATAAAAGCGTGTTTTAATATATTTGTAAAAATTTCGTTTATTATTAATCCACTGGGTATAGCTACATCAATGCCTACACAAATATTTTCCATATCAAGATTTAATAATACCTCTTTATTCTTGTCTGCAAAAGATGAATTAAGGCTTGTAATAAGATTAAATATGTACTCTTTCATATTCACATCAACAAGGCTTTTTGAACTATAGAGTCTTTCATGAATCATAGCAATAGTTTTTATCCTGTTTTGACTCTCTTCAAATATTGCTCGGTAAGTCTCATCTTCAATTTGCATAAACTGAAGTCCTAAGAGACCTGAAATCAACTGTAGATTGTTTTTTACTCTGTGGTGCATTTCCTTAAGAAGCAGTTCCTTTTCATGAATAGATTTTTTGAGTTTTTCTTCCATTGCCTTACGCTCTGTTATGTCTCTTAAAATCATCAGTTTTGATACGCTGCCGTCAGGATTATTTAAAGGAGTATCTATAACGTCATAGGTCTTTTTAGATTTTGCCATAGTAAACTCCCAGTGAACTGTTTTGCCTTGAAATACTTCAATATTCTTACACCATGGGCATGCTCCACCAAGTTGATGAAAATATGAAAAACATTTATTATCTTTAAAGTTGCCGAATTCCCTGATTATTGTTGGGTTTGCGTATTGCAGGTTAAATTTATTATCTATAATGTAGATTCCGTCATGCATTGTGTCCATTATATTTAATAATTTTTTACGTTCAAATTCAAGAGTTGCCTCCATGACTTTACGCTCTGTAATATCTCTGATAATAGCCTGGAAGATAGAGTTATTAAGCATCTTGGCGCTTATTTCTACATCAAAGACAGTGCGGTCTTTGCGGATCAATCTACGCTCTGTCATTATCGTTTCTCCAGTTCTTAATAGATCAAAGCGTATCGGATTTTTAGTCAAATTATCAGGCTCAATAATTTCTCTGACATTGAGCTTTAGTATTTCATCAATGGTGTAACCCAGCATTTCTGAGGCTTTTGTGTTGCAGTCAATATAATTTCCGCTCAGATCTGAAAGCATTATACCGTCAGAGGCTTGTTCAACCAATGTCCTATATTTATTCTCGCTGATTCGCAGTAACTCCTCTGCTCGCACTCGATTACTTATGTCATATCCGTAGATATTAATATAGTGCTTTTCCTGAAGTGGAGCAATTGTGAAATGAAAGTTTTTATTACCTTCCATTATTTCTATTTCTTCTAAAATATTATTGGATAGGGCATTGTTTATACGTTGTTTCCACATATTGTCAGTAATCTCAAAAGCATCATCTTTTTTTGTTGAAAAAAGAGGTAATAAACCTCTGCTTGCCTTGTTTGCATAAATTATCTCACGAACATTATTTATACGAAAGACCGGATTAGGGTTTTCGTTAGGAAATCTGGCAACGCTTTCTGTTAGCTCTTCGGCTTCTCTTCTTTTTATTTCCTCTGAGTTAATCAATATTGAATTTTTTATGACTATATATACCAGCGCTATCATAGTAAATATCATTGTTACCGCATCACTGAAAGGATCCGTTAAAAGACCAAAATGTACCCCTAAACCTCCTATAATATCAAAGACAGTAGGGATTGAAATAACAGTTATAAGCATTCGGCGAGTTATTAAACCACCTATTGTATCTGAGGTTACTGTTTTCATAAAACCTTTATCTGGTCTTACTAAGAGCATACCTACAAATACAATAAAAAATGTAAACAAAGCATCCATTGGCATTGTTATAGAATCATGTACTGCATAAAGACTTGAAACATTATAAATATATCCCTCAAGAGAAAGAATTGTTATAATTCCTGTAAAAGCTATAAATAATTGCGATATAGTAAACATTTTTTTTGTTTTTATGTCTACTAACATGAGAGAGGTTCCAATCAACATAAAATTTAACGCTGTGCTAAATGCGATTCTATTATTGTAAACACCGTTTAAATAATTTTCACCTCTCCACATGAAAATCTCAAGACCAAGATTAATGTTAAAAACATATTCTATCACAGTGAGAAATCCGATTAAAAAAGTGAAGAAAGCGCAGATAAAAGAAAGTTTCATTTTATGTCGTTTTGTTTGTAACGACCATAGAGATATGCCTGTTAAAATGAAAGCAATGGCTGCATTTACCCTCATCATCTCGTATTTACAACAAAGCGTCTGTGAATAAAAAAATCTTAAAATCCACACAACCAATGCTATTAATCCAGTGGAGAAAACGATAATTGAGGCAATTTCAGAAATTTTTGAAAACAAGATTACGTAATCTAAGCTGTTTTTATTTGCATCTTCTTGTGTTCTAAAAGTGTTTCCTAAAACCATTGTAGTCTGTTCCCCTTTCTCTGAAACAATTTACAGCCATCTATGCAAAAAAGAGATTTATAAACAAACTACCTAAAACACCTTATCCTGTTTTACTTTATTATGGTCTAATATAATGAGGAAAATCAACTCTTCAGAAAATATTATGGGACTGTAGCTCAAGTCTAATACCAAGCTGATTTCTAATAGAAGACCTCTGCATAACCTAAGAATTGGCGATATATGATGTACTTACTTATAATTAACTAAGGAGGTAGTATGGATAAAATTACTAAGATTGTAAGACAAATTTCTCATATTTGAGGTTATCTCTATTACTGCAGCTTGATATGAGCCTAAAAATGAATTTCTAATCTATTAAACAGGGCTTTTAATGAGATATATCCAAAAGGTTAAACCATAATTGAATATTTCTCCGACAATAGCATTTATATTAAAACTGATTCTCAATTGTTGTGAATACCAATTCCCTCTTTCCTTCAATTGAAACATCAGAGTCTTTTTCTAAGCCTTCATTTTTAGCAGCCACGAAATCAACCTTATCTTGATAAACTGTGGACGGTTCAAAATTAAAACTTTGCGCATATCTTTTCTCTTCTTTTTTCATGGAGGATAATATAACTCTGCCTATTATTGGGGCAATTAATCTGGTCACAACTCCAAATGTCTTATAGATTTCCATCAGAAGCTCTTTGGTCTTTATCTCCATATGCTTATCATTGCTATACCATTTTGTCATTGCCCAAATTGCTCCAGCGTATGTTGAGCGGAGCGGTTTTACCTCACGAGCATAGCGATTCCTTATCCTAACATCAGAATGGTCTTTATAATACTGCCAGCCCTTTAACAGCACTTGTATAAGCCGCAAAAGACTTGGGCCATTAATCTCAAAATCCCTATTAAAGGCATCCATTAGAAGAGGTTCTTCTTGATTGCTGCTAAAATTAGGGTGTCTGTGATTAAATCTGTATTGACCGTGTGTATCTGCAAGGGCGAATTCATTTTCAGAGAGTACCCTTCCACTTTCTTTTAGCTCTTTATGCAGAGGCGTTCCGGGTACTGCAGTATATAACATGAATTGATGAAAGACTGTATTATGACTGACTGCATAATCAATAATATCCTTGATGTTATCAGGGGTATGATTTTCTAGTCCTATAATGGATGATCCTAATACTCGGATTCCATGAGACTGTAGTTGCATAACCAAGTCACGGGTATCAACTCCGCTAAGTTTCTGGTATTGGCTGTTCTGACCTTCCAGACCCATCCAGACCCAAGATATTCCAAGTCTGACTAATTGTTCAATAGTATAAGATTTAAGCACACGTGCAGAACTAAAAACTGACATTGACCAGTCTTTTCCATGTTCTTCCATTAATTCAAGCAAACGCAATGCCCTCTTTCTATGAAATAGAAAATTCTCATCAAGAATAAAAAAAGACTTCGTCTTGAGTTTTTCCTCTAACTGCAGCATTACTGAGTATAATTCATCGCCTGTTTCATAAAAATTAATAAACTTTCCCTTCCCGCCAAAGAAATTTGAAGTTGAGCAAAAATTACACCCCATTGGGCAGCCTGCAGAAGGAATAAGAATTGCTGCAGTATCCCCTTTTTTATTTTTGAGAGATTGTCCCATAATCCTTGTAGTTGTTGCTGAATAAAGCGCAGGATGTCGTATTGGGGCAAATTCATCTTGACCAAGAAATCTTCGAAACCAGCTTATTCCATCACCTTTGACTACATGATCTGCTAAAGACAGTCCAACATGTCCATCAAGATTGGCAACATGACCGCCTACTACAATTGTGGCATTTGGCTGATACTGTCTTATCAACTGACACATCTTATGCACCTTGCCCACATTTGGGATGATTGAGCTGATACCGACTATATCGTAGACATGCTCTTTAATCTCTTTAATAAAGCGCTCTAAATCTGGAAAATCAAGCAAAGTACAAGGGGCTTCAATGTTTGCTTGAATCATATGTAAGCCGAAGGATTGATGAAACATCCTTAGTGAAAACACTCCCTGAGCACGAGTTACCTGATTATGATAAAGCTCCATTGGATTTACCTTTCGGCTGCCAAACTCATCGTCTGTGGCATAAGGACCAAAAACGCTTGATAATAGAATATTAGCTTTAACGCCAAGTTTATGTGTAGTCATTTAAATTATTCTCCTTTTAAGGAAATATCACAATAAAACGCTCAAGTCTCAAAGACGATTATTTGCTATTATACGACTATGTAGAAACCGCTAAGTGATGTAAAAATCGTAGTTATTTATTTCCTTTTTTAAATTCTTATATATATTGTATGAATAATAATTTTAAAAAGTATAGGGCTGGTCTTTGATATTACAAAAGTTTTACAATAACCTATAGGTTGGAAAAATATGAAAAGAGCTGCGATTTTAATACATCCTGTGTTTATATTTATTTTTTCTATAGTGGCACTTGCCATGTCGCTATCTCTTTATATTTATTGGTATATAGAGGTAAGCTTGACGCTCAAAGGGTTAATAAAGAGATTTGAACTTGACTCAGAACAATTTTTCAGCCTTGAGACATGGGTAGTCATTGTTGTCTTATCAATCCTCGTTGGCATCATCTTGATTGGGATTGTTATTATCTTCACTTATAATATGAAGACTCTTAACCTCTACCGCCTTCAGTACAATTTTATTAATAGTTTCACGCACGAACTGAAAACCCCTGTAACGTCAATAAAGATTTATCTTGAAACTCTAAAAAAATATGAACTATCACGAGATAATCAGATTAAATATATTGATTACATGATTGATGATTTAGGCCGTCTCACTGCTAATATCAATCGTATCTTGAACTTAGCTCAATTTGAAGGCAAGATGTTCGAAGGTGATTTTAAAAACCTTGATATTGCTGCATTAGTGGAGGAGTTCTTTGAAAATAACAAACAATTATTCAGAGGAGCAGCAATTAAAATTCTTAACCCTTTAAATCGTCCCTTTCACTGCCTGATAAATCGCCAGCTCTTTGAAATGATCCTTATGAATCTTATGACTAATGCTATAAAATATAATAAATCAGAGACTTTAGAAATGGAGATTAGCTTTAATATTAAACAAAACAAATTATACTTAACTTTTACAGATAATGGTATCGGTTTTGAGAAAAAAGAAGCTAAAAAAATATTTAAAAAATTCTATCAGATTGACTCAGGCGATCGCCCGCAAGGCGAAGGAACAGGTCTTGGTCTATATATGGTCAAACACATTGTCAGGATTCACAAATGGAATATATCAGCAGAAAGTAAGGGTCAAGGCTTAGGCGCAGCATTTACCATCATCATACCTCTTAGTCAAGAAGATAGAAAAGAACTTAAAAGAAAAAATCTGTTATAGTTTATAAAGATATATAAAATGATAAATGAAATTAATAAAAAAATTCTTATAATTGAAGATGACGCTCACATTGCTGAAGGCTTACGTATAAACCTTGTCATGCAAGGCTATGAGGTAACAATAGCGCCTGATGGACTGACAGGTTTGGAGTTATGGGAAAGCTGGCAGCCTGATCTTATTGTCCTTGATATAATGCTTCCAGGGATGAACGGCATAAATGTATTACAGAAAATTCGGATTGAAAATGAATGGATTCCGATTCTCATATTATCTGCAAAGGCTACTGTTGACGATAAAATCACAGGGCTGACTCTAGGCGTAGATGATTACCTTTCAAAGCCATTTAATCTGGAAGAATTTTTACTGCGGGTGAATCGCCTATTGTCAAGGTCATTAAGACAGAGCACACTTGCTACTGAGCAGAACAAAAACCATTTATCAACTGAACAGGTATATATATTCGGAAATAATCGGATTGATTTTACAAATGCAACTGCATATTGTAAAAGCGGAGAAATTCAACTGACAGATCAAGAAATTAAATTGCTAAAACTTTTTATTGCCAATAAAGGTAAGCTGCTTGCGCGAAATACACTCTTAAAAATAGGCTGGGGATATTCTCAAACCACAATAACTCGTACCCTTGATAATTTTATCGTTAGATTCCGCAAGTATTTTGAAGACAATCCTAAAAAACCAATCTATTTTAAAAGCCACAGGTCTTTTGGATATATATTTGACCACGATTAATTATATCAATTTATACTAAGACGAGTTCATAAAAGTATATATTCACACTATAATGTAGGGGCAGCCCTTGTGGCTGCCCTTTTTTTACGTTTAATCTACATGTAATCAGGGTTACCCCCAACGAAAAACTGTTTTTAATATAATTATTTATAGAAAAAATCCTTGAGCCTTGCTTACCTGCCAATTCCACCACTTCAGCAAGAGTTTATCACTTAAGAACTTTTAATATTATCTACCATCAACTGCGTAACTGCCTTAGCAAATCCAGACGGATCTTTTAGCGTAGAGCCTTCAAGCAACAATGCCTGATTATAGAGCAATAAGCTGTATTGTTTTAACATCTCTTTATGGGTGCCGCCCTGCGACTCTTTGTCCTTTTCAAATATATTCTGCATTGAAGTTACAATTGGATGCGTTGGATTAATCTCAAGTATCCTCTTATTATCAGGAACTTCTTGCCCCATAGACTTTAAGATCTTTTCCATGCTTGGCTCCATTGCATGTTCTGCTGCAACTAAGCAGCAAGGAGAATCCTTCAAACGTCCAGATGCCCGTACCTCTGAAACATCATCCTTTAGATGCTCCTTTAAGACATCAAATAAATCCTTAAAATGAGCCTGTTCCTTTGTCTTTTCAGCCTTTTTACTTTCGTCAAGCTCTATATCACCCTTAACTACTGATTTAAATGTCTTATCTTTATATGTAAAATGATCAAATACAAATGAATCTATCTCATCAGTCAACACCAAGACATCAAAATCCTGCTCCTTAAATGCCTCAATATAAGGTGATGTTAGGGCTGAACTTATTGACGGACTTGTAATAAAATATATATTTCCCTTTTGTTTTATCGGCATATTATCAATATATTTCTGTAATGTAATATACTGCCCTTCTGGAGTCTTTAGAGATGAAAAAAGCAGAAGTTCTGCTATAGTCTCTCTCTTTGCATGATCATGATGCAGGCCTTCCTTTACAATATGGCCAAATTCCTTATAGAATGCAAGATACTTATCATAATCATTTTCAAGCATTTCTTTGAATGTATCTAGGATTTTTTTGGAGATATTCTTTTTT
This sequence comes from Candidatus Magnetominusculus dajiuhuensis, assembly GCA_015233465.1. Classification (GTDB taxonomy): domain Bacteria; phylum Nitrospirota; class Thermodesulfovibrionia; order Thermodesulfovibrionales; family Magnetobacteriaceae; genus JADFXP01. The sequence goes on from JADFXP010000012.1 coordinate 21,729, forward strand.
ATCACCTCTATCTGACGATTTTTCTGTAATAACTCACGGGATACATTTAAAGGCAGGTCTTTTGAATCTACCACTCCTTTAATAAACCGCAGATATATCGGGATTAAATCCTCACAGTTTTCCATTATCTGGACACGATTCACATAAAGACTTGGACCAATCTTGAAATCTTTAAATAATATATTAAACGGAGCGTGTGAGGGAATAAATAAAAGGGCATTAAATTCATTTGTACCCTCTGCCTTATAATGAATCACCTTTGATGGATCGGTAAAATCATGAGATACATGCTTATAAAATTCATTATATTCATTTTCCTCTATCTCAGATTTATTCCTAAGCCAGATTGCCTTCATCATATTTAAGGTCTCTGTCTCCTTGACCTTAATCCTTTTTTCTTTATCAGCATCATTTTGAGGGTCGTCTATCGGCCTTTCACGCTCTACTTCCATAACGATTGGATGGGCAATATAATCTGAATATTTCTTGATAATAGTGCGTATCTCCCATTCATCCAGATATTTCTTTTCCTCATCCTTTATATAGAGAATAACGTCTGTGCCTTTAGTTTTTTTCTCATATTCCTCAATTGTATATGTCCCATCAGATGTAGATTCCCATCTCACCCCAAGATTATAATCAGTACCAGCCTTTCTTGTAAGCACAACTACTCTGTCAGCTACCATAAATGATGAATAAAACCCTACCCCAAATTGACCAATCAGTTCAGGATTATCCTTAATCTCCTTACTCTGTATTGCGCTCAAAAACTCCTTAGTCCCTGAATGAGCAATAGTTCCAAGCTGCTTAATAACCTCATCCATGACCATCCCAATACCATTATCACTGACTGTAAGCGTCTTAGCCTCTTTGTCAGACTTAATCTCTATCTTCCAATCCTTGTCTTCTTCGTGAAGATGCGGGTTAGTTAGAGCCTCATATCTCGCCTTATCAATAGCATCTGAGGCATTAGAGATCAACTCCCGTAGAAATATCTCCTTATGGGAATATAGGGAATGGATCATTAGATCAAGTAATTGTTTTACCTCTGTCTTAAATTCAAGATTCTGTTTTGACATAATATGTTCACCTTAGAGCCTTTCAAGGTTTGGGGGCACAGCCCCCATCACCTCTTAATTAATTAGTTTTGCATTCTCAACAATTTCATTGATGCTGAGAAATTTTAGAGTATCTTCATTATATATAAGTACCTTTTCAGTTCGATTTTTAAGCCGGTCTAATATCCTGATGTCAACCTTTAGTTTGAGTCTGCCAGCAGCTATTATAGCATTTGCACAAACTTCAGCATGCTTATCCTCAAGATATTCGTATATTAAATCAACAGCATCCTTTGGAATGTATTCCCTATGAACCTCACCAATCCTGCCAATTGCATAAAGTCCGCCTGCTCTAAATATATTATCAGGGGAGTCTTCCTCAGTAAGCCCAACTATTAGATGTATAACATCTTCAAAAGGAGCTGGATTTTCTCTGATAACCTCACCTAATATTTCTGCGGCGCTCCAGCAGATTGTGCCTGATTCATCAGAAGTGTTCCAAAATATCCTCCTTACCTGTCCCCGTGCTTCATCATAATGCGCTCGTGCTATAATGCCGATTATCCTGCCTGCAAAATACGCTGCCCGCCATGAGAGTAAGGTTGATTTATCGTACGACATTGATATTATTGCGCTCAACGCCCTCTTCTCAATCAGGACAAATTTATATAGGTCATCAAATCTATTTTGCTCAATAAAGGTCTTAACCTGAGACTTGATTTGTCTTAATGTCATGTTTATTTATAACTGATATATTTACAAGTTGTCAATGCAGATTCATTATAATTAATAAGAATTTAATGGTCTTAACGGACAGTTTTGCTCATGACCTTCTAAATGAAGATTTTCATAAACTGAGGAAATCGCTTGTTCAAGGTTTGTATAGAAATTACCTTCACCTATTTTTTCAACAAGATGAGTACGCTGCATTACTTGATAAACCTGCATCTTTATTCCTATAAATGAAATATCAATCCCCCTGTCTCTAAGCCTGTCAATAAGCATATTCAACATTTCCTCACCTGTTGCATCAAGTTCATTTATACCATGTCCTACAATAAATACATGTTTTAGATTTTTCTTAACAGATATTCTTTCAAGTATCTGGTCTTCAAGATAACTTGTATTTGCAAAAAATAAAGACCCGTCAAACCTTATTATCGTCATATATTCACAACGAGGGAGATCTAATAACTCTGCATCCCTGTAAGCATTATCTTTAGTCTTTGAGAGTATCGCTATTCTTGGTTTCATGTGACGATAAAGATAATGACCAAGTGATAGCCCTACCCCTACCATAATTCCCTTATCAAGATGAGGTGCAAACGCAAGTGTCATTACAAAAGATATTATAGCAATGATTCCATCATATTTTTGAGCATGAAATGCGTGCATTATTCCCTTAATATTTATCAATCCAACTACTGCCATCATTATTACTACTGCTAATACAGATTGAGGAAGATGGAAAAGCAGAGGAGTGAAAAATAACAGAGTTAAAGCAACAATACCGCTTGTAAAAACACTGGACATTCCAGTCAGGGCACCGGATTGAATATTAACAGCAGATCGAGAAAAAGATCCGCTTACTGCATAACATTGACTGAATGACCCTACAATATTTGACAGCCCTTGACCAATCAATTCTTGATTAGGATCAAGACGCTGACCTGTTTTTGTCGCCATTGCCTTTGCAATTGATATTGCCTCCATAAAACCAAGCAATGAAATGATTGCAGCAGTTGGAAACAACTCAAGTGCAACAGCTAAACTGATCTTAGGAAGGGCAAATTTAGGCAGACCCTTTGGTATCTCACCAATAACAGACCCTCCGCCCATTATCGTCATAGTATTTTTATCAATCGGAGTGTTTGCAACCCTTAAACGCCAAACCCTTCCGTCACTTTTTAGATCAAGAGGGAGTTTATCTTTTATATAAAATTTTAGTTGATCGCCGTCTTTTACTGCAACAAACAAGCAGCTGCGTAGTATCCTTCTATCTTCACTTGATGATTCTTTGTATTCGGACATCAGGAGAGATATTTTATCTATTGATAATTTTATATCAAGCGCCTCAGCATTATTCTTTCCAAATTTCTTTTCTACTTCTCTAAGTTTTTCTGTTTCAAGGGTCTTTTTTTCTGAAAGTTCTTTAATTGCTGAGGTTGTCTTATTAAATTGTTCAATAATACTGATGGTATCTTCATCCATAATTGCAGAAATATCTATTTTTTTGTTGTTCTGAAACCCAATCCCCCAAGAAATCACGGTTGTAATAACAACTGCTATCAATACATTTGGTATCTTGCGGTTAATTCTTTTAAGCCCAGCCATTATGATAAACGCAAGTACTGCAAGCATTAATGTTGGCATATGGATATATTCAATTGCTGACTTAATAACATTTATGACAGTCATATAATGATGCTCTGCCTCATCTACATATACTCCAAAGATTTTAGATAATTGAGAAGTGCCGATGATTATAGCAGCTGCATTAGTAAATCCAAGCACAACAGGATGAGCGAGAAAATTTACAAGCATCCCTAATCGTAATAATCCAAGCGATAATTGAAATATTCCAATTATGAGAGCTAGCAATATAGCGTAAGCAATAAATCCCTCACTTCCAGCCCTTGCTAAAGGCTCAAGCGATGCAGCGCTCATCAAAGAAACTACAGCAACAGGACCTGTTTGCAGCTGATTGCTTGAACCAAACATTGCCGCAAGCATTGGAGGCAAAAATGAGGCGTATAATCCATAATAAGGAGGAAGACCAGCAAGCTGCGCATAAGCCATTGACTGCGGAATTAACACCAGCGCTACTGTTATTCCAGCAAGCAAATCTGCACGAATTGAAGCCCAAGAAAAAGTTTTATACCATGTCAATATTGCTGGACGCAAATTTATTTACCTCTTCAATGTTTTATTCTCAATCCTAAAAAAGATTTTTAAGTATAACAGATGATATTTTTATTGTCAAACAATAAAAGATAGATAAATCTATCTTTAGATAACGTTTTTTCTTTTATTACAGATTGGACAGTTCTAAATGATTTATGGTAGTATATAAAATTCAAGAAAATTATAATAAAATATAATTAATTTATGTAAAAGATGGAGTTAAACCATGTCAATTATAACTTTAACAGCAGCAACATATTGTGAAAGCGATGAAATTATTTCTTCTGCTGCAAAGGAATTAAATTATGAATTAGTAGGAAATGAAATAATTGATATAGCTGCAAAAGAATTTAATATTCCAAAAGACAAAATATTGAAAGCAATCTATAAAGCTCCAGCATCAGCAAGCCGCGTTCATCCAGATAAGGATAAATATATTACATCCCTGCAGCTATCGCTAATTCAACTATTTTTAAAAGATAATATAGCTTATTATGGGCCTGGCGGATTTGTATTAGTACAAGGAATTTCACATGTGTTTAAGGTCAGGATCATTGCAAATCTTGAAAATCGTATAAATACTATGATGAAAAAAGACGGCATATCCTCTAAGGCTGCAGAAAAAAGTATTATTAAATCTGATAATGAATTATCAAAATGGTCAGAATTTATCTTTAAGGCAGATATATCAGATCCAAACTTCTATGATTTAGTTATAAATCTTGACCAAATAGGCGCTCCGCAGGCTATTGATATAATCGTTAATGCTATCAAATCCAAAAGATTCCAGCCTATGACATACTCCGTCAACTGCCTAAAAGATGCGCAACTTGCCTTGACGTTAAAGTCTAAACTCCTTGATATAGACCCTAAAATCATGCTTACAGTAAAAGCAGGCAGGATTTCTATTGATACTGTATGCTTAAAGAAACACTCTGAAAAACGAATAAAACAGATTAACACAGTTGTCGAGGTGGTAACTGATATTAATAATATTGAAAGGATTAGAGTTATTGAAGACTATCTTGAAAATATAATATCAAAATATTCTTAAGCATAAGTAATTGCAAATCGTATAAACCACTCACAAATCTCTAACAAATTGGAAGTTGGAATTAATGCGAAAATTTATAGAAAAAATTAAGAATTTTAATAATACACCACATATTATTAGCCTTTTAAAGCAAATAACCATAGTTTTATTATTTTTATTAACGATTGCTTTAATTGTACTTGTCAAAGAAAAAAATTCCGTTGATATTTTAGCGCGCAGGGTTACATTTATTGATTTAACCAATGAATTTATATTCAGAGTACATAAATCTCAACAATTAGAAGAAGATTATTTTTTGTATGGAAAGATTTCAGATGATATTACCAATAATATCATAGAATCAAGGGAGATTATACTTGATAATTATGACCGCTTCAAAAGACATGCTGGAGATACTCAGACAAAATTAATTATAAATAATCTCTCAAAATATAACGATCTATTTGAAAAATTATTTGCGCTTCGTAATAAAAATCAAAACCTTTCTTCAAATGATCCAGAAGTAACTGCCTTGACTGATGAAATCAGGACTACTGGGCGGTCTATATCAAGTTTCGCCAGAACACTTATGGGTGTTGAAAGAAATTCTTTACATGAAAACATGGACAGTTTCATTAATTATAACTTATTTTATTTATCTGGCCCATTTATTACATTATTCACTTTAGGATTTTTTCTATTTCAAAAGGTTATATTACCTATTCGTAAATTGCTTGAGCATTCCATAAATGTAAGCAAAGGAACATATACCCCTATTGAATTAAATCAAAAAATCAAGGATGAATTTGATACATTTGCTAATGCCTTTAATAACATGGTAGCAACCCTTGAGAGCCGTCAGCAGCAATCTATTCAAACGCATAAACTTCGAGCAATAGGCACTTTAACAGCAGGAGTTGCCCATGAATTAAACAATCCTCTTAATAATATTATTATTACTGCTAACACGCTTACAGATGAATTTAATGATTTTTCTCGAGAAGAGATAAAGGAAATGATAACTGATATTGTTAATGATTCTGAGAGGGCACGAAAGATAGTTCGCGATCTGCTTGACTTTAGCCGTGAAAGTTCTAGCAATATGAAGTCAATCAGCATACAACAATTAATTGATGAAACCTTGAGTTTAATCAAAAATGAACTTTCGCTTAAAGATATCTCAATAGATCTGCATATTGAAAGGAACCTGCCTTCAATCTATGGCGATGATCAAAAACTCAAACAAGTGTTGATTAATTTGGCCTTAAATGCAAAGGATGCAATGAGTGAAAAGGGGCATTTACTAGTTACGGCAGGATTATCAAGAAAGTCGAATTTTGTAAAGATAAAGGTAACGGATGATGGAACAGGGATTCCAAAGCATATACTTGACCACATATTTGACCCATTTTTTACAACTAAAAATATCAGCGCTGGAACTGGCTTAGGGCTTTCAGTATGCCAAGGTATTATTGCAAATCATAATGGCACAATGAGCGTATCTTCCTTAGTCGGCGTTGGAACCACATTTACAATCCGCCTGCCTATAATTACAGTACGGTCTGAGATTTAAAAACACATTTTTATTTACAAACTAACAATTATATTTTATAATTTGTAATAAGAAATACTCTCAGATAAGGACACAAATAATGAAATTACAAGCCGCTATAGATTTATTAAATATGGACGAGGCTATAGATATAGCGCGTTATGTAGGAGGCGTAGGGGTTGATCTCATTGAAGTCGGCTCTCCTCTTATCAAATCTGTTGGTATTAGTTCAATTGAACGAATCAAAGAACTCTTTCCAATGATACCAATATGCGCGGATATGAAGATTGCAGACATCGGATTTATTGAAACAGGTCTTGCTCTTTATTCTGGGGCATCAATGGTTACAGTGCTTTCTGTCATCTCTGATAGAACTATTACAGAATCCCTTAGAGCAGGCAGTCATTATGGCTGTATTATTATTGCCGATTTGCTTGGCGAAAAAGATATGATCAAACGAATCCCTCAACTAAAGTCGCTTGGAATAAAAAATATCCACTTTAATTACCCGCTCGAAAATGCGAAAACATCAGATATAGATTTTCTCAAAAGACTGACAAACGACCCAGATATAAAATTTTCAATTGCTGGCGCTATTAATAACAAAAATGTCTATAAATTAAAGGGCGTAAATGTTGATATCGTTGTAGTTGGAAGGTATATCACAGAGTCCAAAACCCCAGATAAAAATGCCTATCAAATGATGGAAATTATTAAGAGCTTTTAATTAATGCCTCATAACAAGCCTTAACAGTATCTTCAATATCTCTTTCGCTATGAACAGTAGACATAAATCCAGCCTCAAATTGTGACGGAGCTATATTAATGCCATTCTCTAACAATAAACTAAAATAACGTCCAAATCTCTTTGTATCGCATGTCTTTACAGATTCCCAATCACTGACCTCATGGTCTGTAAAATACGAACAAAACATTGTGCCTACTCTATAAAATTTAGTCTTCGCCCCTGCCCTAATTGCCGCATCTTTTAATCCATCTTCTAACATTTTAGAACGGTTCTCAAGTAGATCATAAGTGCCAGCTCTATTTAATATTTCAAGGGTCTTAAGCCCTGCAGCCATTGCAAGCGGATTTCCTGAAAGAGTGCCAGCCTGATAAACAGATCCCTGAGGAGCGATATTGGACATTATTTCAATAGACCCGCCATATACCCCTACTGGAAGCCCTCCTCCAATGACCTTACCAAGACAAGTCATATCAGGGACTATTCCATAAAGCTCCTGCGCCCCGCCATATGCAGCCCTAAATCCTGTCATTACTTCATCAAATATCAGAATAATTCCATGCTGTTTTGTTATTCTCCTTAAACCCTCTAAAAATCCAGCCTTTGGAGGAACGCAGCCCATATTACCAGCAATTGGTTCTACTATTACCGCAGCAATATCCTTACCATCCTGTTTTATAACTGCCTCAACTGCTGAAATATCATTATATGGAACAGTAATAGTCTCAGAGGCATATGACTGCGGCACGCCAGGGCAGTCAGGAATTCCAAGCGTAGCAAGCCCAGACCCAGCCTTCGAGAGTAGTCCGTCAGCGTGACCATGATAACAACCCTCAAATTTTATAATCTTATCACGCTTCTGTCCTCCATGCAGACTATGAAATCCACGCGCAGCACGCAAAGCGCTCATCGTTGCCTCAGTGCCGGAATTTACAGCCCTGACCATAGCCATTGATGGATATGCCTTTTTGATTTCTTGTGCAAGCCTTATTTCAAGTTCAGTAGGTGCGCCAAAACTTGTGCCAAGCTCTGCAGTTTTTTTTATAACTTCTATTACCTCAGGATGCGCATGTCCAATGATTAACGGCCCCCACGAAAGCACATAATCTATATAATCATTACCATCAACATCATAAATACGCGACCCCTTGCCATGATCTATGAATAGAGGCTTCCCGCCTACAGCCTTAAATGCCCTGACCGGACTATTTACCCCGCCCGGGATTAGACAACTCGCCTGCCGAAATAACTCCTGTGATTTATTGAATATCCTGCTCACAGAAAAATATAACATATTAATAATAAAAAAATCTATCTTGAGGGTTTCACCCTCAAACTCCCATAAGGGGACTCGTCCCCTTAACCCCATTATAAAAAAATTACATTGACAATAATAAATAATAAATGTTAATTTTAAAGTAACGGTATTAATTGGCTTCATAAATATAAATAATATACAACCTGGAGAAAATAATGAAATCTCTCAAAAACAAGGCAAAAGCGCTTGTCGAATCAATAAAAGAAGAACATGTAAAAGAACCAGCATTAAGATTGAATTGCTGGGAATTTAAAAAATGCGGCAGAGAGCCCGGAGGCTTCAGAGTTCATGAACTCGGAGTATGTCCAACTACAATTGAAACTGCTCTGGATGGACTTAACGGCGGGAATAACGCTGGACGCGCTTGTTGGGCAGTAGCAGGAACATTTTGCGGTGGAGAACCTAAAGGTACTTACGCAAAAAAATTGAAAGACTGCACAAGATGCGATTTTCATCAAACCATTATAAAAGAAGAAGATAAATACGAAAGCGCAGTCTTATATCTTAGAAAACACCGCAGGGCTGAAAAAGAACGCATCCATAAAGAGCCAGGATTTCTACAATACGCATATGCAAAAAGCAAACGCTCAGCAGAAGAAAATCTTGAAGTAGAATCAACATACATCTCATTATTAATAGCAGTAGCCAATACCTGCCCAGCTATCAATATGCTCGCTGGAAGCAAGAGACTCTGTAAAGATGACCTCGTTGACGAACTCATGGTCATTGATGCTATTGCTGATAATCCAAGAATCAGGGCATCAAAAATATTCTTTAAAACCGTTATAACTAAAGGTATATTAAGACAAGTTCAAATGTACCTTGATCCGCTTACATCTAAGTTAAAGAAATAAATAGCATTTATCTTGAGGGCTCTACCCTCACAATCTATGGGCTCCCGCAAGGGAGCTCGTCCCCTTGACCCCTTAATAAAAACTATTAATTATAAGTTTTTATATCTATTTCATTATCATATTTCTTTCAAAATTACAAATTGATTTATAAATAATGTTAATATTACAATAATCTTTTTAACATATCCAATAACTCAAAGGAAAAATGAGGAATGAATACATGTTTTGTAATAATGCAAATTGGTAATCCTGAACTTGATGAAGTTTATTATAAAACTATTAAATCCGCTATAGAATCTTGTGGACTAGAGGCAAAACGAATCGATGAAGATAAAAAAGGAGATCTTATCACACCTAATATCTTAAATAATATTGAAGAATCACAAATAATTATTGGTGATATTACAAATGAAAGACAGAATTGTTACTTTGAAATTGGTTATGCTATGGGATTAGGTAAGAAAACAAACCTCATTCTCACTGTACAAGAAGATTATAAGATTCATTTTGACTTAATGAATTTCCCATTAGTACGTTGGAACAAAGATAACCTTTGTGAAAAACTTATAAAAGAAATTAAAGCTCGCCAATCCGAACTGAATAAAACAATAAGAATATCTTCCAATCCTTGGGATGAGAATTGGATAGCTTCAAATAGAGAAAAGGCTATGTTAGGATTAAGGGCAACTGGACAATCAGGTTTCATGGAAATTCGTTTTGCTCTTGACCACCCGAAAATTAATATAAATCAAAAAAGTCTTAAAGAAGCAGCAAATGTTTCTATTATTAATTACTGGGGACATCCAATAGGAGATTCTATATCAGAAAATCCACAATCGACAGTTGATGGTATTATTGCTAATCTAACAAAAGAAAATACTTTATATGAATATTTGACGATTAGAACCAATGGGGATTTTTACCTTCTTCAATCCTTTTTTGAGGATTCTCAAGAGCCTAATAAACTTCTTTCAGATATTAGTATTGAAAGAGTAACAAAAACTCTTTATTATTGTACCAGATTATATAAAAATTTAGGCGTTGATTCTGAAACTTATGTGAATATATCCATATTACACGATGGCTTAAGAAATAGAGTTTTGGATGCAAGGACACAAAATAAATTTGCGCAAGGCACTTGTAATGTAGAAGAGCCTCATGAAAAGACACTGCATAAAACTTTTACGGAATTAGAATCAAATATTTTATTTTATGTTAAAGAAATAACCTCATCATTATTTATGTTATTTGATTTTGCAACGGTTCCTGATGAAAATTATGAAAATATTGTTACTAAATTTCTGTCAATACAAATTACTTAATAAATAATTCTGATGCGGGAGCAAGTCTGTGACTTGCTCCTAAATGTTTCACTATTTTAAGTTTGATGTTCAGATATTTAAATATTAAGGAGCAGGTGCCCTTTGGGACACCTGCTCCCGCACATTAGGTTTTAAATTGTGAGACAAAAGATGAAAGAGACAATTTCTGAGTTTATTAAGAGAATATTAACTAATAATAAAACTAAAAATGATAATCTTATAGAATCATCAAATAAAGTATTTGGTATGTGGAAAGACAGAGACTTTAATACAGATAATTATATAAGAGCGCTCAGAAAAGGTAAGAGGTTAGATTATTTATCAATCTAAAGCATCAATTTCTTTAATTATGGGTTCAAAGGGACAAGTCCCTTTGCGGGTCAAGGGCAGTGCCCTTGCAGGAGTTTGAGGGCAGAGCCCTCAATAAAATGAATTTAAAAATAAAAATAAAAAATTTAACGCTTAAAAACCCGGTAATGACGGCATCTGGGACGTTTGGATATGGTGAGGAGAATGCTGAGTTTTTTGACCTTTCGTTACTTGGGGCGGTTGTTGTTAAGGGGCTCTCTATAAAGCCGTCAATGGGCAATCCTCCTCCGCGCATATGGGAGACGCCTTGCGGGATGCTTAATTCTATTGGGTTACAGAATATTGGAATTGAGGCATTTAACAGGGATAAACTTCCGTGGCTTAGACAGTTTGACACAAGGATAATTGCGAATTTTTATGGTAATGAGATCTCTGAATTTGTGGAGGCTGCAAGGGCTCTGGAAGGCGTTGATGCACTTGAGATGAATGTATCGTGTCCGAATAAACAGGCTGGATGGATAGCCTTTGGGACGGATCCTTTGATGTTATCAAAGGTTGTGGGAGCGGTGAGGAAGGTAACGGAACTGCCGTTGATTGTAAAGCTCTCGCCAAATGTAACGGATATTACTGTGCTTGCGAAGTCAGCAGTAGATGCTGGGGCTGATGCGCTTTCACTGATTAATACATTGACTGCTATGGCTATAGATATTGAGACGAGAAGACCGAGATTATCAAATATTATTGGCGGGCTTTCTGGGCCTGCGATTAAACCTATTGCAATAAGAATGGTCTATCAGGTGCATAAGGCAGTTAATGTGCCTTTGATTGGGATGGGCGGGATAATGAATGGAAATGATGCTGTGGAATTTCTGCTTGCTGGGGCGGGCGGGGTTGCGGTTGGGACTGCTAATTTTATAGACCCTGTGGCTTCTGTTAAGGTATTAGATGGGATTATTGATTATATGAGGAGAAAGAATATCTCTGATATAAATGATATAATAGGCGGAGTAATGGTTTGAGTGTTATTACCCTTTTGACTGATTTTGGCAGGCAAGATTCATTTACAGCTCAGATGAAAGGGGTTATATTAACCATTAATTCTGCTTGTAGAATTATAGATATTACCCACGAAATAGACTCATTTAATATCAAAAAGGCTGCGATTACGCTTGGATTTTGCTATAAATATTTTCCTACTGGTACGATAAATGTTGCAGTTGTCGACCCTGGTGTTGGTTCAAACAGAAGGGGAATTGTGGCTGCTGCAGGGGGTTATTATTTTGTTGGCCCAGATAATGGGATATTTAGTTATATCTATCAAGACTGTAAAGATGAGGTTAGTGTTTATCATTTGACTAATAATGAGATATTTTTGAGTAATGATAGTTCCACATTTCATGGACGAGATGTATTTGCGCCAGTTGCAGCACATCTTTCTAAAGGATTTCCAATTGATAAACTTGGAATAAAGATAAATGATTATATAAAGATTAACATACCAAAACCTCAAATTAACAAAGAAATTATCAAAGGCGAGATTTTATATATAGACCACTTTGGAAATGCAATTACAAACATTGAAGGGAAATATATTCCTAAAAAAGCAACAGTGACATTTAATGGTATGGACATTAAGATAATAAATTATTACGGACAAGCTGATAGTGATACCCCATATGCCCCATACGCATTAATAAACAGTTCTGGTTTATTAGAATTATTTATCAAAAACGGTCATTTTGCTCAAGAATATTTAATCACAGAAGGACAGCCAGTTGAAATAGCAAAAGAATTCATTCCTTACCATGTTCAATTATAATAAGTGTTCCGCTTTCTGTTTTTATTCCAGTAATACGCATCTTTTTTTCGCTTGAACTGCAAGATGTCAAAAGAATTATTGCTAAACTTATAAGGATAATTATTGCATAAATATTCACAGTAATTTTTTGTTTTCTCATAATCCACCTCCATTACTTTTATTATATCGTCACAATAATATAAAACCTTTACCATATTTATCATTTTTTTGACAATTAAATTTTGACAGCTATGATATTGAAAATTAAACAACACCTATATTTAATTCTAAGGCGCTTCCATAGAAGCAATTTTGTTAATTCTATTTAAACCGTATTTCGTAGGGGTAACCCTTGTGGTTACCCTGATTACATGTAGATTAAACGCAACACAGGGCAGCCACAAGGGCTGCCCCTACATTCCAATATGAATAAATACTGTTATGAACGCAGCTTAGGATAAAGAATATCCTACAATAGGCACGAAAATTGCTTCTAAATATATTGTAATTAACTAACGTAGATTTAGGAGACATAAAATGGAATATTTAAAGCAAGTATTAGATACATTTACAGACAACTTTGATCCAGAGTTTTTTTATAAGCCAGAGCCTATCATTGATAAATTAGAAAATGCTATAAGAATTAAAAGTGGACTTAGCATAGTAACAGGTGAAACAGGAACTGGGAAAAGCGCTCTTTGCAATTATCTTAACAATAGACTATACATTCGGAATGAAGACGATAAAATATTAACTTTTATTATAAAAGAGCCTTATTGCATATCAATTGCCGAGTTCATCTTACGCATTGCTGAGGCATTTGAATTGGAACAGGTAAAGGACAAAAAAATTGAACAGCTTAAGATATTAATAAGGAATTTTATCGTTAAAAAGACTAACGAAGGGTTTTTGTTAGTATTAATGATTGATGATGGTCAGCAGCTCCAGCATTTTTGTCTTGAGTATTTATCTGAGCTTTTAAATCTTGAGGCATCTGGAGAAAAACTGCTTCAGATTGTGATATTTGGACAATCAGGTTTAGAGCAGAGATTGATTGCCATACATGGTCTTTATCAAAGAATAAGAGAACATTGCAGATTAAATCCGCTTGGATTTAAAGAGACAAGGGAATTGATAAGCCTTAGAATCAAGGTTGCCTCTAATAATTTCAAACTGCCAAGATTATTTACATATATGGGGATTGCAGCTATATTTCAGGCAACATCAGGGAATCAGAAAAAGATAATTGATCTTTGTCATAAAGTTTTAATATCAATGTCTACAAATAAAAAAAGACATGCTGGATGGTTTCACATAAGGAATCTTACAAATATCAATAATAGATCTAACAGCGCTAAAAAGGTAAAAAATGTTAAACAAAATTATGCTTTAGCCACTGTCTTTCTATTGTCAGTGATAATTCTATTGATAGGTAAATTTACTCCTTTTAGCAGTGTTGAAGCAAAAAACTCTACTCAACCAACCGTAACCATCAATAAACCTATGGAAATAATCATCCCAGAAAAGACACCTTCTACCACAGAGGATAATCAAATTACTTATAAAAAAATATCAATGACAGAAATACCATCAGACTCACACATTGAACCTAATGAAATAATGGGCATTTTAACTGAAGAAACAGATATGTCCGTGTGGTCAAAGATCGGAATATTATTTAATAATAAAGTAAATAGAGAATTTGTTAATAGACTGATAGCAATAAATAGTCAAATCCATGATTTTAATCATCTTAAGTCAGGCGACTTTCTTAAAATTCCCTTTGTTCCTTCAACATGTGATGCGTATACTGACAAAAAGCTGCATATTAAGATTCAATCATTTGATACGCTTGATGGAGCCATAGAATATGTTGCAGAATATCCTGATAATTTTCCTAGTATCAAGATATTCCCATATATTAATAAGATAAATAAAAAAGTCTACGATATTATGCTTGAAGAAAATTTTAATACAAAAGATGATGCAGACAATTTTATCAACAATGAATTAGCTGGACAATATGCAAACTCTGCGCAGATAATTGACAAGATAGATGACATGACCTATTGTTATAAAATATGGGTTGATTAATCAAAACTTTTTAACACCTCAAGACAATCTCACTTTTAAAAAAACCCACCAAAAAATTTATCAATATTATATAATAATATAATATTTTTAAAATGGGTTCAAAGGGAGGGTCTCAGACCCGTTTCAAAAATCCCTTTGCAGGTCTTGTGGCAGAGCCCTTGAAGGAACCTTTAGGAGGTATTGGTTATGAAAAAAGTAACAATATTTATTTTATTTATTATTATGATAGTTATAGCGCCATTGAGTTATGCCCTTGATAATCGAGCAATCTCAATAAAGGCGCTGCAGAGCGAAAAACGTGTTGCCTTAGTTATTGGGAATGGTAAATACAAAGACTCTCCTCTAAATAATCCTGTAAACGATGCTTTGGCAATGGCTAAGGTATTAGAAGGTCTGAACTTTAAGGTTTTATCAGGCACAAACTTGACTCAAAAAGAGATGAAGCAGCTTGTTATATCATTTGGGAAAGAGATAAAAGACGGAGGAGTTGGTTTATTTTATTTTGCAGGCCATGGAGTTCAGGTTAATGGACAGAATTATCTCATCCCTGTAAGCGCAGTTATAGAATCAGAAGAAGATGTTGATGTAGAGGCATTGAATGTTGATTCTGTACTTGCCAAGATGGCAAGCGCTAACAATCGTTTAAATATTGTAATCTTAGACGCATGCAGAAACAATCCATTTGCAAGGAGTTTTAGGTCGGCAGCAAGCGGACTTGCTCAAATGAAGGCACCAAAGGGAACGTTTATAGCATACGCAACTGCCCCAGGATCTGTAGCAAGCGATGGCGATGGTCAAAACGGACTTTATACACAAGAATTAATGCGTAACATGAAAAAATCGGGTTTAAAGATAGAGGAGATGTTTAAGGATGTAAGGAGTTCTGTACAAACAAAATCAAATGAAAAACAGACCCCATGGGAATCATCTTCATTAACAGGAGATTTCTATTTCAAGCTGGATACAAATACATTGGTATCAAGCAGCTCAGAACCTGCTCCTCAAAAGGCTTCAAAAAGTTTTGACCCTGAAGGGGAGATGTGGGAGACAATAAAAGACTCTAATGATGCCTCAGATTTCAAGACATTTATAAAAGAATTCCCAAACAGCAAACTTACAGCAACTGCGCGTTTAAAGATAAAACAGCTTGAAAAAACACGCCAAAAAACAGCCCCTACAGAGACTGCTCTAATGCAAGGGCCTCCTCAAGGTAATTATATGCAGGGCCCTCCTATGCAAGGCCAGCCTCAAGGTAATTATATGCAGGGGCCGCCTAAAATGACAGCAAATAATTCCAAGTCAAGCGGTTCTAAATATAAAGACAATGGCGACGGCACTGTAACAGATACTAAGACAGGCTTAATGTGGACTCAGAAAGACAGTTATGCAGATTTAGGCAAGTGTATGAGCTGGGATGCCTCAAAAAGTTATATAAGCGGGCTAAAAACAGGAGGCCATAGTGATTGGCGTATGCCTACAGTTGACGAACTAAAGGGAATATTTGAGGAATCAAAATCTAACACGACCTTTAATGGAGGCCCTGTACACCTTGATACAACATTTGCAAGCGGGGGTTCATATTGGTATTGGTCATCAGAAGAAGCTAATTTTTGCTGCGCTAAGTTCGTTCTCTTTTATGACGGCACTGTCAACGCCCCACCAAAATCATATTGCGATTTAGGAGGAGTACGCGCAGTTCGCAGTGGAAATTAATCTGACTATAGAGGATGAGGTCTCAGCCCCTTTATCTACCGTCTGCCTGAAGTTTTGGATTATGTAAAGCACTCTTGCACAACTTGAAATATGAGGAACAAGTCACAGACTTGCTCCGCACGAAGACCTGCGTAAGCCCTCTGCACATCTACCTATTTTTTTTATTCTCCTTTCATAAAAGAGGTGGATGGCAGCAGACAGGATATTTTTTATAGTTAAAGAATAGGTATTTACGCAGAGGTCATTAAAATAGAGAGCATTTATAGAAACCCCGCTATAAAAAGCGGGGATTTTATTTTGATTATATCTTCACTTAACACTGCCTACATCAACAAAATGCTTACTTAAAAAAATAATGATTTATATAATATTAATCAATAATGCTATTAGAATTTACTTAATTGAACTTTTAAATGCCTTGCCTGGGATAAACTTTGGTACGCGGGCAGCAGGTATTTTTATTGTCTCGCCTGTTCTTGGATTACGTCCTTCTCTAGCCTTTCTTTCTGTAATCATAAATGTTCCAAATCCAATCAATGTAACCTTTTGTCCATCATTGACTGCCTTAATAATAGCATCAATCATAGCATCTAAAGCCCTGCCTGCATCTGCCTTGCTAAGATCAACTGACTTTGCTATCTGTGATATTAAATCTGTTTTATTCATGAAACATAACCTCCTACCTAAATTTATATACCATAGCTATATGTAATTATATTGGATATTTTTACATTTAATAAAAAAGTTTGTCAAGAAAAAATGTAACATATTAATATATTTTATAGGTCATTACACAGGCTTAACGCCCCAAATATCATCAGCATATTCCTTAATCGTTCTATCGCTGGAAAATACCCCCATATTTGCTGTATTTAAAATTGACATACGCCTCCATTTATCTTGATCCAGAAATGCCTTGTCAACATGTTTTTGACACTCTATATATGATGCAAAATCTGCTAAAACCATATATTTATCGCCATGTATAAGCAATGAATCAACCAATGGCATAAATAGATATTGATCATGTTTTGAGAAATATCCATTTGCGATCATCTCAAGCACCTGTTTTAGTTCAGGGTTATTATTATAATAATTTAAAGGATTATAATCTGAATGTTTTAGATGACTGACTTCAAGTTCATTCATTCCAAAGATGAAGATATTTTCATCTCCAACATTATCCTTGATCTCAATGTTTGCCCCATCAAGAGTGCCTATTGTGAGAGCGCCGTTAAGTGCGAATTTCATATTTCCTGTGCCTGAGGCTTCTGTTCCTGCTGTTGAAATCTGCTCAGAAAGATCTGCAGCAGGAATAATTTTTTCAGCAAGAGATACTGAATAATTAGCGACAAATACTACCTTTAAAAAATCCGAGACCTCTTTATCATTATTTATTACCTCTGCAACTGAATTTATCAGCTTTATTATTAACTTGGCAATATAATATCCTGGGGCTGCCTTGCCTGCAAACATTATTGTTCTTGGAGCCATGCCCTTAGTATCCCTGCACTTTATGCGGTTATATCTATGAATTACTTGCAGCACGTTTAATAACTGCCTCTTATACTCATGGATTCGTTTTATATGACAATCAAAGATAGAATCAATATTGACATCAATCCCATTGTTATTTTTAATATAGTTAGCAAGCCTCTGTTTATTTTCCTGTTTTACCTGATGCCATTGATTTTGAAACGACTTATTTTTACTTACTTTAATGAGTTTTTTTAGTCTTTCTAAATCAGCCTCCCAGCCTTCTCCAATATTTTCAGTAATTAACCTTGAAAGTCCAGGATTACAAAGTTTTAACCATCTGCGAGGTGTAATACCATTGGTTTTATTATTAAACCGTTCTGGCCATATATCAAAGAAATCCTTAAAAACTTCATGTTTCAATATTTCGGAATGCAGGGCTGAAACACCATTTACACTATGGCTTCCAATAATTGAAAGCAGCGCCATTCTTACCTTTTTAACATCTCCTTCCTCAATGATTGACATCCTAGAAAGGCGGCTTATCTCTCCAGGAAATTTATCAGATATATACTCTATAAACCTATGATTAATCTCATAAATTATTTGTAAATGTCTTGGCAAAACCATCCCAATAAGCGAAACAGACCATTTTTCAAGCGCCTCTGGCAATACAGTATGATTAGTATATGCAAAGGTCTGGGTTGTAATATCCCATGCCTCATCCCAATCAAGTTTCTCTATATCTACAAAAATCCTCATTAGCTCTGGAATTGCAAATGCTGGATGTGTATCGTTTAACTGAATTGCAACCTTTTTATGAAATTGAGTAAAGTCTTTATGCCCTTTTTTATAACGCCTAATAATATCTTGCAAAGTTGCGCTAACAAAGAAATACTCTTGTTTTAAACGCAGTTCCTGCCCCTCAAAGATATTATCATTTGGATATAACACCTTTGATATTGTCTCAGATTGAGCCTTGTCAGATACTGCCTTTGCATAATCTCCATCATTAAAATATTGAAAATCAAACTCTCTTGATGCCTTAGCAGACCAGAGTCTTAATGTATTTACAGTTTCATTATTATATCCAGGTACAGGAGTATCATAAGCAGCAGCCATGACCTCTTGAGTATTAACCCAATCATGCTGAAGTCTTCCATTTGCATCAACATATTGATTAACATTGCCATAATATAGCACTGGATACATAAACTCAGGACGTTCAAATTCCCATGGATTACCAAGTCTTAACCAGTTATCAGGGGTTTCATGCTGTGCTCCATCAATAATTTTTTGAAAAAATATTCCAAACTCATATCTTATCCCATAACCATATGCAGGAATTCTAAGCGTAGCCATTGAATCCAAAAAACATGCAGCAAGCCTTCCTAATCCGCCATTTCCAAGCCCTGCATCCCATTCTGTCTCAATTATTTCTTCAACATCATGTTTAACCTCAGAAAACATCTTGCCCACACCATCTGTTAATTTAAGATTAACTATAGAGTTGCCTAATGTCCTTCCCATAAGAAATTCAAGAGAGAGATAATACACGCGTTTTACATCATTATTATAGTAGGACTGCTGAGTGTTAATCCATTTTTCGGTAAGTCTGTCTCTCACAGCATATGCAAGACTTGTATAAAAATCCCTGTCTACAGCAGAGTATTCATCTTTTGAAAGAGAATAAGTAAGATGAAAGATAAATGCCCTTCTAAGATATTCAACGTCACTTTCACTTTCATTTTTAGCCTGCATATATAATTTTTCTTCACAGTGTTTATTTGTATATTTCATTTACATGCCTCTCAGATATAGTTTTAAAATATTACATTATTACTTTATATAATAAATAATTTATAGACAAAAATACAAAAGTATGTTAAATTATTGTAAATGGTACTCATTGTTAAGGTGTTCATTATAAATTTACAGTCAAACATAATAAAAACTAATTGATGTTATACTCAGTTACTATGATGTTTAAATATTACTTATATTATCATTTCCAATATATTTTGGCAATACACCATAATTATCAATAATTTAATTAGGAGGTTTAAACACTATGGATGAGCGCGTAACAGGTATTGTAAAGTGGTTTAATGCAACTAAGGGTTATGGATTTATCACTCGTGATGAAGGCGGCGATGTATTTGTTCACTATAGCGCAATAAAAGGTTCTGGCTATCGTTCACTTGAAGAAGGACAAAAGGTTGAGTTTACTGTTACTCAAGGCGAAAAGGGTGTTCAAGCTCAGGAAGTTACTGTAATAAGTTAATTACTATAATCAACTCTCATCAAATAATACGATGTCATGATTTCTCATATGATTGACAAAGAGCTTAATTTGATGCAGCGTTATTATTACTTAGTTAAATTAATTAGAAGTAATAACTAAATTATAGACATTGCGTAATGATTTTATATAAATTCAAAAGATAACTTTTTAGTAAAGTCAAGGGTATATTAATTGTGACATGAGTGAGAGTTGTCTCAGACACAACCATACTAAAGTAGTAGATTTTAGAATTGAATTTATTAATAAAATTATTATCTAATAATTATTTTGCCTTATACTCGTTTTCTATTTCAGCTTTATTTATATAATGAAGTGATATTTTAAATCTAACAATATCTATATATCATAATGAATGAATATGGTCAAAACTTGACTTATAAATCTATTTTACAGACTATTTCTCAGTTAGCTGCGGGTGATAACCCAGTCAGGCTTACTTGTCCTGAAGATGATAAGATTAGATTTGAAGAATTAATTAATCAATTAAATGAATTAATATCTGCTATAGCTGTTGCTCGGTCTAATATTACATCGCTTCTAAAAGGACAGTTAGATCAAAATAATCTGCAAAATGAAAATGTTTTTGGTAAGGATTTAAGAGATATTACATCTGGATTATCCTATATCACTAAGCTAATAGACTCTACAGTAAAAGGGAAGCAGATTCAGACTGAAATACCTAAGGAACTCCCAGATTTTTTTTTAGAAACGATTAAATCTTTAAATCTATTATTCTCAACTAATAAGTTACTTGAGATAGAGAATCAACCGATTTCTTACCTTGATCCAATCACAAACACTCCAAACCGCACACTGTTTGAGGATCGTCTAAATCATGCAATAATTCAGGCAAGACGAAGAAATCTCAAGGTTGGGCTGTTATATTTATATCTTGAACGTCTTAGACTCTCATTTGACGCTTTTGGAGATGAGTTTGGCAATAACTTATTAAGGGCTGCGGTTCAGAGACTAACGTTATGTATCAGAGAATCAGATACTATAGCAAGATTAGGCGAGACTGAATTTTGTGTAATATTAATTGATTTACAGATGACTGAACACGCTGCAAGCGTTGCAAACAAGATGTTAACTGCATTTGAGGAACCATTTAATATTGATGGTCATGACAATACCTTAAGTTTATGTATCGGCATAAGTATGTTTCCTGATGATAGTGATAATTGTTCTGATTTATTACGAAATGCAGGACTTGCCCTTTATCATGTAAAAAAGCAAGGAATCAGCGGATGTGAATATTATGGCTCTCAAATGAATGAGGCAATTCAAAGGCGCATGAGTCTTGAAGACAGGCTTCGAAAGGCAATAAAAAGAGAGGAACTGGAATTATATTACCAGCCTAAAATAAATATCTCTACAGGCAGGATAACAGGATTTGAGGCGCTTCTGCGTTGGCATAACAAAAAAGGTGAAATGGTTGTGCCTAATGATTTTATTCCATTTGCTGAAGAAACTGGTTTAATAATACCTATTGGAGATTGGGTTATACAATCTGCGTGCAGACAAAACAAGATTTGGCGTGATGCTGGGCTGCCATCAGTTAGGATAGCAGTAAATATCTCAGCAAGACAATTTCGGCATGGCGGTTTTTTAAATACTCTGACAGATGTCTTAAAAGAAACGAGGCTTAAACCTGACAGCATTGACATTGAAATAACAGAAAGCATGTTGATAGAAGATATTCAAAAGACTGTTTTAATGCTTGCTGAATTAAAAGAAATGGGGTTCAAGATTTCTATGGATGATTTTGGCACTGGTTATTCATCCTTAAATTATCTAAAAAAATTCCCTATTGATACGTTAAAGATAGATAAATCCTTTGTACAAAATTGCTCATCTGACCCATTTGACTCAGTAATATTGTCAACAATAATCGCCATGGCACATAATCTTAATATTAGGGTAGTGGCTGAAGGCGTTGAAACCTCAGCTCAACTTGAATTACTTCGTGTATTTAATTGTGACGAAGTACAAGGTTTTTACTTTTCAAGACCAATTCCTGCTGATAAGGCTGCCGAGATGTTAAAAGAAGAATCACTGCATCTATTGAATGTATAAAAATACTATCAATATTTTTATACAATAATGTTGACTATGTAATATGTAATATGCTTATATATCATATGAAATTATTAAACTTTGCCTTTGCGGTAATATTATTTGCAAGTATGTCAATTCTTCCAGAAACTGTAATAGCCTTTGGAGGTTGTGACACAAATTGCAAAACATGCCATACCCTTTCAATAAAAGATGCACAAAGCCTTCTTCAGGGATTTGATAAAAAAATAATAGTCAAAAATATAGAGATGTCTCCTTCACAAGGGCTTTGGGAGGTAACATTTACAATTGATAACCAACAGATTATCGGTTATATTGATTTTGCTAAGAAAAATTTTATTCACGGCGATATTATCAAACTTGATTCAAAGCAAAATCTGACAAGAGATCATCTAATTGATTTAAATTATGCAAATGCAGAAAAGGTAGACATAAAAAAGATACCAACCAATGATGCAATTATAATGGGCAATCCAAAGGCTAAAAAGAGAATAATAGTATTTACTGATCCTGAATGCCCATATTGCGCAAGACTTCATCAAGAGATAACTACACTTTTAAAAGAAAGATCAGATATAGTTTTTCTTATAAAGATGTATCCTTTAATTTCAATTCACAAAGACGCTTATAGAAAATCAAAGATAATCGTATGTGAAAAGACACTAGACACACTTGAAAAGGCTTTTAATAGAAAACCACTATCTGAAGCACCCTGTGAAACAAATGTTGTAGATGAGACAATCAGGCTTGCAGAGCAGCTTGGAATTACAGGCACACCTGCAATAGTGTTTCCAGATGGCCGGCTTATTAAAAGTATGCTAAGCGCATATGACCTTAATAGACTCATCCCAGAAGATCAAAACACAGATAGATCTGCCAAATAGTTTTTTATTATAAAAACTATCTAATCTGTTTTTCTAAATAGCCAATACATAAAACAAAAAATAACTTTCAAAAAATAATCATTTTGTCACTAAACTGTCACATGTATTATGTTATAGTAGATAATAAAAAAATATATCCATAGGATATAAATCTACAGTATGGGGAGAAATCCATGTCACAGAAAATATTAAAGAGGATTGACAAAGGTACGATATCACAGAAATCAAGTCATAAGGTTTATTTTGGGCCGTTTCAATTTGAGATTGATCTTGATCTCCAAAAATCTGAGATTGAACTAACATGTAAATTTCTAAATATGATGGCATTTGACTGCAAGTTTGATAAGAAAGAGATTAAGTTTCAAAGAACAATGAATCTTATAATATTCAGCTGCTTATTTGACTGTGATGCTGATTTTGATAAAGAATGTCAATTAAGATGCACAATAACGCCTTGTTTTCTCAAGGTATTATGCAAGAAAATAAACTTGATATTGATAAAATGGTAATATTGGAAATTAAAGAATAAGGGCACTGCCCTTTGCGGGAGCCATTATTAAAAAATATTAGCGGGGTATTTATTGGTTATTTAAGATATTATTTCGTTTAAAGCTAAGCTATTTTTAGACAATTACGATATGGGCTATACCGTAGGGGCAGCCCTTGTGGCTGCCCTGAATATGCAATAGCCCTAAACCTAATTATAACCCACTACAATCTTAAAGTTTATACACGTTTTTTACGGCTCAAAAAATAAACGACAGACGACCCCATTATGCAAAAAACTCCTCCAGCCTGAAACGCATGCCCAGAACCTACACTTCGCGCTATTACGCCCATACAAAAACTTCCAATTGGCAAGCTCCCCCCAAATACCAGCGCCCAAATTCCCATAAGCCTTCCCCGTAAATGATCAGGCGATTGGGTTTGGATTAAACTATTTCCAATAGAAAAAAATAAGATTATTCCAAATCCTGCAAAGAAAAGAAAAAAAGCTGCGCCAATCGGCTGATGCATAAAACCAAAGATATTAATAAATACTCCATAAATTCCTGCGCCTATATAAAGCGCTTTAATCCGCACAATACGATACCCAAAAGATGCGACAAATAACGCAGCAGTACAAGCTCCAAGTCCATTCAGCGCAAGCAGCCAGCCATAACCTTTAGCGTCCAAGTGTAATTGAGTTACTGCAAAGGCTGATAACTGTGACTGGTATGCCCATCCACCTATTCCCATAATAAAAAGCAGGATTACAGCTTGGGCTAAGGTTGAGTTTGTTTTCAGATACCTGAATCCTTCTAAGGTATATTTCAAGTCAGCTTTCACTTTTTTAGGTTCATAGTGGGAAGGAGGAAGCAGAATTTTATAAATCGCATAAAGAACTGCCAAAAAACTTATAGAGTCCAAAAGAAAACACCACGCTGCGCCATATGAAGCTAATATTAGGCCTCCAATTGCTGGTCCTATAACACGAGTCGAATTTACCATTGCGCTGTTGAGCGCTATTGCGTTTACTAGGTCCTTTTTACCAACAAGTTCCACCATCAAGGTCTGTCGTGACGGCATCTCAAAGGTAGTGAACAGCCCCCAAAGTGATGAAAAAACCATTAGATATGCAATTTGAACTGGGCCATGAAACAACATTATCGCCAAAGTTAATGAAGACAACATTGATAAACAACTTGTCAAAGTAAAAATTCTTATCTTAGGAACGCGGTCTGCAAGAGATCCAGCATAAACTGCGAAGATTAAAAAAGGAAGGGAACCAAGCATAAAAACAATACCTAATAAATATTCCGAATGTGTAAACTGAAACGTAACCCAACCTAAGGCTGCTCCACGCGCCCATGTACCAATCAACGAAATAGTATGCCCCAAATAAAAATAACGATAATTTGGATTGCGTAAGGCAGAAAAAGTTTTATACCTTCCTTTGTATGTTGAAAACCCAGGGGTATCTGACTCAGATTGTTTTGATGAATCATTAGAGTTCTCTGAACTCAATCATTCCCCCTGCTCAGAAATAAAGGCATCTACTGTGAGAACCGCTGCTTGCGCTGGAAAAATCTTCTTTGTTAGAACGCGGTGAACTTCATGATCAGCATCAAAACAGGCATCTTTTAAAACAACACATCGGAAATCAAGATCAAATGCCCTCCTTAAAGTTGAAAGAGTGATACCGCTTGTAGAAATTCCAAAAAACACCAAATTCTCAATACCGCGGGATAGCATTGCTGTTTTTTTCGGATCAAGTTTCATATTTTAATATATTAAAACTATCCTTTCATCAATGACAACAATTATTGTCTTTTACATTACTGCCCTACCCTTCAGATTACTCTCTTTGAATCAATTCATCTTTAGCAATCCTAATTTTTTCTAAAAAATCATCTTCTTTAAATTTTTTAACCCATTTTTTTACTATAAAATAGCCTCCAAATCTAAACGCTTGATTTCTAAAATATCTTCTATGCCAAAGCTCAAATGCTACGGTCACATATTTAATCGTGCCCAAAAAAATCGTAATTAAAGATGTCAATACAATGACTGGAAAGTTAATAAGCACATTATTGACAATCTTCCAAAAATTATTAAAACTATAAAACTTAAACATCACCTCTTGAGTACATTGCAGCAATTTCTCTGGAGTTACCCCATCATCTGGCATAAAAATAGGAAATTGACCATCATAGTATTCCCAGCCAATCTTATTTAATGGAAATAATCTATTTTCTTTTGCCAGCCGCTCTCTTAACTGTGTGCCTGGCAAAGGAATCGTAAGCAATACCTGAACAGTATCCAGATTTGATTTTTTAATAAATTCTTTAAAAATCTCTACTTTTTTCTCTAAAGGTACAACATTATCACCGATATCCCCTATATCTCTAATACGAGGATAACCAAAGATAAACATACCGTGTATATAAAAGCCATAACGATGAAATGTATTAGTCCATTCAATCATGTCCTTTGACAGATAACCCTTTTTCATTGCTATTAGGTCTTCGTCAATAGGAGACTCAAAACCAATACAAGCAACGTCAATATTTGCCTTCTGCATTGCCTCTAAGAGTTCAGGGTATCTAGCGTCAGTGAGCCTTGTCTGAACTGTGAAAGAGAGTTTTATCTTATATTCAGCTTGGTATTCGGCAAGTAATCTGCAAAATTCAAGGGCATCATCCCTGTTGGAGGCAAAATGATCACTGACTTCAAAAAAACTGCGTGCATTTTGGCTCTCAACGAGATATTTCACCTGCTTCATCATATACTGAGGAGAGCAAGACCTTGTCCTATCTTTAACAGCGCAGAATTCACAATTTAAATTACAGCCCCTTGTGCGAGCTATAGGATATAATTTCATCTTTGCATAATAAAGCAGCTTAAAATCAGGCAGAGGCATGGAATCAAAGTCTTGGATTAATTCACGAGGCTCTGTTTTAAAAGACATATTATCTTTTAAAAATGCAATCCCCTTTATATCAGAGAGATCGCTCTCATTCTCCCAAGCCACAAGCAATTCAGTAATCGTTATCTCGCCTTCTTTTAGCGCAACTACATCTATATTATTACTCAAGGCCTCTTCAATTAGATGTTCAACATGCTTTCCGCCAGCAACAGTTTTAACCCCTAAAGACTTATAAAATCTGGCAAGTTCATATATATGCGGGACAGTTGATGATATTGAGGCATAAAATCCTACTACATCCGCTGGCCTTTCCTTTTGCAGCCGCTCATGATCTAATGCTCCGTCAGGAGTTGCAGGATAGAATCTTCCATGACAATTAGTCTCATCAATAACCTCAACATCCCAATTAAGTAATTTATTAGCGCAAGTTGCTACATAGATAGGCCCGACTGAGGTTGTTGTTCTGGCAATAGTGGTGTAAATATTATAATGTGTAAATGCAGGGACAATTATTCGAAAGCGAAACCTCTTTGTATTCAGCATACCTTGACCTCTCAACATTAACTGTTCTTATGATCAAATAAAGCTGCCCTTTAACTTTGTTATTTTATCAAATCCTGTTTAAATAATCAATCTATTGCAAATTGTAAATAATATTTTCTTTGGGAGTTTCTGCAGGAGTGTGAGGGCTGCAAGCCCTCGCAGACTAAAATTGCGGTAATATAGCAAAGCGCGGTAATATAGCAAAGCTATAAAATCAATCTATTGCAAATTGAAAATAATATTTTCTTTGGGAGTTTCTGCAGGAGTGTGAGGGCTGCAAGCCCTCGCAGACTAAAATTGCGGTAATATAGCAAAGCTATATTACTGCACAGCATTTTTTTTAAGTTCCTTCAATACATTCAACGCCTCATCGCCTTTCATTCCTTTTAAATTCAACTGCGCAAGCGCCATAATCACTGGATTTTCCATATCTGTAAATAGATCAAGCTGTGCCTTATAACTTCTTTTTTGAGTTACAGTAAATTTCTGTTTTCCAGTATCAGCGAGTTCATCCTTTTCAAGACCAGATAATATCTCCCTAGCCCTGTCAATTATCTTATCTGGCAGTCCTGCAAGTCTTGCAACATGTATCCCATAACTTTTATCAGCAGCGCCCTTTGCTATCTTATGGAGAAACATTATCTCATCCCCCCACTCCTTAACCGTAACATTGTAATTAACCACGCCCTCTGTAGTTAAAGAAAGCTCAGTGAGTTCATTATAATGAGTTGCAAAAAGGGTCTTGGTCTTGATTGAGGAAGCAATATAATCAGCAACCGCCCATGCAATGCTTATCCCGTCAAATGTGCTTGTCCCCCTGCCGACTTCATCAAGTATTATCAGGGATTTATCTGTAGCATTATTAACTATATTAGCTGTCTCAACCATCTCTACCATAAATGTACTCTGCCCGCGGGCAAGATAATCAGATGCCCCAATACGAGTAAAGATCCTATCCACTATCCCAATTGTTGCAGACTCTGCAGGTACATACGAACCGATTTGAGCCATCAAGACAATAAGCGCTGTTTGACGCATAAATGTTGATTTTCCAGCCATATTTGGTCCTGTTATTATAAGCAGCCATTCCGTTTCCATATCCATGACTGCGTCATTTGGTATAAATCTCTCTGTTTCAAGTAATTGCTCAATAACAGGATGCCTGCCTTCAATTATATTAATTACCCCATCATCAGTAATCTCTGGCTTTACATAATTATTCCTCTTAGCAACACTTGCCATAGACTGAAGCAAATCAAGCAGCCCTACTGCCTCAGATGTAGTCCTAAGCCTTGGTACATAAGCAGCAAGTTTTTCAATCAGCTCCAAATAAGTATGCTGCTCAAGGGACTTTAAACGTTCCTCAGCCCCAAGTATCTTGTGTTCATAGTCTTTTAATTCTTCTGTAATATATCTTTCGCCGTTTACAAGGGTCTGTTTTCTAATAAAATAAGGAGGAACCAGCGGGATATTTGCCTTTGAGACCTCAAAATAATATCCAAATACTCTGTTATAACCGATCTTTAGATTTATGCCAGAAGCCGCGCGTTCCCGCTCTTCAAGTTCAAGGAGATATTTTTTACCGCTTGTAGACAGATGCTTTAACTCATCAATATTTGGGTCTAAACCAATTTTAATTACATTGCCGTCTTTGATATTATTTGGCGGAGGATCGCTTATTGTATTTGTGATTATCTCAGCTAAATCTCTAAAATCACTAAGCTGCCCCCTTATCATATGAATTAAAACTCCTGAAGAATTATTATGGGCTTTTTGAAACGGGTCGAGACCCTCGTCCCACGACTTATGGGTATCGTCCCACGACTTATGGGTATCGTCCCACGACTTATGGGTATCGTCCCACGACTTATGGGTATCGTCCCACGACCTATGGGTGTCGTCCCACGACTTTTCAAGGGCAATCTTTAACTTTGCTATTTCTTCAACTGAGTTTCTTATAGCCATTAAATCACGAGGGGATATGGTCTTTCTCATTAAAGAAGAAGAAAGCCTCTCTAAATCCGATACATTTTTCAGTGACTGCCTGATTGACTCAATAAGTTCATAATCACCAATTAATATAGTTACTCCATCAAGCCTTTGCTCAATCTCCAGTTTATTTATTAAAGGACGGGCAATAATATCCCTTAAAAGTCTGCCTCCCATTGGAGTAAGCGTATGATCAATGACTGAAACAAGCGTGCCTTTTGAGCTGCCATTTTTTAGATTATTAAAAAGCTCAAGATTTCTTATTGCTGAGGCATCTAAAAACATATGATCAGAAGTATTTAAAATCCTGATTCCCTTAAGATTCAGATGCGATTTCTGGGTCTCTATAAGATACTTTACAAGTCCTCCAGCAGCAGAGATTATGCTTTTACTCATCCCATACAACCCAAATCCATCAAGAGTACTAACCTTAAAATACTCAAGCAGTGTCTTATAACTGACTGTGTGATCAAACCAGTAATTGTCATAATAAGTGGTATAATGCTCACCCTGATTATGAGAATAAAATATATCACCCTTTAGAGATTCAGGGCATATGACCTCGCCGGGTTTAAAGCGAAAGATCTCATCCATCAATGGTTTATCACTCTCAAAGACAAACAAATCTCCTGTTGAAATATCTGATACAGCAATTCCGTGTCCTTGTCCAGACGGAACAAAACTCAATATATATTTATTTTCCTTTGGCTCATCAGGTTCAAATGTGCCTGGGGTTATGACCCTGACAACATCCCTTGCAACAATGCCTTTGACGTCAGCAGGGTTTTCCATCTGCTCGCATACTGCTACCTTTCTGCCTGCATCAATGAGTCTTTTTAGATAAGTGTCAATTGCATGATATGGAACACCGCACATAGGCAGCGGATTTTCCTTCTTACGGTCTCTTGTGGTCAAGGCAATATTAAGGATAGGAGCGGCCTCCTCTGCGTCAGTCCCAAACATCTCATAAAAATCTCCAAGCCTAAACAAAATCAAGGCATCTGGATACCTTTTCTTTATATCTGTATACTGCTTCATAACTGGAGTTAACTCATTCATAACTCATTATAGCAATTATAATTAGATAGTGAAAAGTTTTAATTTAATCATATGTTATAATATGAAATAACTTTAAAATCTATTATGGAGGTAATATGGGTTCAATTACACTTGATGGGTCTGCTGCCAAACTGGATGACGCAGAAACTCATACTAAACAAGGTATTTTTTATAGTAAATTAGAAAATCATAAACAGGCTATAACAGAGTTTAATAGAGCAATTGAACTTGATCCTAATTATGCTGAGGCTTACTTGCATCGGGGGTTTTCTTATCACAATATTGGTAATGATCAAATAGCAATTACTGATTTTACAAAGGCAATTGAATTAAACCCTCAAGATGTTACCGCATATCTATGGCGGGGGGTTTCTTATAGCAGCATAAACAAAACCAACGAAGCTGTCAATGATTTAACTAAGGCAATAGAGCTTAATCCTAATGATATAGATATATATATAAAGCGAGGGCTGCTATATAGCGAATTAGAAAATCATCAAGAGGCAATTGCTGATTTCAGTAAAGTAATTGAGCTTAATCCTGATTATCCTTGGGCTTATACTCATAGAGCACATTCTTATCATCAAATTGGCAGTAACCATGAAAGCATACAAGATTATAAAATTGCTGCACGTATGGGCTATAAAAACGCTCAAGATTATTTAAAGAAAAAAGGCATTAGATGGTAAAATATCAGAGTGAAAAGTGAAATACATTAAAAAATAATATTAACCATAGGGGCAGTTTCAAAAAATCCCTAAACCCAATTATGAACTAATATGCAATCACATTCTACACCTGCTTTAACTAATTTATCTGGCATAAGCTTTATTGCTTTGGATAAAAACCCAGCCTCTATTTCCCAATTTACAAACGGGCTCAGAAGTCTCGGAGCAGATGTATTTACATTTAATAATCTTGATGATGCTCAAACGCTTCTTTCGCAGCGAGTTACAAATGTAGATCACGTGCCTATTGACATCATCCTCTTAGATATTAAACTCGCTGATGAGCAGGCATTTTCCTTAATCAAAACCTATAAAGAAAGTAATCCATTTCTTTTACTTTATATAACATTAGACTCTGGATTCAAAAATGTTGATACAGAATTAAACATCAATGCGCTGGGAATAGATGATTTCCTTCAAAAACCCCTTCAATTTGAACGTTTCGGAAGTTTAATAGAACTAACGCTTGGACGCAAATCCTCTCAAAGCACATCTCTAACATTAACAGAACCTTTAATAGGAAATGCACGGCCATTCTTCCTCTTCCGCTCCTCTGCAATGCGTTCTGCGCTAATGAATCTGCCTGAAATTGCAGAGTCCAGACAGCATGTCCTTATCACAGGTGAAACAGGCACAGGCAAAGAAATAATCGCGCGTGCAATCCATGCCCTTAGTAAACTGCAAGGTCATTTTGTTGCCGTAAACTGCGGCGCTATACCTGAGGGACTTATTGAAGGCGAGCTATTTGGTCATGAAAAGGGCGCTTTTACTGGAGCTATTAAGACTAGAAAAGGCAAATTTGAACTTGCAGAAGGCGGCACACTGCTCCTTGATGAGATTGGCGATATGCCTTTGGGACTCCAAATGCGCCTGCTTAGGGTACTTGAAGACGGCTATGTATATCGAGTCGGCGGTGAAACGCCGATTGCTCTTAATATGCGAATAATCTCTGCAACACGTGTTGACCTTAAAAAAGCCGTTATTGATAAACTATTTAGAGAAGACCTATATTATCGCTTAAATATCTTAAACATCCATCTCCCGCCTTTGAGGGAAAGAAAAGAAGATATTTCATATCTATCGGTATTTTTTATGCAGCGCGCATTTGCGCAATTAGGGAGACAACTGCCGTATCCAAGCCTCTCTCCTGAGACAATTCATATACTTGAAAATCATATCTGGAGCGGTAATGTCAGAGAACTGCGAAATCTGATAACACGACTTGCCGTAATTCTCCCTAAAAATATCAACCAAGTGCTTCCAATTCATATACTGCCACACATTGAAGATGAGGCAGCTGCACCAATTAATATCAATAATGAGGCTATGGGTGTCGTCCCACGACCATTTTTCAGTATTCAATCTCCTCTAATTCTTAGTAAATTAGAAGATGATTACATCAAAAAAGTCCTTTCTGAAACAAACGGCAATCGCACAAATGCTGCAAAAATTTTAGGCATCAGCACTAGAACTTTAAGGAGAAAATTAAATTCTTAAAAAAAATTTAATTTTCATGTTATAATAATCGCTAATCTATATATTAAAGGAGGTAACATGAAAAAACTTTTAATCATTTTAATGACTTGCTTATTTATCTTCACCATAGCGCTGCCTGTAACTGCTGCTGAAACAAAAAATACAAGCGCTAAGATCGCCTTTATTGACGTTAACAAGGTACTACAAGAATCAAAAACAGGCATAGAAGCCTTAAAGACCTTTAATGCCTTTGCAATGACTAAAAAAGATCCACTTATGGCTAAGGCAAAGGAAATTAATGATCTTCAGACAGAGTTAGATCAAAAATCCACGGCTATTAGCGATGCAGCTAAGTCTAAACTTCAAGATAAAATCCTTGAACTAAAAATAGAAGCTCAAAAAATGCAAAATAGCGCTCAAAATGAGGTCATGGAAAAACAAGAACAGCTCATTGAACCAATATTTAAAGAACTAAGGGTATTAATTGAGACAATTGCAAAAGAAAAAGGCTATTCAGCAGTTTTTCAAATAAATGAGATTTTACCTCTTCATCAACACAGACCTACTCCTGACGGCAATTCTGTTATTATACCTGATGTCAGGGTCTTAATGCTTTACATTGCAGATGATGCAAATATCACTAAACTTGTTATACAAAGATATAATGACATGAAAAAAACTAAATAAGATTGGGGTTAATATAGTACTTATTTTATGACGCAAACAAACACTATTAATACAACTCTTAGAGAGATCTCAGGATTAATTGACGGTCAAATTTATGGTGATTCTTCAACAGAAATCACCTCTGTATGCGGTATTGCAGAAGCTGTCACTGGATGTATTACCTATGTAGAGGCGCACTATGACATGTCTCTGCTTAACCAATTAAAATCATCTAAGGCAAGCGCAGTAATTGTTGCAGCACAAATCTATGACCTTAAACTGCCTCAGATTGTCACAGTAGATCCAGTCTTATCATATATAAAACTCCTAAACCACTTTTATGTAAAAAATCATCCCGCTAAAGGAGTTATGAATGGAGCAATTTTAAATGATGACATACATTTAGGTGATGATATTTCCATATATCCAAATGTATATATATCTAAAAATGTATCCATTGGCGACCGCTCAATACTATATCCAGGGACATTTATTGGAGAAAATTCCTCTATAGGATCTGATTGCGTTATTTATGCAAATGTGACCATTAATGATAACGTCCAAGTCGGAGATCGAGTTAGAATTCATCCAAATTCAGTAATCGGAGCAGACGGTTTTGGTTACGTTTTTATTGAGGGTCAGCATGTAAAAAAGCCTCAGATTGGAGGAGTTTTAATTGACGATGACGTTGAAATCGGGGCAAATGTTACGATAGACAGGGCAGCCACAGGAAATACGATTATTGGCAAAGGCTCTAAGATTGATAACCTCGTTCAAATTGCGCATAATGTT
Source organism: Candidatus Magnetominusculus dajiuhuensis (assembly GCA_015233465.1). Lineage (GTDB taxonomy): Bacteria > Nitrospirota > Thermodesulfovibrionia > Thermodesulfovibrionales > Magnetobacteriaceae > JADFXP01. Next base: position 55,832 of record JADFXP010000012.1, read on the forward strand.
AAAATAGGGAAGTTTGTGATTGTTGTTGCCCAAGCAGGTATTGCAGGTAGTTCAATAATTGGAGACCGCACAATAATTGCAGCTCAAGCAGGCATCCCTGACCATATAAACATTGAGCCAGACAGTTTTATTGGCCCGCAAAGCGGAGTTATGAAGGATTTAAAGAGCGGTAAGTATCTTGGTTCCCCTGCCATTCCTTATAGAGATTTCATAAAGAGAGAATCCATATTAAAACGTCTCCCTGAAATTGTAAAAAAAATAGATGATATTGAAAAAAAATCAGATAAAATATATAATAAATAAAAAAATATTTTTGGAGAGAAAATGCTTGATATCTTTGAGATTCAAAAATGTATACCACATAGGTATCCATTTCTTTTGGTAGACCGTATAATTGAACTTGTCCCTGATAAAAGTATCGTAGGCTTAAAAAATGTATCCATTAATGAACCTTTTTTCCAAGGACATTTCCCGGGTAATCCTGTAATGCCCGGAGTTTTGACAATTGAGGCAATGGCGCAAACAGCAGGCGTGCTTGGGGCAAAATCAGGAATAGCTGCAAAGGCAATCTATTTTATGAGTATTGAAAACGCAAAATTTCGTAAACCAGTCCGTCCCGGCGACCAGCTTAGAATAGAGATTGAACTTACTCACAGACGCAGTATGGTCATGAAATTTAATGGTAAGGTATTCGTTGACGATCAGTTAGTATCAGAGGCTCAAATGACTGCAATGGCTTCTGATAAGGAGATCTAATATGCCATCCATTATTCACCCCTCTGCAATAGTTGACCCAAAGGCATTTATTGATGAAGATGTTGAAATAGGGCCATTTTGTATTATTGGCAAAGATGTAAAAATAGCTCATAAAACCAAACTCCATTCAAATGTAATCATTGACGGCGATACAACTATTGGCAGCGGTTGTGAAATATTCCAATTTACAACAATAGGACTGCCTCCTCAATGTGTTCAATATAGAAATGAACCAACAAAGGTAATAATTGGCAATAATAATCTTATAAGGGAATACATGTCTATACACAGGGCATCTGTAAATGGCGATGGGACAACAACCATTGGAGATAATAATTATATGATGGCTTATGTTCATATTGCCCATGACTGCAAGATCGGCAGCAATACTATCTTATCAAACGTTGCCTCATGCGCAGGTCATGTTCAGGTAGGTGACTTTGCGGTCATTGGCGGCCTAACAGCAGCCCATCAATTTTCAAGGATTGGGGCTTATGCAATGGTTGGAGCGTGCAGCTATGTAAATCAAGACATCCCGCCTTACACCCTTGCTTCTGGCACAAGGACAAAACTTTACGGGTTAAATATAGTAGGACTAAAGAGACAAGGATTTTCCGCTGAGAAGATAAGTATTTTAAAAAAGGCTTATAGAATACTATTTATGGATGAATTAAAACTCAAAGACGCATTAATCAAAGTAGAAACAGAACTTCCACAAATAGATGAGATTAAGATATTGATTGAATTTATGAAGGCAAGCAAAAGGGGTATTAGTCAATGAAGACATTAGGATTACTTGCAGCTAGCGGAGAGCTGCCTTATATAGTTGCTTATCAAGCCAAAAAAATGGGGTACACGGTCAATGCAATTGGACTGGATCCCCTTGTTAATGAATCTCTTAGAAAATATGTTGATCATCTTGAGATTATTCACGTAGGCAAGATGGGGACTATTATCAAGACACTATTAAATTCTGGAGCAGAAAAAACAGTCATGGCTGGCAAAGTTCCAAAAATCATGTTATCTAATAGTCAAATAAAACCAGATCTAAAGGCTGCTTCGATGCTGCTTAAATTAAAAAACAAAAGCGATGACGAAATCTTATTAACCATTATCAATGAATTTGAAAGACAGGGCATTAACATTATAAACATCACTGATATTATCTCCTCACTATTAACCCCTAAAGGCGTGCTTGGTAAACATAAACTTGATAAACATATGCAAAAAGATATAGACTTTGGTCTTCCGATTGCCAGAGCGATAGGAAGTCTTGATATAGGCCAGACCATTATAATATCTGACCGTGCTGTTATGGCAGTTGAAGCGATTGAGGGTACTGATCAAGCGATAATACGAGGATGCTCTCTATGTAATAATGGAAGTAATGGAAACGCAGTTGTAATTAAGGTACTAAAACCACAGCAAGATATGAGATATGACGTTCCAACCGCTGGAGTTGACACAATTAATACCATGATCAAGGCAGGTGCAAAAGTTCTTGCTCTTGAGGCAGGACGCACCTTAATGATTAATAAAGAAGAGATGATTGCACTTGCAGATAAGGCTGGTATTACTATTGCTGGTGTAGCTTAAAAAACCTTTCACAATTTCATCAATGAGTCCTCATAAAAAACCCGCTCAAGATAAAGCCCATTTGGAGGGGCAGCAATGCCTGCAGCACATCTATCTTTTGCGCTGATAATCTGATTAATACTCTTTTTATTAACGCTTTGCGAGGTTTGGGGGCGCAACTGCCGTCGTTGCGCTTTATTAATCTTTCCGCTTGATACATCTACCAATGTGCCGACAATATTTCTTACCATATATCTTAGAAAGCCGTCAGCTTGTACTGAAATCTTGATAAAATCCACATTATTTTGAACAGCCCCAAAAAAACCAAGGGATTTCTCAATTGTTATAGTTAGATCATAAATCTCTCTAACAGTAGACCCTGTGACAGTAGAATTTGTAGTAAAAGATTTAAAATCATGGATTCCTTTAAAATAAACAACGCTCTGCTTCATAATATCAAGGTCAATTGGATATTTTATGTGCCAAGCGTAACGCAAAAGAAAAGGATTTATATCTGAAGTATTATATATTAAATAAAAATACCGTTTACTTAAGGCATTAAATCTTGGATGAAAATCCATCCCAACTTCTACTGCATCAATAATCCTAATATCTTCAGGTAAAAGTGCATTTAATGCCTTATAGAAATCACGGGCAGCAAGGCGGGATCTTGTATCAAATATAGCTCTCTGTCCAAGTGCATGAACGCCAGCATCAGTTCTTCCAGAGCCATATATCCTAACAAATTCTCCAGTAATTCTGCTAAGAACGCCTTCAATTACGCCTTGAATAGTCTTGACAGAATTTTGTATCTGCCAGCCGTGATAAGCAGAGCCGTCATATTGTATTGTCAATAACAATCTTTTCATTAGTGCCTTGCTGGGTTTGCCCATAGTTAATATGCAGCCCACCAAATAATTCAATCTATTCTATTCTTTTAAAAAAATTCCATACAAATAATAACATTTTCTTTACTTTAGATGTCAAAACCTTTTAAAATACAAAAGGGATAACCCTCAGTGTTTTATTAATACAATGAATGAAAAAATAAATAACGCTTCTCAAAGGGTTATAAATCTGCCAAATTTTCTTACAATATTAAGAATTCTGGCAATACCTTTATTTGTGACTACAATTATCTATCATAAATATATGATAGCTCTGATTGTATTTATAAGCGCTGCTATTACAGATGCACTTGATGGTCTTATTGCAAGGCTGACGAATCAGCAGACTGATATTGGCAGATTTCTTGATCCGCTTGCGGATAAGATTTTACTTACTACATCATTTGTATTATTCTCTTATTATGGCTGGATTCCGATATGGCTGACAATAATAGTAATAACAAGGGATACAATTGTTGTAGTCGGATGGTTTATAATATATCTTATTCGTCATACAACTGTCATTAATCCCAGCATTTTGGGAAAGACTGCGATAGCTGCTCAACTTATATTTATTGCATACACAATTTTACAGATTAATTATGTAGGAGTTCCAGATTCAATTATCTTAATAGTTCTGACAGCTTTATTTACAGTTATATCAGGACTACATTATATTTATAAAGGTTTTGCATACAATAATGGCTGAAGTTCAAGATTTAGAGATTCAAAGCCCTGCACAAAGAGCAGGCATATTATCAGGAGATAACATTGTCTCAATCAATGGAAACCCAATTAACGATGAGATTGATGTCACTTTTTACAGTCAATCCCCTATTTTAGAACTCGTCATAAAAAGGAAAGGCAAGATACTTGAAAAAACCATTGAGAAAGATGAATATGAGCAGCCAGGGTTTACGCTAAAACCATTTAAGATAAAACAATGCGCTAATCGCTGCTTATTTTGCTTTGTATCTCAGCTTCCAAAAGGTCTGAGAAAGACCCTTTATATCAAAGATGAAGACTTTAGATTATCCTTTCAATACGGCAGTTATCTTACACTTTCAAACCTAACCCCTGAAGACAAAAAACGTATAATCACTCAAAGACTCAGCCCATTATATGTCTCAATACATTCAACAAATGATGAGATACGCCGCCATATGCTTAGAAATAATAACGCTGCCCCAATTATTAAAGAGATAAAATACTTAGTTAAAAATAAGATTAAACTACATACTCAGATAGTTCTTTGTCCTGGGTTTAATGATGGGGAAGACCTTAAGAATTCCATTAATGACCTCTATAAGTTTTATCCTTATGTAAATACAATTGCAGTCATACCAGTAGGACTTACTGCACTCGGAAATAAAAAACTAAGACCTGTGACAAAAGAAGATGCCGTTGACGCGCTGACTATAATTGAAAAAGCACAAAAGAAATTCTCTAAAAAACACGGAGATTATGTAGTTTACGGGGCAGATGAATTATACATAAAGGCTGATATTAATTTCCCTCCTCTTAGAAATTATGGAGAGCTTCATCAGATTGAAAACGGCGTAGGCATGGTTCCACAATTTATTGAAAAGGCAAGGAGATTCCGCAAACACATTCAACCCTCTAACTCAAAGATTATTGCAATTACAGGTATATCATTTTATCCATATCTAAACAAGTTCGTTCAAAGGCTGATAGATAAATACGGTTTCAATATAACAATAATACCTGTTGAGAATCTATTTTTTGGCCAATCTGTTACTGTAACCGGCCTTCTTTCAGGAAGAGACATCTTAAGGGCGCTTATGGGCAAGATTCACGAAAATGATATATTATTAATCCCTGATGTAACGCTTCGTAATGGCGAAGATATATTTTTGGATGATATATCCTTTGATTTTATCGGCGAGACCCTAAAGGTAAAGACGATATTAATTGAATCAACCTTTGAAGGTCTAATACACGCCCTCACCAATATAAAGCAACAGGGCGAGGGTCTTGACCCTTCTCAAAAAGCTCATAATGATAACCTCACAAACTAAGATAACAGGTCTATTTGGTTATCCAATCAAACACAGCCTCTCCCCAAAGATGCACAATGCAGGGTTTGCCCAACTTAATCTTGATTATTGTTACCTGCCGTTTCTTGTTAAACCAGAAGATCTAAAAGATGCAGTTAATGGCATACGCGCAATGGGATTTGCAGGCGTTAATCTAACTATTCCGCATAAGGAAATGGTTATTAAACTTCTTGACGAGACTGATAAAGAGGCTCAATTTATCGGGGCAGTTAATACCATTGTTAATATGAATGGGCATTTAAAGGGATATAATACAGACGGAAGGGGATTTATAAAATCGCTTGAAGAACAAGGAATTAATCTTTCAGATAAAACTGTTTTGGTAATTGGAGCAGGAGGGGCATCAAAGGGGATATGTTATTATTTAGCTCAAAAAGTTAAGAAATTAATCATATATAATCGTTCAATAGACAGACGTGATGCCTTGATTGAAAGTCTATGCAATCTAAATCCAGTATTTCCTTGCTATGAACTCTCAGATGCTGACTCCTGCGATATTATTATAAACACAACTCCGCTTGGGTTAAAATCTGACGACCCTCTTCCAATTGATTCTAAATATATACGCAAAAATCACATAGTCTGTGACCTTATATTTTCTGATACCAACCTTTTACAAGCTGCGCGTCAGGCAAGGGCAAAGACAATAAGCGGTCATGGAATGCTTTTATGGCAGGGAATTTACGCATTTGAATTATGGACAGGGGTAAAAGCTCCTGTTGACATTATGCGTGAGGCGGTCTATAATTCTCGACAATAAAACAGGGCAGCCCCTACTAGTATATTCATTTTAAACGAAATCTTATTTTGAATAACCTTCAAATACCCCGTCTGCTACGCATCCACCACTTTTTCTAAAATGGGAATTTAAACGAAATTTACTTTTGACAATAACTATAGTATTTACCAACAAAACTTAAACAGAAATTTATAAAAATTAATGGGTTCAAAGGGACGAGTCCCTTTGCGGAGATTTTTAAGAGGCGGAGTCTCTTAAAGGGTTATTTCATACTAATAGGAAAATCCATACCTTGAAGGTTTTTTTGTGGAATCTGTTCGTATCCCCATTTTTTCATAGTGATTTCAGGCAGAGTTTCTTCCACGATTGTTGCAAGGGCATTTATGGTCAATTGATTATTACTATATTTATCAAGCCCATTTAAGGCCTTTAGCACAGAAAATGTAAAGACTCCGTGGCCTTCTATACCTTCAAGTGCTACCTGATCTTTGCTGCTTGCAACTATGGTTGATCTCCCAGTTGCTCTGTTTAATTTATTTATTGCTGTTTTTTCGAGCATCCCTCTGCTTGCCTTTGCCTCAGTAAATGAACCGCTGTTACAGGTATCAAGCAATAGAAGTGATTTTAGCGCCTTAACATTTGTTAAATACCTCATAAAATCATCTTTAGATATACCTTGCTGTGGGATTGCTTCAGCGGAGGTAAATCTAAAGTTTACTGGGATATAATAATAACTGCCGTCTTTCTCATAGGTTATGCCATGACCGGCAATAAAGAGTAGAAATACATCCTCTGTGTTAGTCTTAATTTCTTCAAATCTCTTTTGTATATTAGCCTTTGTAGCGTCTCCATCATGAATTGAATATACATAGATATTTTTAAATAACGGGGCAGAGTGTTTCTTAATAGTCTCAATAATACCGCTTGCGTCATTGACAGAATATTTTAGCCTTAGGTCAATGTCATTATATTTATCAATTGCTATAGTCATAATATGCAGGTCTGGTTTTTCAATTGTCTTAGATTTATAGACAAGCTCTATCTCTGGGCGGTTGGATTCTATGTTATTTCCCTTATTCATTGCCATTATTCCAATCTTATTTGTACCTTGCTGAAGTGATATAAGTTTTTCAAAGTCTGAACATCCTTGATCATGAGTTGTCTTTCCGCTTGATTGAATGCTTACCCCCCTGCTTGAATGTTCTATTGATATAGGAACATCATTTATGAACAGAGTTATATCTCCAATTCCATTACCAGTATCGCAAATCCTTGCCTTAAGTTTGATGTCTTTGGTCTGTGAGACTCCGGATGTTGTAATCATCTCAACCCTTGGCGGGAGTCCGCCTTTTAGTATGGTTTCAATATTGATTTCCTTTGTATATTTTACTATGTCTCTTCCATTAAGCCTTGCATCAATAAGGTCTGGGCGGTAGAATGAATTATAGAATTTATCTATGGTTACAATACCAGCCTCTTTATCAGGTCCTCTATTCATATGGTAAGCAATATACCTTGAGCCATTTTTTGACGCACTAAAAAAACCCTCATTAGTCCATACTACCCATTCATTATCATCTGATACAAATATAGTTACTATAGGATAAAGATTTTTTTTACCTGCCTTTATTTCTTTTAAATCCCACAACATAATAGTTTGATCATCAGAGCCCGAAACAAGGGTATCACCATCTACGGCAATGCTCCAGATTATGCCTGAATGTCCAATAAAGCGCGCAATCATTTGACCTTGTAAATTATATGCCATAAGATGACCATTTGTTCCGCCTGTAATTATAGTTCCATCGCCTGTAAAACCATAGGATCTATGACTATAACCATTTGACGCAGTCCTTAAGATCCGACCTATTTCTTTACCATTTTCTTTGATCACAAGAGCGCCATTTGAAAAACCAAAATCTCCGCCTACAGCATGATTCAATGAATAAGCCTGATAATTTGTATCCATCCTCTTAAACTCTTGAGTATCGGCTGTCTTTTTTAGTGAAAAGGTATCAAGATTGAATATCTTTTCAAATTTACCGCGGTTATTATAGCTCTTGCTCTCTAAAGTATTTCCAAAGGCAATCTCTTTATCCTTTATACCTACTGCCCAGATTCTCTTGCCATGACCAGATATTTGTTTCTTAACAGCGCCTGAGAAGGCATCCCAGAGATAGATTTGTTCGTCATTTCCGCCTCCTGTAACTGCAGTGTGATTATCAATAAAGGCTGCTGCCATGGTTAAATTATCATGTTTGGAAAAAGTGGAAATCTTTTTGAAATCATCTGTTGTGTCGTATATGCTGCAATTATAAGGGGTAATACCAGTACCTGCCAAGAGAAGTCTTCCGTCAGGAGAAAATGAAAGACCTTCAGGATTTGTATCTGAGACAATCTCCTTTATCTTATTGAGATTATGGTCAAATATCTCTATCTTTTTACCTCGTATTGCTGAAACTATAATATATTTTTCGTTTATAGCCATGTGCCTTAATTTATCACTATGAGTATATGAATTCAGTTGTTTCTTATCGTTTAATGAACATAGTATTAACCTATTATCAAATCCAGCGGAAACGATCTTATAATCATTACCTTCTTTAAATATCCTAACTGCATAGAGATGATCAGTATGTCCATCAAAAGAAAAAACCTCTGAGAAGTTATTTTGTATATCCCATACCTTTACCATTTTGTCAGCAGACCCAGATACAAGATACCTGCCGTCGCTACTTACTGAAAGATCATAGATTGAAGATTTATGCGACTTCAAGACATTTATAATTTTCCCTGTCTCTATGTCATATATGCGAATATTTCCCCTTGTATCAATATTCCCGCCAAAATATCCGCCAACAGCAAGCCATTTTTCATCTGGCGATAGGGCTATGGCGTAAATTGCGCCTTCAGATCCCCCGCCAATCTGTCCAAGTAATTTTTGAGTTTCTTTTCCAGTCTCTATATCCCATATACGAATAGTCTTGTCAGCAGAGGCAGAGATTATACGCCTGCCGTCTTTCATAGGAATTATCTTCCATATCAAGGCCATATGTCCGCCTGTATCAAGGGTAAGGATTGGTTCATCAGCAGATACATTAGATACGATTAACAAGATACTTATAATTATTAATGACAAAAAACGATAAATATTTGACCTATATCTCATAAATCTCTCCGTTTGTTTTATTAATGTAGGGGCAGGTCTTATACCTGACCGATTATAATTTATTAATTTAAAAAAAAGGGCAGCAACAGGTACAGCCCCTACGATAAATATTCATCGCTAACTCTCAACAACTAATAACTAAGTTTTTTCTGTATAGTAATACTACATCCAGCAAGTATCTCGGCAATATCCTTACCCGCAGAACCTGTGCCATATAAAATATCCCTTTCATATCTGGAGTGTTTTATCTGGGTCTCTATCGCATTTTTTATCTCAACGCTGTCATGTCCAACATCTATAACATTCCGCCCGCGCTCTCGACCATGCTGCCTTGTGCCAATGTTAACAGATGGAATACCAAGATATGAACCCTCACGTATTGCGCTGCTTGAATTCCCTACAAGACATGAACAATTATATATGATACGCGCATAGTCTTCAGGAGAAAAATTCCTATAAAAATGCACATAATCAGGATTATATTTCTCTCTAAACATCCTCAGTCCCTTAGACACTGCGTCAGTACCAGCGTCAACGTTTGGCCAAAGCCATATAGTCTGAATATGAAGTTCCTTTACAGCCTGCAACGTCTGATTAATCTGATCAAATGCGCTCCCAAATTCAGTTGTTACAGGATGCTGAAGCACTACTATATATTGCTTATCTGTATGAATCCTTGCGCCAACTCCACCGTATCGCTCAAATACACCGTCAAGTGAGAGATCAATATCTGTAATTATATCAATTGCAGGACATCCTGTAAGATAAATCCTGTCAACCTCTTCTCCCATCTTGATTAAACGCTCACGGCTTTTCTCGGTTGCTGGAAAATGAATATGGGCAAGTTTTGTGATTGCATGACGCACGCTTTCATCTATTGAACCAGTTATCTCACCGCCTTGAGTGTGCGCTAGCGGGATATTCATATAACTGGCAGCTACTGCGGTTGCCATTGTCTCATATCTATCAGCAGTGGTTAATACAATATCAGGTTTAAGATTTTCAAAGAGAGTGGCAAGTTCTAGTATTGCTAGGCCTGTTGATTTAGCCATTGTAGAAGGAGTCTCACCCTCTATAACCATATAGACCGTTGCATCAGGGATAAAACCGTCTTTTTTAATAATCTCTATCGCATTTCCAAAACGATATAAAAGGGCTGAAGCGCTTACTATTAATTGCAGTTCAAGGTCAGGATGATTTTTTATTGCAGTAAGAACTGATTTAGACCTGCCATAATTTGCCCTGCTTGCTACTACGACACAAACCTTTCTCATATTATTTACCTTAATAGGGGCAGCAAAGCATACCTGCCCTGATGTTTAATCAAAAAAAAGGGCAGCCACAAGGGCAGCCCCTACGATAGATAATTATTCAATTACTACCCCACTTCCCTCTATATATCTTTCTTAAATATTCTTCCTCACGGCTTAATTCATGCTGAGCTGTTCCCTTCATTTGCTCTACTGAATTTGCCCAATCGCAAAGAACCTTAAATTCATCAGGAGTAGTAGACATTGCCTGATCCTTTCCTGGAAGGCTTCTGCTTAATGTGATATGCTTTTCAACAATGCTCGCTCCAAGTGCTATAGCAAACATCCCTGCCGTAACCCCAATTGAATGATCTGAAAATCCTGTCTCAACACCCATTGATCTTATCCATAACATTCTATCAAGATTAACATCTTCAATAGGAGTTGGATATAATGACACACAATGAAGCAAGGTTACATTTTTACCCATCACAAACTGCACTAATTTTTTAAGTTCAACATCAGTTGTCATACCTGTAGATACTATTACATGTTCAAATTTATCAATAAGCCTGCCAATCATCCCAAAACTCATAGAATCAGGGCTTGCAACCTTAATCGTTTTCAGTCCAAGACTTGAAAGAAAATCCATCCTCGTTATATCAAAACATGTGGTCAAAAATTCTACACCACTTTGACTGCAATAATCTATAAGCATCCTGTGATCATCATCTGTTAGTTCTGTCTTTTTATGTCTTTTATATGTTGCCTCATACTCAGGGAAATCAGGTCTAAGTCTATCCGCCTGCCAAGATTGAAACTTAACAATATCCACCCCGGCAAGGGCAGCTTCTCTGATTAGAGATTGTGCAACTGACATATCACCCATATGATTTGAACTAACATCCGCAATTATCTTTGTCTTCATAGTAATAAGTATAACAAAATTATATTTGAAAATTCCTTTAGAAATCAATAACCTTTAGAAAAACGCATATGGGTTTCCCACTTTAAGAACAATTCGCGAGTTGCCCAAAGGTCTCCAGCACAATATTTGGCAATCTCAAGGAATTTGCCTTCCTTAAAAAGTCTCTTGACATCATACCCTGTAACCCCTTCTGATTTTGGGCTTTTAATGCCAAGCGTCCTGCACCATATATCAAGATTAAATTTTTTTCTCTGAGCTCCAAAAAGCGACAACTGATCAAATAAATCTATATGTTGATTTGAATAGCGGTTTGGTAAAATATCCTTTGTAGGCTTTAATTGATGCACTGCAGTACGAGTTAAGATAAATGGACAGTCAAACGCCCTGCCATTAAATGTAACAATCACATCATACTTGCTGATTGTGTCCCAGAAATCTATTAATATGCCCTTTTCAGTTAATGGCTTATAAGATATTCCATTTTCCTCTATTGGCAAAATAGCATCATTATCAGATTGAAAATAAACCGCTCCTCTTTTTGTATCTGGATTGATTAACCCAATTGCAACTATCTCAGCGGTCTGAGGGTAAAAGGATAAACTCATCTCAATTCCCTTCAATTCTTCCTTTGAATCTATCCATTTCAGGAAGCTGTCCTGAACCTCTGGGGACAGCTCCCGAAAATCCTTGCCAACAGTCTCAATGTCAAATATTATCCGTGACATATTCACCTAAACGCCTTGCAGGGTTAGGGGCACAGCTCCTAGGCCGCAGGTTTAATACTTTGTATTACCTTCCAAGACTTGATTATATCAACGCCTCTCTGTAATTGCGGATCATCTTTGTCTGGAATGTCATATGGCATTTCCTCTTCTTCTTCCTTGCCATCATTATCTTCAGGTTTTACAGTATCAAGGTGTTTTTCAAGGTCTTTTTCCCTTGTAACATGTATCGCATTTCCATTTGCAACCTTTAGTTTTACTATAATATCAGGCGTTATCCCGGTATTTTGTATTGAAATTCCCTTAGGCGTGTAATATCTGGCTGTAGTCAAACGCAGTCCAGAACCATCACTAAGCGGCAGCACACTCTGTACAGAACCCTTGCCAAATGTGGTAACTCCAACAATCACAGCCCTATTCCAATCTTTAAGCGCTCCAGCAACTATCTCTGATGCGCTTGCGCTGCCTTGATTTACAAGCACTACCATTGGCAGGCCATTTAATCTGTCCTTAGTGTGTGTATAAAACTCCTTTGTTGTGCCTTTTCTATCTTTGATATAGACTACTAATTTCTTAGAAGGCAGAAAATTCTCCGTTACCCTGACTGCGCTTACAAGGAGGCCGCCTGGGTTATTACGCATATCTAAGATTAGCCCTGTGAGCTGTTTCTTTTCAAGTTTTGTCAAAGCATCTTCGAGATCTGTTGCTGTTTTATCTTGAAACTGGGTTATCTTAATATATCCGATGTTTTCATCAATCAACTTTTGTTTAATACTTGCAACCTTTATGATTTCCCTTACAATTGAAAAATCCTTTGTATCCTTCCATCCAATTCTATAAATAGTCAGTGTTACCTTTGTCCCAATAGCCCCGCGCATCTTATTGACTGCATCAAGCAGTGACATATTTTTTGTTGATTCTCCAGCAACCTTTATTATCTTGTCTCCAGATAAGATACCAGCCTTTTGAGCAGGGGTATCATCTATTGGGGCAATAACAGTCAGTACCCCTTCCTTAATACCAATTTGAATTCCAAGCCCTCCAAATTCGCCCATTGTATCTATCTGCATCTCTTTATAAACCTCTGGAGTCATGAAACTTGAATGAGGATCAAGGGCGCTGATCATCCCTTTAATAGCTCCATATATAAGGTCTTTTATCTCAACCTTCTCTACATAATTCTTTTCAACAATTGAGATAACCTCTGTGAAAAGTTTAAGTTCCTGATAATCATCAACCTCTGCATTGACTGCTTCTAACGTCCATTTACCAATATGCAATGTACTTACTATTAACAAAATAGCAATAAAAAAAATTACTAAATGGCGCTTCTTCATTTATTTAAAATCCTCCATTAATCATCATCCATAACTCAAGTTATGGAGCATTACCTTTAGACAACCATCGAGTTGGATTGATAGGTTTGCCTTTAAATCTAACTTCAAAATATATTCCTGGCGCGTTTATTGGTTCAGGAACACCAGCCTTTCCTATTATATCTTTTTCTGTAACATTATCTCCATTATTTATTGAAATTTTATTTAGATTTGCATATACCGTATGATACCCCTCTCCATGATTTATAATGACTACATTCCCAAGGCCTCTGAATTGATCTGCAAATACTACCTTTCCATTATAAATAGCCTTAACATTTTCATCTGTCTCTGATTTTATAAATATCCCATTTCTAAAAATCGGCGATTTAAAACGCGGATCGTCCTGAGAGCCATAAGGAATGGCAACCTCACCGGATACAGGCCAAATAAGATGCCCCCTTGCCTTACTAAATCCCTTTCCAGTATATCTTACATTATTATTTTTAGCGCTGCTATTATTTTCTGAAGAACCAATTAAATCCTTAAGTTTCTTTGAAGTTGCTTCAAGTTCATTTAATTGCTCTTGATATTGCGCCTGTTCTTCCTTTGAGGCAAGAAGCAGCGATTCTTTTTCATGTTTAAGTTTTAAAAGATTCTCCTCAGTCTTTTTTAATCTAAGAAATTCAGTATTTTGAAGCGTTAGAGTATCTCTAACTATTTTTTCTTTGTTTTTAAGTCCATTATAAGTCTTTGAATAATTAGATATTTGATTAAATTCATTTTCAACAATCACAGACAGGTATCTATTAACGCGTTGTATCTTATAAAAATCATCTGTGCTAATCAGAATAAATGAACGATTGGCAGAGTCGCTCAATTTTTGAAGTATTTGAATCTTTTTCTTTAGCTGATTTCTTTGTTCAGATAAAGTAGTGGAAATACTTGAGAGTTTTGATCTTGAATTATATATGTCATTTTTTAATGCTGTGGTTTGATTTTTAAGGGCTTCAACTGATTTATTGATTTTGTTGAGTTCTTGCTTTACATTTGATAGGTCTTTTACTGCAATTTTTTCCTTTTCAATTGCTTCATTCAGCTTATTTTTACCTGCCAGGATTTTTTTCTGAATACTCTGATATTCCTGAGTCGGCGACTCTGAAAAAGATACTGCTGGAATCAAGAGAATTAATAAAATCAAGAATGCTTCCTTCATTTTAATACTTTAGCCTTCCAATAGCAAACGCTGCTCCAGTTATCCCAAGGAATAGACCTACAAAAGGAATTAAATAAACGCTATACATTGGAATATCAAGTGATGAAAATATCGGAATAATGCTCTTAAACCTTGCTGTAAAGAAATAATAGGTAAACAACACGTTTAATGCAGCAATTACCCCTCCTGCAAAGCCGATTGCCCCTCCTTCAAACAAAAATGGTATCCTTATAAAAAGCCTTGTTGCACCAAGTAATTTATAAATCTCTATTTCCTCTCCATGACGATAAAAAAGAATCTTTACAGTACTGTAACAAATAAATATCATAGCGCAGACAAAGGTCAATAAAATCCCTGTGGTTGATACCCTCAATCCTTTTTTTAACGAAGAAATAGTCTCAAGCAGTTTTTCATTTGACTCAATAGACTCAACCCCTTTTAATAGTTTAACCCTTGTAATAAAACTTTTTACTGTTTGAATATCAAATTTACCGGGATTTAACCAGATAATAAATGAAGCAAATAACGGGTTATCATCAATACTTTCAAATATATAATTTGCCTTTTTAAGGGTAGTTTTAAGTTCTACCAGAGCTGATTCTTTAGATATATAATCAATACTCTTTACTAATGGATCTGAATTTAAGGTATTTTCAATATTTCTTTTATCCGATAAACTTGCCTCGTCATTTAAATATATAGTGATAGCGAATTTCTCAGGCAATTCCTGAGTCAATTTCTCTACATTATATACAACCAAAAATACTACGCTTAGGATAAAAAGACCTATAGAAATTGATATAACTGAAAGCAAATTCAGCATTTTTTCCTGCATAATACTTTGAATGGCAAGCCTTATAGAAAACATCAGATACTCTCCTGTTTGACCAATCTGCCGTTATCAAGATAAAGGGCGCGCTTTCCTGTTCCTTTTACTAAATTAACATTATGTGTAGCTACTAAAATCGTAGTTCCTTTTGCATTAATGTCTTTAAAGATATTCATAATAGAAGTCTCATTGCCTACATCAAGATTACCAGTAGGTTCATCAGCCAACATTACAGTAGGCTCACCAACCAACGCCCTTGCTATAGTAACCCTCTGCTGTTCTCCTCCTGAGAGTGTAAGAGGATGAGAATCAATCTTATGCCTTAGATTTACCATTTTAAGAGCTGAATATACCTTTTCCTTAATGTCTCTTTCCATTACGCCGCGAATCCTTAGCGTAAGGGCAATATTATCATATACAGATTTATTTTTAAGAAGTTTAAAATCCTGAAATACAAATCCAATATTTCTGCGAAGATACGCATAACTTGTCTCTTTTAAGGTAGCAATGTTAAATCCTGCAATAGACACAGAACCAATATCAGCCTTATCTGAAAGATATAGCAATTTAAGAAGCGTAGACTTACCAGCTCCGCTTGGACCCATAATAAATGCCATTTCCCCTTTTTCTATCTTGAAAGTAATATCAATTAAAGCCTTTACTGAATCATAAGTCTTTGATACATTGTTAAATTCTATCATTTTCCAAATATCCAATTGACCAGAAATAGTGTGTATAATATATACAACTGACATTTTAACATATAAATTAATATATTGCTATTATTTTATCGTAAAATACCTTTAACAATTATATTCATCTTTTATAAAACTTTTACAATAAAATTAGCTATAATAAGGTGTTATGAATAGTTATCTATATAAAATAGATGAAACCTCTTATAACAAACCAGTTCAATTAGCAGAGCGAATCTGGTGGGTAGGCGCTTATTTAAAGGATGATTCATTTCAATGTCATCCATATCTAATTGAAAATGGAGATCAATCAATACTTATTGACCCTGGCTCAAACATTACAATCAAAGAGACACTCAGAAAGATTGAAAAAATCATACCATTTAAAAACATACGATATTTTATCTGCCATCATCAGGACCCTGATATTACCGCATCACTTTGTCTCATTGACAGCATGATAGAAAGAAAAGATGCAATGGTCATAACTCACTGGCGGGCTGAGGCGCTCTTAAAACACTATGGTTTAAAAACTCCCTTTTATCGTATAGAAGAGCATAATTGGAAATTAATTGCAGGCACGCGTACCTTAAGATTTGTCTATACTCCGTATCTTCATTTCCCCGGTGCATTTGTGACATACGATGTAGAGGAGTGCATACTTTTTTCTAGCGATATATTTGGCGGACTGACAAATAACTGGACACTTGTAGCCCAAGATGAGGGCATTATAGACGGTATACGTTTATTCCACGAGCATTATATGCCAAGTCGTGAGATACTTAACAGCGGACTCCAAAGGATTGAAAAACTTCATCTAAAGATGATTGCCCCTCAGCATGGTTCAATCATTCCGCATCACTTGATAGAATTTGTAATTAATTCTCTCAAAAATATAGATTGCGGGCTGTTTCTTTTATCAGAGCGTGAGACAAATATCCATTATCTTTCAAAGGTAAATAAGCTGCTCTCTGATCTAATGGAGACGATGATAATATATCGCGATTTTAGCGATATAGCAAATGCCCTTTATGAAATAACCAACAGGATGATACCTTTAAGTAAACTTGAATTTTATACCTTAACTCAAGACGGCAAGGCGCTGTTATTCGCTCCTGACTCGCGTTACAGAGGGATAATAATGCAAACGCCAAAAGAATATGCAGATATTTTGGGTATTGATATGAAGAAATGGTTAGACCTTTATGAAAATGTATTTACAAAAATATCAATTAATGAAGAGCATCTTTTAGTCTCACCGTTATTTTCGCCAGAATACAAAGTAATAAAATCCATTGCTGTTTTTCATCTTGACAGGGATATAGATATAAATGAAGAGATAACCAAGATGCTTACCCACATAAATGTGCCATTAGAAGTTGCCCTTGAGAGGGAGTTTTTATTCAGAAAACTTGACATGGAGAGTAAGGCGATTTATGAACAGTCAATACGTGACCAGCTTACAGGTATGTTTAATCGCATTTATATGCACGATACGATAAAACGCGTAATGGAACTTCACGATAGAGGAGAAAATAAGGGAGTATCACTAGCCCTATTTGATATAGATCATTTTAAGAGTATTAATGATACATTTGGTCATAATGTTGGAGATAAGGTATTAAAGAAGGTTGCAGGAGTAATCTTAGAGAAATCAAGGAAATATGACCTGCCAGTAAGATTTGGGGGAGAAGAATTTGCATTATTTTTACTTGCAGCTACCTCAGAGAAAGCCTTTGAAGCAGCAGAAAGAATAAGGATTGAAGTATCTGAACTCGATTTTGGAGAGGATTTAAACTACAGGAAAATAACTATCAGCGCAGGGGTTTCAACCAGAGAACAAAAGGAATCACTTGAAGACTTCATCCAACGCGCAGACGCTAAGCTCTATAAGGCAAAAGACTGCGGCAGGAATATGGTTTGTTTTGTTTGAGATTTTAATTTTCATGAGGGCTCTGCCCTCAAACTCCCGCAAGGGGACTCGTCCCCTTGACCCCATAATAAAAACTTTTGAATAAGCCGCCTATTTTGTGCTAAAGTATTAATTATGAGTGAACGGCTGATAATTGAAAACTTTTTAGATCTAAAGGATATTAATATGGAAGTAAAGGATATTAATATTCTGATTGGCCCACAGGCTGTGGGAAAGAGCGTTTGCGCTAAGTTGTTGTTTTATTTTAAGGGTATTATTCCTGAATTTTCTAATCCTAACAATGTTTCAAAAACAAAACGTGAATTTAATAATATCCAAACTGAAAGATTTAACAAGTATTTTCCACAACAATTTTTAGGCACATCAGAATTTAAAATAAGATTTGAAATCGGTAATTCTTTTATTGAGATATATAATAATAAGAAAAATAATATAGTTATCTCTTACTCAGATACTTTTTCTGATTTAAGAAAGTCATTTAAAAAAGAATTAAATACAATAAAAAATTCTCAAGATGATTCCACCTCTATAATAATTGATAAAGAATTGTTTCATGAGTTTATTCAAATTCGTGATAATATTTATAATGTATTTAATAATACATTAGGTAGTTCATCAGGATTTAAACAGATTTTTATTCCTGCAGGACGATCGTTTTATTCTATTCTTCAAAAAAACATTTTTACATTTATCTCAAATAATGAATCACTTGATCCTTTTTTATCTGAGTTTGGTTCTTTTTATGGACGTATAAAACAATATCCTTTCTTCAATAAGAAACTTCAAGCCATTTCTCGACAACGAAAGGTATTCCTTCAAATTGAAAAACTTATGAACCAACTTCTAAATGGTAATTATGAAATAATAAAAGATGAAGACTACATATCATTGAATGATGGACGCTATATAAGTGTTGCAACCGCATCTTCTGGACAACAGGAAATTTTACCCTTAATGATGGTGCTTGCATGGTTTATTATTATCCGTAGAAAACTTGGTTACACTCTTTATATTGAAGAACCTGAGGCTCATCTTTTTCCAACCTCTCAGAAACATATCGTAGAATTAATTTCATCAGTATTTAATATATCTAACAAGCCTCCTTTACAATTTTTCATCACAACCCATAGCCCTTATATTCTCACTTCATTTAATAATTTAATTCAAGCAGGTATTCTCCAAAGTAAACTCCCACCTGAAAAATTGGACGAACTTTATAAAATCGTCCCAAAAGAGCAAATGATTGATCCTGAAAAAGTCGCAGCGTATACACTTGAAGATGGAAAACTAATAAACCTAATTGATAAAGAATATCAGATCATTGGGGCTGATGCTATTGATAATGTTTCAGATGAACTTGGGACAATATTTGACAGCCTTGTTGATATGGAATATAAATGAAAACAAGGTATGATAAAAAGTGTGAAATAATTCTCAATGATGAAGTCATCCCTCTTGAGGAAAATCGAAGTAAGATTACATTCTATAATAAACATAAGGTTGCGATACGAAAGATTGAAGTTGACCCTTGCGCAATACCTCAGGAAACAAGATGTGATTGGCTTTTAATAAGACCTGATGACAAAGAATTTTTTGTTGAACTAAAGGGTTCAAATCTAAAGCATGCCTTTGAACAGATTGAGAAAAGTATTGAACTAATAGCAAAAGACTGTTATGTGCGTGACAAAAATATTTATATAATCATATCAAATTTCCCAAAGAAAAAACCTAATACTCAAGTTGAACGGAAATATTTTCAAGATAAATATAATGCAAAGCTGATGGTAGAACGTACCAATTATATCGTAGAAGATATTCAAACCGCTTAATTCTAATAGCCTAAATCTTAATATTTATTGTAAAATTAAGATTATAATACAGAAAAAATTTATATGAAAATAAAGTAATACGTCAGGAGATACTATGAATATAACAATTGACGAAACTCAACTAAAAGAAATAATTAGAGAAGTCTTTAAAGAAGAATTTATAAAATTATCAATCAATCTTACTCCATATGTTTCACAAAACGAGATGGAAGAGATTAATAACACTTATTCCGACGAAGACTTTACTGACAACCAAACTGATTTTATTGATATGACTTCATGGCTTGGTCGTTAGACATAAGAAATAAAGCTGTCAAATTCCTTAATAGTCAAGATAAAAGTATTCAACAAAGATGTAAGCAGGCGTTAAATACTTTAATAGATTATCTTGACGCTGGTACACTTCCATTTAAAGAATTGGATATTAAACGTTTATCTGGTGCTAAAGATGGATCTATGCGTTTAAGAATTGGAAATATTCGCTTTATTTTTAAAATAGACTTAAAATCCAAAACAATAAAAATCTTCACTATAGGTTATAGAGGAGACGTTTATTAATAATAAGGCATACTTATGAGACTTATAAAAACAGAATCACAATTTAATGAATTCCAAAAAATCCTCTCTAATAGAAGTCTCGGTTATTCCTCTGAAATCATTAACTCTGTTACTGAAATCATTAACCAAATAAAAAGTTACGGCGATAGCGCTCTATTAAAATACACGCAAAAATTTGATAGGAATAATTCAGACACACTTAAAATCCCTCAAGATACTATAAACGAATACGCCCAAAAGGTTGATAGTAATTTCACTAATGCACTTAAAATATCCGCCACCCGTATTAGAGATTTCCATAACCGTCAAATTGAAAAATCTTGGCAGTATGAAACCAACGGCACAATCCTTGGTCAGATTCTCCGCCCACTTAACAGAGTTGGAGTCTATGTCCCAGGCGGAAAGGCTGCTTATCCATCTACTGTATTAATGAATGTCATCCCTGCTCAAGTTGCAGGCGTTAATGAGATCGCCCTTTGCGTTCCTACCCCTGATGGTATTATAAATCCCCATGTAATGGCTGCTATAAAGATGTTGAATATTCAAGAGGTCTACGCAATCGGAGGCGCTCAGGCTGTAGCTGCACTTGCTTACGGGACACAAACCATCCATGCAGTTGATAAAATTGTAGGCCCCGGAAATGTCTACGTAGCACTTGCAAAAAAAATGGTCTTTGGAGTAGTTGATATTGACATGATTGCAGGCCCCTCAGAGATTCTTATCATCGCTGACGATAAAGCAGACCCTATATTCATTGCAGCAGATATGCTAAGTCAGGCAGAACACGATGAAATGGCTTCTTCAATTGTCATCTCAAACTCCCAAAAGATTATTGACCAAACAATCAATGAGGTAAATCTCCAGCTTAACCTACTTACACGAAAAGAGATAGCAGAAAAATCTATTAATAATTTCGGTGCAATTATTAAGGTCAACTCATTAGATCAGGCATTTGAATATTCAAATCTCATAGCCCCTGAACACCTTGAGATTATGACCGAAGAGCCTATGAATAAACTCCCATTAATAAAAAACGCTGGAGCAATCTTCCTTGGCAAATGGACACCCGAACCACTCGGCGACTACTCCGCAGGACCCAATCACACACTCCCAACAGGCGGTACTTCAAGATTCTTCTCCCCCCTCGGAGTTTATGATTTTATTAAAAGATCTTCCCTATTATATTTTACAGAACAAGGATTTAAAGAATTAGCCCCAATCGTCGAAACTATCGCTAACACAGAAGGCCTTAATGCTCATGCTAATACTATAAAGATTAGAAACCTTTAAGAGGCTCTGCCTCTTAAAAATCTCCGCAAAGGGTCTTAGACCCTTTGAACCCATTTTAAAAACTATCCGCGCAATTTCTCTCTGATCGGCTTTTCAGAATCATAGATTATCTTATTACCATCACCCAACGCTGCCTCTATTATCCTAATATCACGCACTAACATCTGAAGCCCCTTCGGCTCTAATGACGCAGAATGATCCGTCCCCCACATTGCCCTGTCTAACGTTATATGACGCTCTATCACAGATGCCCCAAGTGCTGCTGCTGCCAAAGAAATCTGAAGCCCTACCTCATGACCTGAATAACCAATAGGCCGATGATACCGCTCCCTCAATACTGCCATTGCCTTTAAATTTATCTCTTCTTTTACCGCTGGATATGTGCTTGTACAGTGTAAAAACATCCACGGAATATCATCACCAAGTAACTTCGCAGTCTTATCTATCTCATCAAGGCTGCTCATTCCTGTTGAGAGTATCAATGGGATACCTGATTTCTTATAGGCATTTATTATCTTAACGTCTGTCAACATTGCTGAAGGCACTTTATGAAAAGCTGGTTTATAACCATTTATAAACTCTACTGAAGGAACATCCCAGCAAGAGGCAGTCCAATATATACCTTTTTCCTTGCAATAGGAATCAATAATGTCATATTCCTTTTTTTCAAATTCTATCTTTTTCTTATAAGCCAGATATGTTATATAACCCCATGGAGTCTCTCTCATCTTGCTCTTTTGGTCTTCTGGGACGCAGATATCAGGGGTGCGTTTCTGAAACTTTACAGCATCACACCCGCTCTCAGAGGCTACATCAATCAATTTCTTCGCTATTTCTATATCGCCATTATGATTAATCCCTATCTCTGCTATTATAAAACATAGGTTAGAATGTCCTACCGTTTTATTGCCAATCTTTATAGTCTCCATTTATTATGCCCCTTTATTTAAAAGATACTCTGCATAAGCAAGGTCATTAAGATCATCTATCTCAACTGCATGATCAGGATGAATTTGATATATCCCAATACTGCCAAAAAAACGATACCCCTTTTCCATAAACTTCTCAGTATCCATGGCATACACTGCGCCTGCCTCTAACAATTGCAGAGGCCTGTCCTGCCTCATCGGTCTAAATGATGAATCATGATTTATACCAGCATAACTGCCTGACTCAGTTTTACTCCATAAAAAATGATAAAACGGCACTGCTGTAAATACGCAGTCAAACTGAGCTGACTTTATTAATCTCACAGTTCCATCAATATCTGAAGCGCTCATAAGCGGAGAAGTACATTGTAAAAATGCAGTTATCTTAGGCATCTCGCCTAGTTTTTTGAGTTCAGATAACACATGCAGGAGCGCTGCCTCTGAAGATGACTTATCTCCAGAGATTTCCGCTGGTCTGATGATTACCTCTGCGCCATACCTTTGAGCAACATTTGCAATATCCGTATCATCAGTAGAAACTATAATCCTATCAATTGTCTGCGCCTTTTTAGCAGCCTCTATAGTCCAAGCTATAAGGGGCTTGCCGGCAGTTGGATAAATATTTTTTTTAGGTATCCCCTTTGAGCCGCCTCGCGCAGGAATTATAGCTACACATTGATTTTCTTTCATTTTATATCTAATATTTGAATGCTTTTATAGGGGCAGCCCATGTGACTGCCCTTTTTTTAGTAATTTAAATAAGTCCAAGTTTGGCAAGTACATCTCTTAATTTCTGCTTATTAGCAGAAGCCATCTCACAAAGAGGCAGACGAAATTCCTCATTTATCCTGCCCATCAAACTCAAAGCAGTCTTAACTGGGATTGGATTTGTCTCAATAAACATGGAAACATTTAACGGATCAAGCAAAAAGTGCAGCTTTCTTGCCTCGTCATATTTGCCCTGTAATAGAAATTCGCACATCTGGGAATTTGCCTTTGGCATAACATTGGCTGAAACGCTTATTGCTCCCTTTCCGCCAAGAGCCATCATGGTAAATGTAGTAAAATCATCGCCTGAAAGCAAAGTTATATTATCTCCGCAGAGTCTAATAATCTCAGTTGCCTGCTTCATATCCCCGGTTGCTTCCTTTATAGCCACAATATTTTTAATCTCAGATAACCGCGCAACTGTAGACGGCAGGATATTTAGAGCAGTCCTGCCCGGCACATTATATAGCACAATCGGAATATCTACTGCCTCAGCGACTGTCTTATAATGCCTAAAAACGCCTTCTTGAGAGGGTTTATTATAATAAGGGCATACAAGTAATGCCCCATCAGCTCCAAGTGCTTTTGCTTTTTTTGTCATCTCTATAGTTTCAGAGGTAGAATTTGCTCCAGTGCCTGCAATTACTGGTATCCTTTTATTAATAATCTTTATAGCGCACTCTATAACTTTATAATGCTCATCATATTCAAGGGTTGCTGACTCGCCAGTAGTGCCGCATGGAATGATTCCATGAGTGCCTTCAGCTATATGCCATTCTATGAGCTTTCCAAAGGCTTGCTCGTCAAATTTGCCATTTTTAAAGGGTGTGACTATTGCTACCATGGAACCTTTAAACATATAAAAAACCTCCTTTAAACGCATCGACATGAGGGTTCTGCCCTCAAAAGGGTCAAAACCCCTCAAATTCCAGCAAGGAGTCTCAGATGACCCCCTTTATCAACAATTCTATTCTATATTAATAAGTAGTATAAATATTTCTATAAAAAATGTAAACAAATATTGTTTCTACCAAAATCCAATAAAAAATTAATATTGGAAAACTTCAGGATTTCTGAGATGTAATTTAAAAGGGGAATAAATTAAAGTCTTATATTTAGGATTATTTATCTTTATTTTCTACATCTTTAATAATTCTACTTATTGACGCATAATGCAAGTTTAGAAAATCAGCGATTATCTTTTGAGTATATCCATGATCCTTAAATGCCGAATATATCATCTCGTTTCTTTTTTCTTTATTGCCGCGTATTTTATCAGTGAAAATATCTGCTAAAGGTGTACTTCCCAGAAACCTTTGATGCTTTGGAATTTCAAAATTATTTTTTTTGTCCGTTATTTGATCTTTTAAACTGTCAAGGAATCTGTCTGATCCAAGGATTACTTTTCCTCTCAAATCTTTCCAAAAAACATCCGAATCCATATCATCATTTATAAACTGCTTATACTGTTTTCTCGCTGACCTTATTTTATGGCTAAACGCTGATAAAATAGATGAAACAGTTAAAAAAGATGGGACTTCCGTATACCCTGCTGTAGCCAGATAACTACTCCACTGCCAATCCTTAGGGTCTTGTACCAATTTTGCCTTAACAGGACTTAACACGATGTGACGGCACAAAGAAAGAAGGTAACTTTCCTTCTCTACATGTATTGCTTTATACCTGCCCTGAAAAATATGCCCTGTCCTAAAGTGATGCTTATTAAAAACATGTGTATATCTTCCATTTAACTGCCTCATTCCTCTTGAAAGATTAGGATAAGGGGTCTCAATGATTAAATGATAATGATTGTCCATAAGACAGTAAGCATGACAGAGCCATTTATATCTTGTACGTGCCTGCGCAAGTATTTGAAGAAAATTTTCTCTATCCAATTCATCTATAAAAATGGATTGATTATCATTCCCTTGCGCAGTTATATGATAAAGCGCATTACAGTATTCCAGCCTTAATGGACTTGACATTGATTATAATAATTCATAAAGCACCAAAAGTCAAGACCTGACCCAATATCAACATGACTCTATTATTCAAACTGTTTATTTAATGAGATAATCCCAGATAATTTTTCCTAAGATACCCCTTTACTATTAAAAAATGGGCCATACTGTTTATCATCACCCATAATATGTGTCGTAAGCCATGACTTCAAGAAATTCATCAGCAGTATATCTACTATTGCATTACCGCTCTTAAACTTTGCCTGAAAGTCCAACAATTTCTTAGTAAAATCAGCATGTGCCTGTTTCTGCTTTGGTGTTCCGGGATATTTATGTGTGTCAAACATCTTTTCTTCTGCAGCGAAATGATACCTTGTATAACTTATCAACTCATTAAGCACCTTCTCTATTACGTCATTACCCTTTTTGGCTTCAACTGCATCATGCATATTATTTAGAAGTTTTACCAGCTTCTGATGATGCTCATCAAACTCCTTGACCTTTACGCTCATACTGCTTGACCATGTAATTAACGCCATAATATCCTCCTTAAAATTAATATGTTATACATACATTCTATATTAGACCAAATTAGTAACATATGTCAAGAAATGATTTATTAAGTTAAGACGAAAAGTCCTATTTATTCCATGTTTTAAGAAATATTGAATAAATTTATGAAAAAAGTATTATAGTATTACATAAATAATAAAGATGGGAGGCTATAGAGCAGATGGAAACAAATAACGAAAAGGTAGAGGCAAAAAGTGCAGTTGAAAAGGAAACATATTTAAACACATGCGCAAAATATCATATGAAGGATTTTTTTAATCATATAAACACTAGAGTAAATACTCCTTGCATCCCTACAGGGTTTCCACGTCTTAACAATTATTTAGACGGCGGGTTATATGAAGGATTATATGTTATAGGAGCTATCTCTTCAATGGGTAAAACGTCATTTGTATTACAAATAGCCGATCAAATAGCATCACAGGGTCAAGATATTTTATATTTTAGTCTTATCATGTCAAGATATGAAATCATGGCTAAAAGTATAAGCAGATTAACATTTGAAGCCTGTAAAGATCAAAGACTTGCAAAGACAACCAGAGGGATAACAGACGATAAAAGATATGCAGCATATGACAGTGAAATAAAAGACCTTATTGAGCTTGCAGAAAGTGAGTATATTAAATTTGCAGATAAAATTTATATTCATGAGGGCACAGGAGAAATAGGAATAAATGAAGTCAGGGCAGAAATAGATAAGCATATCTTTTTTACTGGTAAAGCGCCGATAGTGGTAATTGACTATTTACAATTATTGAGTCCTTATAACCCAAATGCAAGTGATAAACAAAACATAGACAAGGCAGTAATGGAATTAAAACGTATAAGCAGAGACAAAAAAATCCCAATAATTGTTATTTCAAGTTTAAACAACATGAGCTATAAAGACCCTGTAACAATGGAAGTCTTCAAAGATAGCGGTGGGATTGAGTATTCAAGCGATGTTTTTATAGGTATGCAATTAAAGGGATTTGTAGACAAAGCCATGGAAAACACACCAAGAGACGTTGAAATAAAGATATTAAAAAATAGAAATGGTAAAACAGGAGATAAATTAAATTTTAAATATTTTCAATTATTTAATTGTTTTGTTGAGGAAAAAGTAGAGGAAATCCCAGAACAGCAGGAAAGAAGGGTAAATGAGTCAAAAAGAAACCCTTGGAGCTTTAAATGACATAGGATTAACTGGGAGAATAAGCGGCTGGATGTCCCCAATTAACCAATTAGCTAAAAATGATAATTTGTTGTTTTTTTAGTGGAAAAGTTATATAAACTTATAATCTGTTATCAATTTGTCTCATAGGATATGTTTATGTTAGAATCAAGTATGTGTATCTAAAAGATGAAAGGATAGGTATTGAATTGGTTGTTATTGGTTCAGGTAATAAGGTGGAAGGCTGTAATAAGTTGAGGTAGTCACTAATTAGCTGACCCAATCTTTATATGCATACTTGATTGTGTCTAAAGAATCTGTAGGCTCTATCTCAAGAATCTCAAAATATTGTTTTAAATTATCTTTCATTACTCACCCCTAAAAAATAACTTTATAATTATAATACTTTGGTTAAGGATTTTGGAAGACAGGGGGTATAAAACTTCAGATTAGTTATTGGTGGCAATATAGTACTTTAAATGAAATTATTAAATACTTAGGTCACAATACAGCGATTTATAAAGTTATTTTAGAAAATACAATAACTGATAACTCAAGACATAACCGCCTTTTCTTGACTGATCCTCATCACGGCTCTTTAATTGCTGATATTATTATATTTAAACTTTTCTCCAAGTTAATCTTTAAATCGAATTCCCAAATTCTGATTACTTGCCAGCCCATGGATTTGAGCTGTTTGTTTACCGCCTTATCCCTTTGACGATTTCTCTCAATCTTACCTTCCCAATAGCTGAGATTCGATTTAGGCATTATACATCTTAGGGAATGCCCGTGCCAAAAATCAGAATCTATGAAGACGGCTACTTTTTTTCTTCTAAATACGAAATCTGGTTTTCCTAAGATTGTATTAACATTCCTTGCAAAATAAATTTTTCTCTTTCTCAGTTCTTTAGCAATTAAAAGTTCTGGCTTTGTATTAACTGACCGAATATTTTGCATGTTTTTTCTACGCTGTTCAGGCGTTAAATTGTCCATGCGAAACTACCTATCAACTTTGTAGAAGTTCTTACCGTCAGGTAGTTTAATGTTCGGTATCCAGAGTGGTCCATCCCAACCCTTTTCTTTTTCGCCCTCCACCCTATATAGGGTAAGAACCGGGTGGTCTCTAACCGACGCACCAATCGCCCTGTCATCCGGAGATAGCAATGTCCCAGTCCCTTTCGAAATGCTTCGCCTCCTCCTCACTATCAAAATAGCTTTATTTTCCGCACCGCTTGCTTTCAAAGCCTTTAAGCAGTTTACGAATACAATACTTGACCAATCGATTTTCGATTCGCTCTCAAACTTCTCGATCAAGTTTATGACATTATTTAGGGTAACCTCATGGAACCCTTCTCCATCGTAAAACTCCAACATCTGGTCAATCTTTCTAACGAACTTTCTTACTGGTAAATTAGGAAAATAATTGACGCCTCCAACTATTACATTGAGGATATCTTTATCTACGACGCTTGGCCGGGTCGGTCTAATTCCCGGAGGATAGAGCAGGCTGATGTCATCAGGATCATGATGTGTTAGCAGCTGTCCCAGAAGAGCCTTATTTCCGTTATTGAGTTCAGTGAACAATTTCAGAAGAGAAGGAGGAAGAAAAATTCTCATAAGATTTGGGTCTCTGTCATAGCCGAACATGCGACAGTGTTGCCAAAAAGTATCAGCTTGAGGAGACTTGGCTGTACGGCAGTAATACACCGTCTGCAAACAGGGGAAAGTCACTCCTCTTCCCAAGCTGTTTCCTCCGACGATGATGTTGAGCCCTGTCGAGCAGTCTACCGCGTAGCTGCCAATTGAATTCATAACGATTATATTAATTTTTTGGTTGTGTAGGATTTGTTTTATAAAAGAGTATGCTTCGTCGAACGAGATTATATTTTTCTTGGTTCTGCTCAGATCAACCCACGTCCCCTTCAAGTAGTCGCCCATACGGTCTTCATATACCGCAATAAGCATTTCGTTCAAATACTGCCCAATACGAGTTGCCAATTTTTCATGATCAGCAATTCTCACGCTCGGATGGACAAGAAAATTGCAAACCGAGGACGGAATATGAGACAACATATGCGCTCCAGTAATAAGAAAAGACGATAGAGAAAGACTCAAACCAGTAACTATATGATAGTCGTCCCTTCTGATATCATCCAGTTCATTTTCTTTGGTCTGTTTGATACACGATGCCGGTGGCTCACAATAAAAAAAATCGCCTCCAAGGTAGCCTAAGCCTGGGGGAAAATAATAGACGAAAGACGGACGCCAATCAGAAAGCTTCGATTGAAGAAAAAGCGACTGAGGAGTGGCCGTAACCTGAAGATAAATACTGCTGTTAGCCAGCTTCGTTATTCCTTCCAAATGTGCATTTATCGCGCTCTGCTCTTTTTTATTGACCTTGATATTCAAACTCGCTGCATCCCCTTCATCATCTACGATGAATATTGCCCTGCCTTCACAGAATTTGGAAGACGCAAAATTGTTCTTCCATCTCTTAAGTACTTTAGTGTTTTTTTTGAGAACGATCATCGCGGGCTTGCGCATCCTGGATTCGTGAAATCTAAGGTCGTCATCTTCGCCACAGATGGTGAAAGTGTCGAGAACTCTCAAGGCTCTTTTAAAGGTCTGTTCATGAAGGTAAACATTATCTGTAGTAAGAAAAACAAACAATTGAAACCCTTCATCGGCGACAGCTGAAATTATACCGAATACATGGCTCGTTTTTCCGCTCTGCACATTTCCCAACAAAAGTCCAGTTATGCGATCACGGAAAGAGAAAGTCTTAATGTACTTCGGAATAAGGGAATCGACAGTTTTCTTAACAGCAGTTACAAGTCCAGGAGCTGCTTCCCCGATCATGCCAATATACGAATCGAAATGAATTCCCATAACCTACACGCTAAAATCCAGGAGCCAGACATCGGGATCGTCAGATGCAATCAACTCAAAATTATCTCTTCCGTATCGTCTCAAAGTCTCCTTAGTTACCATCTCGCCAACTTTCATTGCGCCACTGTTTTCGAGGCGACCTTTAAACCACCTGCCGAGTGTTTTCAAGTCATCATGAGACCTAAAATTTTTACTATAATCTCCGCTGATTTTGCACCTAAATTTCCAGCCGTCGTCAGTAATAACGGTGATAATTCTTCCAGCTTGTGGATACGAACTGTCGCGCGTAATGCTATTAGGGACAATCACTTCAACTTCATACCAATGTCGCGGCTTTATAAAACCTCTTTGATCAACTCTTCCTTTCCCAAAAAATACATTCAGATTGCTGCGGAGAGCATCGTCAGACTTTATAGGAATTTTGAACGACACATCAATTTTATGCGGCCATATTTCGTCAAACTCTTCCCTCTGCATTTTCTCAACCCCTTCAAGACCTTCCATCAGAGTATTTTTCCCTTCAATAAATCCTTTTAACTTCCAGTCTTTAAAAAAAACACAGGCTTTTTCTGACAAATCGGACAAAAAGGTGTCGACCTCTAAAACCGTTTCCTTCTCTCGCAGGAGCAAGTCAACCTCATATATGTTAAGATTGTCAAAAATGCTGTTTAAATTCGATGACCCTATTATTGCAGCAAAAGGAATCGTGTTTTTCAGAAAGCTGCATACCTTTCCGTGAAACTTAAATACTGTTGCGATTCTTACTCCACCGGCATTTTTAAACCTAAGATAACTATCAAGATATTCTGCCGCTTCATATTGAGAACGCGTAAATCCATCAAACCCATGCATTCCTATCACAAGCTCAAGGTAAGATTTTTCGTTCATTTCAATCAGTTTTTTAAGTTCAGTCAAAGCGTCAGCAGAAATATAACCTGAGGCAATTCTAAGGCCGTCAGCCTCAAGGAGCAAATCATTAAAAACAGAATACATATTTCTAATGGTTGTATGTCGAACAGGCAGGATATTTGAAAGTATTAACTCCATCAAACAAACTCACAAGATATTTTCGAGTTTTTCAAATCGTATTCAATTCTTTTAATAACTGGCAACTTTTTCAATTCATCGTATTGCACCTTCAAGTCGATCTTTTCATAATTGCCCGTGAACAAAAACATGAGTGCTTTAGCCAATTCGGCAACTCCGCTTGGCGGTACAGCATTGCCAATCTGCCTTCTGACTTCAGTAATCGAGCCGATAAATTCAAAATGGTCTGGAAATGTTTGTAGACGCGCCCTCTCCCGATTAGTCAAAGGCCTCGGCTCTGGATAATGATATCCCCATGTCCCGCCTCCTCCTGCAGCAATGATTGTTTTAGTCGGCTCACTTCGGTGAATTCTACGATAAACATGGCTAATCATTCCCTTGACATAAAGAGGATGATCAATAGGAACATCCGTAAAATTGCCTCCTTCGGGTATAAGCTCCAGCATTTTTACAGTTTTAGCCGCTATATTCATCTGTTCGTTATTATATTTCACTTGTTGCACGCCTTCCAGTGCTTCACCTGCCGTAAAGTAAGGCTTCCCGACTTTCGGCCCATGAGTAGGATTAGGATGACGGAAATCAAATCCCGTATCGATCCTGATGCCGACAATCAAAACCCGCTCTCTTAATTGAGGAACTCCGTAATCGGCAAAGTTGTAAAGCTTTGGTTTTACAAGATAGCCAGGTGCTATGTTCTCAAAATCACTTATGATCTGTTGTATGGCTTTATGCTTATTTGCACTCAATAGTCCTTTTACATTTTCTGCTACAAATGCTTTAGGTTTTTTCGCATCGACAAATCGCAAAAAACTCTTGTATAAATTGCCTCTTTCACCGTTCAGCCCAGGTCTTTTCCAGATGACAGAAAAATCTTGGCAGGGAAATCCTCCCAAAATTAGATCGCAGGAACGAATGCTCTTGCTTTTATAAGGATTGACCTGCTCAATGTCCTTGCATATCATGGCTTCTCCGAGATTATGCCTATATGTGGCGACGGCCCACTTATCGATGTCATTAGCCCAAACTATCTCATAACCTTGGTGAAAAAAGCCGAGATCTAAACCGCCACAACCAGCAAACAAAGAAATAACTTTCGGCTTTCTATGGTTATTTTTTTTCATAAAACTTTTCGTTTAATTTTTTTATTAAGATGGCCTGCCCCGCGCACTTTTTCGTCCCAGCATACTTTATTTACTCTATATATTATGTCATAATGAAGCGTAGAATTACGACATTTATTTTAATTCATATCACATTTAATAGTAAACACTAAATTGGGACAGACACTATTTCATCCAGCCAACCGTTCCCTGCTCCAACAACTAGCGATTTCATACTTTGAACATTCCATTTTTCATTTTTTATGTACCTAAACGATTCTATCATAACATATCACTTGTAACAAATAGATGACAATTTAGGCATTCTTTCAACTTTTTTCATTAAACAATAATAAATTATCATTTTTTCATACAATGCAGTTTTTCCCACCCCTACCCCTCCCAACACACAAAACAAAAACCCCTAAAGCCCATCCAATTTCTATTATGGGCTTTAGGGGTTTAATTATATTTTTAAATCCGGCAGCGACCTACTTTCCCAGAACCTCACGGCCCAAGTATCATTGGCCCTGGAGGGCTTAACTTCCGTGTTCGAGATGGGAACGGGTGTGACCCCTCCGGCAATGCCACCGGAAACTTTATTTCTTTTTAACTTACTAATCGGGCAACCATAAAGGATTGCCCCTACATTTCTTTGGGCAACCATATTATATTGCCCAACAATATATTTGGACAATCACTTAGTATTGCCCACACATTATTATAATATAAATTATGTATGATGACAATGACAAAATGGAGAAAATATTTTATGGGTCAAGCCTCACGGTCTATTAGTACTGGTCAGCTGAATACATTACTGTACTTACACCTCCAGCCTATCAACGTGGTGGTCTACCACAGACCTTTAGAGGGATTGAATCCCTGGGATATCTTATCTTGAGGTGGGCTTCCCACTTAGATGCTTTCAGCGGTTATCCCTTCCGAACATAGCTACCCAGCATTGCCATTAGCATAACAACTGGAACACTAGAGGTTCGTCCATCCCGGTCCTCTCGTACTAAGGACAGCTCCTCTCAAATATCCTACGCCCACAGCAGATAGGGACCGAACTGTCTCACGACGTTCTGAACCCAACTCTCGTACCGCTTTAATCGGCGAACAGCCGAACCCTTGGGACCTACTTCAGCCCCAGGATGCGATGAGTCGACATCGAGGTGCCAAACCGCGTCGTCGATATGAACTCTTGGACGCGATAAGCCTGTTATCCCCGGCGTACCTTTTATCCGTTGAGCGATGGCCCTTCCACACAGTGCCACCGGATCACTAAGCCCGACTTTCGTCTCTGCTCGAGATGTCTCTCTCACAGTCAAGCTCCCTTTTGCCTTTACACTCTACGGCTGATTTCCGTCCAGCCTGAGGGAAAATAATAGACGAAAGACGGACGCCAATCAGAAAGCTTCGATTGAAGAAAAAGCGACTGAGGAGTGGCCGTAACCTGAAGATAAATACTGCTGTTAGCCAGCTTCGTTATTCCTTCCAAATGT
>JADFXP010000013.1 GCA_015233465.1 Candidatus Magnetominusculus dajiuhuensis
TCTTGGAATTCAGAAAAATTAAAATCTTGTAGCGTTGTTTGTGGTCTCTTTTGCTCTTCCATGTCAATTCTCCTTTTAAAGGTTTATTACCTTTTCGGTACTTTGACACAGTTTATTTAACAGCCTCTTAGCCACCCTCTTAATATATCATAAAGTCAGCTCCAGATTAAATTTGTCCCAAAAAAAATTCTTCACCTCAGAGAAAAATCAAAAAACTATGTAAATTATTCTAAATTAAGCGATTTAATTACTTGTTTAATTATCTTAGGATGCAATGTAATGCCAGCGTGCATTGGCACAACTATTCGTCTATTATCTTTTTTGTATATTCTATGACTTCCCTTGCTTCTTATCATTTCATACCCTGCATTCAAAAGCATAGTTTCTGCTTCTTGAGCAGTCAAGCGAGGCAGTTTAGGCAACTTCTACCTCAAGCGATGTGGTCATTATCTCTTTACTTAAATAAATTCTTCTTTCATCCTCTGTAAGGGTCTCTAAAAAAAGCTCAACTGCTTCCCTTATATTATACATAACCTCTTCAAAGGTATCCCCTTGTGATTGACACCCTGTTAGCATTGGACTATACGCGTAATATCCGTAATCATCTTTTTCTATTGTTACACTTACTTTATATGACATATCAGCCTACCTCAACTATATATTTTATCCCCAAATACTACCGCAAACTCCCCCCAGTCCCACTAATCACATACTCTACCAGCCGATTATGCAGTTCATCAACCTCAGTCTCTATCAAAGTCCTCTCATTAGACTTATAAATCACGTGAAATGCCAGATTCTTTTTCCCCTTTGGGATATTCTTCCCAGCATAAGAATCAAAGACCTCTGCATCAGCTATTAACTTATCGGGGAATTTTCTTATCAATTCCTCAATCACCCCAGCAGAAATTGAATAGTCCACAAGCATTGCAATATCGCGGTTAATCACTGGATACTTAGAGATCGGAACATATTTTAATCTTTTCGCTTCCAGATTTAAAAAGCTGTCCAGATTGATTGAAAACACCGCTATCATCGGATTTTTTAGCTTAATATCTATATTTGTTACCACATCTGGCGAGAGCATTCCCATATATCCAATATTATCAGCCCCATAGATTATATCAAGCGCCTGTCCCTTAAATAAAAACGGCTGATCAGTTGGTTTAAATTTGTAATCCCATAGGCCAAAGCCCTCAAATAATCCCTGTATTAATCCCTTTAGACGATAAAATAAACCCGCTGGTTCACTCCATAACACCTGACTATTATTACTAAATGATAACCCGCTTAACAACAACTGTTCCTTTGGCAAAATATCATCTGTCTTTATAAATGTCTTTGAAATCTCATAGATATTTATATCATCAGAGCCGCGATTTAGATTAAATACAAGATTATTTATCAGTGATGGAATGATTATTGTCCTCATCATTGTATGATCCTTGCGAAGAGGATTTTTAATGGATACCGCCCTTACTCGCTCATCGCCTTTAGAGATATTTAGCCTTGAAAGCGTTTCAGCAGACATAAAACTATAATTAATCACCTCAGTAAACCCCGCCTGTCTCAGATAATCCATTATCTTAAATCTATCCGTAAAACTACTTCCACTTTTGTTTATAGAAACCTCAGTCTTTGGCATAACGGAGGGTATTCTGTCATAACCATATATCCGCGCTATCTCTTCTATAATATCCGCAGGAAGTTCCATATCGCCTCTATAAGAAGGCGGACTGACTGTTCTATTTATCGGATTAATTACAAATCCAAGAGAAGTTAAAATCCTGTCTATCTCATTATCTGCTATCTCAATCCCAAGCAGACGCTTTACATTAAGCCTATCAAAGCCAATCTCTATCGGTTTATGCTTTATTGGATAAATATCAGTGATTTGGCAGGCATTACCTCCACAAAGCTCAATAACCAGCCCTGCGGCTGCCTTTAATGCATCAACTACGATTAAAATATCCGCCCCGCGCTCAAAACGATATGAGGATTCAGTCTTTAGCCCAAGTTTACGTGAGGCTGCTCGAATTGAGGCAGGATTAAAATATGCGCTTTCTATAAATATATCTGTAGTCAAATCCCTGATCTCAGTCTCAAACCCGCCCATTATTCCGCCAATTGCAATAGGTCTGCTTTGATCAAATATAATGACCGCTTCCTCTGGCATTACCCTGTCAATGCCGTCTATGGTCTTGATTTTTTGATTCTTGCCTGCCTTGTTTATTGAGATGGAATTACCATTTAGAGATGATAGGTCAAAGGCATGAAGGGGCTGGCCATATTCTAATTGTATATAATTTGTTATATCTACAACATTATTTAAAGCCCTGATACCGCTCGATATTAGCCTTGTCTTTAGCCATTCAGGCGACTCATTTACCTTTATTCCCTTTATGACAATACCAGCGTATCTGCAGCAAATCTCTGAATCTTTTATATCTATTGAAATATCAGAATTAGTTTCATAATTAAT
This sequence comes from Candidatus Magnetominusculus dajiuhuensis, assembly GCA_015233465.1. GTDB lineage: Bacteria > Nitrospirota > Thermodesulfovibrionia > Thermodesulfovibrionales > Magnetobacteriaceae > JADFXP01. Next base: position 2,483 of record JADFXP010000013.1, read on the forward strand.
TGTCTTAATATTTGAATTATTTAGGGGAATATTAGTAATTGCTGAGAGTTCGCGGCAGATGCCTAAGACACTCAAGCAATCGCCTCTGTTAGGGGTAATTTCAATAACAAGAGCCTGCTGCCCTCTATCCAAGGTTATAGCCTCAGTCTCAATCCCTGCCATAGTTAAAAGATGAGCTACCTTAGAGGCGGGTTCATTTATATCTATGAAATCTTGTATCCAGCTATATGGAATCTGCATTTAAATTATATGAGGATATAAATATTTTGGCTCCTGGGGAGGGATTCGAACCCCCGACAAGGTGGTTAACAGCCACCTGCTCTGCCGGCTGAGCTACCCAGGAACTTTTTCAGTCCTAAAACCTTCCTATTATAATACAGTTCTATTATTATTTGTCAAACTTAAAATAAAAAAGAATAATATTCACCAAAAGACGCATCTCTCTGTGCGGGAGCAGGTGTCCCAAAGGGCAGGGTCTAAGACCCGTTCTAAAAAAGCTTCTTAATATTTAAACATTAAGTCTATTTATAAACTTGTAGGTCTGAGCGTATAAATATTAAGAAACATTAAACTTGAAATGTTGAAACATTTAGGAGCAAGTCACAGACTTGCTCCCGCGTCAGGGTCTGAGACTAATTCGCAATTCAAAAGGTAAAATAATTCGATTGCTGAAATAGAAATTAACAACGTAGGAGCATATTGCATATGCCCTATTCGTTTGCCAAGAGGGCAGGTTCAACCTGCCCCTACGTAAACCCTCAATATTGAGTATCCTTTTTTATTATATTGGACAGATGTGGTCACAGACTTGCTCCGCAAGGTTTTTTATTTTCCTCTGCGACCTCTGCGTCTCTGCGGTGAAATATCTTTTAGTTTTTTTAATTAAAGATTTGACATTCCTAACAATATAATATATAGTATGTATTAAATAATATTTCTATAAATTTAAAAGGCGAAAAAAGGTGTTATAATATGACCAGTTATGCTAAAAAAGACGAGTATAAAAGAGAATGGTTAGTAATTGACGCAACCAACAAGATATTAGGCGAACTTGCAGTAACCATTGCAGTTCATCTCAGAGGCAAACACAAGCCAGTATTTACCCCTAATGTTGATACAGGGGATTTTATCATTGTAATTAATGCCGAAAAGGTCAGAGTTACAGGCAATAAACTTGATAAAAAAATGTATCATCGTCACTCAGGTTATCCCGGAGGTTACAAATCTGAGGCTCTTAGGCATTTGCTCAAGAGAAAGCCTGAAGATGTTATCTACAAGGCAGTTTGGGGAATGATTCCTAAAAATAGGCTCGGCAGAGATTTATACAAAAAATTAAAGGTTTATAGCGGCGCTGAACATCCACATTCTGCTCAAAAACCGCTTGCCCTCAGTATATAACAAACATATAATAAGAATATAATTAATTAAATGGAGATATGATGGCAAATATACGTTACACAGCCACTGGAAAAAGAAAGACATCTGTTGCAAGGGTTATACTTCAAAGCGGGACTGGACTCATAACAGTTAATAGCCGTCCCTTTGATGCATATTTTCCAAGAGAAACATTGAGAATGATAATCAAACAACCCCTTGAACTTACAGGGATGTATGATAAATTTGACACGCTTGTAAATGTCTTTGGGGGCGGTCTTGCCGGTCAAGCTGGAGCAGTAAGGCATGGAATATCCAGGGCATTAATAAACATGGATTTAGACCTAAAGCCAAAACTCAAGAAAGAAGGTTTTCTCACAAGGGATTCAAGAGAGAAGGAAAGAAAGAAATACGGTCAGAAAGGCGCAAGAAAGAGATTCCAGTTCTCAAAGAGATAATTTTTTATTCCTTTAGTTTCAAAATAAACTTTTCTAAACATATAACCAAAATAATGGGGTAAAGGGGACGAGTCCCCTTTTGGGAGTTTGAGGGTGAAGCCCTCAAAATAATTTCAATGTATAAAGCGATAATTTGCGGTGGCAGCGGATATACAGGCAGTGAACTTTTACGTATCCTCTATTCACATCCAGATATTGAAATAACCTCTGTAACAGCCGAACGTAATGTCGGAAGTGAAATTACAGATTTATTTCCTCATTTATATCCTTATAAAGGATTAAAATTTGAACCATTAGATAAAGAGACATTATTTAAGAAGGGCGATATTTTTTTCATGGCCCTCCCCCACTCTGCATCCCAAGAAGCAGTTGATTATTTCTATAAAAAAGGCAAAAAGATTGTTGACCTTTCCGCTGACTTCAGACTAAAAAACCTCGCTGCTTACGAAAAATGGTACGAGGTAAAACATCATTATCCAACAACTCTTAAAGAAGCAGTCTATGGACTTCCAGAACTTTATAGGGATGAGATAAAAAAGACATCTCTTATCGCATGTCCCGGATGTTATCCAACATCTGCAATACTTGGATTATATCCAGCATTAAAAAATAGGATTGTTTCTCCAACAGGGATTATTATAGATTCTAAATCAGGCACATCTGGGGCTGGAAGAAAGACAGATGTTTCACTTTCATTTTCAGAGGTAAACAGTGGATTTAAGGCATATAAAATAGCCTCGCACAGACATACGCCTGAGATAGAACAGGAATTATCACTTATAGCAGGCGTGGATTTAAAGGTTAATTTTACCCCTCATCTCCTGCCTGTGCCAAGGGGTATATTAAGCACAATCTATGCAAAGGTGACTAAGGATGTTGATATTATAGAAATCTATAAAAATACCTACAAGGATGAGCAGTTTGTAAGGGTATTGGATAAAGGCATTTTCCCTGATATACGAAATGTAATAGGCACAAACTACTGCGAAATAGGTATTGGTATAAACAAAGAGACGGATACATTAATAATAGTTTCAGTGATTGATAATCTTATTAAAGGCGCTTCAGGACAAGCAATTCAGAATATGAATTTAATGCTTGACCTGCCTGAAATTACTGCTCTTAATACCATTGGGATACTCCCCTAAAGGATGCTGATCTAAATGTCTATTAAACAATTTCTTATCGGAACACCTATTGAATCAATAAGAGAATCAGAACAAAGGCTCACTAAGGTCGCAGGGCTTGCTGTGTTTTCATCTGATGCCCTTTCGTCAGTTGCATATGCTACGGATGAAATTTTACTTGCATTGATAATCGTAGGAACGGGCTTTCTAAATTATTCTATATATGTTGCAGTCATGATTACTGCGCTGATGATAATAGTAGCAATCTCCTATCAGCAAACTATTAGAGAATACCCTTCTGGAGGAGGGGCATATATTGTTGCTAAAGAAAATCTTGGCGATAATGTTGGAATTGTGGCAGGAGTTGCATTATTGCTTGATTATGTGCTTACTGTGACGGTTAGTATTTCTGCAGGGATTGCAGCTATAACCTCTGCGTTTCCACAATTGCTTAGTCATACGGTTTTCTTATGTCTAATATCGCTCTGTTTTATAATGTTTGTAAATCTTAGAGGGGTTAAAGAATCTGGCAAGGCGTTTTCAATACCTACGTATTTTTTCATTGTTGTTATGTTTTTGTTAATCATATTTGGTTTTAAGAATTATATTATGGAACCTTATCACCCTATAAGCTTGAAACCTGCTGAACCATTATCTTGGGTATATGTATTTATATTGCTAAAGGCATTTGCATCAGGCTGCGCGGCGCTAACAGGTATTGAGGCAGTGGCAAATGGGGTAAAGGCATTTAAGCCGCCAGAGTCTAAAAATGCGCGTATTACCCTTGGGGCGATGGTGTTGATACTTGCTTCTATGTTTATGGGTATTACAATGTTAGCCGATTATTATCATATAATACCTAATGAGACTGAAACCGTACTATCACAGCTTTCAAAGGCGGTATTTTCTAAAGGTTTAATGTACTATGGAATCCAGTTTGGAACTGCCCTAATACTTATTTTAGCAGCAAATACATCTTTTGCAGATTTTCCAAGACTTTCATCTATTATGGCTACAGATAGATTTCTTCCTCGTCAATTAAGCAATAGAGGTGATAAACTTGTATTTTCAAATGGTATAATTTTGCTTGGTTTTTTTTCAGCCCTTTTGATAATTATATTCAACGGTGACACTCATTTACTTATACCACTTTATGCAGTAGGAGTATTTACTGCATTTACCCTTTCGCAGGCTGGAATGGTTGTGCATTGGAGAAGATTCAAAGGAAAGCATTGGATTAAAGGTATAATAATCAATGGCTTAGGAACGATTACAACTGCTGTTGTACTATGTATCATAGGATTTGAGAAGTTTGAGCATGGGGCATGGATAGTCATAGTCGCAATACCAATATTGGTTTTATTAGTTAAAAAAATCCATAAACATTATGTGTCAGTGGGAGAACAGCTTGCTATAAAACCAGATTCATTTCAGTTGCAAAATTATACACATCATTCTGTTATAATCCCTATTTCAGGACTTCACCAAGCGGTTCTAAGCGCAGTCAAATATGCAAAAACCCTCTCAAAAGATGTATTTGCCGTATATGTTTGTATTGATCCAGAAGCAACAAAGAAAGTAAAGACCACATGGTGTAAATTATTTCCAGAGGTCTCACTCATAGTGCTTGACTCCCCATACAGATCAATAACCCAGCCGCTGCTTGAGTTTATAGATGAAGTTCATAATGACCATCCAAATGGAATTATTACCGTTATACTGCCAGAATTAGTACCGTCAAAATGGTGGCATCATTTATTACATAATAATACTGCGCTTTTTATCAAGGGACTGCTGCTGTTTAAAAAGGGGATTGTGTCAACAAGCCTGCCATTTCATTTGAAGTAATACAGAAAGATTATTATAAATTTGTACACTTAGTATATTACAAATGTGTTACAATGGAAAGGTTTAATACAAAATTATTTATAAATTAAAGGGGAATAGCTTTTATGGGGATTGAAGTATGGCATATATGGATAATTGCTGCAGTTATCCTTTTTATTGTTGAAATTTTCGCACCAACATTTATATCAATATGTATAGCTATCGGCTGTCTTGCCTCTGGGTTATTTTCTTATTTTGACTATGGAATAAAAATTCAAACAATTATATTTTTCATTGGGACTATTGCAAGTTTTTTTGGGGTGAGACCGCTAATGCTTAAATACGCTTACAAAGAAGGTAGAGGAATCAAAACAAACGTTGATGCACTTATAGGAAAAATTGGAAGAGTGACTATTAAAATAGACCCTAACAAAGATGAAGGAAGAGTCATTGTTGATGGTGAAGACTGGAGAGCAATAAGTGAAGGAAATATTATAATAAACTCTGGAGAGAAGATAGAAGTTATAAAAGTGGACAGCACAATTTTGATAGTTAAATCAATAAAAAAGGGGGAATAAGTTATGGGAGTGATTATTATTTTACTGTTATTGGTTATTTTTGCAATTGTCTTTGTAGTAATGGGTATCAAGATCGTCCATCAATCAGAAACAATGGTAATTGAAAGGCTGGGTAAATATAGCCGAACATTAGATGCTGGAATAAATATTATTTGGCCAGTCTTTGACAGAGCAAGAGAGATACAATGGCGCTATCTCAAAGATGGAGGATCTATAGGTAAATATGTATTGAAAACAAATGCCAACAAAATTGATTTAAGAGAAACCGTTTATGATTTTCCAAAACAAAATGTAATTACAAAAGATAATGTTGTTACTGAGATCAATGCTATATTATATTTTCAAATCATTGATCCTGTTAAGGCAGTTTACGAAATCTCAAACCTGCCTGACGCTATTGAAAAACTAACACAAACAACTTTAAGAAATGTAATTGGCGATATGCACTTAGACGAAACTCTTACTTCAAGAGATACTATTAATGGGAAATTACGAACTGTTTTAGATGAAGCTACTCACAAGTGGGGAGTAAAAGTAAATAGAGTTGAACTTCAAGACATAAATCCGCCTGAGGATATACGAGGCGCAATGGAAAAGCAAATGCGTGCAGAACGTAATAAGCGTGCAACAGTTCTTGAAGCTGAGGGAGAGAAACAAGCTAGAATTTTACAATCAGAAGGATTAAAATTAGCGGCGATAAATAATGCTGAAGGCGAAAAACAAGCCAGAATATTAAGGGCAGAAGGAGAAGCAGCAGCAATTCACAATATCATAGTAGCGATTGCTACAACAAACAGCGACCCTGTAAATTACCTCATAGCACTCCGCTATATTGACACATTAAAAGAAATGGTAAGCGGTCAGGGAAATAAGGTTATATATATGCCTTATGAAGCTACTGGAATATTAAGTTCAATAGGCGGGATAAAGGATCTGCTTAATAAAACAATTAATAAAGAATAATGAACTTGTAGGGGCAGGTTGAACCTGCCCCTATTGGTAAGCGAACAGGGCATATACAATATGCCCCTATGTTGTTAATTTCTGTTTCATCTAATCATATTATTTTACCTTTTGAATTGCGAATTAGTATAAGAAAGCAACTTCGTATAAAAGAGCCTATCCTTTAAGACATTTTAACGAATATAACATTTGAATTTTTTATTGGATTACAATATGAAAATGTCCCTCTTGTAATTTATACTATCAAAGATATGAATAATTCAGAATTATAATCAGAAAACCTCATCTGACAGACTTATTTCTGTAATACAATAAAATATCAACAAATACCATCAATCCATTTAATATATATAAATAAACTACAAAATCAAAATGATAAAATACTTTATGTGCAATGCCGCTAAGATAACCAATAAAGACTATAAATAAAAAAAGCACGCTTTTACCTGCATTATCTTTAGCCTTATATGACTTATAAATAGAAACAGGCCATGCAAATCCAAAACATAACAGCATAATAATCTCAAAAATCTTTGAATTCATAATTGTCAATTTATAAATAACATTTTACAAGACAGATAAGACTTTATTTCAATTTGTTTTCATTTAGATGCTGCGGGGATATTTTGAAACTAAAATCGCAAATTGTCTATTATCGCTATCATTCTAACGAACGAAATAAATCACAGCAACTATTGTACCTGTTACCACAACAATACGGCGCAATATTTCTGGCTTAATCCAGCCTGCCAAACGTCCGCCCAATACCCCTCCTACAAGCGCACATACAGCCATAACAATCGCGGCAGACCATACAACCTTTCCTGAGAATATGAAAAAAATTGCAGCAGCAATGTTAATGCTAAATGAGACCGATTGTTTTAGGGCATTTAATCTTGTAAAAGACTCTTCCAGAACAAGTCCAAGTACCGCAAGCACAATAACGCTAACCCCTGCTCCAAAATAACCTCCATAAACCGCAGCAGGAATAACTGGAAGTATTACCCATGCGTCATGCAGGGTAACTACTCCGTTTTTGCCTGAACGAGATATTACCCAAGCACGCAATTTATCCTGAAAAGCTAGTAAAACTACTGCCATTAGAATCAGATACGGCACAAGATTTCGGAATGCTTGATCCCCAGTTTTCAAAAGTAATACCCCGCCGCCAACGCCTCCCAGCAGACTGACAGGCAGCAGCAGCCATAGCCTAGCCATTTGACCTTTGAGATCCTTCATCTGCGCAAATGTAGCGCCAAGATAACCGGGACAAAGGGCAACTGTATTGGTTACGTTAGCTGCAACAGCAGGAACACCTACAGCAGTAAGCATAGGGAATGTGATAAGTGTCCCCCCGCCAGCAAGTGCATTTACTGCACCTCCTAATATTGCTGCAAATCCCACTACAAGTAAATCAACATAACTCATAATTGCCTCACTAATTGCCCATCACTATACTTGCTCAAGTGATGCATCATAAAACTGATAATTATTCCTTCCGCTTTCCTTTGCATGATACATTGCAACATCTGCCATTTTAACAAGCATATCTATATCATAACTGTCTGTTGGGAATATACTTATCCCAATACTTGCGCTTACAGAGCAGTCATAACTATCTAATTTATAAGGATTCATTATTGACTGAACAATCTTTGAGGCAACTATCTCTACGTCTTCACGATTTTTGATATTTGATAGAATTACCGTAAACTCATCTCCTCCCATACGGGCAACTGTATCTGATTCACGAACACAGCTATTAAATCTTGATGCAGTCTCCTTTAAAAGCATATCCCCTATATGATGACCAAATGTATCATTTACATATTTAAACCGATCTAAATCTATAAAGAGTAATGCAAAACTCTGTTTAGTTCGCTTTGCCTGCGCATGAAGCTGATCAAGACGGTCAAAAAAAAGAGTTCGGTTTGGAAGTGATGTTAATATATCAAAATGCGCAAGATATTCAAGCCTCTGCTCTGCCTCTTTGCGCTCTGTTATGTCTCTAAAGATTATCTGTCCAGCAGTCATATCACTATACTGAAGCGGTACAGCCGCTATCTCAACATCTATAATTCTACTATCTGGCCTTATTATTTTTGCGCAAATCCAAGGCATTTTTGATTTTTCATACTCTACTATGTTTAAAACCTTTTTAATATTTTCCTTATACTCTTCCTCAATAAATTCAACTATCTCTCTTCCAATTAACTCTCTCATATCTCTTGCGCCAAGCAGTTTTATACCTGCAGAATTAACAAAATTTATCTTACCGCTTGTATATATCGCAATTCCATCAGGAGACATCTCCACAAGGAGTTTATAACGCTCTTCACTTTCAGCAATAAGTTTGAACATGCGCTTTTGCTCTTCAATCATCTCCTGTCTCTGCATTGCCTGCTCTATAACCATTGGAATGAGCTCAAGATAACGAGTACCGCTGTCTTTAACAATGTAATCATATGCCCCAAGTTTCATTGCCTCTACTGCCACATTTTCATTGCCATGGGCTGTGATCATTATTGCAGGTATCGGGAGCGTGTTGTCTTCGTTGTTGCTCTTAGCAAGAGCCTTAATAACGTCAACCCCTCCAAGAATAGGCATGTTATAGTCAATAAGCAGGATGTCATATTTGCTTTTTTCTATCATATTAAGACCATCCTTGCCGTTACTTGCTATATCAACTGTATATCCTTTGCGGCCAAGGCTTTTTTGTAAGAGTCTGGCAAGTCCGTTATCATCTTCCATGTATAAAATATTATAATTTTTCAGGGCTTTCACCTATATTTCTCTCTTAAAAATAATTACGGTATCTTTATCAATGATAAAAATAATCCAAGTTTACGAATTGTCTCAGCAAACTCCAAATATTCTACTGGTTTTGTCAGGTATAAATTACAACCTAGCTCATAACATTTACTGATTTCATGTGGATTATCTGTTGTAGTCATAATGATTACAGGCAGATACCTTGAATTAACGTCTTCTTTTATAATCTTAAGGACTTGATAGCCGTCAAGAACTGGGAGATTGAGATCTAAGAGCACTAACATTGGGGTAGAAGAATGAGCAAAACTTTTGTTTTCACCGCTAAATAAATAATCTACTGCCTGCTGCCCATCAGTAAATTTTAAAACCTTATTTTCTATCTCTGCACGTTTGAGATTTTTCTCAATAAGACGCGCATGTCCAGAATCATCTTCAACAAGTATAATGGTTACAGTTTTATTTTCCATAATTTAAGCCAATTTAACGGTTTCATTCTTCTATCATCTTACCATAATAATAATTTTATAATCAATTAATAATTGTTCATTTTAGATTGACAATACTATACATTTGTATGGTATCATAGAACATGGAACTGACAAAGCGGCAGGCAGAGATATTAGATTTTATAAAGGCGCACATATCAAAAGCAGGCTTTCCTCCTACAGTAAGGGAGATATGCGCACATTTTGGGTTCACATCTCCAGCCTCTGCAAAGCAGCATATAGATGCCTTAAAAGCTAAGGGATATATAAAGAAGAGTCCATTTAAGGGACGCGGGATTGAGATAATCGGGGCGATAGCCCCACAGATTAATAAAAGCATTATGAAAGTTCCAATTGTCGGAAGGATTAGGGCAGGAACGCCTATACTTGCAGCAGAAGAGATAGAGGAATACATATCAATAGACCGTAATATCTTTAGAAATGAATCTGGTTTTGGACTTAGGGTTGTAGGCGAAAGCATGATAGATGCAGGGATATTAGAAGGCGATATTGTATTTATTTCAACGGATACAGAGGTTAATAACGGAGATATTGTGGCTGCCATGATAGATGACTGCGCTACATTAAAGAGATTTTTTAGAGACGGCGACATTGTCAGGCTTGTTCCAGAAAATATTGATATGTCTGCGATTATCTTACCTATTAAAGATGTAAAGATCATTGGCAGGGTCATGGTAGTTATGAGGAAGTTATAGTAAATATGGAACCCATTAATGAAAAAATCAGCGTTCTTGCCCTCTTTGGAGATAAAGAAAAACTGCGTCCATATAGATTTAAATGGGGAAACAGGATTTTTAATATTAAAGATGTGACTTATTCATGGGTAGATACGTTAGGGAGCGCTAAGATTTATCATTTTGCAGTTACAGACGGCGCTACGGTATTTGAGCTTGGATTTAATTCCCTTTCTATGGTTTGGAGGCTTGAGCGTACAGATGCCTAAGACTATAATCTTGGTAGATATGGATGCCTTTTTTGCCTCTGTTGAGCAGCAGTGTAATCCCAGTCTAAGGGGCAGGCCTATCGGAGTTATCGGTTCAGACAAAAGGACAGTTATTACTGCTGCATCTTATGAGGCAAAGGCACTTGGCATAAAGACTGGTATGAATAAATTTGAGGCAAAACGCCTGTGTCCTGAAATAATCTTAGTTATTGGAAATAATCGCAAATATACCCATACATGCAGTGAACTTGCAAAGATATATGCAAGATACACCCCTGATGTTGAAGTTTATTCCATAGATGAGGCATTCCTTGACATAACAGATACTCAGCATCTATTTGGCGGGGCAATGGAAATAGGGGCTCAGCTTAAAAAAGAGATAAAAAAAACCTTTGGGATAAATGCAAGCGTAGGCATAAGCCATAACAAACTTCTGGCAAAACTCGCCTCTGATATATCAAAACCAGATGGTCTGCGATATATTAGTATGGAAGATGCTCCATCAGTTCTTGAGGACATGCCTACGGATAAATTATGGGGTATTGGCAGAGGCATTGGCAACAGGCTGAAACTAATGGGTATAACAACATGCGGACAGCTTGGCAGGATGTCTGAGACATTTTTAAGAAGTCATTTTGGTATAATTGGAGAGAGATTAAAGGAGATGGGACAGGGAATTGGTTCATTCTCAGTATTGAAAGAAACGGCCATTGCTAAATCTATTGGTCACAGCATGACCCTGCCCAAAGATATTATTAATATGAGAGATATTGAGGCACATATACTAAAACTATCTGAAATGGTAGCAAGGCGGGGAAGATTATATAATCTGCTTGGTGAAGTTGTATCTGTGGTTATACGCTATAAGAGTTTTAAGACATTTACAAGACAAAAAAAGATAAACACACATACATATGACACGCACATTATCTATGACACTGCAATTGGAATAATCAAAGTGATACGACTGGCAGAACCAGTACGACTGCTTGGAGTTACGCTTTCAGGGCTTCGAGAAGATTCAGGTCAGATGTCTATATTTAATGAATGCAATAAAAAAGATGCGTTAATAAAGAGCATGGACAGTATAAACGATAAATACGGCGAATTCACTGTATCATGGGCATCGTATTTAGATATTCGCAGACATCTTGGCGTAATATCGCCAGCATGGAGACCATCTGGGCTAAGAAGAACAGATGTATGATTAATAAAAAAACTCATATTAAAATATATGATTCTTATCATTTTATATTTTAAATCTATAGTTATATAATATATCTATAATTATAATTTATAAACAAATAGTTTGGATAGTCACATATTATAAACCGAATATTATTTATTAAAAGGAGGCAGTATAAATGTTTTGTAATCAATGCGAACAAACGGCAAAAGGCACAGGATGCACAATATCTGGAGTTTGTGGTAAAAATGAAGACATTCAGAGTATGCAGGAGATTTTGTTATACGGACTAAAAGGTATAGCAGCTTATGCATATCATGCAAGAAAACTTGGAGGAATAGACCCTGAAGTTGACGGATTTATGCACGAGGCTCTCTTTAACACTATCACAAATGCTAATTTTAATCTTGATTCACATATCAAACTTGCCCTTAAATGCGGAGCTATGAACCTTAAAGTAATGGAGCTGCTAGACAAATGCAATACTGAAACATTTGGCATACCAGTACCAGCGCATGTTGAAACAGGTACAAGGGCTGGACATGGTATCTTAGTTACTGGACATGATTATGGTGACCTGCTTAATCTTTTGAAACAGACAGAGGGAACAGGCATTAACATTTATACACATAGCGAGATGCTTCCTGCACATAGCTATCCTAAACTTGCAAAGTATAAACATCTTGTAGGAAACTACGGCGGACCTTGGCAGTTACAAAAGAAGGAATTTGCAACATTTCCAGGCGCAGTTTTATCAACAACAAATTGTGTCTTGATTCCACCAGACAATACCTATCTGGACAGATTATTTACAACTGGGCCTACTGGGATTCCAGGAGCTGTTCATATTGAAGGAAGTGACTACAGCGCAATTATTGAAAAAGCTAAGTCTCTGCCTAAACTTCCTGACTCACCCGGCAAAAAACTATTAACCGGCTTCCATCATACCTCTGTGCTTGGTTTGGCTGGTAAGATTATTGAAGCAGTCAAGGCTGGAAAGATTCGTCATTTCTTTTTAATCGGAGGATGTGACGGAGCAAAGGCAGGACGTAATTATTATACAGAATTTGCAGAGAAAGTTCCTAAGGATTGCGTGATCCTCACACTAGCCTGCGGAAAATATAGATTTAACCATATGGATTTTGGCGACATAGACGGCATCCCTAGACTCATTGACCTTGGGCAGTGTAATAATGCGTATTCAGCGATTCAGATTGCCGTAGCACTTGCCGGGGCATTTAATTGCGGAGTAAACGACCTGCCATTATCTTTAGTCTTATCGTGGTTTGAACAAAAGGCGGTTGCTATACTTCTTACACTCCTTAATTTAGGGATTAAGAATATTCGCATTGGGCCAAGCCTGCCAGCTTTTATCTCACCAAATGTGCTCAATGTATTAGTTGAAAAATTCAACATCACGCCTATCACAACACCAGATGCTGATTTGAAGGCTATTTTGAAGAAATAAATAATCCGCAAAGGGATTTTTAAAACGGGTCTATGACCCTCCCTTTGAACCCGTTATAAAAAAAAGGGTAAGATTTTTTGACAATTACAAAATATGTACAATAAGTAGGGGCAGCCCTTGTGGCTGCCCTTTTTTATGGACTAAACATTAAATAAATGGTTTAATTAATACTAAAAAATTATGGGTTCAAAGGGACGAGTCCCTTTGCGGGTCAAGGGCAGAGCCCTTGCAGGTGTTTGAGGGCAGAGCCCTCAATCTTTAAAATTAGTGGTAAATATATATCTGACCAATATCAGCACAATTTCGTATAATGGCAGGGATGCCATATTTTTCAATAATCTTATCAGAATTCAGGTCTTTAATGATAATCATAACAGGTTCTTTTCCATGTGGAAGCGGCGCTTTATTATACCATTCATTATGATTAAGCCAATGAAATTCCTCTATATTAGCATCCCATTGATTTACCTTTAGACTGCTCTTTGATAAATATGTAATATAATTTGCCAGCCTATAATCTGAATAAGCAAATTTTATAGAATTCTCCATTGCCACAATGTCAATGCATTCTACAACCGATGGATACGGAACATGAAATGCCAATTTATTGACTAACAGATAACTTAAATTATTATATAAAATTAAAGACATTAGAATAACTATGGCAGTATTTTTTATTTTAATAATATTCCTATTATCAGAAAAATTAAAGAACATTAACCATATAAACAATATAGGAGAAATAATCCATAAGGAAGAAAAATACCTCAATGACCCTAAATCCTTCCATGTGCCCATTATTATCGGAGCAGAGATTGTGAATATTATTTGACTCATTGTGAAAATGGCTAAAAATATACCAACTGAAATTGACTCAGAGTCTGATGATTGATCTATAGAAGTCACCCTAAGATATTTTCGATAATTGATTAACGAAGCAATAGAAAGAATAAAACAAAGGGTGACAGATACAAATTCCAGCTTAAAATCAAAGAGTCTTATATCGCTAATAAATTTAAATAATACGTCCTTTGAAAAAAGCCTGATACCAATTCCAGATATATTTAGATGTTGATAAACAACCATATCCCTCAGTATTAATTCAGAAATAAGAGATCCTATTCCATAACATGTAAAGGTCATAATAACAACACGCCATGAAACCAAACCAATAATTGTAGTGATGAATAATGATGCCATGATTGGAATAAAAAATTGCGAGATTATCAATTTATCTGAGGCAATCAGTAGTATGCTCAATATTAATTGCAAAATAAATGTAACCTTTGTATAAACACGCCTTGTTATAATATGAGCAGATAAAACAAGGCTTGCAAATCCTAAAACAATCTCACCGCCATGAAAATTAGGCCATAATCTCTCTACAACTTGATTATTAGGAAAACTTAGCAAAGATGACAGAGCCAGTATTGCAATACACCCATATTCATATGACTCCAGTCTTGGCACTGTTAACATATTAAACAGTTTTATACACAAAAATACTATAAATGCTAATAATAAAAGTACATATAAGGCATTACTAAAAAATATATTTGATGACAGCGATTTTGTTATAAAAAAAAGCGGTATATCAGGAAAAAATTGAGGCGCAGCAGAGAAATTCCAGCCGTTAAAACCCAGCCTTTCAACAATAATTGCATTATAAAGGGCTGTCAATGCAAGTTTATCAGAATTAAAATCATGCAGCATAATTAATACTGCATTGATAAATCCCAATCCTGCCAGTATCAACAAAAGTATAATATTTAATAAATGCGCAGTTCTATGATTTGATGAGATATCGTTCATTTTCAATAAATTGATACTTCAATAAATAATTTTATGTTACTATAAAATACTGTAAATATGCTAATAATTATTGGGTGAAGCGCAAAGGAGAGAGAGATTAATACATTAGAGCTTTCAATTGAAAAAACATGAGCAAAAAATGTTTATTGGATATCTGATAGACTGAGGCCAAAACTAATAAAATCCATTGACTACGGATATGACACAAACAGCTGCCTCAAGTTATGTTAAAGGCGGAGGAGATTTGTTAATGCCAAAATCTGCTTTCAGTAATCTCAGGGATAAAATATGCGATATTAACTATCATGATCAAGATATTTTATCATTAAAAATATGACGTTATTAAATATTAACACTAAAACAATATGCGTTTATAAAACGATACTTTTTCTTACCGTAATTATTCTAACGCTCCAAGTCTTCTTAATATCTTCTGCGTTCTGCCAAAATATTGTAGTATTAACCGATAATTGCATTGAATATCCAATAGGTTTATCACTTGAACTTTTTGAAGATAAGGGAAGGAACTTAACTATTGACGATATGATAAAGCCTGAAAACACATTGAGGTTTAAACCATCTGAAGAGATATATCCAAATTTTGGTCTAAACTCTTCTGCTATATGGAGCCGATTTACTGTAAAAAATGAATCAAACAAGGATATTTGGCTGCTTGAATTCAGTATGGCTAAAGTTGGGGAGATTGAATTATACATGCCTGACTATTTAAATGGTTATCATGTAAAAAAAACAGGTTATATGCAGCCCATAAATATGAGGGATGTGCCGCACAGATATTTTGTCTTTAACATGCCAATTTCAAAAGGTGAGACTAAGACCTTTTATCTACGAATTGTATCTCAAGATGCAATTAACCTTCCAATATATATAGAGACTGAACATGCCTTAGACGAAAAAGATTATCAAAGACAGTATCTTTTAGGGATTTATTATGGCGTTCTAACTGTAATGTTATTTTATAATCTTTTTATTTATTTGTCTTTAAGAGACATAAGTTACCTCTACTATGTTTTATATTTTGGGAGCTTTCTAATGGTTCAATCATATATTGACGGCACCTTATACGGTTACGGATGGACAGAATTAACTGGGCTTGGAATAAAAGGAGAATGTTTTTTTACTGGTCTTACTATGATATTTGGGATAATTTTTTCAAAGAGTTTTCTACAAACAGCTGTATACGCAAAAAACATAGATAAGGTTATTAGAATATTATTGTTTTTTTCTTGTATTTACACTTTACTGACCTTTCTAATACAGCCAACTATTATGTTTACAATCTTATCCGTATTGGGATTAATTGTTATTATCACTACTTTATATGCTGCTGCAATTTGTTATTACAGAGGATATAGGCCTGCAAGATTTTATTTGCTGGCTACTATATTATTTTTAAGTGGTATTTCATTAAAATTACTTGCAAATTTATCTATCGTTCCAATGAATTTTTTGGCAACACACGGCATGCACATTGGATCAGGACTTGATGTAACCATGCTTTCAATAGCCCTTGCAGACAGAATAAGCATTTTAAGAGGTGAAAAAGAAAAGGCTGAGATAGAGACAAAGATGCTCAATATCCAACTTGAACAAAAGGTCTTAGAACGAACAGCAGAACTTAAAGAAAGCCGTGACCAACTGGTGCAGTCAGAAAAAATGGCATCACTTGGTCTGCTTGTGGCAGGAGTAGCGCATGAGATTAATACGCCTATAGGTATTGGTATTACAGCAACATCTCATTTTCAAGATATTACGGAAAAAATAATAAATTTGTTTGAGAATAAAATAATGAAGAGATCTGATCTGGATAGATATTTCAAGGATGCAAAAGAAACCAGCTTTCTGATATTTAAAAATCTAAAACGTATAGGCGATCTTATAATCAGCTTTAAGATGATCTCTGCTGATCAGGCCTATCAAGAGATAAGAAAATTTAATCTAAGTTTATATATCAAAGATATAATTATAAGCCTTAGCCCTAAACTAAAAACTACTAAACATGTTATAGAAGTTCAATGTCCTGAGAATATTGAAATAAAAAGTAATCCCGGAGCCTTATCCCAGATAATAACAAATCTAATAATGAATTCTCTAATACATGCCTTTGATGAAGAAGATAAGGGGCATATCATTATTTTATGTGAAAAAATAAACGATATTATTTTATTAAAATATAGTGACAATGGAAAAGGAATATCTGAGAAACATTTACACAAGATATTTGATCCATTTTTTACAACTAAACGCGGTTCAGGGGGAACTGGATTAGGACTAAATATAGTATTTAATCTCGTAAATCAAAATCTAAACGGGACAATAAGATGTGAAAGTATTATCGGGAAAGGCGCAACATTTATACTTGAATTACCTGTGGATTTGAATAATAAGGCCTCTGCGTAACTTATCCTTTAAGGGCTCTGCCCTTAAAAATCCCGCAAAGGGCCTTTTTGTAAACTTTTTTATAAAAAGTATTACTTCCCTTTGAACCCGTTTTACAGAATTACAGCCCTGCAAGCCTTTGCCTTAATAGCCCTAACAAGGTCTGCTTCATTATTAATATCAAAATCAAAGCTGGTATAAAATCTTCCAACATCATCAATCTGATGGGCATCACTGCCGGCAGTTGTACAAAGATTTAGAGTGTTAGCAAATTTAAGGGTCAAAGACATCTCCTCATCAGTGATATTGGTGCTTTTTACCTCAAGTCCATTAACCTGCATCCTTGCAACATCAGAGACATTAACCCTTCGTCCATATCTTAACATATGAGCAGCAACTATAACGCCTCCGCATCTATTTACCTCTTTATACATATCTTCTTCATTCATATATTCATAGAGATTAATATCAGTGATAGAGAGATCATAATAAATAAGATAATGAAGAGAACGCTTGCAATTAAGTTCCATGCCAAATAAGATAAAAACATCAGGACAATAAGCCCTTAACTCTTCACGTTCCTTTTGATTCCATACGTAATCATGTTCTGTGATAACAATACCATCAATCGGAAGATATTTGACCCTTTTGACCAAACTATAAGGATCAATCAAGCTGCACGGTGAATGAAGTTTTGTGTGTACATGAATATCTATCAGCATAATTAATATTTTACTATTTTTATTGCATAAATACACTAAATTTCTCATAATAATTTAAATGAAAATCATTGATACACATATACATGGGCTAAATGGTCTTGACAGCAGGACAACTGATGTCTCACATATTCTTAATATTACCAGCCTCCTTGCTGAACTTGGAGTATCAGAGATAATTCTCTCCATTTATCCCTCTTGTATTGAGGTCATGCGAAGCAATCTATCTGTTATCAAACAGGCAATAAATATTCAAAATGAAGACAAGATGGATGAAATTATTAATGACACAACAATATCAAATGGTAATATTATCTTTCCAAAACTCAAAAAGACAAAGATATGCGGAGTTCACCTTGAAGGGCCATTTTTAAATCCAATGTATTGCGGAGCATTAAATGCTGCGAGTTTTCTTGAACCTTTAGAGCACAACTTGATGAGCTTGATTGATGGATATACAGACATTATCCGCATTATTACTGTAGCCCCAGAGCTGAACGGTGCAGTTAAACTGATAAAAAAGATAACGAATATGGGTATTATTGTAAACATGGGACATTCAAATGCCTCTTATAGTCAAGCAGAGGCTGGTTTTAATGCAGGAGCAAGAGGCATTACTCATTTATTTAATGCAATGCGTCCATTTAAACATAGAGAACCGGGGCTTGCAGGATTTGCCCTGACTAATAAGGATATTTATGTAGAGGTAATTGCAGACCCATTTCATTTACACCAAAGTACAATTGATCTAATATTTGGGGTAAAACGAACGGAAAGGATTATAATTATTTCTGACAGCGTAAAAGAGACAACTCTGACAACCTTTAATAAATCTCCAATTTCTGTTTCAGACAAACTCTTAGGAGGAGCAATGAGTGTTACAGAGGCGGCTAAAAGATTGGTTGATATTGGATATCCGCCTGAAACAGTTCTTAAATGTATATCTGCTAATCCTATTAGATTTCTTTCAAATAACATTCATTAATAATATTACGCCCTTCTAAATGAGTATGCAAGTCTTTTAAATATTTATGCCTAACTTTATCAAAACTTGACATTAAAATTAAAACAAAAGAAAATAATTTACATAAACTATAAATATATGGTATAGTTTCTACATCACGTTGTAAAAGTGATTGAAAATAATGGAACGAGCAAAACGAGGCAGAAAAGGTTGGCATTGAATAAATGCCGACCTTTTTTGTTTCAGCATAGGGAAAACTAAAATAGATGTAGTTATACAAAAAGATTGGTATGAATAATAAAACAAAGCTCATTTTTCTGATGTGATTTCATCTAATAGACTCAATAATCACATTGAAGAGATAAGAAGAACTATTCAGGTATGAATTTCTGGGGGTAACGCTTCCATAATAAGTTAGGGCATAGTTATTACATCATCCCTAAAGGTAAAAGACGAGTAGAATTAAAAAAATGCCTTCATTACAAGTGAAACTACACCAGCAAACATAATGCCTATCATCCAATGCAGAAGTTTAATATCGCTTTTAAGTTCGGAGGTAGATTTGTCAATCTTGCTGTTAAGTTCGGAAGTAGACTTATCAATCTTACTGTCCAATTTATCAATCTTGCTGTCTAACGTAGCAATTTTACCTTTAAGTTCGAAATGTACATTGTCAATTTTACTGTTTAGTTCGAAATGTACATTGTCAATTTTATTGTTTAGTTCGGCATGTACATTCTCAATTTTATTGTTTAACTCAAAGTAGGCTTTGTCAATCTTATTGTCAAGTTCAGAATGGACATTATCAATCTTTCTGTCAAGTTCATTTTTGGCCTCAAGGAGATCAGTTTTAGTGACAAGGTCTTTTTTGCTTTCAAGGTCAATACTGTTTATGACAAAAACAAAGGCATCTGTAGCTTCTTCTCCAAGTTTTTCTCTTAGTGGCTTTGGTATTGTTAAAAGTGTCATATATTTTATATTAGCAAATTAAATATTTTTTAAACAATGATATTTTACTTTAAATATTAAATGTATATCTACAAATCCAAAAGAATTTATTTCAAATAGTTAAAAAAATGCCTTCATTACAAGTGAAATAACACCAGCAAATATTATACCTATCATCCAATGCAGAAGTTTAATATCACTTTTAAGTTCGGAGGTAGATTTGTCAATCTTACTGTTTAGTTCAGAATGGACATTATCTATCTTGCTGTTTAGTTCAGAATGGACATTATCTATCTTGCTGTTAAGATCAGAGTGGATATTATCAATTTTATTATTTAATTCAGAATGAACATTATCAATCTTTCTGTCAAGTTCATTTTTTGCTTCAAGTAGATCAGTTTTAGTGACAAGGTCTTTTTTGCTTTCAAGGTCAATACTGTTTATGACAAAAACAAAGGCATCTGTAGCTTCTTCTCCAAGTTTTTCTCTTAATGGCTTTGGTATAGTCAAAATTGTCATATTTTATATTACCTTATTTAATATGACATAGGCAAGTATATTCTATGAGAGTTAGGGGCTTCGTTTTTTATAATGGAGTCAAGTGGCCTTTTTGGAAACTTTTTTGTAAAAAGTTTCGGAGATTAATCCCCTTGCGGGATTTTTAAGGGCAGAGCCCTTAAAAAAATTCATTTAAACCGCCTTATCATAAACTCTATATGTCTTATAATGCCTACCGCCTATCATCTTAATAGACATCTGAACGGCAGTATTATCTTCAAGTATCCAAGAGAATTCGACCTGCTCGTACTTCAATCTCTTAACCCCCTTAAAAGCCTCTCTATAGAGCAGGGCATCAACGCCTTTTCTTCTATATCCTTCCTTGATGCCAAGTATCATCAACCTTCCATCCTTTATCTTTTTCTCATAATAAAGCGCCTTGCCCAAAGATAATGGATTAAGAGAGCCGCCCATCTTTCTTAATACATAATTAAAATCAGGGAAAAGACCAAGAAATCCAACAGGTTCGCCGTCTTTTTCTGCAATTGCCGTCATATCAGGGACAACGATCATCTTGAGTTTATTGCCCATATAATCAAGCTCTTCATTTGTTAAAGGAATATACCCCCAATTTTTCTCCCAAGCAGAGTTATAAACCTTTTTGAATTTTTCAAGTTCATTTTTAAAATCTTTTTTATTCAGATGACGAGCAGAAAGTCCGCGTTGTTCAGCTAGTTTAGCAACGCGCAGAGCCTTTTCTGGAAGCTCATCAGGAGTCTTTATAATATACGCATATAAATCCTTAGCCTTTACCATTCCGTATTTTGTTATAAGGTCTTGATAATATGGAGGATTATATGGGGTCATTAGTAATGGGGGAAGGTCAAAGGCATCAATTAATAATCCGCATTCCTCATTGACTGAAAAATTCATAGGCCCGCGCATGATCTTAAGCCCATGGGTCTTTAGATCAGCGGAAACCCTGCCTAAAAGGGCATTAGCAACTTCTTGATCACTAATGACCTCAAAAAATCCAAAGAAACCAACACCATCATTATGATATTGCAGATGAAGGTCATTGACAATAGAGACAATCCTGCCTGCACATTTACCATCTTTGTATGCAAGATAAAACTTAACCTTAGCATGTTTAAAGAATGGATTTTTATCTTTATTAAAGTCGGTCTTTAAATCCATAGTAATCTGAGGAGAATAGAGAGGATAATCTTTATAAAGTTCAAGTGGAAATTTGATAAATTTAGTTATGTCACTTTTAGAAGTAATTTCTTTTATTTCAATCATATTGTTCCCCTTTTAATAATTTTATACCTAAGGTTTATCATATCATGTTTTTAATTATGGGGTCAAGGGGACGAGTCCCCTTGCGGGATTTTAAAGGGCAGAGCACTGTAAATAAACAAAAAAAAGGGTTTGGCAAGCCAAACCCTTTTATATATTTATCTTAATGATCAGTAGAAACGCTTTGTTCCTTTACAGTTATAGCAATTCTGTATAAAATTGAAAGTACGAGAAATCCAATAGCCCAGACACCGGCAGTTACAAGCAGCTCATTTATTGTAGGCCAATATTCAGTAACCCTATCAAATGGATTAGGGATAAAACCGCCAATAACAAATCCAAAGCCCTTATCAAGCCACAGCGCAACATGTATTCCCAAACATGCGGCTATCAACATATTTTCGTTTTTTCTTACCGCAGGGGTTAATAAAGCAGCTAATGATGTAAACGCCAATATCATAGATGTCCACATTACAGGCACCAACTTGTGATAACCATCAAGCCCTGCAAAAAGATAAATAAAAGAATTTTTCTCTGCTGGAATACCGCTATAAAATGCGGTAAATAACTCAAGCCCTATGAAAAATAGATTTATGAGCATTGCATATGAGATGATATTCAATATGCCGTCTATTGCCCTCTGTCCTGGGTCAAATTTTGAACATCTGCGAACAAGTAATGCAAGTATCACCAAAAACGCAGGCCCGCTTGCAAAAGCGGATGCCAAAAATCTCGCTGCTGTGATTGCTGTCAACCAGAAATGTCTTCCCGGTAAACCACAATATAAAAACGCAGTTACAGTATGTATACTAACCGCCCATGGTATTGATATATAAATTAATATCTTTAACCACTTTGGAGGAGCGACAGTCCTAGCCTCAGAACTCAACATATACCATCCGATTATCAGATTAAGCATCAAATAACCATTTAACACAACCACATCATAAAACACGATTGCATTAAGCGTTGGATGCAGTAAAACATTGGTTATACGAATCGGCTGTCCTACGTCAACAAAGATAAATAAAACACACATTATTACTGCAGGTATTGCCAGAAACTCGCCAAGTATAGTAATCTTGCCAAATCTCTTATAATTATGTAGATAATAAGGCAGTACCACCATTACCGCAGACGCTGCAACTCCAACAAAATATGTAAATTGCCCAATATAAAATCCAAAAGATACATCACGGCTCATTCCAGTCACGCCTAAGCCCAGATTAAACTGCCTGATGTACGCTAACACCCCTACTGAGATAACGGCTAATAAGAAAAATATCCATCTATAGTAGGCCTTACTTCCAACTAACGCCTTCTCAAGCATGCTCCTGTCCTCCTATTATATAATATACATTAGGACCTGTTCCTAAATCCGTCTTTCGCGTAACTGCATAATTAGTGGCTAGCGCTGCCCTTACCGCTGAATCTGGGTC
This sequence comes from Candidatus Magnetominusculus dajiuhuensis, assembly GCA_015233465.1. GTDB lineage: Bacteria > Nitrospirota > Thermodesulfovibrionia > Thermodesulfovibrionales > Magnetobacteriaceae > JADFXP01. The sequence goes on from JADFXP010000013.1 coordinate 25,764, forward strand.
ATCCAACTTCCCAAATACCATAGCTCCTTCTGACGCATCCACACATGCTGGTTTTAGTCCGCGCTCTATTCTCTCTATACAAAAATTACACTTCTCAACAACTCCAATAGTCCTTGTTGGATAATCAGGATTTACATCTTTAATATATTTCCTTGGATTCTCCCAATTAAAACTCCTTGATCCATACGGACAAGCTGCCATGCAAAACCTACACCCAATACAGCGATGATAATCCATCTGCACAATACCGTCTGACTTACGCTTAAAGGTCGCCTGAGTTGGACATACCCTTACACACGCTGGGTGATCGCAATGGTTGCACAATACTAAAAATGGCTTTGCCTTTAACTCTTCTGATAAATGTTCACTTGTATTTTCAGGAAAGGCATTTTCGTATTTTTCTGTCCATATCCATTTTATTTCATGCTTGGTATTGTCAATGCTTGGTACATTATGGGCGCGATTACATGCCTCTATAACATTTTCTATAGTGGTTGGAGTCTGAAACAATTCCATATCTATAACCATGCCAAGCTGACCAGATGCAGCCCCCTCAACATTTGCAAGTATCTCATCAGGAGATAATAATTTAAACGCTGATGCACTGCCAAGTCCAAACAGGGCAGTCAAAGCAGTTATCTTTAAGAAATCTCTTCTATCTAAACTCATTCTTTTACCCCTCCTTTTGAATCTTCTACTTTTTGTTCAGCCTGAGGATTGATTTTAGTATCAGAAGATTCATTTGAGGACTTTGAATTTTCTACTTTTGGCTCAACAGGCAGATTAATTTTGTTATCTGAAGATTCATTTGAGGTCTTTACAGCCTCTTCTTTAGGTCTAACGTGGCAGTCCCAGCAATAAACCTTTACTGAAGCATAGGAGTGGCATTTATCACAGAATTCACTTGGATTTGAATGACATTTAAGACAGGTATGCTGAAGGCTTTTTTCATACATCACACCGTCAATCTCGCCTAAATTCCTATCTCCGCCTCTTACTACAGTATCACGCCAACTATTTAACATAGTCATATGATTGGCACGCATATATGCAGCAGGTTTTACACACTGTTTATTCGTCATAGCATTAATTGCTGGAGTATCAATGCTCAGCTTAGGCCCTAATGCGCTTTCTTTGTTACACGACAACGATAATGCCGCAAAGAGAAGCAATATAACCATGCCGACTATGATCAATTTTTTACCAAATATCATCATCACTCCTCCTTCTCCTCATCGTTATCTTCGTCTTCTTCATCTTCTTCTACACACCCTGGAAGTAACTCGCCTCTAAGGTTTTTATTTCTCTTCTTTTCATCCTTCATAACTAAGGCATTTGCCACAAGCTCTGTTACTCCGCATACTGCAACCCCAGGCGCCCAATAATCACATACCGTTGAAAGGGCAGCCCTGTCTATAGCGCATACGCAGCTAAGCATATTTACATTATTATGATCCCTGACAAACTTAACCGCCTGACCGCGAGGGAATCCGCCTCTTAATCTTAAATCCATATTCTCAGAGGCATTTAGTCCAGAACCGCTGCCACAGCAGAAGGTCTTTTCCCTTATTGTATGCTCAGGCATCTCATGAAAGTGATTGACCACATTATTAAGAACATAACGAGGCTCTTCAAATAACCCCATACCCCTTGCTGTATTACAAGAATCATGATAACTTACGATTAAATCATCATTTCTGGATGGGTCAAGTTTTAATTTATTATGCTTGATTAAATCAGCCGTAAACTCAGATATATGAACCATCTTTGTAGAGGCTGCATTTTCAAATACTGTGCCTGTTATAGGAGACTTAGGTACTTGCAGGAAATCCGCAGGCCCATTCCATGTATCCATGTATTGGTTTAAAACCCTCCACATATGCCCGCACTCACCGCCTAGTATCCATTTAACACCAAGCCTCTTTGCCTCAGCATATATCTTTGTATTTAATCTCTTTGCCATCTCATTAGATGTAAAGAAACCAAAATTACCGCCCTCTGAAGCATATGTGCTCCAAGTATAATCAAGCCCAAGCTCATGAAATAATATCATATACCCCATACAGGTATAAATTCCAGGGTCGGCAAATATATCTCCAGAAGGGGTTATAAATAATATCTCTGCTCCCTTTCTATTAAAACTCGGATTTACTCGTACTCCAGTCATCTCTTCAATATCATCTACTAGGGATTCAATCGTACCAGTTATTGTATGAGGCTCAAGTCCAAGGTGATTGCCTTTTCTGAAACAATTTGAAACTGGCCCTGCAAGCCATTCAATATTTAAACCAAGCAGATTTAATAACTCCCTTGCTATAATCGTTACCTCAGCAGTATCTATTCCATATGGACAAAAAACAGAACAGCGCCTGCACTCTGAACACTGAAAGAAATAATACCACCATTCCTTCAGCACATCCATCGTAAGTTCCCTTCCTCCAGCAAGCTTTCCTAATATCTTGCCAACCTTAGTGAACTCTTTCCTATAGATAGACCTTAGAAGTTCAGCCCTAAGCACAGGCATATTTTTTGGGTCTCCAGTGCCAAGATAAAAATGACACTTGTCAGCGCATGCGCCGCATCTTACGCAGACATCCATAAATACCTTAAACGAACGGTATTTTTCAAGCCTTTCAGCCATGCCCTTTATAACTATCTCCTGCCAATTACTAGGGAGCTTCCAGTCTTCGTCAGTTACAGACCACTGCCTTGGATTAGGAAAGTCTACAGCAGCAAGGCTTGCCTCTTTTGCGCCATGACAGAACATGCCTTTTTGTATATCTACCTTATTATCCATCCACTCTTTCTCAGGAGGAAGGTAGTTAATTTTCGACATTTCTTCAGGTTTAATTGTCTTAGACATAATTACTCCTTTATTCCTTATCTAGCGGTAAACCCGCCTTTCTCATTTTTTCTCTAAACTCATCTTCGTATTCCTCATAAGTATGCACTTTAACCTTATAATTCCATGGGTTAATATGCCTTACTATTCTGCTGTTATTTGCCATATTACGAGTTGGAGAAAAGAATACTCCACCAGCATGCATTAATTTACTAAATGGGAAATATGCAAGCAGCGTGCATACCAAAAGCAGATGAGCATAAAATATTGTCCCAATACCTGGCTGGATACGCGGAGATAATGTCACAAGCCCCATTATAAACTGTTTGACTCCGACAATGTCTACCTTTGTAAAATAACGCATAAATATCCCTGAAAGGGCAATCGCAAATATCAAAAACAAAGGAAAATAATCAGCTGGTAACGAGATGTACTTTACCTGCGGGATGTGTATTCTTCTTGCAAATAGATACACTGTAGCAAGCAGTAATATCACGCCGCTCATATAAAGAATCGGAGTGCCAATCTGCATAAAACTATCTAACAACTCAACTACATGCAGACACCTTGGCACAGGCTCTACAAACAGCCTCATATGTCTTAATAATACCGTAAAAAATGTTGCGTGAAATACTATTGCCCCAAGCCACAGCCATTTTCTTGAACTATGCACCAAACGGCCGTCTCTAATCTCTGAAAATGTGTTTCTAAAAAGTGACCGAAATAATAATACCTCTAAAGCCATACGCATAATAACTGAAGAACCTTTGCTTGGATTTTCAAGCTCATTATTTTTAATCCAAGGGAGGGTCTTTTGCTGCCCGCATGTTGTAGGGATACAAAATGGAACTGGGGATTTAAACCAATCCATTATACGCGCAACAAACCCTGCGATAAAGATTATTATCGCCGCATACGGAATCACGACTCCAATTAGGAATTGCAGATGTGGTATTCCTCCTAATATCAGAGCCAACAAAAAAATTGCTGCAACTGCAACTAACGGAACAAATACTTTCATCTTTTGTCACCTCGTTGAAATTTATAACCGCCTATAGCCGCCTATAAGCTTCTAAGTCTCGTTGGTAATAAGTTTAGCCATCTTCAGCAATCTTGAATTAGATGCCATTATTTCCTTTATCTTAAGATTAAACAATCTCTCTCTAATATTCATATATATATCAAATGAAACACCCATGGCATTATTGATATTTTCAATAAATACAATAAATTGATTATTCATCTCCTCTTCAAGTAACTGTTTTTTAAATCTATTCTTAATCAAAGATGTTAACATCGTATAAAACGAAAGCGCCTTTGATGGAGCGGAATCTTGAATAGCCAGAATCGCAATGACATCATTTAACATTGGATGTTTAATATCGGGCAGTTTACCATCAATAAGTTCATCAAAAATCCTCTCAAGTCCTGCAACAAATATATGCTTTAAAGGAATATCAGTGTTACAGCCGGGCATTGATGAACAACTCATGCCAGAATTACCGCGTGAAAAGCATTGATCCCAAGCCTTACTTGTCCATTCATTGACAATTGACTCACGGTCTTTAATGATTATATCTTTAAAAATGACGTTGAATTTCTTCATATTTTTTCAATAAATTACTAATGTTGATATTATGTTGAATTTAGTTTTATGAAGTCAATAGCTGCTCATATTTTACCTTAAAATAATTTAAATAGACTAAAACGTTGATAGAATATTCTTTTATTTAGTAAAATAATCTATGACAAATATATCTATTGGAAATATTCCACTTGGAGAGAAGGTAATTTGTGTCAGCCCGCTTACAGATATTGATGTTTACAGTATAGAATCTGTCGAAGGCGTAGATATTATAGAATTAAGGATTGATATGTTTTCAGATATTTCTGAAAAAGGGACATCTGACACATTTACTGTGGCACGCGATAAATTTAATCTTCCAATAATTGCTACTTGCAGATCTCATCGCGAAGGCGGTGCAGTAGATATTAATGACAATCTGAGGCTCAAGCTCTTTAAGTCAGTTATTGACCTTTCTGACGCAATAGATATTGAGATAAGATCAAAGATATCCAAAGATGTTATTAGCTTTGCTAAAGATCATAATAAAACCACTATCGCCTCATATCATGATTTTAAACAAACTCCAAACTTATCAACACTTGAAGATATTGATAAAATGGGCAGAGACCAAAACTCCGATATTGTAAAGATTGCAGTTACCCCAATCAATTATAATGATCTAAGAACATTAACTGAGTTTACCCTTAAATATCACAACAAAGGGATTGTCACAATTGCAATGGGTGAATTAGGACGAACTTCAAGGCTTTTCCTCCCCCTTATAGGATCTCTTTTTACATTTGCCTCAATAAAAACAATTTCCGCTCCAGGTCAACTTACAATAAGAGAATTAAGACAATTCTTCCCTGCTGTTGTAAAGACCTGTAAAGATTTGTAAAGATTGTTTTACAATAAATTTATCTTGACATTAAATCTGATATATGGTTTAATATATTCATAGGCGCCTCGTTCCTCCCCTTTGCTGCTGTCCTTACCCAGGACAGCAGCACCTTTAAAAATCCACTTATTATATATTAATTATTTTATGACTAATTCTCCAATTCTCTATACAATAAAGGTTATCCCAAGGTCATCCAAAAATGAGGTAACCGCATCCCCTGACGGCATATTAAAGGTCAAATTGACTGCAGCGCCAGTAGACGGCGCAGCCAACGCTGCCCTTATTGAGGTATTAGCTGACTATCTTAAAAAAACTCTAAATATAAAGGTCAAGAAAACTGACATTGAAATAATCAAAGGAATGTCGTCAAGGGTTAAGATTGTAAGAATAAACGATTAATATAAATATATTTTACATTGTATTTTCCAACTATATTGTTTATAATGATTTTATCATATAATTAATCTTAAATCTTAAAAACAAAGGAGGAAATTTTATGCGATTAAAATTCAACAGTAAACTTAAGGGATTATTTTTATTCAGCTTAATTGCGTCAATGGTAATTTCATCTGTAGCATTTGCTGAAATTCAAGCTAATACGTTTTCAATAACTCCATCTGGCGGAATCTATTTTTTTGACCACAGGGAAACCATTAGCACTTCTTCAGAATTTGGCTTGAGCTTTGGTTATAATTTTAGCAAGTATTTTGAGATTGAAGCAGCTTATAATATAGTGCCTTCAACTTCAGTTACTGGTTCTCTTATCCATCTTGACGGACTCATTCACCTAACAAGCGGCAATGTTGTTCCATATATCGCATTTGGCCCTGGCGGAATTTTTCTTGACAAAAGTACCACCCATTACAATGAATTTTTTGTTAATGCTGGTCCAGGTATAAATTTCTTTGTCAATGATACTATATCATTAGGCTTTGATGCACGTTACATTTATACAGCAAAAAATACCTTTAGTAACTTTATGCTTTCAGCATTTATACAATTCCAATTAGGGAATAAAAATACATCTGAGCCAATAGCGAAGGCAGAGCCTAAGCCAGCTCCTAAGCCAGCTCCTAAACCTGAACCTATTGCAGAGGTTAAGCCTGAACCCAAACCAGAACCAAAGCCTGAACCTATTGCAGAGGTTAAGCCTGAACCCAAACCAGAACCAATCGTAGAGGTTAAACCTGAACCTGCACCAGAGCCTCCTGCGCCTGTTGACAGCGACCATGACGGCGTAATTGACTCTTTAGACAAATGTCCAAATACTCCAGCAGGAGTTAAGGTTGATGCAAATGGATGCTGGGTTTTAGAGACTATTTACTTTGATTCAGGTAAAGCAATTATTAGACCAATATTTAATAAGGAACTTAATGAGGTTGCTAATGTTTTAAAGGCAAATCCAACATTAAAGATCGAAACCCATGGATATACAGATAATGTTGGCTCTAAGGCTTCTAACCAAAAGCTCTCTGACAGACGCGCATTAGCTATCAAAAAATACCTTGTGAAAAAAGGCGTTAAATCTGATAAGATTATAACTAAGGGACTTGGAATAGATACAGTTATGTTATCTAACGAAAACACTGAAGAAAAGGCCAAGAGCCGAAAGGTTGAACTCGTAGAAGTAAATAAAGAATAATATATTATTAACAATATAAAATCCCCTTTCTAAACGGAAGGGGATTTTTTTATTAATCCAGATTATAATTCCCTTTAATATTTCCAGTCTTTCTGATATAATATTACTAATATAACTTAAATATTATTTTATTCCACTATGTTAAAACTCGTTGACGGTATCGTAGAATTATACAAAAAAGTGGCTACTTCTATTCCTCCAGATATAGAAGAAGCCCTACGCAATACCCTTAAACTCGAAAATCCAGACTCCAATGCCTATAAGGCTTTAGAAATAATCCTTGAAAATATCAAGCTGGCAAGAAAGGAAGGCAGACCTATATGTCAAGATACTGGTATTCCAATCTTCTCAGTTAAACTACCAAGCGGGCTTGTACAAAGAGATATTAAAGAAATAATCCTTGAGGCAACCACACTTGCTATTAAAAAAGTCCCGCTTAGGGCTAATAACATAGATATTATAAATGACCTTCCAATAGATTCTGACAAGGATTCTGGAATGCCTATAATTAATTTTTCAGAACATGAAAGACAGTCTCTTATAGTTGATTTGATGTTAAAGGGCGCAGGGTGTGAGAATGCTGGCAGGATGTATAAACTCCCAGATATGTCATTAAATGCACAAAGAGATCTGGATGGAATCAGGCGGTGCGTAATTGATGCAGTGATACAAATTCAGGGTAAGGCGTGTCCTCCGTACACTATAGCTGTTGCAGTTGGAGGATCAAGAGATCAGGTCACAGCATTATCAAAAAAACTACTTTTTAATAAGATAAATACTATAAATCCAAGCCCAACGCTTGCTAAATTAGAAGAAACACTACTTGCGGATATTAATTCCCTAAATATTGGGACAGCCGGATTATCTGGGGCAGTTACAGCTTTTAAGGTCATAATTGGCGCTCAAAAGCGTCATCCAGCATCATTTTTTGTAGATGTATCATTTGCATGTTGGGCAAATCGTAGAGGCAGGTTAATTTGGAGTTAATTTTCTTTAAGGGCTCTGCCCTTAAAAATCCCGCAAGGAGGCTCGCCCCCTTGACCCATTAATCTTTATATTAATTGCTTAATGAAAAAACTTGTTATTATAAATAACCCAAAATTACGGGTTCAAAGGGACGAGTCCCTTTGCAGGGATTTTTAAGGGGCAGAGCCCCTTAAAGAGGTTATATGGCAAAAACTATAGCATTTGCAGGTAAAGGCGGCACAGGCAAAACTACATTAGCAGCATTAACTGTTAGATATTTAATAGAAAAAACGGGCAGGCCGATACTTGCAGTTGATGCTGACAGCAATTCATGTTTAAATGAAGCGCTTGGGGTTAGCGTACATACAACTATCGGAAAGATACGAGAGGAATCTCTTGCAGCGATACGTTCAAGCGGAGGAAGACCCGGTGGAATGTCAACAGAGGAATTATTTAATTATCGAGTCCAGCAGTCAATAATAGAGGCAAAGGGGTTTGATTTATTAGTGATGGGCAGACCTGAAGGTGCTGGGTGTTATTGTGCTGCTAATAATATAATAAGAAAATATACAGATATGCTTTCAGATGATTATCCATTTGTAGTGATTGACAATGAGGCAGGGATGGAGCATCTAAGCAGACGAACCACCCATAAGGTAGATGTTCTTTTTATAGTCAGCGACTGTACGGTAAAAGGAATAAAGACTGCAAAGAGAATAGTTGACTTGGTTGCAGAGCTTGCACTTGAGATAGACCAGTCAGTAGTTATTATTAATCGCGCTAAGGAAGATGAGGGATTGATTGCGCTTGCAAAGGAATATGGATTAACTTTGGCAGGTGAAATTCCTGATGACAGAGAAATCTTTGATATTGACCTAAAAGGCGGGACTGTTTTTGATATTCCAGAGAGTTCAAATTGTAAAAAAATAGGATATTCAATGTTTGATACATTTATTAAGATTTAATTTTAAATATTTGTTATAATTATCAATGGATAAAAGAAGGGTAGTAATAACAGGACTTGGAGCAGTGACATCCATAGGGATAGGGAAAGAAGAGTTTTGGAATGCCTCTATAAACGGGGAATCTGGAGTTAAGTTAATAGATTTTTTTGATGCCTCACTATTTTCATCAAAGATCGCTTCATATATTACAAATTTTGACCCCCTTAATTATCTTGATAAACAGGTAGCAAAAAGAACAGATAGATTTGTACATCTTGGGATAGCTGCAGCAGCCCTTGCGATAGATGATGGCCAGCTAAAACTTGAAGATGTTGATAGAACCAGAGTCGGTACTATAATAGGTTCAGGGCTTGGCGGAATATTATTTCATGAAGAGCAGATACTTGCTGGATATGAAAAGGGAGTTCATAGGTTAAACCCTTATTGCGTGCCAAGGATTTCACCAAACGCAGTTTCAGGACAGATAGCGATAAGGTTTAATGCACAAGGCCCAAGCATGGTAATATCAACTGCCTGTTCTTCTGGAAATATTGCTATAGGCGAGGCATTTCGCAAGATTCAATATGGCGAGGCAGATATATGTATAACTGGCGGAGTTGAGGCTCCTCTTACCCAATTTACATTTGGAGCCTATGATGCAATGCGTGTGCTTTCAAAGAGAAACAGCGCGCCAATTGAGGCATCAAGACCATTTGATAAAGATAGAGACGGCTTTGTGCTTGGTGAAGGCGGAGGCATGTTAATCCTTGAAGAACTTCATTCTGCATTAAAACGAGGGGCAAAGATATACGCAGAGCTTGGCGGATACAGTCTAAATTCTGGCTCTTATAATATGGTAATACCTAAACCTGAGGCAGACGATATTGCAAAGGTGATGATAGATTCTATCAAAGATGCTCAACTTGAAATCAGTGATATAGATTATATAAATGCTCATGGCACATCCACGCTGCAAAACGATAAGGCGGAATCAAAGGCAATCACAGATGTCTTTAAGGAAAGGGCTAAGGAAGTAAATATCTCATCAACAAAATCAATGATTGGTCATACAATAGCAGCATCAGGGGCTTTAGAGACAATAATTTGCTGCCTTGTTATTGAAAATAACATTATACCGCCTACAATAAATTATCATACGCCAGACCCAGATTGCGATTTAAATTATACTCCAAATACAGCGGTTAAAAAGACAGTGAATAATTGCATCACAAACTCATTTGGTTTTGGATCAAGCAACTCCTGCCTCATTATAAAGAGGTTTATAAATAACTAAGCAGGTTAAAAATGGACAAAAAAGAGATACAAAAAAAGGTAATTGATATAATAACTGAAAATCGGGATATGGATAAGTCTCTGATAACCCCTGAATCATCGCTTAGAGATGACCTTGGAATGGATTCATTTGAGGCTATGGAGTTTATATTTTATCTTGAAGAGACCTACAATATCAAGATACCTGACAGCGATCTAGTAAAACTGCGAGTTATAAAAGATATTGTTGATTATCTTGAAATTCGTTTTAATGAAAAAAACTAACTGCTTATAATCCCGCATTGGTTTGTTCTAAAGAGGATTCTCTTATCTAAAATTATGACAATTGATAATAATAAAGATCCAATAAATAGAAGAACATTTCTGCGTAATATGATGTGGCTGGGAACAGGCGTAATATCTGGATTTTCTCTAATAGAGGGACGAAGGGAAATAGATAAAACAGAGATTACTTATCACAACATCAAGACAGAAAAACTTAAAAAAAACATAAAGATAGTCCACCTAACTGATCTGCATCTGGATGAAGGCTCCAGAAGATTAAACACAATTGAACTGATAAATAATCAAGAGCCAGACCTGATTTTAATGACAGGCGATTATACAAATTCAAACTATTATCATCAAGTCAATCAGTCAATAGTTAAAGATTATATGAATAGTTTAAGGTCTATATACGGGATATATTCAACCTTTGGTAATTGGGATATAGGTTATGAAAGAAGGATGTTTAATGGAACAGAGGTCAAGACAATCAGAGACAGCCATGTGGAAATTGCATTAGGAGAAGATAGAATTAACCTTGTAGGATTGGATTATTTTAAGGAAGATAATTATACAAAATTCAAGACGGATAAGATCTTTAAGCAAATAAATTCAGATACTTATAATATATTTATGTATCATACGCCAGATTTGATAGAAGACATCTCTCAAAGCGGGAAGATTGACCTATATTTAGCAGGTCATACACATGGCGGGCAGATAAGGGTACCATTTTTACGTTATTTAACCAATGGTGCAGGAGATTTAAATAGTGAATTTCCATATTCAGGGGCAATTGTAACGCTTTCTAAATTTGGGACAAAATATCAATCAGGGATATTTACAGTAGGACAGACAAAACTCTTTGTAGGAAGAGGCATAGGGGTTGGGCTTCATATAACTATAAGGATATTTTGTAGGCCTGAGATTGGAGTGTTTACTATTGGGCATGATGTGGTTTGACCAAATATTGTATAATAAATAAGATTAATAGTTTTTCATATATTATTACCCATTAAAAGAATTTTTATGCTAAATCATAGAAACATTAAAAATCTTACAAATTTAACCTATGAAGAAAAAGTTCAGATAGTTCATAATATGCAAAGAATTGCTAAGGAATTAAAAAAAAGCTCTTACGTTAAGCCTAATTCAATCGGTTTAAAGAAAGAAAGTGAAGAAATTTTAAGTGACTCAAAATATATGCAAAGAACAAAATAATATAATCAATGAATTGTTTTTGAGACCTTTTCAACTCCATTGATTAAATCTTCTATCTCATCCTTAGTTGGTTCTTTTCCTTTATTATGGTCACATAAATTTCTAAAATCTGCTAAATGCTGCTGAAATTTAGGAATGGCATCTTTTGGTTCATATAAATTAGTTTTTGTAATCCAATAAAATAACCTTCAATAATTTAATTAACTTCAAGAATATATTTCCTCTCTTTTTCAATCTTATACTGCTTAACAAAATCTTCTAAACGCTATAGTAAACAAAATTTAATTATTGCCAATGATTCAGAGTACCAAGACTGATAATTATCCTTAAAAGATGAACCACCACGATTCATATCATTAAGCAAATTATCCCCCTCTTCAATCAATTGGTCTAAGTCTTTTTTATATTTATCTAAGTTAGAAATCATATTATATTATTCAATTCAAGGCAGATTAATGAATCTTTTAATCATGGGGTAAAGGGGGCAAGCCCCCTTTTGGGAGCTTGAGGGCAAAGCCCTCAAGACAATAAAATTTATTTAACTCTTTCTACGATTACTGCGATACCCTGTCCGCCGCCAATACATAATGAGGCAAGTCCGAGGTTTTTACTGCTTCTGACCATTTCATGTAATAATGTAATCAAGATCCTAGTACCGCTTGCGCCAACTGGATGGCCAATTGCAATTGCTCCGCCAAGCACATTAACCCTTGCCAAGTCCCACTTCATCTCTCTATGAACTGCGATTGACTGGGAAGCAAATGCCTCATTAATTTCAAGCAGATCAATATCATTAATATTGCATTTTGCCTTAGCAATTGCGCCCTTTGAAGCCTCTATTGGACCAAGACCCATAACTGAAGGATCAATGGCTGCTGAATGAGTGGAGACAACCTTAAATGCCCACTTTGGCTTTAAAGCCTCCATCTTTGCCTTTGAAACAACCATAACTACGCCTGCCCCATCATTAATTCCTGAGGCATTACCAGCAGTAACTGTGCCGTCTTTTTTAAATGCCGGCCTGAGTTTACTTAATGTAGCAAGGGTAGTTCCTGCCTTTGGATATTCGTCTGTATCAAATACCTTATCATCACCCTTACGCTGTTTAATCCTTACAGCTACAATCTCGTCTTTGAACTTACCATCTTTTATTGACTGTTCTGCTTTTTGCTGCGAATGTGCAGCAAATTCATCCTGATCCTGACGAGTTATATTATGTTTTTCAGCAATGTTTTCAGCGGTTATTCCCATATGGCAGTCATACTGTTTGTCCCAAAGGGCATCACAGATCATGGAATCAACCATCTCTCCATTACCCATACGCTGTCCCCATCTTGCGCTCCTTAATAAATATGGGGCACCGCTCATATGCTCCGTGCCTCCAGCAATTATCATCTCTGAAGAACCTGAAGCTACTGCCTGAGCAGCTAATGCAACGGTCTTTAGTCCTGAACCGCAGACCTTATTTACAGTAAAAGCAGGAACCTCTATTGGAAGCCCAGACTTTAAGGTTGCCTGTCTTGAAACATTCTGTCCAAGACCTGCCTGTATAACATTCCCTAAAATTACTTCATTAACATCTGCAGGATTAGCATTTGTTCTTGCAAGGATTTCCTTTATAACAATTGAACCAAGCTCAATAGCATCTACAGATTGCAACGCTCCGCCAAATGACCCTACTGGAGTTCTTACTCCGCCAATGATATATGCTTCCATTAAAAAACCTCCGATTATCTATATCATACAGAAGGGCAATCACAGTGGATTGCCCCTAAATTTTTAATAATGTCAATATTAACTTACTATATCCTCATACCGCCGTCTACTTCTATAACCCTTCCAGTAAAAAAGTCGTTTTCAATAATGAACTTTACTGTCATAGCGATCTCCTTCATCTCTCCAAGCCTTCCAGCAGGTATCTGCTTTATAATCTTATCAAGTACATCCTGACGAATCTTTGCTACCATCTCTGTATTGATATAACCAGGGGCTATTGCGCCAACCCTGATTCCATATCTTGAAAGCTCTTTTGCCCAAGTAACGGTCATTGCGTCAACTGCTGACTTAGTTGCTGAATAATTGGTCTGTCCAAGATTTCCTGCACGGCTGATTGAAGAGATATTTACAATTACACCCTTTACGCCAGCCTTAATCATCTGTCCTGCTGCCTCTCTGCCGCAAAGAAATACGCCTGTTAGATTTACAGCTATAACCTTATTCCAGTTATCCATAGAAAACTTTAATATTTCTTTATCCTTTTCCCTGCAGAATAGTCCGTCAGATGTGATTCCAGCATTATTTACAAGGACATCTGGTGCTCCATTATTCTTTACATATTCCTCAAAGAAACCAACAACAGAAGCCTCATCTGTTACATTAACAACTCTGCCGTCAATGCCAGTCTCTTTCTTTAACGCATCAAGATTTTCCTGAATAACATCAACTACAAAAGGAATTCCGCCAAGCTCCTTCATAGTAAGGGCAAACTGTTTACCCATTCCACGTCCGCCGCCGGTTATAATAATCTTTTTTCCTGCAATATCCATTTTAAAATCCTCCTAATAATTTTTATATTTGATAAAGATCAAATTTATGGGAACAGGGTCTAAGACCCGTTTTAAATTATTATAATATTAATCTCTCAGCAATCTGCACAGCATTAAGGGCAGCGCCCTTTCTTAGATTATCTGAAACAACCCACATATTTATACCATTTTCAATACTCTCATCCTCTCTGATACGCCCAACATACACATTATCCTTAGAAGCTGCATCAATAGCCATAGGATATATATTTTTCTGAGGGGCATCATACACCGTAACCCCTTCGGCAGTTGATAAAATCGCCCTTACCTCATTGGCAGAGAGTTTCTTTTTTGTCTCTATATTTACGGCCTCGCTATGTCCTCTAAACACTGGTACTCTAACCGTTGTGGCAGTAACCCTGATAGAGGCATCACCCATAATCTTTTTAGTCTCAAGCACCATCTTCATCTCTTCTTTTGTGTAGCCGTTTTCTAAAAACACATCTATATGAGGGAGACAATTAAATGCAATCCTATAAGGATAGACCTTACATATAGGATCCTGAAAACTTAGTAACGCCTTAGTCTGATCCATAAGCTCTCTTATAGCCTTATTTCCAGTACCAGAAACCGCTTGAAATGTAGTGACAACCACACGGGTAATGGCAGCTGCATCATGAATTGGTTTTAGCGCAACAACCATCTGAATGGTAGAACAATTTGGATTAGCGATAATCCCTTTATGCTTTAAAATATCCTGCGGATTTACCTCAGGAACCACAAGCGGAACCTCTGGATCCATCCTCCATTGACTTGAATTATCAATAACCACACAGCCGTCTTTGGCGGATATTGGGGCAAACTCCTTGCTGACCGACCCTCCAGCTGAATAAAGGGCAATATCAATACCCTTAAAGACATCCTTGGTCAGAAGTTCAACCTCTACCTCATCACCCTTATACTCTATCATTGTGCCAGCAGAACGCTGAGATGCAAATAGCCGCAGTTTACTGATTGGAAATTTACGCTCTTGGAGTATTTCAACCATCTCCCTGCCTACAGCACCTGTAGCACCGACAACAGCCACAACATACTTATCCTTTTTCTTGATCATCTTGGAAAATTCCCTCTATTAAATTGATAATGGCATTACAGCTTTTAGATATTATCATAATAGTATTATTTTGTACAAGTTTTTTGATGATAGAGAATATTTATAGAAAATTTAAATGGAGAAATTGACAAACATTCTGATTAAATGTTAATTAAAATTATAAATAAAATCTATTAATTCAAACGGATAACTATTTATGAAGATAGATACCTTTCAATATGAAAATAAGGCTGCTGGACTAAAAATAAGTCCAATTGACTTTAACTCTGATCTTACATTGTTGGTTGGGGCTTCTGGGGTTGGGAAGACACTGATTTTATCAGCTATTGGTGAATTGATAAGGATAGTAAGAGGGGCATCGCTAAATGGCGTTGAATGGGAAATTAAATTTTCTTCTGATAAAGAACATAAATATTTATGGAAAGGCGCTTTTGAGACAATTGATTTTGAAAAGCGACTACAATCCAGTTATTTATTAAAAAGTGATGACATAGAAAACGCTCTTAAACCTAAGATTATTCAAGAATTATTACAATTAAATGACGAGCCAATTCGAATTATAGAAAGAAATGATAAAACATTTAAATTCAAAGGAACTGAAGCTTTTCCTAAACCTTCCTCATATAAAAGTGGAATAAATCTTTTTGCCGATGTAGATGATATTATTATAGCTTATAAAGGACTAAACCAAATTAATCTATTTCAGAATTTTAGACCTGATGTGATATATGCGTCTTCAGAACTAATAAATAATTTAGCAAAATATAAAACATTAGATGAGATACGAAATTCAGACTTATCAACATATATGAAACTATTTATTGTCTATAAAAATTTCCATGATGATATTTTTAAAGAGATAAAAGAGAATTTTATTTTAATTTTCCCTCAGATTAGCGATTTAAGTATGGGTATTATTGAACCAATTCATATTCCTGAACCACTTCATATGCCAAATATTGTCGACGATAATAATTATAAGTTTTTTCTTCAAATAAAGGAAAAAGATGTGGAAAAATGGATTAACCCCCCTTCCATTTCTATGGGAATGTTTAAGACATTATTATTAATCAGCGAACGATATCTATGTAATAATGAGACTGTAATACTTATTGATGAGTTTGAAAATAGTCTTGGGCTAAACTGTATAGATGCTGCGGTAGATAATATTTTTAATGTTGAACAAGACCTTCAATTTATTATTACCAGCCATCATCCATATATTATTAATAATATTGATATGAACCATTGGAAGGTTGTTTCAAGAAAAGGCGGAGTCATTAGTACAAAAACTGCACGTGATCTTAGACTTGGGGAATCCAGACATGAGGCATTTAAACAGCTTATTCAATCCCCCGACTATTCTAAGGGAATAAATGTATAATGAATGTCTACTTTTTGCTTGAGGGAAAAAGTACTGAAACTGAAGTTTATCCTAAATGGCTTGATTATCTTGTACCTGAATTAACTCAAGTTTCTAACTATAAAGATGTGACTCACAATAATTATTATTTATTTAGTAGTAATGGGATTCCAAGTATTTATACAGATTTGATTGCAGCAATTCAAGATATTAATCAAATTAATAAATATAAATATTTAGTTATTTGTTTAGACGCGGATGAATTAACGGTAGATGAAAGAATATCTGAATTATATGAAAATATCAAGAATGAAGAACAACTAAATAAAACTAAATTAAAAATTATTGTCCAAAATCGTTGTATTGAAACGTGGTTTTTAGGTAATCGCTATTTTTATACAAAAAATCCCCATAATCATCAAAAATTTATAGAATATTCAAAATTCTATAATGTATATAACAATGATCCTGAACTAATGAAAAAACCTGATACTTTTAAAGATACTGATTCTAAATTTCATGTAGCTTATTTAAGGGCAATGTTTACTGAAAAAGGTATGATTGAAAAGCGTAGATTGATTTACAATAAATCTTACTCAAAAGAAATTCAAAAAAAATCTTATTTAGCCGAATTAAAAAAAAGGATAGATAATACCCCCACTCATCTAAAAACATTCACAAATTTTATCAATTTTTGCACTCAATTAAGGTCTGAAATCTCCCATTCCCGCTAAAACTACCCATTTCATATAAAATGATTAATATTCCTTCTTTAAAATTACTCTCTTAAAATACTCTTTCCCATGAGACCTAATAGAAATTTCTTCACTTGTTTCATCTTCTGACATTGCATTATTAATACTATCTAATAATTGATTTGATGCTATTTTCATACTTATAGTAAAACTTAAAGTGGAAATTTCTGACTATTACTTCAAAAGCGTAAAATAAAACGCAGCACCCTGCCCTACCTTTGACTCAACCCAGACCTGACCACCGTGAAGGTTTATTATCTTTTTTACAATAGACAACCCAACACCTGTGCTTTCATGTTTATCCCTTGACTTTAAGGTCTGAAATATCTTAAATATCTTTTCAAAATATTTATCCTCAATACCAGGCCCATTATCTCTAACACTGAATTTCCAATATATGCCGTCATTTTCACAATTAATATCTACAGTGCCGTCAGGTCTGTCCACATAATTTATCGCATTTGTGATAAGATTTAAAAAAACCTGTCCTATCATGATCTTTGCACACTTGATACTTGGAAGATTAGAGGCTATATTAATCTTAAACCCGCTTGGCAGATCTACAAATTCTATCGCCTCACGTATAATTACATTTATATCTTCTATCGCCATCTCAACATTAACATGTCCCAGCTTTGCATACTTTAACAGTCCCTCAATCAGATTATACATACGAGCGCATCTTCGGCTTTGAAGATTTATTAATTCCTTGCCCTTTTCAGGAAGAATATCCCCATAATCCGTTAATAAAATGTCAGCAAGCGACCCAATTGCCCTAAGCGGAGCCTTTAGGTCATGAGATACAATATGCGCAAAATCATTTAATTCCTTATTTGATATTTCAAGCTCTTCAACCTTTCTCTCAAGCTGCTCATTTAATACCTTCAAACCAAGCTGGGCATTTTGGAGCGCCTTGTTTTGCTGCACCGCGTTTTCATATGTAGAAAGAAGCAGGTTTAATATCTGCTGTCTTTCAGATGTAATCAGATGTTTTCTTCCATCAAAAAATATCTCAAGAGGATTACAAACTGACTCTGAGTCAGCATTTATTGGATTAATCAGCAGATATTCAATGGAAGAGAGCAGATGTTTCACATCATATGGTTTTGTAATATAATTATCAGCCCCTGCATCAAGTCCTTTGATGATTTCCTTTGGGTCTGAAAGCTGTGTAAGAAGTATTACTGGGATGGTTTTAAGCGTTTTATCGTCTTTAATCTTCCTGCATAATTCAAAACCGTCCATCTCTGGCATTGAAATGTCACTTACTACAAGCGATATTTTATTTTCTAATAATTTTTCATACCCTACCCTGCCGTTTACAGCCATAACAGTGTTATAATTATGACCAGAAAGTATACGCCTTAGAAGTTCAGCCTGAATTGCGCTGTCTTCAACTATCAAGATATTTATTTCTGAATTATTTATCATTAATTATGAACTAATATCCATCTCATCAATTAACAAACTTGGACATCCAATTCCGCCATAAAATCTCATATCATCGCCTATTGCTGTAACTCTTTTAAATATATCAAGTATACTGCCTGTAATAACCGCATCTCTTACAGGAAATCGAACCTCTCCAGACTCAATCCAAAGCCCATTAACCCCAATAGAAAACTCGCCAGTAACAGGGTTTGCAGTATGAAGCCCCATTGCCTCAGTAATATAAAGCCCTTTTGGAATCATTGCAAAAATCCTATGAAGAGGATAAATAAAATCATCAGTACTTGATTTAAGATATAAATTAGAAGAACCTACTCCAGGAAGCCCATATATCCCGCTCCTGACCGCATTACCAGTAGATTTACGTCCATCCTTTTTAGCAGTGTATGTATTATATAAAAATTCCCTTAATATCCCATCACTTATCAAGATGTTTTTCTGTGAACTTACGCCTTCGCTGTCAAAGGGCCTTGAGGCTGGATGAAATGGCAGAAGCGGATCATCTATAATAGAAATCTTTTTAGAGACTATCTCTTGCCCAATCCTACCTGAAAGCTGAGATTTTCCTTTTTGAACATTTTCAGAGGATAAAGAAGATGTTAGTACCCCAAGAAATTCATTAGCAACCGAATTTTCAAGTATTACAGGGGCTTTAACGCTCTCTATTTTCTTAGCGCCTAGTAAATCAATCGCCCTCTGAGAGGCCTTTTTACCTACCCTTTGCACTGAGCAGTCAGATAATCTCTTACTTGTCTCAAAGTCCCAGCCAACTTGGCTTTCATCATTATGCTGCGCCATAGCAGTAACAGATATGGAAGACGATGTTGAGCGGTATGTCCCATAAAATCCATTTGAATTAGCAATGAACTTTTCATAATTTGAAAGACTTACAGATGCCTTGCGCACTTTTTTTATCCGATTATCAGCATCTAATGCAGATTCCTCAAGTTCAATAGCCATCTTAATAGCGGTTTCTTCAGTTGAATCAACGATTGCCTTATCTTCTATCTCAACAATTGGATACAGATTATTTTCTGGAAGTCCATGAAACTCATCCTCTACTCCCCATTTAGCAGAGATAATTGCCTTGTCTACTACATCTTCCCAAATATCTGTATCTGTAGAATATGAAAATCCAGGCCTTTTGCCAATGATTATTCTAAGCGAAAACCCTGCATCTTCTGAGCGCTCAAGGGCATCAACCTGCCTATCCTTTGCCTCAACAGAGATTGAGCGGGAAGTCATTGCAAAGACCTCTGCCTGATCTGCGCCTTTTTTAATGGCTGACGCGAGTATTTTATCTATAGCGTTTTTATCAATCTTCATAGTAAGTAGCAGAGGCAGTTTCAGATTCCCAAACCGTTATAGCTGCAACAGATACATTTTCTTCATCAATTTTCTTTATCAATGAATCATATACCCATTTTGCAATATTTTCTGACGACGGATTGATCTGTGTAAATGGAAATATTTCATTTAAAAATCCATGATCAACTGTGCTTAATATCTCCTTAGTATAGTCTTTTATCTGATGAAAATCCATGCCAAGGTCAATCTCATTGAGTTTTTCAACCTGTATAAATACCTGTACCTTCCAGTTATGCCCATGCAGAGCCTCACACTTTCCCTTATAACCCCTTAATTGGTGAGCTGCAGCAAAACCTGTCTCTACCATTAATTCAAACATTATCTTCCTTTTTTGAGGAATCTTCTAAGACCTTTATATCTGGCAAGTTTCTATACCTTCCTTCATAATCAAGCCCATAACCAACAATAAATCTATTTGGTATCTTAAATCCAATATAATCAATGGTTACATCAGCAGTGCGTCTTTCGCTTTTATCCAAAAGAGCACATATTTTTAGAGACCTTGGGGATTTCTTTTTAACAAGCTCTATGGTTTTATTCATGGTCAAACCAGTATCAATTATGTCATCAACGATCAATACATCTTTCCCAATAAGATCATTGAGCGGGTCATAAAGCAGCTTGACCTGACCTGATGAGGCATCTTTTATATAGCTTTGAGCAGCAATAAAATCAACCGTCAGATCAAGATTAATCTTACGAATCAGGTCTGCAAAAAACATAAAAGCGCCTTTTAAAATGCCAACAACAAGTAAATTGGCTTCTCTATAATCAATAGTAATCTGTAAAGCAAGTTCATTTACCCTTTGCTCTATCTCTGATTGAGTAAACAGGGTCTTAGACCCGTTTGAAAAAGTTTTACCTAAAATCATTTTAAGAAACCCCCTATGAACTTATATATTAACAAAATCATATGGGAATAGTAAATTGATTTATTAATGGGGATCAAGACCAGACTAAAGGGGTATGAATTTTATAATCCATAGTATGACTATGACAAAGAGCCATTGCCAAGGCATCAGAAGAATCAAATGAGAGATCCTGTTTTATTCCAAGTATTGCCTTGACCATATGCTGAACCTGTTTTTTATCTGCGTGCCCGTAACCTGTAACAGACTGCTTTATCTCAAGTGCGCTGTATTCAATCACTGGAATATCCTGCATAGACGCTGTAAGCATTGCTACCCCTCTTGCATGTCCCAAATGAAGCGCCGATTTAATGCCTTTTGCAAAAAATATCTTTTCAATCACTGCCTCATCAGGCTGATATGTATGAATAATCTCTGAAAGACCTTCATGGAGATATTTAAGCCTGACAGATAAAGGCTGTTTTTTGGGCATGGCTATCTGACCTGCGGTTATATATATAGTTGCACCGCGCTCCTTCCTAATTATTCCGTACCCGCACATTATGCTGCCCGGGTCTATTCCTATGACAATCTTATCTTGCATAATTCTATCCGTTCTTTATTTAATTGATTATAAGTCTCTACTGGAGGAATCAATTTGCCTTTTTTCCCGCATGAATCTACCAGCATACAGGACATTACAAACATAATTAAATATAAAAATATTTTAATGAATAAAAAATATCTATTCATATCTTATTTCTATAATCTCTAAGGAAATTTTTAATCTGCCTCTCTACTTCAGTCGGCGATGTCCCGCCAAGAGACGTTCGCGCAGTTACAGAGGCTGAAAGCGTCAGCTTATGATAGATATCCTCTCCTATCACACTTGAGAACTCCTTGTATATATCTAATGACAAGCTTTCAAGTTCAGCATTATTATCTATGCAATATCTTACAACCCTGCCTGTAATCTCATGGGCATTTCTAAATGGAATGCCCTTTTTTACCAAATATTCTGCTAAATCTGTAGCAAGGCTGTAACCAGAGCCTGCGGTATTTAATAACCGTTCTACATTAAAAGTAACGCTGCCCAGCAATTCAGTTAAAATACTTAGGACTGCCTTAATTGTATCAATAACCTCAAAAAGCGGCGTTTTATCTTCCTGCATATCCCTATTATATGCAAGAGGCAGACCCTTCATCGTTGTCAGGATATTTATTAAAGCCCCATAGATCTTACCGGTTTTACCTCTTATTAATTCAAGTACATCCGGGTTTTTCTTTTGAGGCATGATGCTTGAACCAGTTGTAAAGGCATCTGAAAGTTTTATAAATGAAAACTCCTCAGTTGCCCATAATATCAATTCCTCTGCCATTCTGCTTAGGTGCATCATTATTATAGAGACATCTGAAATAAACTCTATAACAAAGTCCCTGTCACTTACTGCATCAATACTGTTTTCAGAAATCCTGTCAAATCCTAAAAGCTCAGCCGTATAAGCCCGATCTGTGTTAAGGGTTGTTCCAGCAAGCGCGCAAGCTCCAAGGGGCATAGTATTTATCCTTTTATAGACATCTCTAAGCCTCTCAATATCACGTTTAAACATCTCTAAATATGCCAGCATATAATGAGCTAAGGTTACTGGCTGCGCCCTTTGCAGATGTGTATAGCCGGGCATTATAGTCCTTGTGTGTATCTTTGCAATATCAATCAAGACATCCTGTAAGTCTTTTAATAGATTAATAATCAAGGATGTTTCATGCCTAAGATATAATCTAAGGTCAAGTGCAACCTGATCATTTCTTGAACGCGCAGTATGAACCTTGCCTCCTACATCTCCAATTCTATGTATAAGGGCGGATTCTATGTTCATGTGAATATCTTCAAGTTCCTGTTTGAAGACAAACGCGCCTGTTTCAATATCTCTTGCAATAGAATTTAGCCCTTCAATTATATCTTCAGCGTCTTTGTGAGATATAATACCTTGATGAGCAAGCATCTTTGTATGCGCAATACTTCCTTCAATATCATAACGCCAAAGTCTTTGATCAAATGATATTGACTCAGTAAACTCTTCTACGCTCAAAGCTGTTGCTGCATTAAATCTTCCTGACCATAATTTCTTCATTTCAATATTATTCTCAAGCGCTCACCAAATAGTACGCTGCATTAAACCTTCATGACCATAATTTCTTCATTTCAATATTATTCTCAAGCGCTCACCAAATAGTACGCTGCATTAAACCTTCATGACCATAATTTCTTCATAACACCAAAGGATATAACTTTTTAATCTATAAGTCAATAGTTCAATACAGAAAATTTCTCATTTACATAATTTTTACAAATAGGTTTGTTTAGAATGCCTGTTTCTTTTTAAATATCGTTTTTTATGCGGTTACATTGTATAATTAGAACATGACCTTACATTAAGGCTGGGAGGTATGCTCGCTGCCGGCATTGCGATTGTTGCTGCGCTTGTTAAACTGCTTAGTTAGCTGATGTATAGAAGTTATGGACGTTGAACATATTCCTACTCCGTTTCAACTGACCTCAAAAGAAGCGGTAAAAACAAAAGTATCATTATAGTTCCAACAAACATCCCTCCAACTACCACAATGGCAAGAGGTTTTTGAACCTGACTCCCAATTCCATGGGACATTGATGCAGGCAGTAATCCAAATGATGCTACAATTCCACCCATAAGCACTGGCCTGAATTTATCCGTTACAGTCTCTATTATCGCAGTCTCCTTGCTTAAACCGTCTCTAATCAGCCTGATATAATGATTTATAATAATAGATGAATTAAGCACAGAAACCCCAATAATTGAAATAAATCCAACCATTGAAGACACACTAAGAGATTCCCCTGTAATCAGCAGACTCATAAGCCCTGCAAACACTGAAAATAATGGAGAAGCCATAGTTATAAATACATTTTTTACAGACCTATAAAGTATATATAAAGATGTAAGAATCAGGAAAAACGATATTGGCACTGAGACAGAAAAACGCTTAAAAGATTCTTTCATCTCATTAAACATCCCGCTCCACATCATGAAATATCCCTCTGGAAGCTGAATCTTAGACGTTGCAGCCTGAGCCTTTGCAACAGTGCCTCCAAGGTCTTTTGAGGTAACTGAAAACTTTACAGGTATATATCTCCTAAACCCTTCTCTATAGATAAATGACGCTCCAGTATCGTAATGGATATTAGCTACCCTTGAAAGTGGAACAACTCCTCCGTTTGAAAGGACAAGCGGGATGCTTGAGATCTTTCCATAAACCTTTTTATATTCAGAAGGAAAACTGACCATAAGTGAGAAACTCTTCTCTCCTTCAATTACCTTGCTTATCTCTTTGCCGCCAAGTGCGGCTGAAACTGTATCAAGCACATCCTGTACAGTCAGTCCAAGTGCAGAGACATTCTCCCTATTTACCTCTATTAGCAGATTAGGCTGTCCTAATTCCTTCATTATTCCCACATCTTCTATGCCAGCGGTCTTTTCAAGACCATCTTTAACACCTTTTGCTGCTTCTTCAAGTTTAATCAGATCATCGCCAAAAATCTTTACTGAATTCTCACCTTTGACTCCAGACATTGCCTCTTCAAGGTTATCCTCTATATATTGTGACAGATTAATGTCAGCATTTGGAAAAAGAGCCTTTAATTTTTCTCTAATATTATCTTCAAGCAGTTCTTTTGTCTGTCCTGCCTTCCATTGATCATAGGGCCTGAGCATTACATTGTATTCTGTATTAAAAGGACCAGAAGCATCTGAGCCGTCTTCAGGTCTTCCAGCCTGAGATTGAACGGTCTGTACTTCAGGATAAGTGAGCAAAATATCATTTACCTTTAAAGAATTTTCATATGACTTCTCCAGTGAAATAGAAGATGGAAACACTATCCTCATATAAATATTGCCTTCATCCATCTTAGGCAGAAACTGACTGCCTATCATATTTCCCCCTATTATTAGCCCAGCAGCAACAACAGTAAATACTATAATAAGCGCCTTCTTCGTATTTGGAAGCAATATCTTAACAACACGGATATATCCAGCATTAAGATACCTTACAAAACCGAATTCCTTGTCATGTACATTTCTCAAAAAAAGACTCTTCGCTGCCACAAGATATGTAAAAGTCAAAATCAAGGTAAATACAATTGCATATATATAAGTCTTTGCCATAGGGGAGAAAATCTCCGCTTCAGCTCCCTTCATCATAAATATAGGAATAAATGCTAAGAGTATAATCATGATTGAAAAAAACATCGGTTTGCTTACCTCAGACGCTGCCTTCTCAATTGACCTTAGTCCAAAACCATAACGCTTAGACAGCCTAAAATAGTCTTCTATGAGTATAAGAGGAATATCTACAATAATTCCGAAATCTATAGCGCCAATAGATAGCAGATTAGCAGAGTCCCCTTTTAACGCCATAATAGCAAGGGTTATCAGCAGAGATATCGGGATTACAAAGGCAGTGATAAGGGCTGCCCTTACATTTCCAAGAAATAGAAATAACGCTATTGCAACAAGCGCAATACCTGATAATGCAGTTTCAATAACCTTCTTAACCACTGTAATAATAAGGTTCCACCTTTCATAAAAAGGGGAAACCTTTATTCCCTTTGGAAGTATTCTCTTATTTAGTTCTCTAATCTTATGATGTATAGATTTTATTGATGGAATACTCTGAGCTCCCTTTCTAAGAACCACAGTGCCCCTTACAATGTCATGATTATTATTCATTGAGGCTATTCCAGTTCTCGGGAAATTACCGATAGAGACCTGCGCAATATTTTTTATAAGTATTGGTTTCCCATTTTTTACAATCACAAGGGCATTATTAATATCTTCAAGGCTTTTGATAAGTCCTAATCCCCTGACCATATAATATTGATCACCCATCTCAACAACCCTTCCGCCAACATTCAGATTCGTCTTTGAAAGGGCATCAATGACCTGAGAAAGGGTTATTCCAAATTTGACTAGATTTTCAGGCTGTACAATAACATTATAGGTCTTTATATACCCTCCAAAACTTGGCACATCCTCAACTCCGTCTGCTGTCTTTAGATACCTTGAGACTGTCCAATCCTGAATAGTCCTTAATTCAAGCAGATTATCAGAACCTGTTATAGTATATCTCATAACCTCGCCAATAGGATTTGGAACAATAGAAGGTTGTATACCTTCAGGCAGCGTTACATTTGAAAGCCTGTTAATAACCTCCTGCTTTGCAGATTTATAGTTTATTGCATAAGAAAACTTACACTTTATATCAGAAAGCCCATAAAGAGATATTGAATTTATCCTCTCAAGCCCCTCCATGCCTGCAAGTGCTATCTCCGTAGGAATGGTTATCTGCCTCTCCACCTCTTCTGCAGACCTGCCTTCAAACAAAGATGTAATTTCTATGATAGCTGGCGCTGGATCTGGAAATGCCTCAATATTTAGATCTCTTACAAAAAATAAAGAGATAATAAACCCTGCCATTATCAGGAGTAGAAATAAAATACTATTATCACTAACAAATAAAACCCATTTTCTCATTGTTTTTCCATATCAATCGCGCTGCTCACTATCTCATCTCCGTCTTTAAGCCCCTCAACTGCCATTAATTTATTAGAAACATCCTTTACAGCCTTTACCTCTGTCAACACTACCTTTTCGCCAGACTTTACATTGACATAAAATTTCTCATCTTTATAGATGATCGCTGACTTTGGAACTATTGGAAGTAATCTTTCTCCATCAAAAATATTAATCTTTAGAAACATATTCTGTTTAAAATAATCCATACCCTTTAAAATCTTTATATAGACCTTAATCGTCCTTGAATCCATATCCTCAACATCGCTGACATATGAGACAATGCCTTTAAATTGTGTATCTGGAAATGTATCAACTGCAAAGACAACCTCTCTGCCTTTATGAATCTTCCTAATATCCGTATCATAGATATTTGCTACAACCAACACCTTATGCGGATTGGCTAAGGTCATCAAGGCAGTTGCAGTATCAAACCTATCTCCTATGTGCGCCGTAATGTCAGCAACACATCCATCAATCGGAGCTTTTAAAGTCAATCTGTCAGCAGAGGTATTTTTAGTATATGTGCCGTATATATCCAGCTTCCTCTTTAAACCTTCTGATATTGCCTTTGCCTGTTCAAGATTAGCCTCGCTCCCTAAAAGGTCATTTTTTGTAACTGCCCCAACGTCAAAGAGTTCTTTATTTAGATTATAAAGCCTCTCAGTCTGTTTAATCTGCGTGAGAGATGAAAGGTAGCCGGCATAAATATCTGTCATATCAGAGCTTTTAATAACTGCAAGTGACATTTCTTTTCTTACACAGTCGCCAATCTTTACAAAGATATTCTCAACAGAACCCTGCAGAGGAGAAAGAATCTTTGCCCCTCCCTCAAGATCTGGCTGAATGCTTCCGCTGCCTTCTATATATGACGGAACTTTTTGAAAAACTACCTTAGCAGTATGTAATTCAACTTTTTTATCCTCTATTGCCTCATTTTTAGGAGATGTGCCTTTGCTGCAGCTCAATAAAAGAAAAAGGGTTAAAATAAAAACAATATTTATCCTATGTTTATGGGTGACGCCCCTCGACTTTATTATCACAATATTTCTCCTGTATAGACCTTTAATAATTCTCTGTTCAAATTTCCCTGCACCAAAGCCTGATTATATTTGGTCATAAAATCCCTGTATGTCTTTTCTGTGTCAAGGAGGTCAAGAATTGTTATTCCGCCAAGTGAAAATGCCTTTTCACTCCTTGCCTTTAAATCATCCAAATCACTTTTCCTGCTCTTATATGACTCGAATATATGTATAGAACTTGAATAATTATTTAGCGCCTGTCTAATATCAGAGACAATCTGCCTCTTCACCTTATCCCTCTCAGCTTGAAGCTGATATAACTCAGCCTGTCTTCTTGCTATCTCGCCTTGATTTCTATTAAAAATTGGAAGCGGTATGCTAATGCCAAAACCTATGCTTGGGTTATTCCATCCTTCAACAGTCTCAAACTCAAGCCCAACTGTGATATCTGGAACTGCCTGAGACTGCGCCAATTGCTTGTTAAATTCAGAGGCATTAATCTGCTTTTCAATTGAAAGCAGATCAAATCTGTATTGATATGCCCTTTGTAATAGGTCATCTTCCGTGTTTCCAGAAAAATCCTCTCTAACCGATAAAGATGGTTTTAGCGGGGTAGAACTCCCAAGCAGGAAACTAAATTGCTCTATATCATTATTCATCTGTGCCTGCAAAGTTGAAAGATTATTCTCAAGGTCAATACGCGCAATCTTTAATTTTGCATAATCAACGTAGGATAAAAAACCTGCACGAAATCTACGATCTGCTATCTCTAATGTCCTGTCAAAACGCTTTAATTCTTCCTTAGCCAGTTCAGCATTGAGAATATCAGCGTTAATATTAAAAAATAACGTATAAAAACCAATAAGAAGAAGCCTCACTGTGTCTTTTTGCGTCAACTTGACTGCCTCAATAGTAACAGATGCGAAATCTGAGCGAAGCCCCCTTTTGCCTCCAAGTTCAATCAATTGGTCAACTCTTAAAGTGGTCTGCGTATTATCGGTTGTACTTGGAAAACCCTTCAGCCCAATAAAAGAATAATTAAAACTTAGGTTTGGATTAGGGATAAGCCTTGCAGCAATATAGTCAGCCTGAGCCTTATCAATCTCATATTTACTTATCAGAATATCATAGTTATTACTATAAAACGCACTCAAAGACTGCTCAAGATTAATACCATCCTCTGCCGAAAGCGCGCCCACTCCCAATAAAACAAACACAATAACTATAAAAAATCCTATAATCCTATTTTGCACGTATAGTCAAACACCTTTTGATAGACTTAGTTGATAATAAAAATCAATATCTTTGATTGTAGACAAGCTTAGTAATAATTGTCAAGCAGTATTAAACTAATTGCATTTATCCAAAGTTCATATAAGTATACTTATATATTATGAAGAAAATATGAAGAAAATGATTATTTAACTATATCGTTCAATTATTACTTTGTAAAATCTTTAATCCCTAATAACCTTGCCTGTAAATAAATTATGAATCCCAAATCACCGCCATTTCATTATCCAAATTAAATACAACTAAATCCAACATTAATCATAAATTATTTTAAAATACTTAAAGAATTACTTGACATATTTATATGATTAATATAAACATAGAGTAGATTGAGTAAATATATTATTGAATTTGTAAGATAATTATAAATAAAAGGAGACAAAAATAAAGTATTTTTATAATACGTACGATATGATGGCATATAAGTGGTACAATATTAAAAGGTTTAAACAATGAAACAAACCGAATTTGCACAAGTGCAGATAGTAATAGAAGATGCAACTCAAAACATTATGGATATTCCAGATGAATTAGCGCCAGCATTTAGAGAATTAATGGCGAAAGAAAGACATTTAAACATTATTACTAATATATTGATAGGAGGAATTAAAAAGTGTTAAAAAACATGTCAATTGGAGCAAAGCTCATTTCAGCGTTTATGCTAATAGCATTAGTTGTCTTGGTATCAGGTATTTTCCAGTATGTCAAGATCAAAGAACAAAATGAATTATCAAAGTTAGTAGCTGAGACAAATGATAGAGTCCGTACAATCGGCAACACGGTTACATTCTCTCATATAGTAGGCAAAATAAAGTATCAAATGATGCTTGATAAGAGTGCAGATAAATTCAATCCCCGCAAAGAGTCATTTAACGAAGCTGCCAAGAATATGAAGATAGATGTAGAAGCAATGCTTAATGGCGGAAACAACGATAAGGGAGATAAAATCTTACCTACTAAAAACGCTGAAGTTATAACTTTCTTAAAAGATACGCTAAATGATTATCCTGAATGGCTGAAGGTAACTACAGAAATTATTGAGACATTAGATAAAAGGATTAAGGGAGACAATGACCCTGAACTTACTGCAAAGGTAGACCAATTAGAGGTAAAAAGTGACACTCTTGCAAAAAAGATGAGGACTCAGTGCGAAGGGGCAAAGGCAAAGATGATTAGTACTGTTGAACAGAGGACAAAGGAATATGACGCAGTAGTATCTGCCACAACCTCTGCTATAGTTACCTCAATTATAATTACATTAATACTTGCAATCGCCTTAGGCATAATAATCTCACGGATGATTACTTCACAGATGAATAAGGTTATAACCGATCTATCTGACGTTACACACGGCGTAAGTTCCGGAGCACATCAGATAAATTCAGCATCTGCCCAGGTCTCAGATTCAAGCCAAAATATTGCTGAAGGCGCAAATAATCAAGCAGCATCCCTTGAAGAAACATCCGCTTCCCTTGAACAGATGTCTGCAATGGTCAAACAAAACGCTGATAACTCTAAACAGGCTGCTTCTATGTCATCAAATACAAGCAAGTCTGCAGCAAAGGGAAAAGAGGCAATGGCTAAGATGTCTACTGCCATTGAAAAGATTAAAACATCCTCTGATGAAACTGCAAAGATTATTAAAACTATAGATGAGATAGCATTCCAGACCAATCTTCTTGCACTAAACGCAGCAGTAGAGGCAGCAAGGGCGGGAGAGGCAGGAAAGGGATTTGCCGTTGTTGCTGAAGAGGTAAGGAATCTTGCCCAGCGCAGCGCTGAGGCAGCAAAGAATACAGCAGAATTAATTGAAGAATCTCAAAAGAATTCTGATAATGGAGTTGCTGTTTCAACTGAAGTTGGCGGAATTTTAAATGACATAGTAGAAGGTATACACAAGGTAGGGCAGCTTATCAATGAGGTCTCAGCTGCTACAGATGAACAGTCACATGGACTTGATGAGATAAATAAGGCAGTATCAGAGTTGGATAAGGTAACGCAGGGAAATGCCGCTAATGCTGAAGAAACTGCATCAGCCAGCGAAGAGCTTTCAGCTCAGGCAGCAGAGCTTGGAGATCATGTAAAGAGACTTGGAGAGGTAGTTCAGATAACAAGGGCATTAATCGGCGGGGCATCGTCAGCGAATCTCCTTGCATATGACAGCCATTCTGAAAGAGTCGAGCCAGTAAGAAAGGCAGTGCATACTAAGACCATAACGCCTAAGAAATATGTCCCCTCTGAATCTGAACACAGGAGTCATTCAAAACGACGTTTAGATAATGCACATCATGAAGAAGCTCCAAAGGGCCGCAGATCATCTGAGGCAAGAGATATTATACCTTTAGATGATAATGAGCTTGATCAGTTCTAAGGATAGATTAAGGGCAGAGTGCCGCGGCATCTACTCTATGGTTTTACAAAGTAAATGAATAGGAGGGTTAAAAATGGATGATGTAAAAGAGCAATCCACAAGTGATAGACTGCTAAAGGCAGGCAAATATCTCACCTTTGAACTTGGAAATGAGATATACGGACTTGAGATACTAAAGGTGCAAGAGATAATTGGGATGATGAATGTAACTCGTGTGCCAAAGACTGCTACTTATGTACGCGGGGTAATTAATCTTAGGGGCAAGGTAATACCTGTAATAGACTTACGTCTTAAATTTGGGCTTGAGGCAAAGCCAGATACTGAACGCACATGTATAATAGTTGTAAAGATAGAGGTAAAACAGTTAGAGATGACTATGGGCATCATTGTTGATGAGGTATCAGAGGTATTGGACATTCAAACCAGCCAGTTAGAAGAGACCCCTTCATTTAGCTCTAATATGAATACTGATTATCTATTAGGTATTGGCAAGGTAGAAGAAAAGGTAATCATGCTGCTTGATATAGATAAGGTTCTTTCGAATGCGGAAGAGGCAGAATTATTAAATATCGCAAACAAAGAGGAGAAATAACATGACAAAAGAGAGAGAGACCTATGTATAATATATCTTTGTACATTGAGCCGGGGAATGTCTTTTTTTCAAAGAAACCTCACAGGATGTCAACTGTAGTAGGAAGCAGCGTTGCTGTATGTCTTTGGGATAAGAAAAATAAGTGCGGAGCAATGAGCCATTTTATGTATCCGTACATCAGAGACAAAGAGCAGGCAACACTATGGTATGGAAATGTAGCTATGATTACACTGATTAAATTGATGGACAAATCTGGCATCAACAGACATGACGTTGTAGCCCAGATACTTGGCGGGGCTCGTTCAAGCAATGAAAACGAGATAAATAACATGGGACAGGAAAATATCAGCGTTGCTAAAAAGGCACTGGCATTTTATAAAATCCCAATTGTTGCAGAAGATGTAGGCGGGATCATTGGCAGAAAAATTGTATTTGATTCAACAACTGGTCATATAGCAGTCTTAAAGGTATTTGACTTAAGACAGAGCGACTGGTATACTAAATATCCTCAATAGACATAATGGATGACAAAACTTTCAATAAATTTAGAGCCTTAGTATTTAAAAAGAGCGGGATATATCTAAGGGAGAATAAGAAATCATTGTTATTGTCCAGATTGGGCAAGAGAATGAGGGATTTAGACATAAAGGATCACAAGGACTATCTTAATTATATCTTAAATGATAATTCTGGACAAGAGATAGTCCAGTTTCTTGATGTTATAACTACCAATGTAACGTCTTTCTTTCGAGAGGAAAAGCACTTTGAGGTGCTGACTCAATACATGAAACAATGGCTAGGCGAGGGCCAAAGAAAGTTCAGGTTTTGGTCTGCAGCATGTTCAAGCGGCGAGGAACCCTACAGCACTGCAATTACCTTGCTTGAGGCAACTAAAGGGTATCAGGTTGACATGAAGATATTGGCAACAGATCTCTCAACAAGAATACTTGCCAGCGCCAAAAAAGGGGTATATACTGAAGATAAAATATCAACTGTAAAAAAACCTATGCTTTCAGAGTATTTTAAACGTGTGACAGATGAAGGACAAAATTTATATATAGTCAAGGATTCTGTTAAATCTATAATCTCATTTAACAGCATAAATCTCTCAACACCTCCCTTTAAGATGAAGGGGCCATTTGATGCAGTATTTTGTCGAAATGTTATGATATATTTTAATAATGACACAAAAAGCGCATTACTAAAAGATATTGCAAGGTTATTAAAGTTAGGAGGCATACTATTTGTTGGACATGCAGAGTCACTCACTGGACAGCTGTCAGAGCTTAAGGCTATAAAACCCTCTGTGTATTTTAAAGAAAAATAATTATAATTTAATATAGATTTTAATGACAGAAGAAGAATATAATATACAGAAATAGTAACATTTTAATTTTACAGTATAAATATCAAGGAGGCGGTAGTGGCACATGATCTAAAGATACTCGTAGTTGATGATTTTGCTACTATGAGGAAGATTGTACGTAATCTGCTTAGACAACTTAATTACAATCAAGTTCAAGAAGCTGAAGACGGCGAAGTGGCATTTAGGATGTTACAGTCAGAAAAATTTGATTTTGTTGTAACAGATTGGAATATGCCAAATATGACAGGACTTGAGCTGCTTATTTCTATCAGAAAAACTCCGTCGCTTGCTAAACTGCCTGTATTAATGGTAACGGCAGAGGCAGATAAGGAAAACATCCTTGCAGCTGCTAAGGCTGGGGTTAATGATTATGTAATCAAACCCTTTACTGCGACAACACTTGCTGATAAGATAAAAAAAATATTTAAACTATAATATTTTTAGAACATATTTTAATTGTTAACGTCATATTGGCGGAGAAATAGATGTCAAAAGAACCTTTAATAAATGCTATAAATGATATATCATTAAACCTTATAGAGATGGATCTTGAAAATCCTGACGACCTTTCCTCACTCCTAACCTCATTTAAAGAAATTAGCGCTAAGTCCGAATCTTGCGGTGAATCAGTAGCACTTAAGGCTGCATCAAAGGCCGTTATAATCATTCAAAAAATAATAAATAAAGAAAGCCAACTTGATAAGCAAGGCGCATTTGAAACACTTTCACTAACCATTACTGCATTACAAGAGCTTATTATAAACTTTCGTCCAGTTGAAGACATCGCCTTTCCTGACGAACTTGGTATGGATGATGAAGAGTCAATTGCTGTTACTACTGAGGAGACCGCCAATGCCCTTGATTCAACCCAGATACCTGAGGTTATTGAGATTGCAGCAGAACCAGCAGCAGATCAGCCAATAGATTTAGATAACGCAGGCTTTGAAAAATTACAAAATTCTATTAATGAACTTTCATCTATGATATTACTGGCAAATGCTGAAAAGATGGAAGATGTAGTGGTTATTCTAAATTCATTTGAAGCAATAAAAAATGAGGCATCAGAATTAGGACAAGAGAAGATTTCTAATAAGGCTCAAACTGCTTCTGAGATTGCAAAACAAATCTTATTTGATGATATTCATGATAAAAAAGCAGTAATAGATACATTATATCAGACAGTAAAATACATGTCTGGGATTTTAAACGGAGACACTGAGATTGAAGAACCTTCTTTAACAATAGATTCAGCCCCTCCAGCAGCTATAGAGGAATCTGCTCAAATATTAGCACAGCATGATGCAGCATATCCTCAAAGGATTATAGAGATAATCACTGACCTCGCTTCTAAGATAAAAGAGGCTGACTTTGAATCCTTACAAGATATTGCAAATATACATTCAATATATGAAGAACTGTTTCTCATGGCAAAAGAAGAGGGACAAGACTTTATCCATCAAGAGGCTGTAAAATGCGCAGAGATTGCAAGAAAGATGGTAATGGATGAGGTTGAAGATAAAAAAACCTCATTTGAGATAATTTCAACTGCATCTCTATCATTAAATGAGATTGTCACTGGAGGCGGAGTTGCTACAGAAGAAAAACCAGTGCAAACAGAAGAGCCTGCAGCAGATGAAACTCCTATCCAGAAAAATCTCCCAATATTAATTGAAGAACTGGTAAAGGCACTTAGCACAGCTGAGGTAGATAGTCTGCAAGATATAGCAAATCTACATTCAGCTTATGAAGTTATAACAGAAATGACAGCAGTAAACGGACCAGAGATTGTACATCAGGCAGCAGTTAAATGTACTGAAATTGCAAAAAAGATGGTTATGGATGAGGTTGAAAACAAAAGCGCCTCATTTAATACACTATATATGGCAGCTCAATCAATTAAAGAAATAGTGATTGATGGAAGACCTAATGATCAAACTGCGTTTCCTCAAGAACTGGGATTTCCTAAGGTTGAGGCAGCTGTTAAACAAGATGTTGAGAGTAAAACCGAACCAAAAGAACCAGAAAGTGAGGGAGGCGAAATTTCAAAACAAAGCACACTTTCTGATTTAGTAAAATATCTTGCATCCAGCATCAGCACAGCAGATGTTGAGAGTCTGCAAGACATCGCAAATCTTAACAGCACATTTGATGAAATCTCAACAAAAGCCTCTGAGCAAGGGAAAGAGCTTATCCATAAGGCAGCTGCATATTGCGCTGAACTTGCAAAGAAGATAGTTATGGGTGATGCTGGAGATAATAATGCTGCATTTAAGGTATTATCCTCTGCATCAGCAGCCATTTTTGAGGTTATTATTAACGGCAAATCAGATGACCAAGCAGGTTTTCCAGAAGAATTAGGACTTAATATAGTTAAAAAAGCTGTCCCTGTTGAAAAAATAGCCCCTGCTGCGGTTAAGCCTGCGCCAGCTAAACCTGCTCCTGTCAAACAAGATATTCCAGCTAAAAAACCAGCTCCAGCAATTAAACTCCCTAAAAATGTTAATCAAGAGATACTTTCTGAATTCCTTTCAAAACAAGAAGAAACCCTTGAGGGGATTGAAAATGCAATACTTGAACTAGATAATAAGAAAACTGAAGAATCTTTCTCAGAATTAAAACGCATACTACACACCCTGAAAGGCGAATCAGGGATGCTTGGTCTAAATCAAATATCTAATATATGTCATGTAGTTGAGGACTATATTGCCGCAAATTCGCTGCATACAGACACTGACAGACTCTTTGAGTTTAAAGACTGGTTATCTGAGACATTCCGTTATTTATCTGGAACGAGTTCTACATTAAGCATCACTGAAGAATATATATTACAGAGATTTTCTACAACTCATGACACAAAATCACTTGTTGAAAATGCAAAAAAGGAAGCTGAATCAACGGCTGTAGAGAATATTACTGAAGCAAAGGTAGAATCTCAACCTGAATTTAGCGAGACAGAGGCGCATCTGGAAGGCGATATGTCAATATTAGCCGACTTTGTAGGAGAGGCGCGGGATCATCTGGACTATTTAGATACTCATCTGCTTGAACTGGAAACTGACCCTGAAAATTCTGAGACATTAAACGCTGTATTTAGGGTATTTCATACAATTAAAGGCACTGCTGGCTTTTTAATGCTTTCAGAGACCGAAAAACTTGCCCATCATGCTGAAAACTTACTTGATAATGCGCGTTCTGGCAAGGTTCCCTTAAATGCCATAAGCATTGATATAATCTTTGACACAGTAGATATGTTAAAGACCCTGATAGATCAAATAAAGGGAGCACTTGATACAGGCGGAACGTATATTATTAAGACTCAATACTATAGTATACTTGAGAGCATCAAGGCATTCCAAGAAAACAGGACAATCATTAAACCAGAACCAAAATACATAGCTCCAGATGGGAAGCGTATTGGTGATATACTTTTAGATCAAGGCAAGGCTACTAAAGAGGCAATAGATACTGCGGTTATGACTAAGGAGATATTTGGCGATCCTTCCTCTAAACTAGGAGAATTCTTAGTAAAAGAAGGGATTAAACCAAAAGACGTTGCCCATGCCTTACGCAGTCAGAACCTTCCTACAGAACAAAGCACTGAAAAGATAAAGGTTAAAAAGGCGCTGCGAGTGGATGCAGACAGGCTTGATGCAATGGTTGACACCATTGGTGAATTGGTAATCATAGCATCTATGATCTCTCAAGATAAAGATGTCAGACGGGCTGCATCTAAGAATTTCCTTAAAAATCTAGCGCTTTTGGATAAAATCACCAAAGAACTTCAAAACTCAAGCCTTTCGATGAGAATGGTGCCTGTTAAGGCAACCTTTCAGAAAATGGCTCGAATGGTTCGAGATTTGGCAAAGAAAAGCAATAAAAATATTAATTTTGCAATGTATGGCGAAGATACTGAATTAGATTCATCTGTAATTGAGATGATAAGCGACCCATTGATTCACCTTGTGCGAAACGCAATAGATCATGGAATAGAGGCAAACCCTGATGACCGCGTAAGGGCTGGGAAAAAAGAGGCTGCAAAGGTCTCTCTTCATGCCTTTCATAAAGGTGGGAATGTCTATATTCAGATACGTGATGACGGAAAGGGATTAGATAAAGATATTATCTTAAAAAAGGCAATGCAAAAAGGACTTCTGAAAGAAGGACAAAATCTATCTGCAGATGAAATACATAATCTAATATTCTTACCGGGTTTTTCAACAAAGGATGTTGTAACAGATGTCTCTGGACGCGGCGTTGGGATGGATGTAGTTAAGAGAAATATAGAGTCTCTAAGAGGGACAGTTGAGATAGATACAGAACTTGGCAAGGGCAGCACATTTTCACTGCGTCTGCCATTAACTCTTGCTATAATTGATGGAATGCTGGTAAATGTTGGAAAAGAGATATATATAATACCTACAATTTCTATAGTTGAATCACTTAACCCCAAACAAGACGATATAATGACTGCCTTTGGGACAATAGAGATGATAAAGGTCAGGGGCGAGTTGATAGCATTATTCCGCCTTGCGGGTTTATTTGATGTAAAAGATGCTAAGACAGATATAACAAAGATGCTGGTAGTTGTAGTAGAGGATTCAGGCAATAAGGCAGCTATAGCAATAGATAATCTGCTTGGCCAGCAATCAACGGTTATAAAGAGTCTCGGAGAAAACTTTCAAGGCATACCGGGCATATCAGGCGGAACTATACTTTCAAACGGACAAGTTGGTATAATCATAGATGTTGGGGGAATTGTCAAACTTGCAAAGACTATTACTGCTAAAAATATAAAAGATTAAAACACATAAATCATTTAACTTTAAAAGAGGGTTTTATATAAGATAATGCCAATAAACGGTTGCAATAGAGTAGTTGTAGGAATTTCTGATATGAAGATTTCTAGTAATCCAAATGATTATATAGTTACATATTCACTTGGCTCATGCCTAGGAGTGACAGTATATGATCCAGTGATAAAGGTAGCGGGCATGATACACTGCATGCTTCCTATTTCTTCAATAGATACTGAAAAGGCAAAAAAAGAACCGTATATGTTTGTTGATACAGGGCTTCCAATATTATTAAATAAGATGTTTGATTATGGTGCAGATAAGAAGCGATTAATAATCAAGATAGCAGGATGCGCGTCAATCTTAGATGACAAAGGATTATTTAAGATTGGAGAGAGAAATCTTACAGTTGCACGAAAATTATTATGGAAAAACAGTATACTTATAAAGGCAGTAGATGCAGGAGGGGCAGTATCGCGCACCCTTTCAATTGACGTTTCAACAGGTACTGTAGTAATTAAATCAAAGGGCGTTGAAAGAGAATTGGTATGAAAAGAGATGAAATAATAGAGAAACTTATGACCCTTCCTCCAATATCAAATGGGCCGATTAAGATAATGGAGTTACTTGAAGACGGCAAAACAGAACTGCCTGATTTGATAAAGATCATTAGATTGTCTCCAGGCCTTACGACCTCTGTATTAAAGATAGCAAATAAAGAGTCATATAAACATCAGGGTGAGATTGCATCCATTATGGACGCTGTTAAAATAATGGGAGAGGCTCAGATGTATAAAATAATTACATCTGCTGCTTTTTGTTCCCTTTTAAATAAGCCTTTAAGGGGATTTGACTTAATCTCTGACGATCTATTGACACACTCTATAGCAGTAGCAATTATAGCTGAAGTCATTTGTAACGCTTTGAAGATTGAAAATATAGAAGAAATATTTACGGCATCTCTATTACATGACGTAGGGAAATTAATCCTTGTTGAATTTGTTGAAGACGATTTTACAGAGATAATGAAACATTCAAAGGCAAATAGAGAATCATTTGAGATTGCTGAGAGAAAGATACTTGGGATAGATCATGGAGAACTTGGGGCTATGTTACTTGAAATCTGGGAACTGCCACAAAGTCTTATTATCCCTGTAAGATACCATCATGATCCTGAAGGGAAAACAGGACAGTATCAACTTATAACCGATATTGTACATATTGCCGATAATATAAGCAGATCAAGCGGAATTGGAGTCGGAGATGAAGGACTGCAATATCATTTAAGCAAAGATGCCTTAAAACGCTTGAAATTAAAAACGAAAATGATTGAGAATATTATGAGTCAATCACTTAACCAATTCAATCAAACGCTAAAGTTATTTAATAATTAATGGAGAAAACATGGCATACAATATATTGATAGTAGATGATTCTTCAATAATACGGGCGGTTGTAATAAAAACCTTAGAGTTGACAGGAGTCCCTGTAAATAAGATATTTCAGGCGGAAAATGGTAAGGTAGGATTAGAGGTACTCCATAATAACTGGATAGATTTGGCATTTGTTGACATAAATATGCCTGTAATGGGCGGGGTAGCAATGATAGAGGAGATGTTCAAGGATGACCTGCTGCATACAGTGCCTGTAGTTGTAGTATCAACAGAAGGCAGCAAGACGCGTATAAATGAACTTATAGAAAAGGGCATTAAAGGTTATTTAAGAAAGCCGTTTCAGCCAGAGGCTTTAAGGGATATTATAGATCAATCATTAGGGGTGCAAAAGGATGAAGAGTGAAAATGTCTATCCCACACAATCCCACAGGGGGCGATAAAGTATGACAGACCAATATCAAAGAAGTCCTGGCAGAGGCTTATTAAAACCAATAAATAAAAGATCTGCTCAGATGCAGAGTGAAGATAGAGAAACGCTTTTAAGACTGCTTGAAGTAGTCTTAGAACAATTGGCTTTTATGTTTATAGAGGAAGCTGAAAAAGAAGATCTGATTGTCAAAGATGGCGAGTATCTGCACGTATCAATGAATTTTTCTGGTTTTCAACATGGAAAGATTGAAATGGCGCTTCATGGTGGAATGAGTAAATTAGTAGCGGCAAATATCTTAGGCATAGATGATGAAGAGATGATTAAACAAAGCGCTAATGACGCAGTAAAGGAGCTACTAAATATTTATTGCGGACAGATGCTGACAACTATATTCAGTTCTGAAGATGTATTTGATTTAAGTGTGCCTGAGGTCAATAATATTAGTATTGATGAATGGAACATAATGGTAGATGACTCAAACACAATTGGCGTTAAGATAGAAGAATTTCCGTTATTAGTACGATTATCTATATAAAAGTAATTAATAAACGTTGGGAGCTGCGCCCCCAAAGGGTCATAGACCCCCCTAACCAGCAAGGCGTTAAAGGTAAAACGAATGGCTATAAGAGTTTTAATAGTAGATGATTCTGCAGTTGTAAGAAAGATATTGGCAAAAGAACTCTCAAATGATCCTTCAATAGAAGTCATTGGAACTGCCCCAGACCCATATATTGCGCGTGATAAAATAGTAGCAGAAAAACCTGATGTTATTACATTAGATGTGGAAATGCCTCGTATGGATGGAATAACATTTCTGCGTAAATTAATGAAGCATAATCCTATGCCTGTTATCGTAGTTTCCTCACTGACTCCAAAAGGCGGAGAACTTGCAATGGAAGCGCTTGACGCAGGGGCTATTGATGTAATGTGCAAGCCAGGCACTGCGTATTCAGTTGGGGACATGTCGGTAGAATTAATAGATAAGATAAAGGCTGCATCAAAGATATGTGTAAGAAAGACAACTACCCCGATAAGGGTCGATCGTCCTGCAATTAGTAAACTATCAATAACGAGGACAACAAACACGGTTGTAGCAATTGGTTCATCTACAGGAGGCACTCAAGCCCTTCAAGAGGTGCTGACAGCGCTTCCAGCAAACTCGCCGGGCATAGTAATAGTTCAGCATATGCCAGAGAGTTTTACAAAGGCATTTGCAATGCGTTTAAACACAATCTGCGCTATGGAAGTAAAAGAGGCAGAGGATAATGACAGGGTTACAGTTGGACGAGTGCTGATTGCTCCAGGGAATAAACATATGCTTTTAAATAGATCAGGGGCAGTGTATTATGTGCAGGTAAAAGCAGGGCCTTTAGTTGATCGTCATCGTCCAAGCGTTAATGTATTATTTAAATCTGTAGCTAAATATGCTGGAAAAAACGCCATTGGAGTAATACTTACAGGAATGGGAGCAGACGGAGCAAAGGGCATTAAACTTATGTTTGATCAGGGCGCAAAGACTATAGCTCAAGATGAAAAGTCATGCGTTGTGTTTGGAATGCCAAAGGAAGCAATAAAGACTGGAGCAATTAAGGAAGTTGATATTTTGCCCCTTGATAAGATTGCTGCAAGGATTTTGTCAATGGCTTAGGATATTCGTTTAGAAATTTTTATTAAAAAAGAGGTAACTTATGAATGTTAAACTAGCAAATCATTTTATAACAGCAACTGTGAATGTCCTTTCAACAATGGCATTTGTAAAACCAGTTGCTGGAACGCCCTATATTAAAACTAGTAACAAATCCCTAGCAGAGGTATCAGGAACACTTGGTATCACAGGAATAGGCATCAAAACAAAGGGATGTATGACAATAGCATTTACGAAAGGCTCAATATTAAAGATTATTTCAAATATGTTAGGTGAATCACATGAGACAATAAACGCTGAGGTTTGCGACGCAGTTGGCGAGATTACAAATATGATCTCTGGTCAGGCAAGAAAGAAACTCTCTGAAAATGGCCAGAGTTTTGAGGCATCTATCCCTACAATAATTGTTGGAAAGGATCAGGAAATACATCATCTAAAACTGCCAAGTGTGATAATACCATTTAAAATAGATAATGAACATTTCTTTGTTGATATTTGTTTTTCAGATTAATAATGAAAGGAGCATAAATGGAAAAAGTAGTATTTCATCGTGACGGAGCAAAATATTTATGTGCTGTTTGCAAGGCAAAATACTTTACAAGAGATGAGGTAACCGCGTGTTTTAACTCTCATGAGTCAGGCGGAGCAGCAGCGCCAGAACCTGAACCTCCAGAAGAGACAAGCGCTGCGCCCGAGCCAACTCCTGCGCCTGCGCCTCCAAGCAATCCTTCAATGCTTGTAAAACTTGAACTCAAACAAGAGTATATTGATAAGATAAATGCCTTAGCAGCAAAACATAACACAAAACCTGCTAAAATAATAGAGAAACTAGTTGAAAAAGCATTTATTCCTCCTGCAAAATAAACCTTGAGGGCAATATGAAAAAATATATCTTATTTTTGATTATCCTGACATTGATAATTACAGGCTGCTCAAAAACCAAGGAAGATGTCATTAAAATTGGAGTTATTGCAGAGTTGACTGGAGATGTTCCTGCATTTGGAGCATCTTGTAAAAATTCAGTCCTAATGGCAGCAAAGGAAATAAATGACACCGGCGGGTTAGAGGTTTCAGGAAAGAAATATAAGATACAACTATTTATAGAAGATAATGCTGCAAGACCAGAGCAATCCGCATCAGTCGCTCAAAAACTCATCACACAAGACAATGTTGTAGCAATCTTAGGACCAAATGCAAGCGGAGGCGCTATACCTGCCTCAGAAATTGCTGAATCTTCAAAGATACCTTTTATAACCCCTATCTCCACAAATCCAAAGACCACAATAGACCCTCGAAGCGGACTTCCAAAAAAATTTGCATTCAGGGTATGTTATCTTGATC
The DNA here is from genome assembly GCA_015233465.1 of Candidatus Magnetominusculus dajiuhuensis. Taxonomy (GTDB): domain Bacteria; phylum Nitrospirota; class Thermodesulfovibrionia; order Thermodesulfovibrionales; family Magnetobacteriaceae; genus JADFXP01. The sequence goes on from JADFXP010000013.1 coordinate 68,679, forward strand.
CATTTCAAGGACAAGTACTTGCAACATTTGCACTAAATAATCTAAAGGCAAAACGAGCAGCAGTTCTCTTTGACGTAACATCAGAGGTATTAAAAGGTCAGGCTGAATATTTTAAAAAATCCTTTGAGGCTCAAGGCGGTACTATTGCTGCCTTTGAGACCTATTCAACAGGAGACAGGGATTTTTCTACGCAATTTACAAAGATTAAAAATGCTGCTCCTGATATTATATTTCTGCCTTCTTATTATGGAGAGGTACCTCTTCAGATTCAGCAGGCTAAACGGCTTGGAATTACAGTGCCGTTTTTAGGCAGTGACGCTTGGGGAAGTCATGACCTGCTTAAACTCTGCGGGCCTGATTGCGAGGGATATTATTTTTGCAGTCATTATGCCTCAGATTCAACGGCACCATTAACCGTTGATTTTGTTAATAAATATAAAAAAATGTATGGAGTTGTACCTGATGATGTAGCAGCCCTTACCTATGACGGATTTCAGATACTAATTAATGCTGTAAAAAAATCAGGAAAGATCAATCCGCAGGCAATTAGAGACGCTATATCTAATACTAAGGATTATAAAGGAATTACAGGAAATATCACATATACCAAAGACTCAGGAGACCCAATTAAAGGCGCAGTTATTATACAGATTAAAAACGGCGATTTTAAATGGTTTTCTGATGAGGCAACCTCAAGGGGCTCTGCCCCTTAAAAATCCCCGCAAGGGAACTCGTTCCCTTGACCCTTTAACAATTGCTATATTATAATACGTATATTAAATTAAGGGTTCAAAGGGTTTTAAAACCCTTTGCGGGAGTTTGAGGGCAGCGCTCTCAAAATAAATAATTTGCTTTATCTATTTCAGCAGCTTTTAAATATACTTCAGATAGGCAGCATTTACGCAATGATAGCGCTTGGTTACACAATGGTGTACGGCGTACTGTTGCTGATCAATTTTGCCCATGGAGATCTCTTTATGATCGGGGCATTTATCACTTTTTTATCAGCCACATATCTTAATTTTGGTTTTATACCTTCCCTTATTCTTTCAATGACTGCAACAGCGCTTTTAGGCGTAACCATAGAACGGACAGCCTATAAACCGCTTAGAAATGCCCCTAAGGTATCAGTAATAATCACAGCCCTTGGAGTTGGAGTATTCTTAGAAAACCTAACGCTTGCCATAAGCCCTTACCCTAAGCATGTACCACAATTGATTGAAAACACTATATATAATATAAAAGGATTAACATTGTCTTTGGTGCAGATAATAATAATTACATTTTCAGTAGTTTTAATGATAGGATTAGATTTCCTCGTAAGAAAGACCAAACTCGGTATGGCAATAAGGGCAATTTCATGGGATATGCAGGCAGTGCCTTTAATGGGAATCCCACTAAATAAGATCATATCCATAACATTTGCAATAGGAGCAGGACTTGGAGGCGCAGCAGGGGTATTTTATGCAGCAGCTTATCCAGTAATAGATCCATATATGGGGATAATGGTTGGATGGAAGGCATTTATTGCGGCAGTTGTAGGAGGGATTGGAAATATCAGAGGAGCTATGCTTGGGGGTTATGCGCTTGGAGCAATTGAGGTGGCAGTTATGGTGTTTTTGCCTACTACATACCGCGATCTTATATCCTTTTTATTACTCTTTATACTGCTGATATTTAGACCATACGGGATATTTGGAAAACCAAGAAATGTGAAGATATGAGCGAACTATTCAATAATTTTGACAAAATAATCAAAAAAAGACTGATTATCTCTATCATTATTTTTGCTGCAGGGATGACCTTGTCTTTGTGTATACATCAGTATAATATTCTTGACCAATATATCCAGCTTGTAATGATGTACGTTGGAATAAATATAATTTTAACTCTGAGTCTAAATCTGATAAATGGATATATGGGGGAATTTTCAGTAGGACATGCAGGGTTTATGGCAGTTGGTGCATATGTTTCATCAATGCTTTCTGTCAGGTTTTTTAATAATGATATTGGGCAAATAGTATTTCCAATTGTTGTATTGATTGGCGGGATATGCGCAGGATTTGTTGGATTAATAGTAGCAGTGCCGTCTTTTAGAATCAGGGGTGATTATCTTGCTATAGTAACGTTATCATTTAATATGATAGTAAAATCAGGACTTGAAAATGTTGATTCAGTAGGTGGGGCAAGGGGATTTTTAGGGATGTCAAGGCTTACAACGCTCCCTTGGGTTATGTTATGGACATTTATAGCAGTCTGGATAATAAGGAATTTTGTTAATTCTAGTTATGGCAGAGGCGTGCTTTCTATTAGGGAAGATGAAACAGCATCTTCGCTTATGACAGTAAATACACAAAAAATTAAGGTGCGCGCCTTTATGTTATCCTCGTTTTTTGCAGGAATTGCAGGGGCATTGTATGCCCATCTCATTCAATTTATAAGCCCAAGGTCATTTGATTTAATCAAGTCAACAGAGATGTTGATAATGGTGTATCTGGGCGGTATTGGTTCAATTGGAGGGTCAATACTTGGGGCATCAGTTTACACAATATTGCTTGAGTTACTGAGACCTCTAGGGATATGGAGAATGGTGTTGATGCCTTTGCTGCTAGTAATTTTAATGATCTATAGACCAAATGGAATTATGGGATTAAGAGAATTTTCATTTTTTAAACCAGCGATTGACAGATTTTTAAGGAATAAATAACCGCTATCTATGTTACAATAGAGTATGAGATTTCTGAATGTAAAAACAGACTATGCCTTTAAAAAGGTCTTTGGTGGAGATGGCAGCAAGGACATCTTAATCAGTTTTCTAAATTCTGTAATAGTCTTTGAAAACAACGAAAAGATAAAAGACCTTATAATAGTTGACCCATATCAGATACCTTTGATAAAGGGGATGAAGGATACATATGTGGATGTCAAGGCAAGGCTTGGAAATGGTAAAAGTGTTATAATTGAGATGCAGGTACTCAATGTAGAGGGGTTTGAGAAGCGGATATTATATAATGCTGCTAAGGCATATTCATCTCAACTGCTTTCAGCAGAAAAATTCAAAAGTTTAGAGCCTGTTATAGCGCTTACCTTAACTGATTTTATAATGTTTCCAGAGATTGAGAAGTTAATAACCTGTTTTAAGCTGATAGAAAAAGAAGTCTTGTTGAAATACGCTGATGAGATTGAGCTAATATTTATAGAACTTCCAAAATTCAATAAAGATTCAACGCAATTAGAGGATATAACCGATAAATGGATATATTTTATAAAAAATGCTGGCAGCCTTGAGTATATCCCTGAAACCTTTGATAAAGAGATAGAGATTAAAAAGGCATTTGATATAGTAAACACAGCGGGAATGAGTGAAGCTGAACTTGAAGTCCAGTTCAAGAGACTGGATTTTATATATCTGCAGCGAGGCGCTATATTGTTCGCTGAAAAGCAAGGGATGCAGCAAGGGATGCTGCAAGGTATACAGCAAGGTATACAGCAAGGTATACAGCAAGGCTTGGCTCAAGGAATAAATCAAACAAAGTTAGAAATAGCTAAGAAAATGCTAAGTTCAGGAATAGAGATAGATAAGATCTCATTACTTACGGATCTTAATGCCGCAGAGATATTAAAGTTAAAGGCACAATAAAAAAGAATAATAAAACTTTAAATTCGTATCATTAAAAACAGTTTTTTAATAACTCAAACTATAAAATTCTTATATTAATGAAAAATATATTTTAGACAGACACAGCAAATTCATTAAATATTCATACATGGACACAATATTAACTATAAAGGGATTATCTCATTATTTTGAAGGACTGCGGGCAATCTCTGATTTCAATCTTGATCTAAAAGAAGGCGAATTATTAGGGATAATCGGTCCTAATGGTTCGGGCAAGACAACATTTTTTAATATCCTGACAGGCATATACCGTCCAACTCAAGGTAGTATTATATTTAGAAATAAAGAAATCTCAGGGAGTGAGCCCCATGAAATAACATCAATGGGAATTGGCAGGACATTTCAAAATATCAGGCTTTTTAATCGTCTAAGCGTTATAGATAATGTCAGAACCGCATTTAATGCAAATACAGGATATTCTCTTATTGAGGCGTTGTTTCATATCGGAAGATATAGGAAAGAGGAAAAGCGTATCACTGAGCGGTCAATAGAATTACTTAAGAAATTTGATATTGCACAATATGCCATGACCTCTGCTAATAATCTCTCATACGGAATTCAGCGAAGGCTCGAAATTGTAAGGGCGCTTGCCACAAATCCTGTGCTTTTATTATTAGACGAACCAGCCTGCGGTATGAATCAAGGCGAGATAAAAGAGCTTCTTGATTTAATTCTATGGATTAAAAAAGAATTTTCTCTGACTATTATATTAATAGAACACCAAATGTCTTTAGTCATGGGATTATGTGAACGCCTCACAGTGCTTGACTTTGGTGTAACAATTGCCGAAGGTCTCCCATATGAGGTAAGAAATAATCCAAAGGTATTGGCTGCATATCTTGGAGATGATATTAATCAGTGAGCAATTATATATTAAATATAGATAATCTAACCGTTAAATACGGGAAAATATCTGCATTAAATGGAGTTAAGCTAAATGTGTATGAAGGCGAGATAATTGCCTTAATCGGAGCAAACGGCGCTGGTAAAACCTCAATGTTAAAGGCAGTATCTGGAATGATTCCATATGGTGGAAATATAGAATTTCAGGGGAAGACCTTAAAAAATAAAGCAGTACATCAGATAGTCTCCTTAGGAATCACTCATGTCCCTGAAGGCAGAAGGATATTTGGAAATCTAACAGTTAATGAAAATCTGACCATTGCAGCATGGGGTCGAAAAGACAACTCAGGTATCAAAGAAGATAGATCAAGGGTTTTTAAGTTATTTCCAAGACTAATGGAGCGCATAGATCAGCAAAGCAGCACACTCTCCGGAGGAGAGCAGCAGATGCTTGCAGTGGGAAGGGCAATCTTGACCGGCGGAAAATTAATACTCCTTGATGAACCGTCTATGGGGCTGTCACCTATATTTGTAAAAGAGATCTTTAAGGTGATTAAAGAGATAAATAATGACGGGGCTACAATTATACTCGTTGAACAAAATGCAAATATGGCTCTTCAAATTGCAAATAGAGGCTATGTCTTAGAGACTGGAAGTATTAAATTATCAGGAAGCACAGAAGATTTGCTTAATAATCCATTGGTGAAAGAGGCTTATTTAGGGGTCTAATTTATCTCTTTAAGGGGCTCTGCCCATTAAAAATCCACGCAAAGGGACTCGTCCCTTTGAACCCATAATCTCATGCTTTATCTTTTTTACTTATTATGTTATAATTTATAACTCTTATGATAATATTGTTTGAATTAGCGCTGACATTTTATATGATCTCTATGATTCTAGGATTTGTAGAGGTCACAAAAAGCAGCAGATATACATCCGTCGGCATGACAGGTGCTGCAATTATTGGCTTTTTCCTTCATTCCTTGAATCTTATTGACCGATTCATATTATCAGGACACATGCCTGCAATCAGCGTTCATGAGGCAATATCTCTATTTACATGGAGTATTGTTTTAATATTTTTATTAATTAAATACCGCTATAAAATAGGACTTCTTGGTTCATTCATAATGCCATGGGTCTTTGGTTTTATGCTTATCTCATCCGCATTTCCCAGAGAGATTCAACCGCTTGCCCCTGTGCTTAATAGTTTCTGGCTTATAATACATACTATGCTTGCATTTCTAAGCTATGCGTCATTTGGACTTTCATGCGGGTTAGGGATAATGTTTTTGATACAGTATCATTTTGTTAAATCAAAGAAACTTAGCGGTCTATTTAAACGTCTTCCAAGTCTCAATATACTTGATGATGTAAACTACCGTTTAATAAAAACTGGTTTTTTCCTTTTGACGCTTGCAATAATATCTGGTTCTCTATGGTCTGAGACAGCATGGGGAAGTTATTGGCTATGGCAGCCTAAACAAGTCTGGTCGCTTATTACTTGGTTAATCTATGCAATGATAATTCACCTTAGACGAAAGGTTGGACTGCGCGGAAGACGCGGCTCAATTCTGGCAATTTTGGGATATATTGTGACATTATTTACATTTTTTGGGGTTGATCTCTTGCTAAAAGGACAACACGCATTTCTATGAGCATAATAACTATTGGCCTTAATCATAAAACCGCAGATATTGAATTAAGGGAAAAACTCGCCTTTGATAAAGATAGAATTGTTCCGGGCTTAAAGGGACTGCTTGAGCTTGACACCATTGCCGAAGCCCTCATTGTCTCTACCTGTAACAGGGTTGAATTATATCTAAGCGGCTCTGATGAGATAGAGTCCGTTAATTCAGCCTGTAGATTTCTTGCTGAATTCCATAATATAGACTTTGAAAAACTTGATAACGCACTCTATAAACACACTGGAATGGAAGGGGTTAAACATATATTTAGAGTAGCAGGAAGCCTTGATTCAATGGTACTAGGAGAGCCTCAGATTCTGGGACAGATTAAAGATGCGTATGATCTGGCATTGTCAACCGGGTCAACAGGCTTAATCCTCAATAAACTAATGAAAAAAGCTATCTCTGTTGCAAAAAGAATCAGGACTGAAACCAGTATCTCTGAAAACGCTGTCTCAATTAGTTATACTGCCGTAGAGCTTGCAAAAAAGATATTTGAGCAGCTTTCTGATAAGAACTTCATGCTGCTTGGCGCTGGAGAAATGGCTGAACTTGCTGCAAAACATCTTGCGCGAACTGGTGTAAAGGATATAATGGTAGCAAACAGGACCTATGAACGCGCTGTGGCACTTGCTTCTGAATTTAACGGTACTCCTCTACGATTTGAGGAATTTAAGAATTCACTTATAAACACGGATATTGTAATATGTTCAACTGGCGCTTCCAATTTTGTATTAACAAAGGCAGACATGGAGATTATAGTTAAAAAACGCAAACACAAACCAATGTTTTTGATAGATATATCTGTTCCAAGAAATCTTGATCCTGAGATTGGAGACCTTGACGGGGTGTATCTATACGACATTGACAATCTTCAGGATGTAGTTGATTCAAATATGTCCCAACGCTTAATTGAAGCTAGTAAAGCAGAACAGATAGTAACCGAAGAAATAGAGATATTTAATAAATGGATGTCCTCCCTATATGCAGTTCCAACGATTATTGCACTAAGAAACGCTGCTGACCAAATCAAAACTGATGAACTTGCAAAACTCTTTAACAGACTTAACGGTATAGGGGAAAAAGAGAAGAAAGCTATAGAAGGTATGGCTTCTGGAATAGTAAATAAATTAATCCACAATCCTACCGCAGCCCTAAAGGCTGACGATGAAGATAGAGATATGCTTATTAATGTAGTAAACAAACTTTATAAACTGTAATCCTAAACGTGCCTGTAATTTAAACTGCCCACAAAAAAAATATTGCAAGCAGGTGATTATCAAGCCTTATAATAGATAGAAGGGAATAACTAGTGGTTTGTTGACATGTTATTAAGATTTGTGCCTGAGTTGTGCCTCAAAAATAGATGGTTTTAAAAAGTTAAACCATTGATTTTAAGCATAAATAAAAATACCCCCTGCAGGATTCGAACCTGCGACCCCAGGATTAGGAATCCTGTGCTCTATCCTACTGAGCTAAGAGGGCATCCGTTGATTTTAAAGGGTTTCCGCCCTTTATGTCAATTCCTTTTTTACCCACTGTAACACTATTGTAACACTTGTCTAAAATATCAATCCCTGATCTTAAACTATCTGTACAATGATGAGCATATCTTACAGTCATCTGAATTGACTTATGTCCCAATAGTTCTTTAACCTTATACAGGTCAACACTGTTTTGAACAAGTCTTGTTGCAAAGGTATGTCTAAGGTCATGGAAATGAAAGTTCTCAATATTAGCTTTATTTAATGCCCTATCAAATCCCATTCTCATTGCTGTTTCAGTCACAGAAAAAACTCTCAATCCAATATCAATTATCTTCCTATCTTTTAACATCACAAGTATAATATTTGACATTGGGATTGATCGCTTCTCGCCATTTTTAGATTTTTGAACAGTAATTAGCCGTCTTGAAAAATCTAAATCCTTCCATTCAAGGTTTAGAATTTCGCCACGCCTCATACCTGTGTTCAAAGCAAATACTATAATCTCTTTGACCCATTCTGGACTTGCAGCTTCCAGCAATCTCTGCTCTTCCTCAACAGTCAACCATCTATCACGGGCATTACTATTGCCTACTGAAAAGGATAAATCAGCAACAGGATTATCATTAACCCACTTCCATTCCTTTCTTGCAACATTATACATTCTTCTCATAAGGGCAAGTTCTTGATATATTGTAGCAGGTTTCACTTTCTTTAATCTTTCCTCACGATAATCTGAAATAAGCTCTGTTGAGATTTCAGAAAGAGTTAAAGTGCCGAAAAAAGGCAACAATGAGACTATTGATGTAACATCTCTTGATTTTTCATACTTTGCCATATACTTATCAACCAACATTTTGAAAGTAATCTCCTTAGCCTTATCCTTCTTGAAATACCTGCCTTCGATAATATCAGTAAGCGTCTTAGCATATAATTTTTCAGCAAGTCTCTTATTATCAGTTTTAAGAGATTGATGAATTCTGCGTCCCTCATATTGAAGACTAAACCAATAAGTCTGCTCTCTCTTATATAGCCCCATTAATTTATCCCTCCTTTCTTGAGGCCTTTGGCTTGAGAGTCATTATTATTATACTCTAATATTCCGCCCTTTTTACAGTTCTGAACCCATTTTTCGATTTCATTTAAGTCAAATCTGAGGCAGCCATTCATTTTAATATGTGGAATTTGATTGAGTTCTGCCCATTGATAAAGCGTCTTGATTTTTACATTTAGAATTTGAGAAATCTCTTTGATTGTTAATATCTTCATAATATTACTCACTTTTTAATAATTTAATATGCTCTATAAATTAATAATTTAAGCTAAAATCCTGTGTCACACCTCCTTTTTATAATAGAACCCAAAACTACACTTGATTTTTTTGAAGCAAAAAAAAACCAGAACTCCAAAAACAAATTTCAAGCGTTACGGCTAAGCTTGAGATCCATCTTTGGAACTCTGGTTTATAAGCTTTGTATAATTAGTAAAATATGTTATATCTAATTACATTATAATATAGCAGAATTTTAATATAAATTGCAAGGGATGATCTTCCCCGAAAATATAGACACACTTCATAATTTGTATAATAATATTGAGGGGTTTGCGATTGCGATAGTTTAATTAGTTTAAGTACATTTTATCCTTAAATGTAGGTAGCAATCTGTAAAAATGACGACTATATGATTATATGATGATAAATACTAAGATGTATCATCATAATAAAAGTCTATGCCTATGCTGGTTTTGACGATTATGACGATTATGACGATCTTGCTCTAAGATATATATGATATTATTGGACATATTGGTGTTATATCATAGCCACTTATAGCATAATATAAAATTCTGCTGAATACCCTGCTGCTATATAATGTATTTTTATAAGGTATTTTATTAGTTGACATAAGTATTAGAAATATATTATATTTAAATAGTTAGACATTCTAACTTTAAAGATATATTGACTGGCTGTGTCAAGTATCTAATACCTGATTCGGTGAGAATCTAAGCCAAAAGTATATGGCTTGGAGTTTGTCTGAATTGGGTTTTTGTATTTGCCCTCCTAATAACTCCATATTCTAATAACATTTTATGATATACCAACTTTGAAGGCATATTTTTGTCTTACATAGAAGGTCGTATTAGTAATAATGTAATAATGGAGGCGTTTAATATGAACGAGTCAATTTTAGCTAAAACAGAGTTGTCAGAAATGCAGCAGGTCAATAAGGGACAAGAATTTTCTATGTCAGCACAACCTACAGTGAAAAATGGAAGGCCGTCCTTGAATGACTTAATAAAGGATTTGGATATGGTGATATTCCATGATCAGCAAAAAAAGCCACATATGTCAATTATGGACGAGCTTCTACCAATTGAATCTAAGGATTTCAGAGACTATTGGTCGTATATTAATAAGAAACTATTCAGCGTAATTCTTTCTGATAAGGAGATAAAGGAGGACATCGCATTATTCCGAATTGTGGCAATATTTGAGAGCCCTGAGATCAAGTTAGATGTTCGAATTGTTGAGAAAGATAAATCGATATATTATGAACTTGAAAAAGGTAAAGTCATTGAGATTAACGATAAGGGATGGGAAATCGTTAAGCCTCCAATATTATTTAGGCGGTATAACCATCAGGCAAATCAAGTTATGCCACAAAGAGGCGGAAATGTGACAGATATTCTCAAATTCATTAATATTAAGGATGACGATCAATTCTTATTTATGGTTACATTGATTGCTTATTTTATTCCGTCTATACCACGTCCTCTTTTAGATTTATCGGGGGAGCAGGGTGCAGGAAAAACTATGGCAGGAAAGATTATCAAAAAAATAGTTGATCCTTCAATAACGGAAACTTTGATAATGTCAAAAAGAAAAAGAGAGCTTATTCAGGTTTCAGCTCATCATTATCTCATTTTATTTGATAACATTAGCAACATTTCATCAACTGTATCGAACATACTCTGCTCCATAATTACAGGCGGCGGCTTCAGTAAACGGCAATTACGAACGGATGATAACGATGTCATCTACCAGATGAAGCGCTCTATAGTTCTTAACGGCATTACAAAAAGCGTGTACAATCCTGACCTGCTTGATCGGTCAATTTTGCTTAGATTAGAAAGAATTAAGCCTGAGTTAAGGAAATCGGAAAAAGATTTCTGGCAAGAATTTGAGAAAGTGAGACCGTATATACTTGGTGCGATTTTTAGCACTTTGTCAAAGGCGATGAGCATCTATCCTCATGTTAAATTAGACGGATTGTCTCGCATGGCAGACTTTTCTATATGGGGTTATGCTATAGCTGAAGCCTTAGAAGAAGGTAAAGGTAAATTGTTTTTAGAATTATATAATAAAAATAAATCACATCAAACTGATGAAATTCTACAGGAATCTACCTTGGCGCAAGCAGTCATAAAGCTGATGTTTAATCGAATCTCTTGGAAGGGCTATATGAATGATGCATTTAAAACGTTGTCAAAAGGTATGAATGTAAAATCCAGCGATAATACCTTTCCAAAATCAAGTAATAAACTAAAAAAATCACTTGAACTGATTAGGACTACTCTTTCATCAATTGGGATTGAATTTAAAATATTTAAGCATGAAATGAAGGGTACACCTATTGAGTTTAGTATAAATAAGAAAATATCGTCATTTTATGACAATACATCAGAAGTACCATCAAAAGAACACCTCAGTAATGACAAGGGGTTTGACGATACTGATGAGAATGATAAAAGAGAATCGGCATAGATCATTAGCGTTACTTATCCCAATATTACGGTTGTTTTTAAGACAACCATAATTTTATCTATAATTATATCTTGCCGTGATTAGCAGTTTAATGTCAATAGGAAGGCTGTTATGAAAAGGCAAGATATAATATCCTCAAACCACCGCAATTTTTTTTATCCAATTAATTAAAACAACATATATATCACTTAATAATTATGTTAAAATAAGATATTTTATAATATAAGGAGTATAACATGGCGACCAAGAAAACACTAAATAACAGCCTTCTAACGGTAAATGCACTGGTTAATGCAAACTCCAATAAGCAGTTTTTCTTATATATCAATTGGATCAACAAATTTATTTCTATCCATAGATCAGATAGTTCAGATTTAGTCAAAAAGAAACTACCAGAGGAAAAAGGTTCTACATTTAGCGAGACTCGCAATGGAATATGGCAGGGACCTTATTCATCTTATTTGGAGGCAGTGGGGTTTGCTAAATTAATCTCAGATATTCATCACTTGCAATGTAATGAGTATTTGCTGGTATGTAATTCAGGTGGAGTTGTTTTAAGTCCGTTAAAACCTTTTTAATCTAAATATAAACTCTAATGATAGGCCTTCTATTAGGGATTTCTTTGTTAACAGACCATAACGTATTAATAACGTTATAATTATTATAAATAGCTTCATAATAACTTAATATTTTTTGATTTTATATATAATAAATACTTGACATTATAAAACACATATGTTAAATTAATTTAGAATATGATTAAATATCTTTGACCGAAACTTTTAGCAAAAGTCTATCAAAACCGAACTCAAAGAGCTAAACTGCATTAGTGGTTTAATCTCAAAGAGTGAGGTTTTTATGATAGAAGTTAATCAGCAAATAAATCCCTCAGTTCAAAAAGACCCTAAAATCAATTCTGCTCATGGGCAGGAAGATTTTACCCCTATTTTTAAATATCTGAAACCAAGTGACATCAAAATTATTACATCACTGTCAGACTTTGAAACACCAATTGAAAATGATATCCCTGATATTAGGCAAATTAGTGATAAATACTATTGCGTTGGCGGGGGGCTTATAGTATCAAAAGCCATATCTAATGAGGTTGAAGAAATTAGGTGCTTAATTAAATCAAGCAATGAAGCTGATGAAACTGAATTGGTTATGATAAAAGCACACAACTACTTAAATCCCCCTATGGGTGAGTTAATGGCAGCACAAAAGACTAAGTTAATTAGAGACTTGTATAATTTTCTGATGAGTTCAGGTAAAGATTTTAAAAGATACTCTAAAGGCGGCGATAGGAAAACTATTAAATTTAAAGAAACTATAATAAATAAAAAACAGCACAGGAAAGATGATGTAATAGATGCGATGATTAACCGCTTAGGCAAAGACCGTGAGTTTTATAATACTTATTTGGGTTTCAGTAAAAATCTCAATGAAGATGCATTGGATTATTCTGTTCATAACAATACTCCTAAAAGGTTCTTTGAGAAAATGAGAAAGAATATAAAAGAGATTGTCGATATTGCAAAAGAAGATAATATAGATAAATCAGCAGAGGAACTTGAGCCAATAATAACAAAAAACGTCTCTGAAACTATAAAACAGCATATTGATTTTTCTAAGAATAATCATTGGAAGGTAATAACGAATAAACAGTTAGACGGATTTATAGGAACTGGAAGCATTGCCAATGAATATCAAGTTGATTTTAGACCTTACCAGGGTAATACGATTTCTAATGATGAACCATCAGGGGTATTTGATGAAATTGTTGAGATAGGGCAAATATTAGTTAATCTACCCAATAGCACTGCTCCAATGATTATGAAAATTAGTGAAATTGAAAATGCAAAAATAAAACTGACAACTATCTTAGCAAGATTCAAATCTTTAGAAGAGGTTGCATAATGGGAAAGCTAAATATTTATTATGCAGGTATAGGGATGAATAATCTACCAAGTCGGAAGGTTAACAATATATTGTTGAATGTTGTAGATCATTGTTGTGATGAAAAGTCTGTAATAAATGCAACAAAGCTAATACATAAAGCGCAAGCTATAAATATTTTATTAGATTGTGGCGGATATGATATACATACAACAGAGACTATAGGTGGGAAGATAATATCATCCCCGTCGCTGCCAATTAAATATTCAAAAAAATATAGTCCATTTAAGTATGATTTGAATTTAACGCCTGAACATGTAATAATGGCTGCAAAAGATATAGAGCCTACATTAATCATGACTTTGGATTATCCTATAATAACAATAAGAAAGGGAAAGCTATCGCAAAGAGGGATGGAATATGAGCGAGAAAAAGAGTTTAGAAAGAAACTGCCGTACAATGTGGAATGGGCTATTAAGACAGCGGAACTCCATCACAAATATATTTCAAAAACAAATCTGTATGTCCCTATCCAATGCTATAATTTGAAGCAATATGAAGTATTTAAAACCCAAATAGGAGATATTGGATATAACGGTTTTTCTATTCCAGTAAGAAATATGACATTGGAAGATATAGTTTTGTTTCTAATAAAATTTTATCAAGATGGAATTAAAAAGGTTCATATTTTAGGAACTGCTACATTTGAAAAAATAGCACTTTTAGCATTTTTGGCAAAACAAGGAATCTTTGAAATTTTATCATTGGATGCAACAAGTTGGATGCAACATGCTCTTCATAGCTGTTACCTAAGTCCCAATGATTTAAGTCCTTGCATGATAAATTATAATTCATTTATAGATAAAAATTTAAAAAATAATTGTACTTGCCTAAGCTGCAAGGGTATGTCATTTACTGAGATAAAGAATTTAGTGAAATCAGAAAGGGATATACATTTAATGAAGCATAATTATTATGTTACTGAAAATATATCATTGGAACTGTATAACAATTCTAAGGATATTTACACACTCAATACATATCTGAGGGCTAACTACAAAAAAATAGATATGATTAATCCTATTCTATCATTATTTGATATGACAAATTTTTATAAAGATAAGGATATCAATATTATAAGACAACTTATTAAAAAAGCTACATAACTTTAATATATCGTATGCTGTCTTGAAGTGGTTCTGCTTCTAATTATACTAATAAAATCAAACATAGGAGCATACATGCCTATGTTAGTTTCCTCTTTAACATAGCCTCAATTCTCATTAGGACATTTATATATAAAACTACTTATATATATCAAGGAGAAAAAATGAAACAGAGAGAATATCTTTATTGTATCAGTTTTTTTGCAAACAAAGCCATGTATGACTACATAGTTAATCTTAGTAATATCAAAGCAATATCACTGTCAGAATTAATGCGGGTTATCGTCCAAGATTTTATGATAAATAAGGAGGTATTTAACAATGAACAAGCAAACAGTACAAGATGATTACACTGAAATGGTAGAGAATGCTATAGAGCAAGAAAAATATTTGATTGAGCAAAAGACTAAACAATTGAGACAATGTTTTGATTCTGAAGGAGATAGCAGTAATAGTAAATTCCCTGATGAGTTAGTAATGGATTCTCTGGCTAATAATGAAAAAGAAGATGCTGATTTGTATTCAGAGGAATTCAGAGGTAAGTTTATTTATGACAATGCAGCTAACAAATGGTTTATATGGCACAATCAATATTGGGATAAGGACACAAGGTGGGAAGCTTTAGCTGCAACGGGTCAAATTGTTAATATCTATAAAGAAAAACTTAATGGATTGTATGCCTTAAAAGAGCAAATTATAGAAGACAACAAGAATGCAAATGTTCTTGAACTTGAGAATAATATAAAAATGCTTGAAAGGCGTATCAGTTCATTAAATACGCTAAGCAGACAAAAAAGTGTCATAGAACTATCTTCAATTGGTAGAAATTCACTGGGAATTTCAGGTGATGAATGGGACAACAATTCATGGGTCATTGGTTGCCCTAATGGCGTTTTGGACTTAAAGACTGGACAATTGCGAAATGGCAAGCCAGATGATTATATCAAAACAATTACAAAGGCGGAATGGACTGGGTTAGATATTCCTTCGCCAGCATTTGAACAATTCCTCAAGGACACATTTGATGACAAGAAGGAACTAATCGCATATATTCAAAGGCTACTTGGTTCATCATTAGTAGGAGAATGTATAGACCATGTCTTTCCGATTTTATATGGTCAGGGCAGAAATGGCAAAACTACATTAATTGAAACTATCAGAAATGTACTTGGAAATTATGTAGGGCCAATTCAGGCTGAAATGTTATTAAAACAAAGTCAATCAAGATCAAGCGCAGGGCCTTCTCCTGATATAATGAAGCTAAGGGGTAAACGATTAGTCTGGGCGAGTGAAACAGATCTCAATAGGCAACTAAATATTGGCAAAATAAAATGGTTAGTTGGAGGAGACACACTTACAGGAAGGGAACTATATGGCAGACATGAAGTAGATTTTAAGCCTATGTTTACATTAATGCTTCTTACCAATCACAAACCTCATGTCGGAGCAGATGAATACGCACTTTGGCAGAGAATTCATTTAATCCCATTTGAATTCTCGTTTATTGATGATCCAAAGGAAGCTAATGAGCGTAAGAGAGACCCTAATCTTATGAGCAAATTAAAGACTGAGGCAAGCGGTATTTTGGCATGGTTGATGCGTGGATGTTTGGAATGGCAGAGAATTGGTCTTAAACCACCAATTGAAGTTCTGGTAGCAACTGAGGAATATAAATCGGAGGAAAACATTCTGGGACACTTTCTTAATGACTGTATTATCAAATCTATTGGTTCAAAGATACAGGCTAAGGATCTTTACAATAGTTACAAGCAATGGTGCATGGATAACGGACATAGAGTTTTAACCAGTACATCATTTGGGCAGAAGATTAAAAAAGTACTCAAGTTTAAAAGTGGGGCTATTATACTCTATCTGGATATAAAACTAATTGATGCAAATAACAATTAACAAGCTAACGGAACACTCTTATACATTAACTCATGAGAGTTATGAGGGTATGAGGGTTCAATTACTAACTTCTGTTATTATAGAAAATAATAGACATAAATGTTATAACTGTAACTTTTCTCTAATACTATCATACCCTCATTAGATAGTGTTGATACATCGTAAAAGTATTGATATTGTTAAGTTTTCAGATGTTTCGTTAGTTATGATAGTTATATGAGAGTTATGATAGTTATGTGTAAATAGGAGTGAAAACATGAATAAATGCAAAACTATTATAGATTTATTTGTAGAAGACGGATATGAAGTGAAGTATTTATCGTCTACTTACGGCGGAAATTATACTTCAATTTGTCCTTATTGTAAAGATGGAGTTGATAGAATGCAACTTTGGCCTAATCTCAAACTTAAATACGGCGGGAGATTCTGGTGTAGAGTATGCCAAAAAAAAGGTAATGCTATTGACTACTTAATGCAAATTCGTAAAATGTCTCATCAAGCTGCTTGTGCAATGTATAGCAATTCAAATTATATCTCTGATCTTACACCAACTACTTTTGAAAATTCTAATGTGCCAGACGTCGAAAATTTAGACCTTTGGCAGAAGGAAGCTAATGAATTTGTTGAGCAATCAAGACACCGACTTTGGAATAATGCTCCTTTGAGTGCTATAATATTTCAAGGACTACATAAGCGGGGATTGACAGATGAGACTATCACTAAGTTCAGTCTTGGTTGTAATTCTAAGCATTTATGGGTTAAAAGGACTGATTGGGGATTATCAAAAATTTTAAATGACTATGGTGAGCAAAAAAAACTTTGGACACCTCAAGGCTTGGTTATTCCATTAATTGTTGATGGAACTGTTAAAAGACTTAGATTACGCTTGTCTGCTAGTGTTGCTAAACAAGAAAGTAAATATCTGAACGGCAAAAAGTACTTCTTAATTTCAGGCTCTTCTACAGTGCCTATGGTGCTTGGAGATTCTAATATATTTATTATAGTAGAAAGTGAGCTGGATGCTATGCTTTTACATCAAGAAGCAGGTGATCTATTAACTATTATAGCCCTTGGCTCTGTTCAAATTAAACCTGATAATGTATTGAAAGATAAGTTAAGACAAGCTCGACTTATACTTATATCATTGGATAGTGATGACGCTGGGATAATTGCATCATGGAAGAAATGGCTAAAACAATATCCAAATGCTAAGAGGTGGCCTGTTGTCCTTGGCAAAGACCCTTCCGATGCCTATAAGAATGGGCTGAATATAAGACAATGGGTAATAGATGGAATTAACTACTATAGTCCAATTTTAGATGAAACTGTTTCCATTGCGAAAGACACAAGTGTTGAAAAAGAGGTAGATACCACCGATTATATTATAATTAAAACTGAAGTGCAGCTTCTAAGTGCCATAGTTAAATTACAGGGTTCAAAAATAATAGGAATAGGAATCGAAACTGCCTTAAACACTTCTGATAACTATGATGATTTGACTATGGAAGTAAAAGAAAGGATCATTTTTGACCCGTATCATGGAGTTATAAGTCTAATACAAATCTCTTCGCCAATAACAGCCCCATTGATAATAGATTGTCTTAAAATTAAAGACCTCTCAGCATTGCAGGATATACTCTCAGATGAAACTATTGTAAAGATATTTCATAATGCCAAGTTTAGTGTAAAGTTTCTCAGTCATTATGGCTTAGATGTTAAAAATCTCTTTTGTACTATGTTGGCAGCACAGCTCATCAATTGCGGAGTTGATAATTCTGATGACTATTTCATTATTGAAAGGGTTGTTGAAAGATTCTTGAGGAAAACCATAGATAAAAATGAATGCCATTTAGATTGGAGTATCCGTCCTTTAACAACAGTTCAATTATATCATGCCTTAAGAGATGTTAAAGTCTTGATAGATTTATTCAAAGAAATGAATGATATCCTTAGCTCTAAAGGACTTGAAGAAATTGCTAAATTGGAATTTCAATGTATTAAAGCAGTAGCACAAATGGAGCTAACAGGCATAAAAATTGATATTGACAAATTGAAGAGTATTGATGATGACTTACAGAAAGCTGAAGATTATCAAAAGGAGAATCTGGTATCATATTTAGGAAATATAAACTTCAATAGTGCAAAACAAGTCTTACCTGCTATTAAAAAATCTATAGGGGTTGTTTTTGATAGTATGTCAGAGAAAACATTGAAATCTAAAGCTAATGAGT
Source organism: Candidatus Magnetominusculus dajiuhuensis (assembly GCA_015233465.1). Taxonomy (GTDB): domain Bacteria; phylum Nitrospirota; class Thermodesulfovibrionia; order Thermodesulfovibrionales; family Magnetobacteriaceae; genus JADFXP01. The sequence goes on from JADFXP010000013.1 coordinate 87,343, forward strand.
TTCCACTTATAGGAAATCTGATAGAATATCACAAGATACATAAGCAAAGGTCAACTTATACGAAGTCATTATTTAATGCAATAAATAAGAAGACTAACCGAATTCACAGTACCTTTCATCAGATTGGCACAGTAACAGGCAGGTTTAGTGCGTCTGCCCCTAATCTTCAAAGTATTCCAAAAGATATTAAATATAGGCAATGCTTTGTGGCTAAAGAGGGTTATCAACTTATCTGTGCTGATTATTCACAAATAGAATTAAGAGTTGCTGCTGATATTGCTAATGATCAGACAATGATTAATGCATTTATTGAGGGTCAAGATTTACATAAACTTACTGCTTCTAAAATATCAGGCAGACCTATTGATGGGATAAGTAATAACGATGAAGATAGAAAGGCTGCTAAAATTATCAATTTTGGAATTTTATATGGTATGACACCAATAGGCTTAAAAGATGCTATTAATAATTCCTATAATTCTGTTATATATGAAGAGAAGGCTGCCGAATATATTTCAACATTTTTAAAACAATATCATGGAATAGCGGAATATGTTAAAAAGTCAGAAAAATCAGCTGGCAAGAATAATGTTACGACAAGAACTCAATCAGGCAGAACGAGATATTGGAAGACTAATGCTCATCGAACTGAATTGTTAAATTCTCCAATTCAAGGGACAGCGGCAGATATTCAGAAAAAAGCAATGGTACTTATTTATGATGCTCTGTTAGGTAGAGATACTAAAATTATATCAACTATTCATGATGAAATCATCATTGAAGCCCCAAATAATTTGGCTTTAAAGATAGCTGATATTGTTACAGAAAAGATGATTGAAGCTGGCGAATTTTTCTTGAAGAAAGTGCCTGTTGAAGTAAACGTTACTATTGGAGATTATTGGGGCGATAATTCTTGGTCAGAAAAAACTATAGAACAATCCTTAAACCTTGTTGATGTTGAGAGTTAATCTGTTAATTAGTACAATTTCAGTAATATTAGGTAAGAGTGTTTATTTTGAAAAAAGATAGACATTCATACTCCTCTTCTCTATTAAAAAATTAAAATACCCCTTAGGCCTCCTTAATCCCGGCAAAAACAGGTGCTAATAAAGGCTGAATATATTAGTATTAAACCAACAATCGTTAAATTTAAGGAGCTTTAAAATGTCCCGTCTATATCACTATAAACGGGACATTCCATTGATTCTTAATTTGTAATAAGTATAGGATGACTGTCAGACCCAGTCTTGACGAGTATATCGGGTCTGTAAATTAAACTGTGTCAAGGGTAATGGCTCATTCATTAGCCACCCTCTTAATATATCATAAAGTCAGTTCCAGATTCAATCTGCCCTCAAAAAATATAGCCATCTGTGAGATCGTCTGC
>JADFXP010000014.1 GCA_015233465.1 Candidatus Magnetominusculus dajiuhuensis
TAAAAATAAGACTATATGAAGGCAGTGCTGACATCTCTATATGAGACAAGTCTACGAACTTGCTTGCATCTTCAATCTCAATACCTATAACACGATTAGCTTCATTATAATCAAAAACAATACCCTCTGACACTTCATCAGATTCAATACTCACACCTTCAGCGAGTTTGATATAAAGCATATCGGTTTCTTTGTCATATTGAAAGATCATCTCAATTTATCCTTATATTTACGGCTTAAACCCTCTATCAAAAAAGGCATTATGTATTGTCTCACCATCAGGTTCTTTAACAACCCGCAAATATTTATTAACCTCTAAGCCCACTGCCTTAAACGTCCATTATCTTGTACTACTGTACAAATCGCAAATCGGATTATTAATAACATACTCTATCCATTCAGCTTTAAGATAAGGACGACGAACCATCACACTGTTTTTAAAATATTGTGTTGTTTTCATCTATAAAAAATCGTTGGTGCAAAGTACAACTTACAAATTGTAAATAAACTGTTTTTGTCTTGTCTATATTATATCTCATGCCATGATTAAATGACAAGCAAGGGCAAGTTTATGGATTTCCTTTGTGGTTAATCAATAATATAACTTCCCTTTTACCTGCACTATATGTTAAAAAAATAGATGGGAAAAATCGTATCAGTAGCTAATCAAAAGGGCGGAGTCGGAAAGACTACCACCACAATTAATCTTGCCGCATCCATCGCCCTTGCTGGAAAGGACATCTTGATAATTGACACAGACCCTCAATGCAACTCTACAAGCGGGGTTGGGATAATCAAGGATGAGGTTATCCACGGGGTCTATGATATTTATACAAATGGGACGGATGTTTTTGATCTAATCGTATCAACTCCTTATGACCATCTTTTTATCGTGCCTTCAACTATAGATATATTAGCTGTAGAGATTGAACTTATTAATAGAGTCAAGCGGGAGTATGTGTTATCAGAAGCCCTTAAATCTATCAAAAAGAGATTTGAATATATATTTATAGACTGTCCTCCGTCGCTTGGGCTGCTGACTCTAAATGCCTTAACTGGATCGGACTCAGTGTTAATCCCAGTGCAGTGTGAATATTATGCCCTTGAGGGGCTCAGTATGTTGATAAAAACTATAGATTTGGTGAGAAATTCATTTAATCCATCTTTGGAGATTGAGGGAATATTGCTTACGATGTTTGATAAAAGAAATACGCTTTCTAAACAGGTCTCTGATGAGGTGCGAAGATATTTTGGTACAAAGGTATTTGAGGAGGTTATCCCTCGAAATGTAGCCCTTGGAGAGGCACCTGGACATGGTAAGCCTGTTATGTTTTATGATATTCGTTCATCTGGCGCGCAGAGTTATATGTCCCTTGCAAAGGAGATGTTAAGATGAAAAATGCCCTTGGCGCAGTAGATGATGAACATGACTTATTGCAAGAGATGATAATAACGGAGATTTTTATATGAAAAATGCCCTTGGCAAGGGACTTGGTGCCCTTATTCCAGAGAAAAATTCTGGAGTGCTTGAGATAGATATTGAAAGAATCATTCCGAACATCAACCAGCCGCGAAAGTTCTTTGATGATACTGCACTTAATGAACTTGCTGTCTCTATAAAGGAGCAGGGTGTGATTCAGCCGATACTCGTTCAGAGAAACGGAGATGGAAGCTTTGGGATTATTGCAGGTGAGCGACGCTGGAGGGCAAGCGGAATTGCAGGGCTTTCTAAGGTGCCTTGTATAGTTAAAGAGTCCGATCAGGCAGGGCTATTGATGATCTCATTGATTGAGAATATTCAAAGGGAAGATCTAAACCCGATTGAAACTGCGGTTGCCTATAATATGCTTTCAGAGGAATTTGACCTAAAACAAGAGGAAGTTGCACAAAAGGTTGGGAAGGATAGGGCGACTGTTTCTAATTATATTAGACTGCTAAAATTACCTGAACAAATAAGGTCGTTAATCAAAGATACAAGGCTTTCAATGGGGCACGCAAAGGCAATAATGTCAATTGAAGATCAGGGCAGACAGATTGAGATTGGAAAATTGGTTGTTGCCTCAGGACTAAGTGTTAGAGAAACTGAAAGATTATGCAAACAATCTCTGATACCTTCAAAATCAATAAACCCAAAGAAGGTTGATCCAAATATAGTTAGTATTGAGGATGAATTAAAAGATCATCTTGGTACAATCGTAAGGGTAAAAGAAAATTCAGGCAAGGGCAGTATAGAGATATTATTTTCTTCTATTGATGAATTAAATAGATTACTTGAAATCTTAAAGGGTTAATAGTCCAATATAAAAGGAGTTTATAAGATGAAACCGCCAATTGAATTGATTGATTATATTAAGAAAAATGATAATTTTTCACTGGTAATACACGTAAATCCAGATGGTGATGCCTTAGGTGCGATGCTTGCACTTGGAGAAGCATTAAGGACGATGGGCAAGGTTTTTATGATGTTTAGTAAGGATGGCGTGCCGAGTTATTCTAAATTTCTACCTGATTCAGATAAGATAATTCAAGGAATTCCGGCAGAGGACTCTACTACAAATCTGATATTGATAGATTGTAATGAAGCCAAGCGTGGAGGCATTGCAGGCATTGGTTTTATAAAGAGATTAGTAATAGACCATCATCTTACAGAGGAAGATTTTGGTGATTTTAAATGGGTAGAGCCAAAGGCTGCTGCTTCAGGGATATTGATGTATCATATAATTAAGGCATTAGGAGTTGAAATAACGCAGAATATTGCCACGAATTTATATACGGCAATAGCCGTAGACACAGGGACTTTTAGGTATCAAAACACAAAGTCTGATACCTTAAGTATTGCGTCAGAACTTGTAAGTGCAGGGGCAAATCCTTCATATATAGCAGAGCAGTTATATAATAAATGGTCGGTTGCAAGGTTTAATTTATTGATTAAATTTCTAAATTCTATTGAGATATATGATGATATTGCAATTACTGTATTGACCAGAGATATGATAGCAGATACTGGTGCTGGACCTCATGATACAGAGGATATAGTTAATTTTTCAGGGATGCTCTATATGAAGATGGTCTATTAGACTTTAGGAAATATCAAATAAACATTGACAAGGAGCGAAAAAAAACGAGGGACAAAAAAATAATCTCTCAATACCGCCTACTTAAAGAACAGGCAATAAGCAAACACGACCAGCAGAGCGTCTCAAAATGGCATTACGCCGAAAAGGATTTGGAACGAAAGGATAATAATTGGTTTTTTAGAATTGTCAACGTATCCACTCTATATTGGCTTTCAAGCGGATATGGAGAAAGACCCGTGAGGGCTGGAATATTTCTTGGATTTCTGATAATTATTTTCTCTTTTTTTCTAGAATCAGCAGGTTTAAAACCATTAAATTGTGGAATACCTAAAATTTCATTATTTAACAACATAATTTTAACAGTCCTTCAAAATGCCATATATTATAAGGAACCTGACTATGTGCCTGTAGGCTTATTAGGAAAATGGATAATCCTTCTCATAAAAACCATAATCCCACTCCAGTTTACCCTTCTTGCCTTTGCAGTCAGGAATAAATTTAGAAGATGATTAAACAATTTTGAAAAAATAAATAACTATAGTGGTTATCAAAAGTATATTCGCAATACACTAAATATAACTACCTAAAATGAAACATTTAGGAGGCAGTTACCCCATTCTGGGCGAACAGGGTCTAAGACCCGTTTTAAAAAGAGGTTCGCCCCTACATTGTTATGTGTCAGTGTATCATACTATTTTACCTTATGAATGGCTAATATTCATTCATAAAAAAGGGCAGCCACAAGGGCTGCCCCTACACTATTGTGCATATGTTGTAATTGTAAAAAAATCTTGTTTTAAATGATATATTATTTTAAATAACCTTTAAATACCCCGTCTGCTCCGCATCCACCCCTTTTAAAAAAGGGGAATTTAAAAAATAATGGGTTCAAAGGGACGAGTCCCTTTGCGGGTGCCCGTAGATAAAAAGGGCAGAGCCCTCATTCTTTAAAATACTTTCGGACAAATCATAACCCCCCTACCCTTTCAAAGAGATCTTAGCCTCTTCCCACAAATTATCCATTTCTATTAGTGACATATCCTTTAAATCTCTGCCGTTTTCCTTTGCCTTTTGTTCTATATATCTGAAACGCTCAGAAAATCTATTTGTAGTCTGACTCAACGCCTCTTCTGGATTTACCTTTAGATGCCTTGAGATATTCACAACTGTAAACATAATATCCCCAATCTCTCCTTCTATCTCATGGATATTCCTAGAAATCATAGCTTCTTTAAGCTCTCCGATCTCTTCTTGGAGTTTTGTAAGGACATCAATAGAACTTTCCCAGTCAAATCCAACTCGTGATACACGTTTTTGAACCTTTAGAGCCTTTAATAATGCTGGTAATGTAACTGGTATTCCGTTAAGGATTGAATCAGTAAATTTGCCCTCTTCCATCTTGCGGTCATTCCACTGGGCTAAGACTTGTTCTGGAGTGTCACATTTTAATTCTGCAAATACATGAGGATGGCGGTAAATCATCTTTTCGCCAATGGTCTTGATTACGTCAAATATATCAAATTCACCAAGCTCTTTGGCAATTTGTGCGTGAAATATTATCTGAAAAAGCAGGTCTCCAAGTTCTTCCTTGATCCCTTCTGGGTCTTGATTATGTAGCGATTCTATAACCTCATATGCCTCTTCAATTATAAAGGGAATAAGAGTATGACGGGTCTGTACCTTGTCCCAAGGACAGCCATTCTCAGACCTTAGTTTCTCCATTATCTCTACAAGTTTGATAAATTCCATCACTGTATTCCTAATATGGAGGGACATTAAAACAGGGGACAATTTGATTTGCCCCCTGATGATCTCAATAATATTTAAATTAAATTCAAATACTAAGAAGCAACCTTAACTATCTTTGCCTTTTCCTTGAGTTTTTCAATCAATAAAGCAACCTCTGTTTGAATCCTCTTTCTTAATAACTGTTCCTTAATCCTTTCTTTTACCTCATCAAGAGCAACAGTAGAAGCAGGTTTTTTGTCAGTTACCTTTATAATATGATAACCAAATTGAGTCTCAACTATTGGGCTTACATCCCCTACCTTCATAGAAAAAGCAGCGTCTTCAAAAGGCTTAACCATTTGTCCGCGCCCAAAATATCCAAGGTCTCCGCCTTGAGCCTTCCCTGATGGATCATCAGAGTTATCCTTGGCAAGTGTGGCAAAGTCTTCGCCTTTTTTGATCCTTGCGCCTATATCTTCAAGTTTTTTCTTCTTTTCTGCCTTCTTTTTCTCATCATCTGTAGGGTCTGTCTTTATCAAAATATGACTTGCCTTTACTTGTTCTGGACGTTTAAAGTAATTAGGATTTTGGTCATAAAAATCCTTTATCTCTTTCTCTGCAATTACAATCTTATTTGTATACAACTTATCAATTAGCAGCTTAATTGCAAGTCCTCTTTTAACTTGTGCCACTATTAAAGGTTTTGTAAGACCAACTTGTTTTAGCGCTGTTAAAAATTCATCTTCAGTTTTAAACTGACTGGTCATCTGCTTTATCTGACCATCTACTAAGGCATCTTCTACCTTTATGCCCTGTTTTTGACTTTCTTGAAACAAAAGTTCAGCTCCTATAAGGTTTTCAAGCACATTTTCCTTAAAGGCTGTAATCTTAGCACTGTCAATACTATTTCCCATACTCTCAAGCTGTCTTTTAATTAGTGTAAACTCGCGTTCAAATGCCTCTTTTGAAATTTGGACACCATTAACAACCGCTACATTAGCATCTGTTTTTTTAGAGTCTTTTGTAGCCTGTTTTTTATCTCCACAAATAGCTATATTACTAAAAAGTAATAATGTAACCATTACAGCAACTACGCTTACCGATAATTTCTTCATCATAGTTCTCCCTGTTATTATTTCATTAACGCCTTTTTAAGATCTCCTGATTTTATAAAATGAAAGGCTTTATTAATGTATTTAGCAAATTGATTATCTTTTTCAATAAATGGGACTATTGCCCTCAATGCTCCCAATGCGGATGTTGTCCCTTTGCCAAATGTAATTTGACCTGATGGCTCTTCCTTCTTTTTTAAATCCATCATCTCAGCAGACATTATGGCTTCTGTTGTAATTATAAAGTAAAGTTTTTCAATCATTATTTGTAATTGCTCATATGTGACAGCAAAATCTGTATTTATCATATTAGTATTATTATTTTTTATAGAATAGTCACTATATAATATACTGCTGTAATACCTTTTTGTATCATTATTGAACTGCTCCATAAAATTTATTATGTTTTGCTTTTGCAAAACACCTTTTGAGTGCATTGCTTCAATCCTCTGATTTGAGGAAAATAAAATACCTGCAGAGGCAGTCGTTATACTTAAAATATCACCAGCCCAATATGCTTTATCAAACGCTTGAGATGGATATATCAATCCAGTCAAATCCTTAGTCCTTATGCTGTTAATTGACTTAAATGATGATTTAGCAGCCTCAATATTTGCATCAACTTGTACAACTGGGTCAGCATCTGGACTATTAATTTTTATTGAAATATTCCTATCTATTAAATCAAGAACCTCTCTTGCCTTGCCAAGTTCCCATACCCCAGAAGAAAGGTCAAAGTTATCTTTATTATTACTTAAAAGATTACTTCCTTCAAGAATATAACTTCCTGCCAAATGCTGTTTTATTCTTATTGCGCTTTTAAGCAGTCCTTTATAAGGCTGCAACTGAAGATTGCTTTCATACAATGAGCAGATACTTCCGCCTGAGCCTTCAAGTGTCATTGCATATACGATCTCAGCATTATCAATCAATAAACTAAAATCATTAGTAATCAAGACAGTATATGCAGCAGCAATTGAATTATTCTCTAACATTACATGTGCATCAACCGCTGTAAAACGTATGGGTTTTATCCCAGCTTGTTTTAAGGCAATACCAGAAACCATCTTCTTCCCATTATAATAAACCATACCTTTCCCTGTCATAGCAAGGGCAATTATAGCAGGATTAATAACATCTTTTTTTGTCATAAGATATGGTTCGGTACTAACAGGATAGATATTTTTATTTAAAAAATCTCTTAAAATAGCAGCAAGTTCAACAGTTGCACCAGTAGAGCCGGTTAAAATTGTATTGAGCCTGATCAGCAATGCTGCCCTTACAACCTCTTTATTAAATGGAACTCCAGAGTTTTGACTTAACTCAATCAATGTTTTAATATTTGGATCTTCAAGGGCTCCAGTTTCATTATCTCCAGGAGAGATTTCAGTGACATCAACAGATTCCTGCCAAAAATCTGTAATCTTTTTTAATCCATATGCAGGAATATCTTTAGTCAACGCTGCCTTAAGAAGGAGGTTTGAGTCCTCTACTCGCTTTAATGCAGGAGCAGAAATTGTTATATGAGCATTAGAACGAGCGACATTAACAACATCGGTAAGAGTTAGTGTTTTACCTGTTAAAATAATCGAATCCCAATATTCATTAGACTCTTCTTGAGCGTGTGTGTAGGTAAGGAAACTACTTATTGGAAGTATTATAATGAAAGCATATATTAATATTTTTGATACAAAATAATTCTTTTGATCAACTCTAAATCTCAATATATTTTTACTCCTTTAAATTACAATAAAATGATAGAGATATTATACCAAAAACTAACTAAAAAAAATTAATAAACTAAAAATATTTTATACCCAATATAATTTCAATGATTACTGTTTACTCAAGCGATGTTGTCACTATCTCTTCTAAGGTATCTCCATGTGAGGACAGCCTTCAAGGGCTTAACAACGTCCATATTATCAATAATTATCTTTCTCTATCATAACATTTACCTTATATGGCATATTTACCTTCTAAAGCTAAATATTTTTAACCCCTAAAATAATCGAATCACTGACCAGCTTATGAACCCCTCCAACCTCTTCTTCAGTATATCCAAAATGCGGCAGCAGATGGGTAAATTGAACCTTACAGTAGGCGCATATTGAGGTTATAAAATTAACCCCATTCTCCCTTTTAACCTTTGTATATGCCTGCATACGAGGGGTTGCGCCTCTTAATTTTACTGGCAGCTGCTCATCTCCTAAAAGCCCGCCTCCAGCCCCGCAGCAAAAGGTCTTTTCCCTTATTGTGTCCTCATCCATTTCTACAAATTTATTGCATGTTGCCCTGATAATTGCGCGGGGTATCTCAAATTGTCCAAATTTTCCGCCAAATGCAGAACCCCTTGCAATCTGACACGAATCGTGCATAGTTGGAGTCAAATGATCATTTGCAGTTTTATCAAATTTCAAGGCCCCGCGTTTTATAAGATCAAGCGTAAACTCACAGATATGCTGAGGGATTGGATACTTTGGTGAAAGCCAATCAAAAGGACCATTCATCGTATTAGAATATGACGACATTACACGATACATATGCCCGCATTCACCAGCTATAACACGTTTTACTCCAAGTTCTCGTGATGCCTTCCATATCCTTGAGTTTATTAATTTCATGTTCTCATAATTATGCACAAATAGGCCAAAATTAGCCCCGTCAGCTGCATATGAACTAAGCGTCCAGCTTATCCCTGCTTGATGAAATACCTTTGCATATCCATTAAGAGATTCAATATTTACTGGCGCAAAATAATCTGCCGACGGCAGCACCATCAAAACGTCTGCTCCATGTTTGTCTATTGGAATTTTAATATCTATTCCTGTCTCCTCCCTTAGGTCATCCTCAATGCTCTCAATAATATCAACAAATGCAAGCGGTGACATGCGAAAATTGTTTCCAGTAGTTATCTCATTATTTACAAGTACATGAGCATTTTTCTGCACAAGCCCAATGCTGTTTAAGATCTCCCTTGCTGCCATTGTAATTTCAGCCGTATCAATTCCGTATGGACAAAAAACCGAACACCTTCTGCATTCTGTGCATTGATAAAAATATGTGTACCAAAGCACTAATAACTCTTCCGATAATTCTGCTGTGTCTAAGAGATTATTAAATCCTGGCAAACCAAGCATTCCTGAAAATGTAAAATATCTCTTATATACCTTGCGCATCAGATCCTGTCTTGCAACAGGCATATTCATAGGATCGCCGCTGCCTAAAAAGAAATGACATTTATCTGCGCAATTCCCGCACTTTGAACATATCTTTAAAAACAACTTAACGCTGCGATATTTATCCAGCATCTCAGCCATCTTTTTGAGAAATACCTCTTTCCAATTATCAACTAGCCCATTAGTTGGATAACCAAGAGTCTTTAACTGCTCCTTATTGGTCATAACAAATGGCCGATTACCAGAGGATGCGCCAACGCAGACAGACGGAATTTTTATCTCTCCAGTAAGTTCAGGCGGAGTAAATTGTGTTTCTGTTGATTTTAGCATTGCCATTATCTTTTCATTTGGTTTCATATTAATTAATCCTTAAATTAAAAATATATTTTTACCTTAATGCTTGAGGGGTTTACCCGTTAAACAAAGTCAGTCCCCATTGTTAGTATCCCATACATTTATATGTCGTACTTCCCTTGGATTATTAGGCATATTCCTTGTTGGACTAAAAAAGAATCCTACTGCATGTATTAATTTTGTAAATGGAAATACTATTAATAAGATACTTACTAATGCAATATGAGTAATAAAAAACATATTTAAAGGCACAGGCTTTGAATGAAAGGTAAAAGCGCCAATCATGAAACTCTTAACAGCAGGAAGATCAGGGCTAAATGAGCTAATCTTCATAAAAACCCCAGTTACGCCAATCATAAAGATTAACAAAATAATAAAATAATCAAAAAATTTGGTATAATAAGCGCTTTTTTCGTCATTACTCCTTTTAATCATTAGCATAATAAGCGAAACTATAAAGATTACTCCAATAATTGAGGCAATAGTTGAAAGAAACCCCATAATTTCTGGTGAGATATGGATATAATTACCTCGTTCTGCTAAATATGAAACCAGACCAAATAAATGAAAACCCATCAATATCGCGAGTGTTACGTGCATTATTAACCCATTTATCCATAAATAACGATCTCCCTTTGAAAGAGACGTAAATAAAAACAGATCTCCTGCCATTCTTCTGATAACACCAGACATCTTATCTGACTGAGGATTCTGAGAAATAACTAATGGATTAGGCGATTTTAATATATCAGATATTTGATACCATACTCCTATAATAAAAACTACCGTAGATATATATAAAAGTGAATAGACAGCAACATTTAGTAACATATGAACACTTATCTGCATATAATAATCTTCTCCTTGATTTTATTATAGTTTTACCGCTACATTAGTGATGTTCTATATTTTAACATTTTAGGATAAATTTTTCACTATGAATGATATATTAAAAATTATATTAACATTTTTTATCATTCTCCTTATGCTTAGGAAAAAGATAAATATCGGATACGTACTGTTATCCGCATCAGTGGTATTATTTGTGGTTTATTTAATGCCTCTTTCAAATATACTAAAATCCCTGAAAGGTACATTTACTAATCCAGTAACCTTTCAATTATTAGTCTCCCTATCATTTATCCGAATGCTTGAGATGATATTAAGGGAACATGAAATCCTTAAACGGATGATGGATTTTATAAAGGCAACCCTTAGAAACAAGCGCGCTGTGGCAATTTCAATGCCGTTATTAATTGGGATAATGCCGTCTTTAGGCGGCGCATATTTTTCTGCTCCAATGGTTGCTGAGATAACAAAAGGACTGAATCTAAGCCCAGAGTTGAAGGCATATATTAACTATTGGTATCGTCATCCATGGGAGTTTTTTCTCCCGTTATATCCCGGCATAGTTTTAGCGTCAATGATTAGCGGAATACCAATGCGATCTTTTATACTTATGAATCTATCATGTGTTATAGTAATGTTAATTTCTGGAATATTTTTAGGGATACGGCAGATAAAAGGCAAATTTGAACGGTCAACTTCTATTAATAAAAATGAAGTTCTTAGTTTTGTTCCTATAATTGGTCTTATTTTGTTAGTTATAGGATTTAATGTTCCGCTGCATTATGCCTTAGTTTCAGTAGTAATATTATTGTTATTTTTTTACAGAAAGGATTTTACTTATTTTAAAAAGGTCTTTTTACATGGTTTTTCCATAGACATAATATTATTGATTACAGGAATTATGCTATTTAAAGAGACGCTTGAAGTGTCTGGTGCTGTTAAGAATTTAAGTATATTTTTTGGCTCAAATCATGTTCCAGTAATATTCATACTTTTTATATTGCCATTTATAAGCGGGTTTTTGACAGGAATTACAGCTGGGTCAGTAGCAAGTTCATTTCCCCTGCTGCTTAGCATACATGGAGTTGACGCATTTGGACTTTCATTTGCCTTTGTAAGCGGATATACTGGAGTTCTTCTCTCTCCTGTGCATATATGCCTAATCATGACAAAGGATTATTTTAAGGCAGATATGTATGGAATCTACAAAAAAACAATACCCGGAGTTATTTTGATTTTTATTACAGCATTAGCACAGTATTTGATATTTAGACATAAAATTATTTTTTAATTTAGATTTATTTAAAATAGATATAGTAAAATATAACACTTAATGCCGGTGTGGTGGAATTGGCAGACGCGATGGACTCAAAATCCATTGAGGGCAACTTCGTGGGAGTTCGACTCTCCCCACCGGCATACCCTTAGAAACCTGTATTTTCAATAATGTTCAATTTTAGCATTATAGATAATACGTTGGTGCTTACAAATATACAAATAGAGTGTCTTTTCTGCCCTCCTATATTTAGTCTTGCTAAAAATATAAATAGTCTTGAAAAGAAAACTAAGAGTAAATCATTGAATCAATATCAGTTATAAATTTAGTACGATATTCCTCTACACAAGAAGAATTCAACATTACCATATCCAATTGCCGCGTGTGCATCAGCATATATCCGAGAATTTTAATTTTGATTAATAACTTAGATGACTCAAAGGCATTAACCTTTGCCCTTAATGAATCGCCCTTTAGAGATATATTAAATTGAAAATGCTCTAATATCTCTCCAATAAACTTTATTCTCAAGTTTCTCCTTTGAAAATCTGCTGCTCCGCCCTTAAAATAAAATCCTGCATAGTTTTCTAAAGTTCTCTCGCTTGCAAGTGCCTCAATCGTACAAAAATGATACCCTAATCTTGATGTTAGACTAAAAAAATGACTTGATAAGAGCACATAATTATCATTCTCATAAGAGCCTTGATTAGAAAGAACTGCATCTCCACCACTATTATGACGCATCACTACGGATAAAAATCCTCCAACATCTATATGCTGAGGTCCATTCCATGCCACAGCCATTAATCCATCCCATAAGGATAAAAAAGGCATTGAATTTATATCATTTAAATGAACCTTGCGCCCCTTAATCTCGCGCTTAAATCCATCCTCAAGGTTGATTATCAAATAGTTGAGAGGCAGGTCGCTTACCAATTCCTTACAAGTATGTCGTGAATATTTCTCCAGTTTGCCAAATGCAAATAATTCATTTACCGATTTTTCATGACAAAACCTTATAATATCATGATATGTCTGACATCTCTCAGGTTGAAACTCATCGGAATCTGGATCTAATAGATTAAGAGGCGCAATGATTTGTAATACATCTTGAAGTATCCTCTCTATTGGGGAGCCTTTCATTAGATTTTTAGAAGTCCGAGACTCTGCTAACAGATCATCCTTTATCCCTCTATAAATTACTAAATTATCAGCGTCTATTGTTATTTCATCGCCATTTTTAACTATTTCCATTATATTTGGAATATTAAAAATAGCAGGTACCTTATATTCTCTTGCAACTGATGCAAGATGTCCAACTAAGCTGCCCTCTTGTGTTATTACGGCAGCTGCCCGTCCCAAAAGAGCTGCAAGTTTTGGTACTGCAAAAGGCGCTATTAATATGGCTTTATCAGGGAATGTCAATATATGAGCATCTTTATTTACTATATAACATGACCCTGCGGCTATACCTGAAGATGCCCTTTGACCCCCTTTTGAGATAATATCATCAATATATTTATCATTTACTGTATTTGTTTTGTAAGCACTAACTGGTTTAAATGGACGGCATTGCAATATATAAATTTTCCCTTGCTTGTCTAAAGCCCATTCAATATCTTGAGAAATACCCAAGAAATACTCCTCCAGCTTAAGGGCAATCCTTGCAAGTTCTAATACAGTTTCATCATTAATTGACTGCAATTGTGCTGATTCAGGCTTAAGTTCCTCTTTAATTAAACCATCTAATTTATGCAGTCTTATTGCGTGACTTTTTATGGGAATATCTTTTTTTAATATCTCTAAATTAGTCCTTAAAACTGTGAACATATCAACGCTTGTTGTGCCATCTACTACAGCAGTTGGAAGTCCAAAAACTGATGTAATAATGATTGAATCATCTTCATTATCAAGTGGATTTCTGGTATATATCACACCCCCTGCGGATGCATCAACCATAGCCATACACCCTACACACATTGAAATATCTTCATCCCATAGTCCCATGTTAAGACGATAAGCAATTGCAGTGGGGCTGTATTTACTTGCCAATACCTCTTTATAGGCATTTATTATGAATTCCTTTGAAATATTTAATTTAGAGGAATATTGTCCTGCAAAGGAGTTGTCTATAGAATCCTCAAAAGACGCACTGCTTCTTAGTGATACCATTACTCCAAAGCCAATTGATTCTTCAAGTTTTTGATATGCCTTATATATCTCATCAACAGACGATGGAGGCATTTTTGCTGCCATAATTACCTTTGATATTGCGCTGCTAAGTTTAAATATATTATCCATTTTATCTTTTTCATGTATCTGAAACAGGCGGTCTATTTCTGGCTTTATTTCATTATATTCCATAAATTGATCATGTAAATAAGAGGTCATTACAAATCCCTCAGGCACTAAGAGATCAGAAAACTTATAAATCTCACCTAATACTGCCATCTTTGAGCCGACATCATTAATGTTATCTCTGCTGACATCTTTAAAAGACAAGATATAATTAGATTTATTTGATGAATTAGTTTCAATAATTTTGATCTCTAAGACATCATCAAGTTTTTTTCGAATATTTCCAAATGCTGTATAAAGGGCTGTATATTTATTAGGTGCCATTGTATCAAGATTTTTAATAGCACGTAAGACATTAACTCCAAGCTGAGTTGTTTTTGATTTTATATATGAGGAACTATAGAAAAAACCTTCATCAGTAAGCAGGCGTTCCATCTCGCTTATAATCTCAAGTATCTTATTATTTGCCCCTATAAGAAGTTTGTAGTTATGATAACGAGAGGTAAATAGTGAAGACAACTGCTCTTGGGTAATGACCGCTTCCTTTGAGGAGCTATTCCATTTAGAAAATAATTTTTTAAGTATTTCCATGTTATTTATTAACTCATTATCTTATAACATAATTTTGATATATTATCAATAATGCAAATAGTATGACCGTTATTACTAATATTACAGTTATAATAGTTTTGGAATTGCTTTCTGTAAAATTGAGAATCTTATCATAAATATCGTCTTCTCTCTTTATTGTAATCATAAGTCCTCCTATTCATTTTCAAGGGTTTTTATAACGGGTCAAAGACCCTTTGAACCCATTATAATTACTTAATATAAATCTACGTTATTATATATAACCTAAAATTATGGGGTGAAGGGGGCAAGCCCCCTTCTGGGAGCTTGAGGGTGAAACCCTCAAAATAAATTTAATTTTCATAATACTGCAATAACCGGACAATGAGATTGTTTATTAAAAATAGTTGTTTCCATCAGTTCTTTTTTCCAACTATCTGAATTTGAAGAAATATTAGCTCCCTTAGTAATAGCTGGAACTATGATCAAGAGGTTGTTATTATTATATCTTTCAATACGATCAATGACATCATCAAGTGCTCCATGCTCAACGCTTCTTTCGCATTTGATATTTTTAGATTCGCAGAAGGCATAAACATTCTCAAAGAAACTGTTAGCATCGGCTTTAAAACGTTCAGTTAATGTCTCATAAGATACTGACTCTGACATTGCGCATGAGAGGGTTGCATCAGGTATTACACCTACAAGCTCTAAAGGCACATTATGGATACTTACCATTTGACTTCCGTATTCAATAGTCTTTTTGTATTCAATTCCTGGATATAATACTACTATTATTTTTTCTATTCTAGTCATTTCATAACCTCCAAAGGGTTTTTAACATTAAATTTATCTGATCCCATTGGAGAGACAAGGTCTCTCCATAATTAATTTTGTAAAATTATACTATGCATTATGTATGATTCTGGCTGCACTTAGACTCTTTTTCTCATTAGCTATACCTTTAAACATCAAGTATATTATAACCAAGCTTAATGCGCACGCTGAACCAAGCATCAAATAACCAGCCATATTGTTCCAATATTTAGCCATACCGTATGAAGTTTGTATGGATTCAGGTTGGTTAGCTATCCATATCTTTATTGCTGCCTTGTTATTCATTATCCAATCAGCTATTGCCTCTTTTGAGGTAAGACCGGTCTGAATCTTAATCCAAGGTTTTAATAACATCTCATAATTATCTTTATACATGGATGAAATCTGTTTAAATATAACTGAGACACCTGACAGAAGCATGGTTATTGCAAAATATAAGCGAATCTTTAACCCTTTTACATATTGTGTGGCAACTGTGCCAAATTGTGCTCCAACTGCTGCCCCGCATAACATAACTACTGCTGCTATTATCTCTACCTTGCCCTTCATTGCATATGTAAATGCTCCGTATGCACCAGAAATCATGACCTCAAATAAATCTGTGCCTACTGCTATAGTTGTTGGACAGCCAATTACGTATATCAAAGAAGGCATCCTGATAAACCCACCGCCTACACCAAGAAAACCAGCCAGAAACCCTGTAAACACTGCCACTCCGCCAACTACCCATAGTGAAATCCTGATACCCGATTTTTTCAGGTTAATCATAGGAGGAAGATTTATCTTGTGCATAATCAGTGATAACTTAGATTTAGCTCCGTCATTTATAATCTCTCCAGCCTTTTCCCTCTTTGAATAGTCTAAATACTCCTTCAACATATAAAAACCTATTCCAAATAGTAGTACGATGTATACACCTCTGACTATTGGCCCAACCTTACCGATTTTTTCAAGCCACAAGATTAAATTTGCGCCAACCTCAATACCTATTGCTGTAAATATCACCATAATTAGTCCAAGTCTTGCATCCACATTACCGAGTTTTCGGTGTTTTATGGTGGCGACTATAGACTTTCCAGCTATCTGCGCCATATCGGTACCAATTGCATAAGCCATCGGAAATCCAAATACATTTAGAGCAGGCGTAACCATAAATGCGCCTCCAACTCCAAAAAAGCCTCCAATTACTCCAACCGTTATACCTATCAATATTAGCTGCCACCACATCATGTCAACGCCAGCCATTGGCAGGTGTATCATTAAGAAATCCATTTTATTCCCTCCTAACTCAGGTTCGGCAGAATGCCAATTTTAATGTTGTATATCTATCTTATCTGTATCAACTTTGAATAATTTAAAAACCATTTCCATAGAAAGACCTATTACTACTCCCAACCCTGACATTATCCCTACTGTCAATAAGCCAAAGCCAACATGATTTGTATTATTCAGCGCTACCATCCAATTGATTAATTCTCCCATTTTTTTCACCTCCTATCTTAATTCTGGTTTGGCACAATGCCAATATTATTACTATATCAAGTTACATGCCAGAGCAAAAGTGGCGTAAAATAAGGAAAGTCATGGATTAACTGGTGCAGTAAAAAAGTGGCAGGGAAGGGTGAATTTATTCTAAAACTCATGTTGATAGGGCTTTTTAGCGAATTGGAGTTTTATTACTTCATGCAGTAAATTTACGGCACTAAATGAAGAGAATATTTAGTGAGTGGTCAGAGAGGTAGATATTATTTCTGGACATAATAAGCAGATCATGTTTTTGCGCCTCATATTTGATCGCATCAAGAGTATCTCCGTATATCATTAAGGCCTTTGTGGATATTCCGGTATTATTTAAGACAGTAACTATTTCATCTAAGACCTTGCGTTGATTTGCTTCAAAGATAGCTAAATTTCTCTTTAAATCTGGAGGGTCATTAAAAAATGGTATCTCTGCTATATTTTTGTAATTATTTAATATGTCGTCAATATGTGGTAAAACCATAAGAGCCGTGACTTTTGCAGGTTTCAAGGATGTTAAGAATGAAATAGTTGAATTAATAGTTTTTTCTGCGGTTTTTGAATCCTCTATAAAGAACAGGATATTATTAAAGTCCTGTACTTGATTAGTAACTAATATTGGAATTGATGTATTATTTAATACTGTCTTTGTGACGCTCTGAGTAATGAGGGTCTTTGTACTATGACCCATTGAGATTATTTTATAGACACCGTTTTCTTTTATAAAATTAATTATCTCCTCTGACGGCACTCCTTCAGATATATATACATCTGCTTCTTTTGCAGTTTCTTTTATTTTTATTACAAGTTCTTCTGAAATGTTACGAAGTTCTTTTACAAGTTTGACTTGGATTTTCGTTGATTCAATAAACTCAGTGCTATATTCCTGTCCCCTGTCAACGTGTATTGCAGCAATTCCATATCCAATCCGCCTTGCCAGCATGTATGAACTTTTAAAGGCATTGAATGATGCCGCTCCATCGTCAATTGTTGAGAGTATCTTCATTGTCTTATTATATCATGATACATGCAGGATAAATAAACTATAATTGACAAGTTATGGCTGGGTTATTACATCGTGGGAGCAGGTCACATACCTGCTCCCACGTTAAGACAATTAATAAAGACCTGAAAGGGCGATATATACTAGCGTAGGGTGAAGCCCTACGTATAAATAATAGGAATAATCCATAAGCCCTATAAGGGCGTAATGTTTTAAAATTGAATATTGCACAAAGCTTTATTTATTATTTTATATTGATTAAGCGATGGTTATACCGAATCGTATGGGACAGATTATAATTATGGCCAGACACTTATATCTTTAACAATACAAAAGGATTTATTTACAGTTATTTTCATTAAATTGATCTTTCGCTGCCTGTTTGATACTCTCAGCGTAAGCAGTCTGCTCTGCCTCTTTAAATAAATCGCAGCTTTTAATGTTTTTAGGATTTATTTTAATCAAGATCATCCCATAGACTCCAAGGCTTTGAGCAAGGTCATTTCCATAGGCAGGGGGATTATTTTTATAAATTTCGCCTATGATCTTTAAAGCCTCTTTTACATATGTCTGACCTTTTTCGGAGTCGTTGGTTAATAGATTTAAGTATGCAATGTTATTGAGAGTTATAGCTACATAAGGGAGATAAGCAGAAGGATTAGCCTCTGCAAGGTTACGGAAAGTAGAAAGAGCCTCGTTATAAGCATCCTCAGCGTCCTTGTGCCTTTGCGTGTCTGAATAAAGAATACCTAAATTATTAAGAGTCATTGCCACATCGGGGAGATAAGCAAAAGGATTAGCCTCAGCAAGTTTACGGTAATTAGAAAGAGCCTTGTTAAAAGCAGTTTCAGCGTCCTTGTGCCTTTGTGTGTCTTTATATAAAATGCCTAAATTATTAAGAGTTGCAGCCACATCAGGGAGATAAGCAGGAGGATTAGATTTTGAAAGTTTACGGAGATTAATTAGATTTTTCTCATAAACAATCTGGGCTTCTTTAAAATTATTCTGCTCTTGAAGCAATTTTGCAAATTCAAGTGCATATTTAGGATTATCCTGTCTATAGTTATACGCCTTTTCAAGATGAGGAAGTGCATCAAGGGGTTTATACTGCATCAAAAAGAGTTGTCCGCGGTTATATTGGTTTTCAGCTGTTTTATCACCCTGACTTTCCTGCTTTTTTAAGATTTTATCAAGGATAGCTCCAGCCTTATCAAGCTCACCCTCTTTGATTAGCCCTAACGCATTTTTAGCGTCTGTATCATCATCCCCCATTGCCTTTAAACTTTCCTCTAAGTCATGATACCTCTTAGCCCATTCCTCTGCCTCTTTTATCTTTTGTAAAAGCTCTAAGTTTTTATTTAAACTTTGAGAAAGTTTTAAGTTTTTATCTAAGAGTTCATTAAGCTGGTTATTAGCCCTTGGGTCTATATCATAACAATTGACTGTAGTTTTATTGTTATTGCCTTCAATTATTGGAGAACATTTTCCATAAGTTTCAATATCTTTATACGGTTCTTTAGCAAAAACAGGACTGCTTAATAAGAGGATTAAGATTAGAATATATATCCTCATTTTTTGTTTACTCTTATAGTAGTGGTATTGCCGCTTCCAATAATAACAGGACTATTATCACCAGTTGTTGTTATGCCATTTTTTGTTTAGATGCTTCAAAAGTTTCTGGTTCTTCTATTGGTGGTTTTATACTTTTGAGAGGTTGTTGCTTAGGTCTTTCATTAGGTAAAACACGTGGAGTTTCAGCTTTTTTGTATTTATCCATATCATTATAGGCAAGAAATGATCCGCCAATTATAACTATAAACACCATTATAATGAAGGAAGGAATAAGCCACTTAGAATGTTTATGATTTTTTGTCTTGGTAATAATCAGATATACAAGAAAAATTGCAAAAATAACTAATCCGATATAAGGGTTATCTTTAAATACCTCTATCCACTTTTCCATATTCACCCCCAGCCTCCCTTAAAAATGTGGTTATTTATTTCACAATATTATTATATCATTTTAATAATTCATTTTGTAAAGATTAAATATAATCCTGTAAGGGCGTAAGTTTTATAAAAATATAGTGCAAAAATTCGTGCGGGAGCAGGTGTCCCAGAGGGCACCTGCTCCCGCACTTAGAAATAGAACTTGTAGGGGTAACCCTTGTGGTTACCCTTTGGGCAGGCACAAGGCCTGCCCCTACGAAACCCACAAGATTGAGTATCCCTTTTTATTATCTTGGACAGTTGTGGTTACGTGCCTTGAACCCGCGCTCTGTTAGTTAATAAATTAAATTGGAAACAGAAAAGCTCCTTATTCTATCTTCATTTATTCCTCAATTCCTTTAGATCAATGACAAACTCCTTTATCTTCTGCTGGAGATTCTGTCTGTGTATGTCCATTG
This sequence comes from Candidatus Magnetominusculus dajiuhuensis, assembly GCA_015233465.1. Taxonomy (GTDB): domain Bacteria; phylum Nitrospirota; class Thermodesulfovibrionia; order Thermodesulfovibrionales; family Magnetobacteriaceae; genus JADFXP01. Next base: position 20,210 of record JADFXP010000014.1, read on the forward strand.
TATTAGCTGCCTGCGACACATTTCCTTTATATTTTATTAAAATCCCTATAATAAAATTACGCTCAAAGTGATACTTTGCATTCTTTAGAGACATATCCTCAAGTAACGATACTGGCAGCTTTTTGTTTTCAACATGCTGTAGATGCGCAGGTAATGTAGTTACGGATAGATATTCCCTATCAGAAAAAACTATAGCCCGCTCTATAATGTTTTCAAGTTCTCTGATATTGCCGGGATAATGATAAGTCATCAATACCTTCATTGCCTCATCATTTATACCCCTTACCACTAAATCACTGCGTTTCTTTGCATATTTCTCTATAAAATGCTTGACCAAAAGCGGAATATCCTCCCTGCATTCACTGAGCGGGGGCATTTGTATGTGTATAACATTTAATCTATAATACAAATCCTCTCTAAATATCCCTTCCTTCATTGCATCAATCAGGTCTCTGTTTGTTGCAGCCACTATTCTCACATTTACTACTGTTAGATTTGGATCACCTACTTTTCTAAACTCGCCTTCTTGTATAAAACGAAGCAGCTTTGCCTGAAAATCTGTAGAAGTCTCTCCTATCTCATCAAGAAATAGAGTCCCGCCATTTGCAAGCATGGCAAGGCCGACTTTATCCTTTAATGACCCAGTAAATGCGCCCTTTACTGACCCAAAAAGCTCTGATTCTATTAGGTCTTTGGCTATTGCAGCGCAATTAATCGGCACAAAATTATTATCTCTTCTCCCAGAATTATAATGTACCGCCCGTGCTGCAAGCTCCTTTCCTGTTCCTGACTGTCCAGTGATCAGCACATTTGAATCGCTCTTTGCAGCATAATGAATCGCATTAAAAACCTCTTTTAAAGAAGGGCTGCATCCTACAAAACTCTCAAAATCCGAATAATGCTGCACCTCTTGCTGCAGATGAAGCAGGTGTTTTCTATTTTCAGCAGTCTCAAGTGCCCGCTTTGCCGTTATTCTAACCTTGTCAGGGGATAGGGGTTTCATCAAATAATCATATGCACCGCGTTTTATTGCCTCTATTGCAGTCTCTATGCTTGCAAAACCAGTAATTATTATTACCTCTGGTCTTGGTACTGATTTCTCTGACATGGTTACTATTTCTAAGCCGTTTAAATCAGGGAGTTTTAGATCTACAAATACCAGATCAAATCCGCCCCTTGCAAGAGCCATCATCCCTTCTGCACCAGAAGCTGCAGTTACAGTCTCATAACCAACCTTATTTAATATCATACTCATTGCCTTGAGTATCTCTTGTTCATCATCTATAATCAGTATCCTGATATTCATGTCTCAATCTTTTCCTGTCCGGGCAGATATATGGTTAATACAGTACCTTCATTTACTGTACTTTCAACAGAGATCATCCCGCCATGTCTTTCAACGATTTTCTTTGCTATTGCAAGCCCAAGTCCAGTTCCGCCGCTTTCCTTTTGAGTTGAGAAAAATGGTTTAAAGATCATTGATAATTCGTCTTGAGGTATCCCTATACCTTCGTCTCCAATTGAGATATTCACCCCTTTTTCTACATCCTTGATACAAACAAATACTAAACCGCCTTGATGAGAAAATTTAATAGCATTGGTAATAATATTTGTAAACACTTGACTGATAAGCGCAGTATCAACCATACATTTTTTCTTAACATCTACACTTCCTGATAAAAATAATGAGACATCCTTTTCTGCAGCCATCCCTTTTTGAATCCTTATAGCGTCATTAACAAGGCTTTTTATATTGATTTCTCTAAGATTAAGCATACTATTTTTTGCATATTCTGAGAGTTTATGTACAAGCATGTGGCATCTATTGGTTTCCTTTAACATTATTCTAACTAAATCCTTGTTTGAATCACCATCATGCAGTTCTTCATACATGATACTTAAAAACGATAAGATTGAGGACAGCGGGTTATTAATTTCATGACAGATCTCAGAGGCAAAGAGTTTCATAGCCTCTGCCTTTCTCGATTCAATTATCTCGTTTTGCTGCTTTATACATAAATTATTCAACTCGCCAAGTTTATCAATTAATTTATTAGTTTCAGTTTGATTTATTTTCAATTTTCGCAGATTTTTATTATAATTTATATTAAAAGACTCAATCTCCAGAGAGTCATGAATTGTAAGTTCTCTAAATGAAAAGTCATCTCTTATTATACTTTCTAAGGACTTTTCAATCTCCTTTAAATCTTTAACGATCTTCCTTGAAAATAAACTGCCCATAAAAATCGTTAATACAATTATGAAAACAGCAGTAACTATAAAGAAAATCTCAGACTTATGGAGCGCCAAATTTAAAATACTGCGTTTTGATTTAGAAAAATGATTAAATTTATATTCAATCTCCCTTGCGCTATTACGCATCTTTAGTAAAATATCCATCTGGGCAGTTTCCATTGAGACATAGTCCAACATATTCTTTAAATATTGATCCAGCGTATTCCTTAGATTAGGCTGCTTTATTTTAAGAGAACTGACAATGGTTTGCATATCATCTATAGCACTTGTTTCTTTATAGATCAGATAGTTTTTTTCCTTTCTCCTTAGATCAAAAACTGCCATCTTATCTGTTGAATCATGTTCGATTTTTCTGCCTAATGTCCTTATTTGAGATAAGAGTTTTACTTTTAGATCAATATTATGATTTAGCATCTCAAATAATTTTTCATAAGCATTTAAGTTTACATTTATGTCATTAAATACCTCCTCTCCCATAAGATTAATGATTTCTTCTTGTAAATTATTGACCTCTCTTTTTAATCTGTCTATATATTCATGATATTTTGCAGAATTTACACCCTCGTCTCTATAAAGCAGCACATTTTTTTCATATCTCCTTACCTCCAGAAGATCTATGCTGATGTCATCAACGGACTGTATTATCTTTATTTGATCAAAATATTCGCCTTTTATGCCCCTTAACTCAAAATAAAACAAAACAAGCATAACTGCAATTGGCACAGTAAGCATAAGTATTGATAATTGCCAAAGTTTAAATCTATGCATTTTTTATCTCCAATTCTAATTAATACTATTGCTGCTTGTCTAAATTTAGCATAAATACTAACTTGAATGAAATAATTATTCTATAAAGTTAAATTATTGATTAATTATAATTCAAAATACAAATAATTATATCTTTTAATGAATAATTTGATATTTACTGCTAAAGCACAAATACTTTTAAACTAAACAATATCAGAAATATAATGATCCACTAATATTGTTATAAGACAAACAAGTGGATAAAAGATTTGAAGTTATTGAAGATAAGATAATATAGGTTGGTGTTTACGTTATATGTTTACACAGGTGCAAGGCTACACTAGCCATGTTAAAAAGGTGGGCAGGATTGCGTCCCAAGTACACCCTCCCCTCCGATTATAAAGAATGAGGAATCTGCCTCAAACACCCGCAAAGGGATTTTCAAAATGAGTTTGAAACCCTTCCTTTGAACCCATTATTTAGTAATATCAATCACCAATAATCTTAACAAGAACTCTTTTTTTTCGCTTTCCATCAAATTCACCATAAAATATCCTCTCCCAAGTTCCAAAATCAAGTTTTCCGTTTGTAACTGCAACAACCACCTCTCGTCCCATAATTTGTCGTTTCATATGAGCATCTGCGTTATCTTCACCTATGTTATGCTTATATTGAGATACAGGTGCATGAGGAGCAAGTCTCTCAAGCCATTCCTCATAATCAAGATGCAAGCCTGATTCATCATCATTTATAAATACCGAAGCTGTTATGTGCATGGCATTTACTAAGATTAACCCTTCCTTAATCCCGCTTTCTCTTAGACAAGCCTCAACCTCAGAGGTAATATTAATAAATGCCCTGCGAGTTGGTACTTCAAACCATAGTTCTTTTCTATAACTTTTCATGATATACCCTTAATGTCTGACTCTAACAGCACGCGCACCCCCGCCCCCGCAGTTCCCTCTGCTAAAAGGGGAAGCCTTGCCTCCAAGAAAACCCACAGCATGAGCGCAGCATGAATCATTTTCTTCAGATGACCAATAAAAATATGCGCCGCCACTAGCAAATATAGGATCAATATGTACAGGAAATTTACCGTCAAAACCACTATTTATCTTAGATTGTTCATAAATCTTATTTAATTCATTCACAGTAGGCATTCTCCAATCACTATAGCCACCCGTAACTAATTTACGAATATAACTTTTTGAATCATTCCAATCAAGACACTTGCCTAAATCAGCATAACTATCCTTTTTTGTCCACATTAATCCAGTTTGCGAATCTATTATTGTGCCGTCTCCAGAATCTATATATCTTCCATCAATTGAAGTTACTTGCCTTTTAGCAGGGATGGAAACCTTTACAACCTTAGCTTGTTGAGTTGAAGGATTAATTTTCTCAAGTTGTTTTATAGATAATCTAGCAACAGGCGCAAAACTGCTATTTGGATATTCAGTCAAGAAAGATTGAAAATCAGTTACGTCTTTTGAAATTTTTATCTTTTCCCAATATTCTTTTTCGGCATTAATATTATTTTTTGTAATGACAGAAGTCGGCACTGCCTGTTTTGATATTTTTGAATCAGTATCTATCTTAAAATAAAAATCTCCAGTTATTGAGGATGATTCCCATGGAGTTTGTTTATCATTTGATTTAGATTGAACAGAACTGCGCACATCCTTAAACATCTCCTCTATTTTTAGCCCAGGTTTCTGCATACTGTACATTAATTCCTGAGTATAAAGACCATTTTTACCCTCTCCATCGCTTGCAACTGATCCTGGGGCTGTAGCATACGCTATAAACGAACCCTTTGGAGCCTTCATCTGAGCAAGCCCATTTTCTACAGACCTAAAACTCCTTGCAAAAGGATTATTCCTGCAGGCATCCAAAATCACTATATTTAGACGATTTTTCGCTGCATCCATCCTTGCAAGGACATAATCAGCGCTCATAGCCTCCACTTCAACTACTTCTTGTGTATCTATTGAGGCATTAATTGGTATAAGATAATTCTGTCCATTTACCTGCACCCCATGTCCAGCATAATAAAATAACCCCACTCCTCCATTTTTTATCTTATTTCCAAATTCAATTACACGTTTCATCATTTCATCTTTTGATAGATTTACTCCAGAAATGACCTCAAAATTCAAACCTTCTAATACCTTTGCCATGGCTATAGCATCATTTACAGGATTTTTAAGCGGTGAAGACTTATATGATCCATTGCCAATTACAAGAGCAACTCGTTTTTCTGTCCGCATAGCCTTGATTGAAGTCGAATTATCATCTAAGGCATAAGCAAATATCGTTATATTAAGTGTAAATATAATTAGACTATGTATAAATATCTTTTTCATTATTAACCCCTTTCTTAGATAACCAAACTATATCTCGGTACAACCAATGCTCCATCAATAAAACCATATCGCTTAAATATAGAAATTGCAAAAGTTGAGACAGTAGAAATCGAAATATAATGTAAATTATGTCTTGGAAATATCCCATAATCAGAGATATTTTCCTTTACAATATCCAAATATAATAAAACAGCATCACCAACAATTATAGTCTTTTCTCTGATTATTTCATGAAAATTCTCTATCTTATATAAACCCTTAACGCCAGTATCTATAATATCTTGCCCAACACACCTATAAAATCCATAGTGTATCTCGTTTTTCTTTGCGCCAATGGTAGCGCAAATCGGAACCGAAGAATATGGGAAATTCCATCCTAGCGCCTCTAATGTATTTATTGGGACAATAGGTTTATCTAAAGCAAACGCTAACCCCTTAATCGTACTAACTCCTGCCCTTAAACCAGTATAGGACCCTGGGCCTACTACTAATGCAAATATATCTATTTCCTCTAAAGAAAGTAGACTTTTATCAAGTATTGTATCTATTAAATGTATAAGATATTCCGTATGTCTTTTTTGATTTTTAAACGTCAAATTAACTGAAAGCTCTGCAATGATTCCATTTTCAGAATCAAATATACCAGCCCTGCAAATATGTGTAGAGGTATCTACAGATAAGACTTTCATTGCAAGTCAATATCTATCAAATTATAATCAGCATTACCCAAGCCAATCTTTTTGGCGTGTCTAAATTGTACCTCTGGGTCAAGATAATCATAAATTTCTCTAAAAGGGTCAGACTTATGTGGAGTAGAATTTATGACCATTTCATATGATGCCCTGTCTATTGCTATTGGGTCAAGTGATGCCATAAAACCTAAATCGCCAGTTATTGGCGCGTCATTACCTTTATAACAATCACAGGCAGGACTAATAGATGTTAAAATATTGATAAATATCAGCCTTGAATTAAGCGCTTTAATAGTTCCTGATGCGTATTCAATCATCTTTTTCTGAATATTAGAGGCAGACTCATCCCAATTATGACCTATTGCCTTCTCTGGACAAACTGCTATGCACCTTGAGCAACCAACGCATCTTGTAGAGATAAATGCTGTTTTTTCAATATCTATAGCCTTAGATTGGCAATTATCTTGACACTTTCCGCAGGCAGAACAAATACTGACATCCACTACTGGACGGGTTACAGAGTGCATTTGCAGTTTACCCTGACGACTAGCGCATCCCATAGACATATTTTTGATAGCTCCGCCAAATCCAGAGACCTCATGTCCTTTAAAATGTGACACTACCACCATCCCATCTGAATGAGCAATCTCAGAGGCAATACTTACACTTTCCAATAGCTCTTGACTAACCTGTATAGAGACAGACTGCTCACCGCGCAGACCATCTGCTATAATTACTGGTACTTGCAAAGTTGAATAACCAAATCCATTTAACATTGCGTTATGAAAATGATCCACAGAATTTGTCCTCATACCAATATAGAGCGTATTAGTATCAGTGAGAAATGGTTTAGTTTCAAGAGATTTTAAGGTCTCAATTATTGGACGAAGAAATATTGGACGCAAAAATGATGTATTTCCAAGCTCGCCAAAATGCACCTTTATAGCAATTAAATCGCCTTTGCTAAACATCTTTGATGGAGCGCACCTTTCAAAGAGCCTTGAAATTTTTTCAAGTGGAGATGTCATTTTTGAGTTTTTTAAAGACGAAAAATATACATTACTCTTTGGTTTGTCCATTTCTTTATCTCCAAATATAATTATCAAATGTTTATATAATTATACTAAAATCATAATCCTAAAAACAACATCACTATTTTCATCTATATTTTTTTGTGACATTTATGAGAAAATACAATATGATAGAAACTACGAAAAAAGTCCTTGTATTATGTGCTCACCCTGACGATGAAGTATTAGGATGCGGAGGACTTATTGCCAAACTTACTGAAAACGGAGATGATGTTTATGTCATTTTTACTACAGATGGAGTCAGACATCCGCCTGTGTGCACAGACAGCTGCCCTGATGCCTATGAAGCGTTAAATGTTCTCGGAGTAAATAGTACCAATATATTCTTCCTCGGTATAAAAACCCAACGCTCAGATCAATATGTACTTCGAGATTTCACATCAAAGGTTGAGGCGATTGGACAGGATTTTGACTTAGTAATTCTACCCTCTAAGGATGACCTAAATATTGACCATGTATTTGCATATAATCTTGGGCTAATATGTTTTAGGCCTTTAAAACGAAAGACCAAAATAATATCAATGGAGATATTAAGTTCATCAGAATGGTCAGATGTTCCATTTCAACCTAATTTCTACATTGACATTTCAAATACAATTGAGAAAAAACTAGACAGTTTGAAAAAATATACAAAACAACTCCTCCAATTCCCACATCCACGCTCAGGAGAAGCAATTAAAATAAAGGCGAAGCAGCGAGGACTTGAAGTAGGTTACAAATACGCAGAGGCATTTAAGATCATTAGATGGTTTGAATGATCAATAACGTATATAAAAGTAACTTTAAAGAATGAGGGCTCTGCCCTCAAACTCCCGCAAAGGGCCTTTTTGTAAACTTTTTTATAAAAAGTTTGAATTCTTTCCCTTTGAACCCATTTTTAGAAACATATGGTTGACTATTTAACTGGATCGTAACCTCCAGGATTAAAGGGATGGCATCTTAAGATTCTACGCACAGACATCCAACCTCCTTTTATAGCGCCATATTTTGTTAATGCGTCAATAGAATATTGCGAACACGTAGGAGTAAATCTGCAGCTTGGAGGCATAAATGGAGAGATTATAACCTTATATATTTTGATCAAGAAAATTAAAATCGTTTTCATTAATATACCTTTATAATAAAAAATCAATCAATATATAAAGCATATTATATGAATATCATGGAAAGTATTAAAAATAATCAACCAATAAATCTTGATTATCTCATATCTAATCTAACAAAAATCTTTCACTTAACAAGTCAGTATATTTACTTTCTATGCCTGCTATTTTTCCCGTCTGCTTCATCAGAAAGAGAACACGTCTCTTTAGAATCAGGAGCTCAACCCTTTAATCCAAATTTAGCCCCAATTAAAGGAAAAATAATAAATTGAAGGACAATCAATACTACCAGCAATATAATCTGCAGCGTCAATTCCATTATCTAAAATCCCATATCCTATTTCAATATAGAGTTGACTCTTTAAAAGAGACAACTCAAATTGAAATAATGAAATATTATTTTTTCTTGACTAATTCTCTTTGCTGTTCAAAATCAACAAATTCAATAACTGCCATTTCAGCTTGGTCCTTTAGTCTAGGAGCAGTTTTGATTATCCTTAGATAACCGCCGTTTCTCTCAGTAAATCTTGGAGCTATATCTGCAAATAATTTGGCAATAACCTTACGATTAGGCACCTTTGAAAGTGCAACACGCTTTGCATGAAGATCTCCTCTCTTTCCAAGAGTTACCATCCTTTCAACATGCCGCCTTATCTCTTTTGCCTTGGTAATAGTTGTCTCTATTCTTTCATGTTCAAGCAAGGATATAATTAAACCCCTAAAAAGGGCTTGCCTTTGATTAGCGTTTCTGCTAAAATGTTTTGAAGCTACATTATGTCGCATTTCTATCCTCCATCCTTCAAAGCATGTTCACGAGCCTCAAAATGCCTTTTTACTATATCCATATCAACCTTAGTATTAAAATCAAGTCCCATGAATTTAAGAATTTCTTTCAGTTCATTTAATGATTTTCTACCAAAATTCTTAGTCTTAAGCATTTCGTATTCTGTTTTTTGAACAAGCTCATAGATGTATTTTATATCTGCATTTTTAAGACAATTATGACTCCTTACAGTCAATTCAATCTCGTCTACTGATTTGAGCAGATTTGGATTAAATTCACCTTCAGACCTATCTTCCATAACGATTGGACGAGGTGATTCCACAACTTCAGTTTCTTTATGTACTACTATCTGTTCTAAGTCTATTTGTTTTATATCGGTTGTGAGTAGAAAATATCTGAGATGTTCAATAATTGTTCTGGAAGCATTATTTATTGCATGAACTGGAGTAATAGTTCCATCAGTCCAAATCTCCATTATCAACTTATCATAATCAGTTATCTTACCAACTCTCGTCTTTTCTATGACAAAATTTACCTTTTTTACAGGCGTATATATCGCATCAATTAAGATAGTGCCAATAGGAAGATCTTCTTTACTCATATCTTCTGTAGGCACATAACCTCTGCCTTTATTAATATGCAAGTCAGCTTTGAAATTAACATTTTCGTCAATAGTTGCTATATGAAAATCAGGATTCATTACCTCAAGATTATTTCCAATAATATCTCCTGCAATAACTTCCGTCTTACCTATTACATCAATACATGCCATAGTCTCAGAGACATCAGATAATTTAAATCGTATCTTTTTAAGATTCAAAACTATCTGTACAACATCTTCTTTTACACCCTGCAAGCTTGAAAATTCATGAGGCACACCTTCTATCTTAACAGAAGTTACTGCAGCACTCTCTATTGAAGATAACAGTACCCTCCTGAGCGAATTGCCAATTGTTACACCAAAACCCCTTTCAAGAGGTTCTGCTATCAGTTTGCCATATGTTTCTGTGAGAGTATCGTCTTCAAATCGAATATTCTCTGGCAATTGAAACCCTTCAAGACTCATAAAATGCCTCCGTATATTACTGTTTAACTTAATACAAAACTATGGATTCGTTCCTAACAAATATTCATCAATTTACAAATTGTACAGCCCACATTATTTAGAATAAAGCTCTATGATAAGCTGTTCCTTAGCTGCAAGTGGAATCTCATCACGCTTAGGAACATGAAGTAATTTACCCTTAAATGCTGCGCTGTCCAGTTCTATCCAAGCTAAAATCCCCTTATGTGTTACCCTTGATAGATTTTCCTGTATAAATGATAATTTTTTCTTATCCTCAACTAATTCAACAACATCTCCAACCTTCAACCTGCTGGAAGGAATAGAGTGTTTTCTGCTATTTACTACAAAAAAACCATGTCCAATCATCTGCCTTGCCTGATTTCTATTAGATGCAAAACCCATCCTATAGACCATATTATCAAGCCTTAACTCAAGAAACTGCAAGAGTTTTTCGCCAGTGACACCACGCTTTTGTTCAGCCTCTTTATAATATTTTCTAAATTGACTCTCCAACAGACCATAGATTCTCTTTACCTTTTGCTTTTCTCTAAGCTGAATAGCATAATCTGAAATCTTAGCCCTTCTTTGACCATGCTGTCCAGGTGCATATTTTCTACGTTCTACTGCACATTTATCTGTCTGACAGCGATCGCCTTTTAGAAATAATTTTTCGCCTTCACGCCTGCATAATTTGCATAAAGCATCTCTATATCTTGCCATTCTATACTCTCCTCCTCTTTGGAGGCTTACAACCGTTATGAGGTGTCGGAGTGACATCCTTTATTAAATTAATATTAATACCAGCAGCCTGAATTGCCCTGATTGCCGATTCTCTTCCAGCACCAGGCCCCTTTATATATACATCTATCTGCCGCATGCCCATTTCACTTGCCTTTCTTGCGGCATTAGTTGCGGCTAGCTGAGCAGCATATGGAGTACCTTTTCTTGAACCTTTAAATGCTAAACTGCCAGCACTTGACCATGCTATTACAGCTCCAGAATGATCAGATATTGAAACAATAGTATTATTAAAGGTTGTCTGAACATGAGCAACACCGCTTGGCACACGTTTTTTTTCTTTCTTAGGACCTTTTTTTCTATTAGCCACTAGTAGTCATGCCCCCTTTCTTCTTAATTAGAGCTTTCTTTGGGCCCTTTCTTGTTCTTGAATTTGTTTTAGTACGCTGGCCCCTACAAGGCAAACCGAGTTTATGTCTAATCCCCCTGTAACAGCCAATGTCCATCAAACGTTTGATATTCATTGTCACATTTTTCTTGAGTTCACCTTCAACAGTAAAATCTTTGTCTATAAGTGTCCTTATCTTGATGACATTATCATCACTTAAATCTTTAACCTTAATATTTGGGTCAATCCCTGTTTGAGAAAGTATTCTCTGGGATAATGACCAACCAATGCCAAATATCTTTGTTAGACCAAATGCGATTCTAACATTCTTTGGCAGATCTACACCGGCAATTCTTGCCATTTTTCACCCCTGCCTTTGCTTGTGTTTTTTATTTTCACAAATAACTCTAACTACGCCTTTTCTCTTTATAAGTTTGCACTTAGCACATATTGGCTTAACAGATGCTTGCACCTTCATGGAATATATCCTCCAAATCTGCTTATTTATATCTATATGTAATACGTCCTTTTGTTAAATCGTAAGGTGACACCTCTACTCTTACCTTATCACCAGGCAGAATCTTTATATAATGCATCCTCATCTTACCTGAAACATAGGCAATTATAACCTGCTTACTTTCAAGTTCAACCCTAAACATCGCATTAGGAAGGGCTTCAAGTATAGTGCCTTCTAATTCAATATTATCGTCTTTAGCCATATCTTTTCATTCATTTGTTTATCACTTCGCTCTATTATAAATTTTTAATCAATAATAGTCAATATTTTAGGGTTATTATCAGTTACAGCTATAGTATGCTCAAAGTGAGCGGATAAACTATTATCTGCAGTTACTGCAGTCCATCCGTCTTCAAGAATCTTTACCTGAAACCCACCTTCATTTATCATTGGCTCTATAGCCAACACCATACCAGACTTTAATCTTGCACCCTTATTAGGCCTTCCAAAATTTGGAATCTGTGGATCTTCATGTAAATCTCTTCCAATCCCATGGCCAACAAATGCCTTTACTACTGAATAACCTCTATCTTCTGCATACCTTTGTACTGCATAAGATATATCTGAAACTCTATTACCTGATTTTGCCTGCCTTATTCCTTCATAAAGTGACTCTTTCGTCACATTTAACAATCTCATAGCTGTTTCATTTACCTTTCCTACTGGAAATGTCTTAGCAGCATCACCATAAAAACCGTCTAATTTTACTCCAATATCTATACTTGCAATATCTCCTTCTTTTAAAACTTGATTTTTTGAAGGAATACCATGTACTACAACATTATTTATTGAAATACAAAGGCATGATGGATAGCCTCTATAACCTTTAAATGCAGGTAAGGCTTTTTTATCATAAATACTTTTTTCAGCCAACTTTTCAATATCTTCTGTTGTTACTCCTGGAATTATAAATCTTTCTATTTCATTTAATATCTCAGCAACTATCTTACATGCTGCAGATATTTTCTTGATCTCTTCAACTGATTTAATTATTATCACAATATTTTGTAGTCATGAGACTAATTAACATCAGCCTCTTCTACCTCTGACCCTGCCTTTTTTCAAAAGACCGTCATATGAACGCGTTATCAAATGTGACTCAATCTGAGAAACTGTATCTAAGGCTACTCCAACAACAATTAATAATGATGTGCCTCCAAAATAAAATGGAACATTGAATTTTGTAATCAATATCTCAGGTATAACGCATACCATAGATAAATAAATAGCTCCAACAAATGTCAATCTTGAAAGCACACGATATATATAATCGGATGTATTTTTACCAGGCCTTATTCCAGGAATAAACCCCCCATGTTTCTTTAGATTATCTGCAATATCAACAGGATTAAAGACAATTGCTGTATAGAAAAAACAAAAAAATACAATCATACCAACATATAATATGGTATGAAGTATATTCCCAGGTGAAAGTTGTTTTACAAAATCCTGTACCCAAGGTATTGAAACAAATCCAGCTATAGTAGCTGGAAACATTATTATAGAGGAAGCAAAGATTGGCGGAATAACTCCAGCTGTATTTATTTTTAATGGCAAATGAGTACTCTGACCACCATACATCTTTCTGCCAACTACTCTTTTTGCATACTGAACAGGTATCTTACGCTGACCGCGTTCCATATATATTATACCACTAATTATTAAAATCATTATAACAAGCAATATTAACATGAAAAATATTGATAACTCACCTGCCTTTATCAAACTAAAAGAAGTCACAATTGCATGAGGCAGTCTTGCTACAATTCCAGCAAGTATTATTAAAGAAATTCCATTACCAATTCCTCTCTCAGTGATCTGTTCACCAAGCCACATTATAAAAGCAGTGCCAGCTGATAAGGTTATTACAGTAGTTAATCGAAATCCCCAGCCCGGAGACTGAATAAATTGTCCATTAGCCATCTTTTCAAGACCAACAGATATTGCAAAGGATTGAATTATACTAATAACAATAGTGGCATATCTGGTATATTGGGTGATTTTCTTGCGGCCTTCCTCACCTTCCTTCGCGAGTTTGCCAATTGCTGGAATGACAATCGTCAATAATTGAAATATAATAGAAGCACTGATATATGGCATTATACCGAGTGCAAATATGGTTACCTTTGAAAGGGCACCTCCGGAAAACATATCAAAGAAGCCCATTAATGCACTGCTTTTAGCAATCAAAAACTTACTGAGTTCTTCGCCGTTGATACCTGGGGTTGGAATGTGTGCGCCAATTCTATATACAGCCAATAATCCAAACGTGAATAGTAGTCTGTTTTTTAACTCTTCAATCTTAAAAATATTCTGAAATCTTGCAAGAACTCCCAATTATACGACCTCTGCCTTACCACCAGCAGAAGTAATCTTCGTTAGGGCGGTTTTACTAAAGGCATGAGCCTTTATTGTTAATGGTCTAGTTAATTCACCTCTGGCTAAAATCTTCACGCCTCCACTTACCTTACGTACCTGTCCCATTTCTACCAAAATCTCAGGGGTAATTACAGAAACATCCTTAAGTTTATCAAGGTCATCAAGATTTATTACAGCATAATTGCTTGCAAAGATTGAATTATTAAACCCTCTCTTAGGAAGCCTTCTTTGAAGAGGCATCTGACCGCCTTCAAATCCAGGCCCTTTGCCTCTGCCTGACCTAGCCTTTTGACCCTTATGACCGTGGCAAGAGGTCTTCCCATGCCCAGAACCAGGGCCTCTGCCTATACGTTTTTTACGTCTTGTACTGCCTTCTTTTGGTTTAAGTTCATTTATTTTCATGTCAAAATCCTCTTTGTCAAATTATTACCATATAATCTTTAAACAATGGTGTCAAATTACATTTTATAATTATTATTTCTTTACCATTAATTAAGTATAACTTTAATTCAGCTTATTTATAATATAAACATAATAACATCTATTTCAGTTATTCATACATCCTATCTTAACTATCAGGGGAATTCACGATACTAAGCAAATGAGCAACTCTCAAAATCATACCTTTAGTTGCAGGAATATCTTTCATCTTTACAGTCTTACCGATTCTTGTTAGTCCCATAGCGATTAGTGTTTTCTTCGCTATTGGTTTATTACCTATTGGACTTTTTTTCAATGTTATCAAAAGCATATTATAACCCCTATTAAGCAACTACTAATTTTGAGTTGATAGTTTTCCTACAATCCTCATAACTGTCTCTGGATCTTGAAGCCTGCTTAATCCATCAAATGCAGCCTTTAAACAATTAAAAGCATTATTACTTCCTATTGATTTAGCAACAACGTTATGCACTCCTGATACCTCAAGCACTGCCCTGACAGGACCTCCTGCAATTATACCTGTACCATCTCTTCCAGGGTTCATTACAACTTTTCCTGCTCCAAATCGTCCCATTATTCTATGCGGTATAGTGCCGTCTTTGATAGGAAATTGTACAAGAGATCTTTTAGCTTTATCAACTGCCTTTCGTATAGCTTCAGGTACTTCATTAGCTTTACCTTTGCCTAATCCTACTGTACCATTACTATCTCCAACTACTACAAGCGCTGTAAAAGAAAAACGCCTTCCGCCTTTTACAACCTTTGCAACTCTATTAATAAAGATTACCTTTTCTGTTAGAGTAAGTTTATTTGGGTCAATTTTTCCCATTAATTCTCCTTGCCCTCCTTGATGCAGGCCATTCTATAAGTCACTATATTAATATTCAAATATTTCATTTTCTATCTATTAAAATATTAAACCAGCTGCGCGAGCTGCTTCAGATAGAGCTTTAACTCTGCCATGATATTTAAAGCCACCTCTATCAAAAACTACACTAGTAATACCCTTTTCCTTAGCACGCTTAGCAATTAATCCACCAACTAAAGTAGATGATTTGATATTTCCTTTATGCCCAGTAATTTCTTTAACTTCTTTATCAAGTGTTGATGCTGCAACTAAGGTTGCACCATTAGTATCATCAATCAACTGAGCATAAATATGATTGAGACTCCTAAAAACAGATAACCGCGGCCTTTGAAGGCTTCCATGTACTTTTACACGTATCCTTCTATGCCTTGTATTTCGTGATATTATTTTAGTTGTAGCCAATCTGCTTACTTCTCCTATTTAGTACCTGTCTTACCAGGCTTTAATTTAATTGTCTCATTAGCGTATCTTACGCCTTTTCCTTTGTAAGCATCAGGAGATCTTAACCCGCGCAATTTTGCTGCTATTTGCCCTAATTGCTGCTTATCAATGCCTTTTAGTGATATCTTTGTCTGTTTTTTATCTACCTCAGCGGTTACCCCTGTAGGCAATGGATATTCTACTGGATGAGAAAAACCAAGAGAAAACTCAAGAGTATTACCTTTTGCCTGCGCCCTATAACCAACTCCAATCAACTCAAGCTCTCTTATATATCCATCAGAAACGCCTTTAACCATGTTATTAATCATAGATCTTGTAAGACCATGTAAAGACCTATCCATCTTTGAATCAGATATTCTTTCTACTATAATCTTGTCACCCTCTAATTTAACTTTTATACGAGGTGAACATTTAAAGTTAAGCTGCCCTTTGGCGCCTTTCACATCTATATCAGTATCTTTTATATTAACCTTGACACCAGTAGGCACTGTGATAGGTTGTTTACCAATTCGAGACATCAATCACCTCAAGATATTCTTTTTTTCAATTTACTATTTCGTATTATTATTTTATTATTCTTCGCTATTCTAAGCGCTACCAAACTGTACAGAGCAACTCACCGCCAACCTTTTGCGCCCTGCATTCATTATCACTAATAATTCCCTTAGGCGTTGATACAATTGATACACCAACCCCGCCCATCACCTGCGGGACTTCTCTATATCCAACATAAACTCTTCTACCAGGCTTACTTACTCTCTTTAACCCAGAGAGGACACTTTTATTTTCAAAATATTTTAAGGATATCCTTAAAACACCTTGTTTTTTATCTTTTAGAATTTTATATGCCCGTATAAATCCTTCATCTTTTAATAACTTGGCGATCTCCAACTTCATACGTGAAGCAGGAATATCAACCTTATCAGACTTATTCATAACCGCATTTCTAACTCTTGTCAACATATCTGCTATTGGATCTGTCAGCATCTTACTCCTCTACCTTGTCACACTTAATGTATACGTCTATATTTATTTTATAAGCAGATTCAACCTCTACCAACTTGACTTTGTCACACCCGGTATCTTGCCTTGAAGTGACAACAATCTAAAACATATCCTGCACATATCAAATTTTCTTAGATAACCATTTGGCCGCCCGCATAAATTACATCTATTATATGCTCTAACCTTAAATTTTGGCTTACGTTTAGCCTTTTCTATTAAACAAGTCTTGGCCATAAATCTCCTTAAATATCATATTGTTAAAACTCATTTTGCAAAAGGCATCCCAAATTGTTTAAGCAACTCACGCGCTTCATTATCAGTTTTTGCTGTAGTACAAATAACCACATCAAGGCCATGTACCATTTCAACTTTATCATAATCTATCTCTGGAAATATATACTGCTCCTTAATCCCAATAGAATAATTGCCTCTTCCATCAAAGGACTTAGCAGATACACCACGAAAATCCCTAATACTTGGGAGAGTGAGCGATATTAATCTATCTATAAATTCATACATCTTTTCACCACGCAAAGTCACCTTACAACCTATTGGCATACCTTCACGTAATTTAAATGTTGCGATTGATTTTTTAGCCTTAGTAATTACAGCCTTTTGTCCAGTAACCATCTCAAGCTCGATTCGAGCAGCATCTAATAACTTTATGTTTTGAATCGCCTCACCTAATCCAACATTTAGAACTACCTTTTCTAGTTTAGGAACCTGCATCACATTTTTATATGATAGCAAGCTTTTGAGTGCAGGTACAATCTCTGCCTTATATTTTTCTCTTAAACGGGAAGCCATAGCGGTTATTTTATCCCCTCCGAACATTTACTGCACTTACGTTCTTTTTTACCACCCTCTAATAGTCTATTTGACAATCTTACAGGTTTTTCACAATGAGGGCATATTATCATAACATTTGAAATATGTATTGGACCCTCGCGATCTATAATTCCGCCTTGAGAATATTGTTTATTAGGCTTCATATGTTTTTTAGTTACATTGATACCCTCTATTACAAGTCTGTCTTTCTTTGGTATCAATCGGATTACACGACCTTTTTTTCCTTTATCTTTACCAGTTAATACCAAAACAGTATCTTCTTTCTTTATACCCAAGCCCACAACTTTCTCCTTTATTAAATCATTTACTTACTAATTCTACAGCACTTCTGGTGCAAGAGATACAATCTTCATATATTCTTTCCATCTCAATTCTCTTGCTACTGGTCCAAATATTCTTGTACCTATTGGCTCTCCAGCCTGATTAATCATTACACAGGCATTTTGCTGAAATCGTATATATGTACCGTCAATTCTTCTCGTCTCTTTTCTTGTCCTCACTACAACAGCACGACCCTTTGAGCCTTTTTTAACATTGCTATCAGGAAGAGCCTCTTTAACGCTTACTACTATTATATCGCCAATTCTGGCGTATCTTTTCTTATAACCTCCAAGTACCTTTATACACATAACCTTTTTGGCACCTGAATTATCAGCTACATCAAGCCTAGTTTGAACCTGAATCATTGCCTGCTCCCTGCTTTTGTTTTTCTGATTTTTCTGTTTTATCTGTCAGTAATTGCACGACCGTCCATCTTTTAGTCTTACTTAGAGGTCTGGATTCAAGTATCTTAACCTTATCTCCGACATTACATAAATTCTTTTCATCATGTGCCTTAAGTTTAATGGTTCTCTTTAAGGTCTTCTTATAAAATGGATGTTGATAGAGTCTGCTTATTACAACGACTACAGTCTTATCCATTGTATTTCTTAATACTTCACCTATATAGCTTTTTTTAGGCATTATTTTTCACCAGTTTCTTGTTTTCTTTGGACATCTTCTCTTTGGCAATTGTTTTTGCCCTTGCAATATCTCTTTTCAAAGCCCTAATTCTTAACGGATTCTGTATCTCTCCAGTTGCAGCTTGGAATCTTAAATTAAATAATTCCTTTCTCATCTCAGAGACCTTTGACGTAATCTCATCATTAGTCAATGCTCTTATCTCAGTAGGTTTCAAATCAATTCCTCCTGCCTGCGTACTATTCTGGTAGAAATTGGCAATTTATATGATGCAAGCCTTAATGCTTCCATAGCTACATCCTCAGTTACGCCTGATATTTCATATAGAACTCTGCCTGATTTAACAACAGACACCCAATACTCTGGATTACCTTTACCTTTACCCATTCTTGTCTCAGCTGGTTTCTTCGTAATTGGTTTATCAGGAAATATCCTTATCCATAGCTTACAACCGCGCTTTGCATGTCTTGTAATTGCAATTCTCGCTGATTCTATCTGTCTGCTAGTTATCCATCCAGGCTCAAGTGCCTTTAACCCATACTCACCAAAAGATATATCTCCGCCGCGATATGCCTTTCCAGTCATGCGGCCCTTCATCATCTTTCTGTGTTTAACCTTTTTAGGCATTAACATGATATTTTTATCCCTGTAATTCTAAATAATATTTTTGTATTCTTATCAAACAGCCAATTATATCAATAATCTATATAAACGTCAAGGAAATCTTATTCCTCTTAAGCTACCTTTTTACCATCAGGCAATATATCACCCTTATAAATCCATACCTTTACACCTATAAGGCCAAACGTTGTCTTAGCCTCTGCAAATCCATAATCAATATCAGCTCTAAAAGTATGTAGAGGAACTCTTCCTTCTCTATACCATTCTGAACGTGCTATTTCAGCACCTGCAAGCCTACCTGCGCACATCACCTTAATCCCTAATGCTCCAAATCTTATGGATGACAGTACTGCCTTTTTCATTGCACGTCTAAATGCTACTCTCTTTTCAATCTCCATCGCTATATGTTCAGCTACCAATACTGAATCCAATTCAGGCTTTCTTACTTCCTTTATATCAATATTAATCTGCTTCCCAATATATACCTCAATCTGCTTTTTTAAACCTTCTACCTCAGTGCCTTTCTTACCAATTATAATTCCAGGACGTGCTGTATACACTATTATACGTATCTTTAGACCAGCCCTTTCAATCTCTATCTTAGAAATACCTGCATGATATAACTTCTTCTTTATAAAATCCTTTATATAGAGGTCTTCATGGAGCTGGGCAGCATATCCATTTTTCAAATACCACCTAGAGTCCCATGTCTTGATGATTCCTAGTCTATTACCTATTGGATGTGTCTTCTGACCCAAACTTAACCTCCATTTATATTATTTATTAATTTTCTTATTAGTTTCAGTTTTAATTTTCTTATCTGCTTCAAGCTCTTTTAAAACTACTGTTATATGACATGATCTCTTCTTAATTACATTTGCCCTGCCCATAGCCCTAGGCATCATTCTCTTCATCACAGGACCTTGGTCTACAAATATCTTAAAAATTATCATCAGTTCAGGATCTGCCACATCCTTTTGTGCTGCATTAGCCATTGCTGATTTTAATGTCGAAAGCACCAAACCAGCTGCTCGATATGGCATAAACTTTAACATTACCTCTGCCTCAGAAGCAGTCTTGCCTCTTAGAAGTTTAGTAACCCTGCGTACTTTTCTTGGGGTCACCCTTGCATATCTTAAAATAGCCTTTGTTTCCATTTATTTCACTTTTACCTTAGCAGTCTTAGTAGAACCAGCATGTCCTTTAAAGGTTCTTGTTGGTGAAAATTCACCAAGTTTATGCCCAACTAAGTTTTCAGTAACATATACTGGTATAAACTTACGTCCATTATGAACTGCGAATGTTATATTAATAAACTCAGGCAAAATAGTTGAACGCCTTGACCAGGTCTTTATGACCTTTTTTTCACCAGTCTTACTAATTACTTCAACCTTCTTCCTTAGATGTTCGTCCACAAAAGGGCCTTTTTTAACAGACCTTGGCATAGTTACCTCTTTCTCTTTATAATGAATTTATCTGTTTGTTTATTTTTTCTCGTCTTAACACCCTCTGGCTTACCCCATGGACTGCATGGAGGCCTACCGCCGGAACTCTTACCTTCTCCACCACCTAATGGATGATCTATTGGATTCATAGCAACGCCTCTGACTGTTGATTTCTTACCAAGCCAACGTACTCTTCCAGCCTTGCCATACGATATATTTTCATGATCTGTATTACTAACCTGACCAACAGTTGCCATACATATTGAAGGAATCAATCTCATCTCACCAGATGCTAGCTTGACATGACAATATTTCACATCTCTTGCAACTAATTGTGCCTGTGTACCAGCGCTTCTTACGAGCTTTGCACCTTGTCCTGGCTTTAATTCTATATTATGTATAATCGTACCAAGCGGAATATCCTTTAATGCAAGTGCATTACCAATCTTGATTTCTGCTTGAGGCCCAGAATTTATAGGGTCTCCAACCTTCAGCCCCTCAGGTGATATTATATAACGTCTCTCACCATCTTTATATTTTAATAAAGCTATCCTTGCAGACCTATTTGGATCATACTCAATCGTCTCAACTATAGCCATTATTCCAATCTTATCTCTTTTAAAATCTATCTTTCTATAATGTCTTTTATGACCGCCGCTGCGCTGCCACATTGTGATTCGACCAGTATTATTTCTGCCGCCATTTTTCTTTAGCGGTTCCAATAATGGTTTAAAGGGTGTTGTAGTAGTTATTTCCTTAAAGTCCGAAATCGTCTGAAATCTCTGTCCAGGAGAAGTCGGTCTTAATCTTCTTATGCCCATCTCAGTTGTCCCTTTTTAATCTTCATCTATTAGTGCATTCCTTCAACAAAATCAAGTGTTTGACCTTTTTGAAGGGTTATTATTGCCTTTTTCTTCTTACTTGTTCTTCCATATGAGCGACCATATCTCTTTAATTTTCCATCACTGCGAATTGTCGCTACCTTTTCAACTTTGACCTTAAATATCGTCTCAAATGCCTTTTTTATCTCAACCTTATTGGCATCTGTTGACACCTCAACAATCAACTTATTCTCACTTTCCTTAAGAACCATACTCTTTTCAGTAAGATACGGTTTTATTATTATTGTATATAAGTCTTTCATATCTACGCATCTACCTTAAGAAGCCTATTATTAATTACTTCCAAAGCCCCTTTTATTATGATTACCTTATCATGATTTAATACATCATATGTAGTTATATCAATAGCCTTTGCTACATCTATATTTATTAAGTTTCTTGATGACATTACTATGTTATCATCTCTGTCTTCTAATACAATCAAAACACTTTGTCTTGCAAGCCCTAATCCATTCAATACATTCAACATTTTCTTGGTGCTTGGCTTGTTATTTTCAGCAAACATAGAACTCATAGTATCTAATACTATTATCTCACCATTACTAAATTTTGAAGAAAGAGCATTTTTTAGTGCAAGCCTTTTAACTTTCTTATTTAAATTATATGAATAATCTCTTGGTGATGGACCAAATGTTGTTGCTCCACCCTTCCATATCGTAGATCGTGAACTTCCGTGCCTTGCCCTACCTGTATGTTTTTGCTTCCAAGGTTTTTTACCACCGCCCCTAACCATACCAATTGTCTTTGTGGCATGTGTACCTTGGCGTTGATTGGCTAAGAAATTTACAACTGCGGTATGCAGTATTTCCCCATTAACCTCACAACCATATATCTCTTTTGAAATATTGATCTTACCCTTTGGGTTATTGTCTATGCCTATTACTTGAGTCTCTATCATATTATAACTGTTTCCTAACCTCAACCAATGTTCCCTTATGACCAGGGACTGCTCCCTTAATAATAAGTAAATTCTGCTGTGGTTTAACATCTATAATTATTACGTTTTTAACGCTTATCCTGACCGATCCCATATGACCAGGCATTCCTTTATTTTTCCATACTCGTGAAGGAAACGAACTTGCGCCAATTGAGCCCGGCGCACGGTTAAACATTGAACCATGTGACCCAGGACCGCCTGAATAGTTAAGTCTCTTCATTACGCCTTGAAAACCTTTGCCTTTAGAAACTGCACTAATTAATACCTTATCACCTGCAGCAAATCCATCAACGGTTACCATGTCTCCAACTTTTGCAGCACTATCAAGACTAAACTCCTTAAATACACCATAAGGCTTCACTCCACTCTTGTCACATGCGCCTTTTAATGCTTTATTTATCATTTTTTGTTTCTTTAATTCATTAAACCCTAATTTTACCGCCTCGTAACCATCACGCTCAACAGTTTTTACCTGCACTACACAGCATGGACCAGCCTCTATAAGTGTAACAGGTATCACTGTACCGTCTTCCTTATATATATGGGACATCCCTATTTTTTTTCCAATTATTCCATTCACAGTTTTATCTCTACATCGACACCCGCTGCAAGCTCTAATTTCATTAAAGCATCTACAGTCTGTTGTGTTGGCTCATGTATATCTAAAAGCCTTTTATGCGTTCTTATCTCAAACTGCTCTCTGGACTTTTTATCAACATGCGGTGACCTGAGAACAGTAAACTTCTGTATCCTAGTTGGCAAAGGCACTGGCCCTGCTATGCGCGCTCCAGTCCTATGTGCTGTATCTACAAGCTCTTTCACAGACTGATCTAACAATCTATGATCGTATGCCCTCATCTTTATTCTAATCTTCTCGTGCACAGCTTACTTTATAACCTCAGTAACAACACCAGCTCCAACTGTACGGCCGCCTTCTCTTATAGCAAATCTTACCTCTTTTTCCATTGCTATTGGGGCTATCAATTCTGCTGTCAGATTTATATTATCTCCTGGCATTACCATCTCTACTCCTTCTGGTAACTCCACTATCCCTGTTACATCCGTTGTCCTAAAATAAAACTGCGGTCTATAACCCTTGAAAAACGGAGTATGTCTTCCGCCCTCTTCCTTTGTCAATATATATACCTTTGCCTTAAACTTTGTATGAGGCGTTATTGACCCAGGCTTTGCCAATACCTGACCTCTCTCTACATCATCCTTACCAATTCCTCTTAACAATGCACCTATATTATCTCCTGCCCTTCCCTCATCAAGGAGCTTCCTGAACATCTCAACCCCTGTGACTACAGTCTTTGCAGTATCGCGTATTCCTATTACCTCTACCTCTTCGCCTACCTTTATAATACCCCTGTCTATCCTTCCTGTTACTACCGTTCCCCTGCCGCTTATCGAGAATACATCCTCTATCGGCATCAAAAACGGCTTGTCAAGCGGTCTCTCAGGTTCTGCTATATATCTGTCTACCTCTGCCATCAACTGATGTATACACTTATATTCCTCAGCATTTGCATCCGTGCTCTCACATGACATTGCCTTTAATGCACTGCCCCTAACTATCGGAATATCATCTCCGGGAAACTCATACTTGCTTAAAAGCTCACGCACTTCAAGCTCTACCAGATCAAGCAGCTCTTCATCATCTACCATATCTACCTTATTCATAAATACCACTATCATTGGCACGCCGACCTGCTTTGCAAGCAGTATATGTTCTCTGGTCTGAGGCATAGGACCGTCAGCAGCACTTACTACCAATATAGCTCCATCCATCTGTGCCGCACCTGTTATCATGTTCTTTACATAATCTGCATGCCCAGGGCAGTCTACATGAGCATAATGACGCTTATCTGTCTCATACTCAACATGGGCTGTTGCTATGGTTATACCCCTTGCCTTTTCTTCAGGGGCGTTATCTATCTGATCATAGGCTGTAAACTTTGCCTGTCCCTTAAACGATAATGCCTTAGTTATCGCTGCAGTCAATGTCGTCTTTCCATGGTCTACATGACCAATCGTTCCTACATTAACATGAGGCTTATTTCTTTCAAATTTCTCTTTTGCCATACTAACCTCCTTGGCCTACTAAATCGCTGCCACCTTGCTACTGCAATCTACTGTGACACTCGATAAAGTCGCTTACTCACAGTTGAATGTATACTATATATGTTATTGAAATTAATGTCAACTAAAAAATGAACTTTTGCTAAATTTTATAAAAAAAAGTTTGTTTTACTACTTATATATTAACTGCCTTTTACCTTCTTTACGATTTCTTCAGATACATTTTTAGGAACGTCTAAATAATAAGAAAACGTCATTGAATAATTTGCCCTGCCCTGTGTCTTAGAACGTAAATCTGTTGCATAACCAAACATCTCTGACAGAGGCACAGTTGTAGCTATTACTTGAGCATTCCCTCTTTTATTTAATGATATTACCCTGCCGCGTCTTGAATTTATATCTCCAATAACATCTCCCATATACTCTTCTGGCGTTACAATCTCAACACTCATAATTGGTTCCATTATTACTGGATTTGCCAGCTTTACAGCAGCTTTTAATGCCATTGATCCTGCTATCTTAAATGCCATTTCAGAGGAGTCTACCTCATGATATGAACCATCATAAACTGTTGCCTTTATATCTACCATAGGATACCCTGCAAGTGTTCCTATATTCATAGCTTCTTTTATTCCAGCCTCAATCGGATTGATATATTCCTTAGGAATTGAGCCTCCAACTACCTTGTTTTCAAAAACAAAACCGCCTCCAGGCTCCATCGGTTCTACGCTTAAGTAGACATGACCAAACTGACCGCGTCCACCTGTCTGCCTTATATATTTTCCTTCTGCCTTTGCTGGGTTTTTTATAGTTTCCCTATAAGCTACCTGTGGATTACCAACATTCGCCCCAACGCTAAACTCACGCAGTAACCTGTCTACGATTATCTCAAGATGGAGTTCACCCATCCCTGAAATAAGCGTCTGCCCAGTCTCTTCTGAAAACGAAACCTTAAACGATGGGTCTTCTTGTGCTAATTTATGCAAAGACTGTGAAAGTCTTTCCTGATCTGCCTTTGTCTTTGGCTCTATAGCAATTGAGATTACAGGCTCTGGAAATTCTATGGATTCAAGTATTACCTTGTTTGCCGAATCACAAAGCGTATCTCCAGTCAAGGTATATTTTAACCCAACCAATGCTGCGATATCTCCAGTCCGTACATCCGTAATTTCCTCACGTTTATTAGAGTGCATCCTCAAAAATCTACCAGCCCTCTCTTTTTTATCCTTTGTTGAATTTAGTATCGCTGACCCTGCCTGTAAATTTCCAGAATATACCCTCACAAAGGTCAACTGTCCAACAAATGGATCCGTCATTACCTTAAATGCAAGAGCAGAAAATGGCGCGTCATCAGAGGCTTCTCTATTTGTCTCACTATCATCATCTGGATTTATACCCCTAATCGGCGGTACATCCAAAGGCGATGGCAGATAACTTATTATTCCATCAAGCAATAACTGCACGCCCTTATTCTTAAATGCTGAACCACAAAATATCGGAGTCAATTTTAATGATACAGTACCTTTTCTAAGCGCAGCAAATATCTCTTCTTCTGAAATCTCTTTTCCGTCAAGATACTTCTCCATTAATGTATCATCAATCTCTGAAACAGCTTCAAATATCTTCTCTCTATATTGTTTGACTATCTCTTTATATTCTTCTGGTATTTCCTCTTCAGCATATTTTGAGCCAAGCGCCTCATTATCAAAAAAATATGCCTTTTGACGCACTAAATCTATAGGCCCTCTAAATTGATCTTCTGTGCCGATTGGTATCTGAACCGCTACTGGATTTGCACCAAGCCTCTCTATCATTGAGGCAATAGTCATTGCATAATCAGCCCCTACCCTATCCATCTTATTTACAAAAGCAATAGTCGGGACTTGATATTTCTGAGCCTGTCTCCAGACTGTTTCTGACTGAGGCTCTACGCCTGATACTGCGTCAAATACCATCACTGCGCCGTCAAGCACCCTTAACGATCTCTCAACCTCAATCGTAAAATCAACATGCCCTGGAGTATCTATAATATTAACTCTATGATCCTTCCAAAAACACGTCGTTGCTGCAGAGGTAATAGTTATACCCCTCTCCTGCTCTTGAGGCATCCAGTCCATTACAGCAGTACCGTCATGAACCTCGCCTATCTTATATGTTACACCTGTATAATATAATATGCGCTCAGTTGTCGTGGTCTTGCCAGCATCAATGTGAGCCATAATACCTATATTTCTGGTTTTATCTAATGGAAATCTTTTTTCAGACATTTATCTAATTACCATCTATAATGAGCAAATGCCTTATTTGCATCAGCCATCTTATGAGTATCCTCTTTCTTTTTAATGGTTGCACCAGTATTATTGTATGCATTTAAAAGTTCAATCGCCAAGCGTTCTGTCATTGTTTTTTCTGTTCTCTGTCTTGAAAAATTGCTAATCCAACGAAAAGCTAAAGCTGCCCTCCTGTTTGGTTTTATCTCAACAGGAACCTGATATGTAGCTCCGCCCACTCTGCGCGGCTTTACCTCAACTGCAGGCTTAACATTTTCTATTGCTGCCTTAAAAACCTTTAAAGGATCATCCTTAGTCTTTTCTTTAATAATATCAAATGCGCCGTAGCATATCTGTTCAGCAGTAAATTTCTTTCCATTTTTCATCAATATATTTATAAACTTCCCTACCAGCTTGCTGTTATACTTTGGATCAGGCAGTATCTCTCTTTTGTCAGCAACTCTTCTTCTTGGCATATGTACCTCAAAAAATTAAGAATTTATATTTATTTATATTTCGTAAGGGCGCTGCCCTTACACTTCAACTCTTAGCATAATACAATGCTATATCAATTCATTAGCAATCACTCAAAACGACATATACCCTACATTATACTCTTAAATAATTATTCTAAGGTAAAATTAGTTAAGAAAATCTATCTCACTATTGCAAGAGACTCTTCAACTTACTTTGGACGTTTTGCGCCATACTTAGACCTGCTGCGTTTGCGATTAGCGACACCCATTGTATCAAGCGTACCTCTAATTATGTGATACCTTACACCTGGTAAATCCTTTACTCTTCCGCCTCTTATAAGAACAATTGAATGCTCCTGAAGATTATGACCTACGCCTGGGATATATGCAGTAACCTCAAAGCCATTAGTCAACCTAATCCTCGCTACTTTTCTTAACGCTGAGTTTGGCTTTTTTGGCGTTGTAGTGTATACCCTTAGGCATACGCCTCTTCTTTGCGGACAGTCCTCTAATGCTGGACTCTTAGTCTTTTTTATCGTACTTTTTCTACCTTTACGAACTAATTGCGCTATTGTTGGCACTTTACCTCCAAATCAACTATGATGTTTCTGAAATCCTATGAATACTACACAAAGAAAAACCCTTTTGTCAAGGCATTTTATCTTTATTTTAAAATATCTTATATTATTTTTTTTAGCGTTGCTAACATCTCTAATAATTGTGTCTCAAATTATTAATGTATCTTGTTATAAATCGTCTAATAATGTTATCTTAAGCAATTATCTATTTTCATTTCTAACAAAAAAAGGAACGCTTGTTAAATGTCTTCAAATGTTCAACATTTTGATTATGCACAGTCCATTAAATCTGGAATTGACGCAGCATGGAGAGTATGGCAAACAGCTCTAATCAGGCTTATATTTTTCATTTTCAGCGTCATTGGCATGGCTGTAATCATAGGCATAGTTCTCACCATTGGTTGGGTTATTGCTGGAGTAAATATACATGAACTTAGAAATTTTGGTAACGTTAATGACCTGATTTCATTAATATTAGGAAAATATTTTACTATCACCATAGTAACAAGTATCATACTTCTTTTTTATATAATGATTGTACTTACTATTGCCCTTTATATCTTCGGCGGCAGTTGCGGATGTATTGCACTTGCCATAAAAAATCCTAATTATCGTTTAACATGGAATGATTTTATATTTATTGGCAAAAAAACATTCTTTACCTTGATTTGGTTTATAACATTATTCAGTCTCTTAGGCATATTATGTAATATTATCTTAGTATTAGACAGCACGCTTGCTTATAGAATTGTCAAAGATATACAAAATCTTTTCATAGACTCAATGATTGTAATATTTACTATAATATTCAATGTCTCTTTAGTGGTAATAATGCTTAGCCTATTTTTCTACGGCACTGCCTCGATTTACCTTAAAGAAAACAGCGCCAAACTAGCATTAACAGACGCATTTAATTTCTTCAAAAAACGACCTTCCAGTATATGGTTCATCTTTATTATTGGTGTATTTTATGCGCTTCTAAATTTGGTTTTTATATTGATAAGTTTAATCATTGCCAAATTGCCTACGATTGGATTTTATATCTCTATTCCTTTTAATCTTATCATTTATTTTATTCAAAGCATTTTAAATATTTCACTTATTGGAAGTATTTTTTATTATTATGGAGAAATTGAAGGTCTTTTTAAAACCTCGGAAGATCAGCCTGCTGAAACTCAACATGAAATAACACTTTAAAAGCCCTTATAATTGCATCCATTAAATTTTCTTTTGTAATACCAATTATTAATTCATTGATTCCAGCCATTGAGTCAAAGGGATTATTGGTTGTGGGCTGCGCCCCCAAACCCCGCAGGGCATTAAGGTGATCAAAATTAAAAACCCTTGACATCAATTCTCTATTGATAGTCAATGGAATCGAGCCTTGCTGCAAGAAATATCCACCCTGATAACGTCTTTGTGCAGAACCTATAATCTTTTTTCCTGATGCAGTCATCTCTCCAAATGAAGGTGAATCAAAACACAGAGGGCTTGCTGAGTTCCTGTTTTTCCTTCTATCATTTGTGACAACCTCTAAACCAATTTCGCTAAATGCAGTCTTAAATACATCACTTAATTTATGGTAATTATCCAAGAGATTATTTGTAAAAATGCCGTCATTAATCCCTGAGGCAAAACTATAAGTCAATTCGTTGTCATGCAAAACTGCTCGCCCGCCGGTAGGTCTTTTTACAACAGGTATTGAGTTATCTTTACAATAATCTATATTTATACCTGATTCCTTTTGAAAATATCCAAGCGTAACAGATGGAACGTTCCAGCCGTAGAATCTAAGGGCAGAAGCATCTCCATAAATGACTTCATCTGCTATCTCTTGATCTATCGTCATATTCTGAGAAGCATCAAGTATTTTATAATCAAATAAACGCCAAATCATGTTTAATTATGGGGTCAAGGACCCAGTTATAAAAACCCTTAGAGAAATATATTCTATTTTAAGTTATACTAAAGTTATAATAATATTATGGTTAAATTAAAAACAATTATATTAATCATATATCTAACATTAGGAATAATAAACAATGCTATGGCAGCCCAAAACAAATTAGCTAATGAACTAAGCCCATATCTACTACAGCACGCAGCCAATCCTGTAAACTGGTATCCATGGGGTGATGAGGCTTTTAATCAGGCAAAGAAGCAGGATAAATTAATATTTTTATCCATAGGTTATTCCACCTGTCATTGGTGTCATGTAATGGAGCAGGAATCATTTATGGACAACGAGATTGCTGCGATATTAAATCAATCCTATATCTCAATAAAGGTTGACCGTGAGGAACGCCCAGATATTGATAATACATATATGACACTTTGTCAGATGCTGACTGGGTCAGGAGGCTGGCCTCTTACAATCATAATGACACCTGATAAAAAACCTTTTTTTGCAGGGACTTATTTCCCAAAAAATACTCGGCTTAGAATAATTGGGTTAATGGAGCTGCTTCCTAAGATAAATCAAGTATGGAAAACCGATAGAAAAAAATTACTAAATGCAGGCAGTGATAACATATCTTCCCTAAAGACTGCCACAATCTATACATCAGGCGAAAAGATTGATAAATATATAATTCAAAAAACATATTCTAAATTATCAGAGCTTTATGACCCTATACACGGCGGATTTGGCGATGCCCCAAAGTTTCCAACGCCTCATTATCTCTCTTTTTTACTAAGATATTGGAGCAGCACTGGAAGTGTTGATGCCCTAACAATTGTGCAGTCAACGCTGAAGGCAATGCGCACTGGCGGGATATATGACCAGATTGGCTTTGGCTTTCATCGTTATTCAACAGATAATAATTGGCTCGTTCCGCATTTTGAGAAGATGCTCTATGATCAAGCAATGCTCTCGATGGTCTATACTGAGGCTTATTTGGCTACAGGCAATGCTGAATATAAAAAAACGGCAGAAGAGATTTATTCTTTTATTCAGAGTGATATGACATCTCCACAAGGCGGGTTTTATACAGCGATAGACGCGGATTCAGACGGCAGCGAGGGCAAGTTTTATCTATGGAGCGAGGATGAGATAAAAAA
Source organism: Candidatus Magnetominusculus dajiuhuensis (assembly GCA_015233465.1). Classification (GTDB taxonomy): domain Bacteria; phylum Nitrospirota; class Thermodesulfovibrionia; order Thermodesulfovibrionales; family Magnetobacteriaceae; genus JADFXP01. Next base: position 51,272 of record JADFXP010000014.1, read on the forward strand.
AGCCCTGCCTGCAAGTGACGCAGCCCTTGCTATTAAGTTATTTAATATCTCTAGTGTTGGTAACTATCAAGAATCTGGCGTAAAAACTGGTAAAAATATTCTATATCAAACAAAATTTATCTCAGATAATGATTTTATAAGGATAACCAAAGAGCTAAAAGCTGCCAGAGATAAACGTATTAAACCATTTAAAGATGATAAAATTCTCACTGATGGAAGCGGGCTTATGATTGCCTCATATGCTATTGCAGGAAGTGCGTTTAATAATAAACAATATATAGAACAAGCTGAAAAGGCGGCAGACTTTATTTTAACTAAAATGCGCTCAAAAGACGGTCGGCTGCTGCATCGCTATAGAAACGGTCAGGCATTAATTTCAGCAAACATTGATGATTACGCATTTTTCATCTGGGGTCTAATTGAGCTTTACGAGGCTACATTTAAAATTGAATATCTAAAGTCTGCAATTTCCCTTAATAATGATTTGATAAAACACTTCTGGGATACAAAAAACGGCGGATTTTATTTTACCCCAGACGACGGCGAGACTGAAATCCGTGACAAAAAAATCTATGATGGCGCTATACCTTCAGGAAATTCTGTCGCTGCCCTGAATCTGCTAAGGCTTGGCCGAATAACTGCAAATTCCAAACTTGAAGAAATGGTTGAAAAGATCGGGATGGTATTTTCAAAAGATGTCATGCAAGCCCCAGCGCAGCATTCATTTTTAGTAAGTGTATTTGATTTCATGCTTGGGACAACTTACGAGGTAGTCATTGTAGGAGATCCAGCCAAAGACGATACTAAGGAAATGCTTGCAGCAATAAAATCGCATTTTATACCTAACAAAGTGATTATATTTAAAGACAATAATAATCAAGATATAACAGAGATTGCAAAATATACAAAAGGCCAAACGACCAAAAACGGACATGCCTCTGCGTACGTATGCGTTAATTACGCATGCCATGAACCAACTCAAGATAAATCCAAGATGCTTGATTTACTAAAACCGCAAAGAAAATCACATAAATAATAATGGAATTATATTATAATAAACAATGCCAACAATTCTTATAACCAATGACGACGGTATCTTCTCCCCAGGGCTTGATGCCCTTGCCGAATCCCTAAAGACAATCGGAGATGTCATAATTATCGCCCCAGACCGTGAAAAAAGCGCTACCAGTCAGTCTCTGACCATCACAAGACCCCTTAAAGTCATCAAAATTAATTCAAATAAATACACAATTGACGGCACACCAACTGACTGCATAGCTGTCGGCTTAAAAAAAATACTCACTAAAAAGCCTAACCTTATAGTCTCAGGCATCAATCTTGGCGGAAATCTCGGAGATGATATTAATTACTCTGGCACTGTAGCTGCAGCCAAAGAAGGCACTTTATTAGGCATTCCATCCTTTGCAATATCAGTTGTAGCACTTAAAGATTTCATCTTTGAAGCAGCTATGGAGACTGCCCCCAAAATCGCAATTATGATATTAAAAAATGGTCTCCCTGCTAATACTCTATTAAATGTAAATCTGCCCCTCGTCACCCCAGATAAAATTAAAGGATTTAAATTTACTAAACAAGGAAAACGTGTATACAATAACTCAATTATGGATATTAACGACCCTTGGGGTAAACCCCACTTCTGGATCGGCGGAGGCACCCCCTCTTGGGACGGCGGAAATAATTCTGATTACTACGCAATCTCTAATAACTACATTTCCATTACCCCGCTTCAGCTTGATATGACTAATTATGATTATCTTAAGGTTCTTCTTGAGGGCTCTGCCCATGTTATCTACGGGCCCCCGCAAGGAATTTAATCGGGTTTGGGGCTATTGCCCCAATTTGACCCTTTTATAAAAAAAAAATGATACATTCACAATTAATCAGCCGCGGAATTACAGATAAATTTGTCCTTGATGCAATGGACAAAGTACCAAGACATCTTTTTGTGCCATTAGATTTACAAGAAGAAGCTTATGACGACCGCGCACTGCCTATCGGCGAAAATCAAACAATATCACAGCCTTATATGGTTGCGCTTATGACAGAATTATTATCCCTTAATAACAATTGCACTGTCCTTGAAATTGGCACTGGTTCTGGCTATCAAGCAGCTATCTTAGCCCATATTGCATTTAAGGTATACACAATAGAACGAATCCCTACACTATTACAAGAGGCTGAAAAACGATTTATTGATCTTAGATATAATAATATATTCACAAAACTTGGCGACGGCTCAAAAGGATGGGGAGAAGGATTATTATTTGATAGAATTATTATCACTGCTGCCACACCATCTGTACCTCAAGTGATAATAAATCAACTCGCAGACCCAGGCATTATCGTAGCCCCAGTTGGAGAGCGTTATTCACAATCCCTAGTTATAATTACAAAAGACACAAAAAAATACGGTAATACTCTAAATACACAATATCAAACGCCATGTATATTTGTCCCGCTTATAGGGAAATACGGCTGGAGTGACTAATGAAAGAGGCATTATTATATGAAAAACTGGATAATTCAAAGGTAAAATGCCTGTTATGCGCCCATTACTGCATTATCAATCATGGAAAAAGAGGCAAATGCACAGTTCGAGAAAATATTAATGGTATATTATACACTTTAGTATATGGAAACCTTTGCTCAACTGCCATTGATCCTATAGAAAAAAAACCTCTATTTCATTTCCTGCCCGGCTCTCAGACTATGTCAATAGCAACAGTCGGATGTAATCTCAAATGCCGTCATTGTCAAAATTATACTATCTCACAATATCCAATTGATAATAACGGTAATATTGCAGGAAACCAATATTCACCAATAGATGTTGTAAATGGAGCATTAAATACTGACTGCAAAAGTATATCATACACATATACAGAACCAACAATCTTTATGGAATTCGCCCTTGACTGCGCAAGACTCGCACGAGATAATGGGCTCAAAAATATTTTTGTAAGCAATGGGTTTATGTCTCCCCAAGGCGCAGAGATGATAATACCCTACCTTGATGCAAATAATATTGACCTTAAAGGCGATAATGAATTTTATAAAAAAATCTGTAAGGCTAGATTAAAACCAGTGCAAGATACAATCAGATTAATGAAGTCAAGCGGAGTTTGGGTGGAAGTAACGACCTTAATAATCCCAGAGCTAAATGATTCAGAAAAAACATTAAGGGAAATTGCAGAATTCATACACTCAGTAGACCCTGGAGTCCCTTGGCATGTCAGTTCCTTTCGTCCAACATATAAATTAACCGACCGCCCCGCCACTTCAATAGAATCTCTCCAAAAAGCATATAAAATCGGCGTTGATACAGGGCTAAAATATGTTTATGTCGGCAATATGCCGAGTTTAGGCGGAGAAAATACCATATGCCCTAAATGTAAGACAACACTTATAAAACGTCATGGATTTAATGTGATAAGCAATATTATCAAAGATAAAAAATGCCCTAAATGCGGGGATTTTATTGAAATAATTTCATGAGGGCTCTGCCCTTTTTATCTATGGGCTACCCGCAAAGGGATTTGTCCCGGGGGTCTAAGACCCCTTGAACCCATTAAAAAGACAATTTTTGTTATTCATACTAAAGGCTTCAAGAATAATAAAATGATTGACTTAGAATATTCATTAATAATTGAAGCAACAGATGAACCAGATTATCTTGGGTTTTACTCACCAGAATTAGATGAGTATAAAATATTTAATCTTTTTATTATTTGTCATCAATTTATAACATAGCATATGTTATGATAGATCATTATGTTATAGGGATGTTAAAATTGATATTTTATGTTCGTATAATTAGTTTGATTACTAGAGTGTCTGACCCCAAATAACGACTCCAGCAATGTTATAATCCGATATAATGGATTGAAAATTATAATGAGAAAGAAATATGAAACGTAAAACAACAGTAAGACCAATGATTTTAGCTTTAGCATTGATGTTATTATTAGTATGGGTATCAGCCTCATATGCTAATAACAGATTTATAGATAATGGAGACGGCACGATAACAGATACAAAAACAGGATTTATGTGGACAAAAGCAGATAGTTATGCGAATACATTTGGATGCCTTGATTGGAATGGAGCAAAGAGATATGTAAGCGGATTAAAAACAGGCGGATATAGTGATTGGGAAATGCCTAGTGTTCAGATGTTAAAGGATTTATATGACAAATCAAAGACTAATATAACTTATACTCTACATGGTAAAATTCATATAGACCCAATATTTGAAAAAGGCGGGGCATATTGGTATTGGTCAAATGAACAATCAGGCTCCTGTTGCGCTCGATACGTCAGTTTCGTCAGTGGCTACATCGGCGCTCGCCACCGAGACTATTGCAGCGACGTTGGCGTTCGTGCCGTTCGCCTAGGACATTAATTCATTCCTAAATGGGGACATACACTCTTTTATCTTAACTCTTCAACAAAATGAAAGATCCCCATACAAATACTGCATAAGCACAACTGCCGTAATAGCAGCAGTCTCAGCCCTTAAAATCCTCTTCCCTAAAGATGCAACCGTAAGTCCATGTTCTTCTGCAACCCTTATCTCATCTACACTAAACCCACCCTCTGGACCTATATATAAACTAATCTCATTTATTGAATGATCAAACACAGGAATCTTTGAACCAGACTGCTCATAAAATATTATTCCTTTTCCGCTCAGAGATTCTTTAAAATTCAAAGGTTCAATAATCTCTGGAATAATAACCCTCCCGCACTGCCTGCTAGCCTGAGTTGCGATTTTTTTTAAACGCTCTATTTTTCTTGTAAAGGTTGGAATACAACGCTGCGTAATTATTGGAACAATCTTTTTTACACCAAGCTCTGTAGCCTTCTGTACAACTAAATCCATCTTTTCGCCCTTTAAAAGACCCTGATATAATGTTATATCAAGCAGAGATTCTACATCAGGAGTCGGCAGCGGTTTAGCATTTATAATAACTTGATTTTTGCGGATGGATACAATGTCTCCCCCCCAATACTGACCAATATTGTTAAACAGGGTTATACTATCTCCTGCCTTTTGTCTTAGTACATTAGAGACATAATGAGCGCTTTCATCATCAATCTCAATGGTTCCATCATCACGATAAATATACGAATCAATAAAAATATATGCCATCAGCAGTCTGCTTATCTGTCACTTGAAAAAATTCCCTTTAACTTCTTTTTAAAACCCTTTGTTACATCATCTCCATTGATTGAGGCAAATTCTTCAAGCAGTTCCTTCTGTCGAGATGTCAGCTTTGTTGGAACATCAATATACACCTTTACTATCTGATCTCCTCGTGAGCTTTTGCCAATATGTTGAATACCCTCACCCTTTAATCTAAATATCTTTCCAGACTGCGTACCTGATGGTATCTTTAATGTATCATTACCTTCAATCTTTGGCACTTCAACCTCACCGCCAAGGGCTGCAATTGTAAAACTAATTGGTACCTCACATATCAAGTCATCACCATCTCTTTGAAAGAAATTATGACTTTCTACAGCTATAAATATATATAAATCACCAGCAGGACCACCATTAGTGCCAAGTTCGCCTTCACCTGTCATCCTTAGGCGGGTATTGGTATCAACTCCTGGCGGTATCTTTACGGCAACATTACGAGTCTCCTTTGTCATACAGCGTCCATGACAATCCTTGCATGGGTCGGTTATCACGGCTCCAGCGCCTCCGCATCTGCTGCATGTCTTGCTGACTGAAAAAAATCCCTGCTGAAATCTAACCTGTCCTGCACCTTTACATGTCTGACATACCTGCGGTTTTTTCCCGCCTGCAGAACCTGTCCCTGAACATGTCTCACATGGCTGCCATCTTGGGATATTTATCTCTTTTGACGCTCCAAACGCAGCCTCTTCTAAAGTGATTGTCATATCATAACGCAGGTCTTCACCTTTGACTACGCGGGTTCGCTGCCCTCGTGCGCCTCCAAAAAAATCTCCAAATATATCATCAAATATATCTGAAAAAGAACTTGAGAACTGCCCGTAATCCCCGCCTCCACCCATACCGCCGTCAGTTCCAAAGCGGTCATAATTAGCCTTTTTCTGAGGATCACTTAAACACGAATATGCTGAATTTATCTCTTTAAACTTCTCTTCTGATTCTTTATCGCCTTTATTTCTGTCTGGATGAAACTTCATTGCTAATCCCCTGTATGCCTTCTTTAGTTCCTCAGGGGTTGCGTTTCTTTCAACGCCTAAAATCTCATAATAATCCCGCATTTATCTTACCTTTGCTATTTATATTTACTTATACCAAGTTGCTATCATAAAAATATATATTCATTGAAATGTAGGGGCAGCTTTTTTGTAACGGGTCTTAGACCCTGTGGCTGCCCTGTTTTAAGTTTAGCCTACACGTAACTTGGGTAACCACAAGGGGTTACCCCTACGAAATACGGTTTTAAATAGAATTAACTGAATTACTTCTAATAAAGCAACTTTGTATTAATCCTATTCATGATAAAAACTTAAAGATTTCCACCACAGAGACATAGAGAACACCGAGAAAAGATTAAAAAATTAATTCTTTTCACTCTTCACTGTGAGGACTCCCTTTAGGGACGTGTCTCTGTGGTTAAATCTTTATATATTTTAATTCTGACTATTTTTTATCATCTCCAACATCTTCAAATTCTGCTTCTACTGCCTCATCTTGACCAGCAGGCTTTTTATCCTCTGGTTTAGCTGCGCCTTCTTTAGCTGCTGCGTCTTTGTATATATGCTCTGCTAATTTATGTGAAGCTGCAGTCAACGCTTCAACAGCAGCCTTTATCTCGTCAAAATTATCGCCTCTACTCTTTGTCTCCTTGCAGCGCTCAAGGGCTTGTTCAATCTCAGATTTATCTGCGCTTGTCAATTTATCCCCATAGTCTTTAATAGACTTCTCTACAGAATATATCAGCGCATCAGCCTCATTTTTTATCTCAATCAACTGTTTTTTCTTCTTATCCTCATCTGAATGAGATTCAGCATCACGCACCATATTTTTTATCTCGTCTTCAGACAATCCGCTTGAGGCAGTAATACGAATTGACTGCTCCTTGCCTGTACCTAAATCCTTCGCTGAAACATGAAGTATACCGTTTGCGTCTATATCAAAGGTTACCTCTATCTGAGGCATTCCCCTTGGGGCTGGCGGGATACCTATCAGTTCAAAATTGCCAAGCAATTTATTATCTCCTGCCATCTCTCTTTCGCCCTGACATATCTTTATCGTAACAGCAGGCTGATTATCAGAGGCAGTAGAAAATACCTGACTCTTTTTTGTTGGAATAGTTGTGTTTCTCTCAATCAATTTTGTAAACACTCCGCCTAAAGTCTCTATTCCAAGTGAAAGAGGAGTTACATCTAATAACAGTACTTCCTTGACATCACCTTTTAATACAGCGCCTTGAATTGCAGCCCCAGCAGCTACTACCTCATCTGGATTAACCGATTTGTTTGGCTCTTTCTTAAAATAATCCTCAACAATCTTTACAACCTTAGGCGTACGAGTTGAACCGCCAACCAATATTACTTCATCTATATCTTTTACAGTCATTCCAGCATCTTTTATGGCGTTTTTACATGGTTCAAGGGAGTGCATAAACTGATCATCTAAGAGCTGTTCAAGTTTAGACCTTGAAAGTTTCATAAGTAAATGCTTTGGACCAGTTGCATCAGCAGTTATAAACGGCAGATTAATCTCTGTTTCAGCAGCAGAGGATAACTCAATCTTTGCCTTTTCAGCAGCCTCTTTTAATCTCTGAAGAGCCATCTTATCATTTTTAAGGTCTACGCCCTGCTCTTTTTTAAATTCTACCAATAACCAATCCATTATCTTGATGTCAAAATCATCGCCGCCAAGATAAGTATCTCCATTAGTAGATTTAACCTCTATAACACCATCGCCTATCTCAAGTATAGAAATATCAAATGTTCCGCCTCCAAGGTCATATACAGCAATCTTTTCCTCTTTCTTTTTGTCTATACCATATGCAAGTGAGGCAGCTGTTGGTTCGTTGATTATCCTTAAAACTGTCAACCCTGCTATCCTTCCAGCATCCTGCGTTGCCTGTCTCTGACTATCATCAAAATATGCAGGCACTGTAATTACAGCGTCAGTAACAGTCTCGCCAAGATAATCTTCAGCAGCCTGTTTTAGTTTCTGTAGTATCATTGCAGATATCTCAGGAGGCGAATATGACTTACCTCTTACCTCAACATGTGCATCTCCATTTTTAGCCTTAACTATCTTATATGGAAGTTTGTGGATCGCGTTTTGCACTTCCTTAGAGTCAAATTTTCTTCCCATAAGACGTTTGATGGAAAATATTGTGTTCTCAGGATTCGTTATTGCCTGCCTCTTTGCTATCTGCCCAACCAGTCTGTCGTTTTTGTCAGTAAATGCAACTATGGAAGGCGTTGTTCTGTTGCCTTCTTGATTGGGAATTATTACTGTATCATCTCCTTGTACTACGGCTACTACAGAATTAGTTGTACCAAGGTCTATACCTATTGCCTTACTCATTTATTTCCTCCTAACAGATATTTATATAATTTTAAATACATGAGGGCTCTGCCCTTTTCATCTACAGGCTCCTGCAAGGGGCCTTTTTGTAAACTTTTTTGTAAAAAGTTTAACCATCTAACCCCTTGACCCCATTGTCAAGAACATTGAGTTCAGGAGGTTTATTTTTCTTAGAAACAGATACAATTGCAGGCCTAATCAGGCGGTCCTTAAATAAATAACCCTTTCTAAATATCTCTACTACTGTATTATTTTCAATATCATCTCTTTCAATCATAGACATTGCATGATGAAAATTTGGATCAAATGGTTTTCCTTGAGCATTTATTTCTGATAATCCAAACTTATCAAGTATCTTCTTTAACTCCTTTGTAGTCATTTCAACACCTTTTACAAGGGAATCATCAGAGCTTGAAGTAACATGGGAAAGGGCAAGCTGAAGATTATCTAATACCTGAAGTATCTCAGTGGCAAGAGGCTCTGCCCTATATTTTGAAAGTTCATCTCTCTCTTTAATTGCCCTTTTTTTATAATTTTCATATTCTGCATATAATCGAGTATATTTATCAAGCAGCCCGGACTTCTCTTTTAAGCAAATATCTAATAAGTTTGGTTCTTTAATAACTTCTGACTCAGATGATTTGCTTATATCATCTATAACTGCGCCGCTATCTGTCTCTACTGGAATATCTTGTTCTGTATTATTCATTTTTCCACCATTCATTATTAAACATTCAAATATCTTGAGATATATTGAGCAGTTGTGTTTACAATTGAAATGGCCTGATTATAATTCATTCTCTTTGGCCCAATAAGCCCTAAAACTCCGCCGGGTCTGCCTTTATCTAAGTATCTTGAGGCAACTATGCTTAATTCGCTGTTGTTATTAAGATATTTTTCTCCGACATAAACTGTAACTCCATCAGTTTTCATGATCTTATCAATCAATTTAACAATGGTCTGTTTATCTTCTATAGCGTTAGATAATCTTTTTATCAAGGAAATATCGGAAAAATCAGGCAAATTCAATATCCTGCTAAATCCAAACATATGTATGTTATCAGTAAAGGTAAAAAATACCTTTTCACATAATCGCGTGGCATTAGTAATTAAATCATCGTATAGATTTTGTTTTTTAGAGATATCATCACTAAGCCTGTCTCTTATAGCACGAAGAGTATATCCGCTAAACTCAGAGTTTAAATAAGAAGTAATCCTGCTTAAGTCTCGTTGAGTTAGTTTATTTTCCACCCTAATTATTTTATGCCTAATAGCGCCGTCCTCAGTTGCAAGCGTAACAACTACATTTCGGTCAGAGTGATATTTATATGAAAACATCTCCATCTTACTTACAACACTTTCTTCACAAATGCTTGTCTGAGCAATACCAAGATATTGCGAATATTCTGATAATATTTTTGCAACCTTACCGAGATTATCATCAATATCATCATTATGATCAATATCTCCATCTAACAAATATAACAATCTATCATCCATAACGATTGCCCCATATAACAAATCCTCAATATATAACTCATAACCTTTATCAGTAGGCACCCTGCCAGAAGATGTATGAGGCTGACTTAGATAACCCATCTCTTCAAGATCAGACATTGCATTGCGAATAGTCGCTGATGAAAGCCCAAACTGATAATTTTTAGAGATATATCTTGAGCCTACAGGAGCAGGCGTTGATATATAACTCTGTATAACTGCTATTAATATCTCTCTGGTTCTTTCGTCCATTAGTTTACCACCCTTTAGCACTCTTATGAAGAGAGTGCTAATTAATGTAACAGTTTTTTTGATTCTTGTCAAGTTAGTTTAATAAATTTCTTTTTAGGATGGAAGAAGAATAAATTATAGATAAGATAAATCTTATCGTTTTAAAACCAAAATATTACTCATTTGGCTTTAAATTATTTAACGTCTCTTCAAATTTTTCGGTTAATTTGCAGGCAATTTTAGATACAACATCAGTCATAAAATCCATACTATCCTGCACAGATTGACTTTGTCTCTCTTTTGAATATAATTTACATAGAGTAACGATAGATTCTCTAAGTTGGTCAGGGGTTTCACCTTGAGTTGGTTTATCTGAGGTTTGGCCTTTTGATTCATTCATCAAACCAATGATAGAATAATAATTGGTAATCTGCTCTTTAAGAAGCGGGTAGCTGTCTATCAGTTTTTCAATCCTTGGAAACATCTCCCAAAACTTAACCATAGCAGTTATGCCCTCTTTTTGCATGACCTCCAGATATTCCACAAAGGCATTCTTAAACACTGGGTTATTATACAGTTGTTTCAAATTTTCAGAGATTTCTGTATTCATAATTAATCATAACAGATTTTAAACATTTTAATAAATATTTTATATCTTGCGATTTGATATGAAATTTGTTATAGTTATATATCATTTTTTATTAATCAGAAAGGAATGTACCTATTATATATGAGAAGCGTTGAAAGCATATTAAAAAGCATTGAAAAGAAAAAACAAGACTACACCCAATATAATTTCGCAATAATTGAGGGGTTTGCACTTAATACATTTTTTGATCTTGCACAGGAATTCTCAGTTATTGAGGATTTGTATAATCTATGTGTATCTATCCCAAAGGGTTTTTTCCAGCTTGATTCCTGTCTATATCTAATAGATTCAAAGACTAATCAATTTCATTTATCAGCAAGCACAGATCCCTCCGCAGAAATCAACACTCCAATGCCTGCTGAATTTGTGCCAAAAGAGACACCCTATAATATTGACAATAAACTGCTGCTTACAATAAAAGGCAAGGAAATGCTTATGGAGCAGCTTCCCTTTGATACAACAGGAAATGTCATAGCATTTCTTACTATATATCCAGCGTCAGGGATAAATGAACGCCAAACCCTTTTCTTTCATAAATACGCTAACCGCATTGGGTTTAATATGCACGATCGCTTTATAGTCAAGAAAAACATTGAGCATCTGCGCTTTATACGTTCTTTAGTTGCAGATATTGAGCACAACATTATTGTCCCAAATATGATCTTTAAATTATATCTGCGAGGCATGAAGAGCAGGATTACAAAAAATCTTGAGATTGAAAGACTGCTTACTACTTATTCAGAAAACGAAACATGCGATGAAGCATGTCTTAAAAATCTGCTTGCAGAACTAATTGAGGTAAATCAAGGGCTGACTACTGAATTTGAAAATATTGACAAACATTATAAAAACACCACTCTATTCCTTGAAACCCTTCTTCGCAGGAGTCATTTTGACAAGGGTCACTTAACCCTTCGCACAAAGTCCTGTAAGATGAAAGACGATGTTATTATGCCGCAGCTTGATAATTATAAGGCACGAATTAAAGAGATGGGTATTGAGATTATAGATAATATTCAGCCTGAAAAAGACAGCGAGATAATCACAGTCGTTGACATTGGACTTATGGCTCAGGTATATGCAAATCTCTTTTCAAATGCCTTAAAATATACTTATGAAATCACTACTGATGAGGGTGAAAAGAAAAAATATTTATCTATCAGCCGCGAGATCTTAAAGGATTATTTTGGCCCGAACAAAGACGGTATTAAATATAATTTCTTTAGTTCAGGAACAAATATTAATGAAGAGGAACGCAAACTAATTTATCAAGAAGGCTTTAGAGGTTCTAATATCTCAAATAGGCCGGGTTCAGGACATGGCCTTACATTTATCAAAAATACAATTGAAATACACGGAGGGGTTGTAGGTTATGAGCCTCTAAAATACGGAAACAACTTCTTCTTTATCCTTCCTAAATAACATTGGGGCTGCGCCCCAAACCCTGCAAGGCATTAAGGAAATGATTATGTTACAAGATGAATTTTCCATACTTAATACTAATATTGATTTAATCACAAAAAAAATCCATGACGCTGCGCAGCGCTCTATTTACGTAAAATTAAGCGACATAACCTTAGTGGCAGTATCTAAAACCGTATCATCAAAGGCAATCTCTTACGCCTATTCTAAGGGATTACGTGTATTTGGTGAAAATTATGTACAAAACGTGCGAGACAAATCCCTTGAAATCCCAGACATAGCCGATAAAATATCATGGCATATGATTGGCCACTTGCAAAAAAATAAGGCAGGAATGGCAGTTAAATATTTTGATGTTATTCACACCGTTGATTCAACTGCTCTTGCCTATGAAATAGATAAAAAAGCAGGTCAGATCGGAAAGATTCAACGCATACTGATTCAGATAAAAATGGATGAAGAACCCACAAAAAAAGGCACATCGCAAACTGACCTTTTCAATATATTAAAAGACACCAAAGAATTAAAAAATATCAAAATAGATGGTTTAATGATCATCCCCCCCTATTTCCCCAACCCAGAAGACGTTAGACCATACTTCAAAAGGCTTAGAGATATTCGAGATGAGGCTGATCTTAAAGAACTATCTATGGGAATGTCTAATGATTTTGAAACAGCCATTGAAGAAGGCGCTACGATGATTAGAATCGGCACTGCGCTATTTGGTGAAAGGAATTATTTGACATGAGGGCTCTGCCCTTTTTATCTACTGGCTCTCGCAAAGGGACTTGTCCCTTTGAACCAGTAAATGTTGTGCAGGGGTCTTTTTATATTTTTAGACCTTTTTTTCTTTGGCATGCCAGATACGAAGAATTTGTATATGTTTAGGTCGGATTTGGTACCTTAATAAATAACCACTTGAGCCAAAGATTAAAGGAAAGTCTCTTATGTCTTCTCTTATTCCATATGGTGTGTAAACAGCATGGCCAATTAACGGATTTTCAGATATTAGAGTTGCTATTGATTTAATACGTTCAGCAGCTTTTGTTGCAGCAGCAGAATTATTTTGTGCAATAAAATTTCGCAGTCTTACAAGGTCAGTACGAACCGATTCAGTAAAAATCAGCTTCAATCAACATCCTCAAACTTTTCCTTAGCTGTACCCCAAGTATTTAGCCAATCAAATATATCTTCTGACTGAATCACACTGCCTTTATCAGCTTCATCAATAGCCTTTAAAGTCTCAAACCATCTGTCTTTTTCTATTTCTCTATGTTTTAGATAATAACGTAAGGCTTCATTGATTACCCATTCCTTACTTTTAATAAGTTCCTTAGAAGTAGTTTCAAGTTTTGATATTAAGTCATCATTAATTCTAACACTTGTTACGCTCACTTAAAAACCTCCTATTTCGTTGTATTAATTATATTATATTACAACATAAGAAGTTACATCAAGATTGCATCTATCATGGTTTTAATTTGCAAGAAATAGAATAAAAATATTTAATAGTGTCTGACCATAGTTAAATGTTCGTTAAGACTATCCCAAAGTAACAGAAACAGCTACAAGCATCTTATTTTTTTTGTTTGTCTCTACTAAATAATAAACATATTTTCCTTGAAGGTTTGTAAATTCAAGATTCTCGCTTTTATTTGAATGGAAGAAAATATTATTTGGGTTTCGTTCAATAAAACCACAATATTTACCATATCTATCAATGATGATCTTTATTACTTTACCTCTAAATTTTTCTTCCACTTTCTCATGTATGTTTTCTTTTAATAAACGAACTTTGTCTAACATCACTTTTGTAAACTCAGGATTGTCTTTAATGCTATGAATACTTTTATGTAAATTATCTGTCCAGTGTGTTTTGCTATCATTAAAATGCTCGAAAGATGATTTTAATATATTTTGGAACATATTTTCAGAATTTAAAGTTTGCAGTAAAGATTGGCAGTATTTATCTGATTCTTTATCTGAGTAAAGGTTTGGCGGAGGACCACTTGTAAATTCTCTTATAAGAGTAAGCAATTGTGAACGATAAGTATATAATCCTGTCTTTTTTAAAGGATTATTTCTGAAATAACTTTCTAACAAATAAAAAGTTAATGCGGCAACAAAATATGGGAGACGTGAATGTTGTTCTTGAAAAATTGAGTTTGAAAACTCTTTTAAAAGTTTTGACTCATGCCTATGTGCAATATGAGGCTTATCAAGAAACATAGCAATAAATGATTGAGTTAGAATTCTAAGATTGATTTTTTGTATTTGTTTAATACGTGGATCATGATTATATTGTTTTGATCTTCTTTCATAATATATCTTCACAATGGATTGAGGATACGCATCAAAAAATTCTTCTAAATCTTTATGGAATTTCTTTGTTGTTTCAAATGCTTCATCATAAACAATGTTTTGTCTGTTTGTGCCTCTTACTATCTGATTAATAACATCCAAATTTTTGGTAGAAATAATTTTTATGTTCAGTGGAATTTTACTAACGTCAATACCTTTAATAAATACCTGATGTATTACATGACTAGTTTGGCATCCATTGACAATCTGAGGATTTTTCATAGTAATTGTTCGATTACTTGGTTTATATTCGTCGCAAACTATTGTAATGCCATTATTTAATATAATAAATTTTTCTGGATCATTTTTGATTGTTTGCTCAATTTCACTATTAACACTATTCATCCCTTGGTAATCTCGAACGTTATCTTCAAAAAGTGATTTCCTAATAATCTTATCGTCTGTTATTATTAATTTTGTAAATTCATCTGCATAACATAGAGCAATGCAAGAATTATCTACTCCTTCTACATGAGTTAAAGGCATTGTATCAATTGTATTTATTGATGCATCAAATTTATTTTCATTACTATCGCAAATCTTTTTTAATGATTCACTATCTATAAAATGAATTACAGGTTCAACATAAGACTCACCTAAATCTTTTTTTAGCTGTTCTGCTAGAGCTATTTGATGAGGACTATCATTCCATTTTCCCATAGTAACGTAATAAAGCCTTACAGATGGATTATTTTCCCACATAATTACTGTGTTTTCATCAAGTAAATGTTCCTTCATCTCTAAAAATGATTTGATTCTATCATTCATTGGTTGAAGGTGATCTTCGTTAAGAAAATCCCTGACACCTGACACAAAATTATTAAATTCACCAGTATTAAATTTTGGGCTATGCTTTGATTGTATAAATATAAATTCTACACTCGCCCTTTTAAATTTTTCAATAATATCATCTATATCATTTATGCTTTTCATAAAAAGACCATTTAGTTTAATAGCTAAACCGTCTATACTCATGTCATTAGGCCCTCCAACGCAGACCTTATCGAGAAGTTCTTCGTCAGCACTAAAAGCATCAGGTTGGTGAGTACTTAGTATAGCGTGATTAACAAAGCGTTCAAAGTTTGATCCTTCATCTGAAGAATTTACATCATAAGAATCTTTAAACTTTTTAAACCTGACGTTGATGATTGGTTCTACATTCATTTTTTCTCCTCAAAACAAAATATAGTAAGGGACGAAAAATAAAGACAGACACTCTTTAAATCAACCCAATTCAATTTTAAACAAAAAGTATATATCCTCATACCATAATAATTTATCATAACATATCCTATGTGACAAATTGATGACAACAATGAAGAAAAAACCACTTATTTTAACGTTTTTGATAAAAATTACATTATTTTTAACTTTTTGATACCTCACCACCGTTAATTTTTAAAAACATCTATAAAACTAATTTTCCAAAGACAAAAACATTGCGCCCTTTCAGGGCTAACGTGGGTATTACATTTTTATTCACAGGGCTTACACCCTGTGCTAGTATATTCCGCCCTTTCAGGGCTTTTTTTAAATATAAGAGGAAGTTAAATGAGAGCATAAACAAGTTGTCCTGCCTTTCAGAGCTTTTAGTTATATATAAAATATACATAGAGAAACAGTTTGCTCCATAAAAAACGCTTTCAAGATTTTTAATTGTATGAAAAAACATTAAATGTTCTTGATTATAATAAAATATCTAAATATTAAAAGAGCCCTGAAAGGGCGGTATATACTAGCGCAGGGTGCAGCCCTGCGTATAAATAAATATTAATCACGATAGCCCTGTAAGGGCGAAATATATTATACCCATAATGATATTAATCCCAAACATAACGTTCATCATATTCAACCTTATACTTTGCCAAAAACGCGCGGTATTCATCCTGAAATGTCAATTTTATATGATTTTCTTTTTGTCTTGCAATATAATTAACAGCAGCATCTATTTCCGATGGATTAACCGAAAATGCTCCATATCCATCCTGCCAGTAAAAGGTTCTCAAGTTTTCAGCCTTAGTTTTAATCCATTTTGAAGAGTGTGATTTTACTTCCTCTAATAGCTTCATTAATGTTATTTTCTTAGACAGTAAACATAAGATATGCACATGGTCATTGTAACCGTCTATGATTATAGGATGACATTCTAACCCCTTACAAATACCACCGATATAAATATGAAGTTCCTGCTCTATTAGATTAGAGATGAGAGGCTGCCGATGCTTTGTGCTGAATATGATGTGTATATAATTTTTTACTAACGATTGTCCCATACAATATTACGCCCTTACATGGCTAATATGTCATTCCTGATTTTTATCCGCAGGGCTGCACCCTGCGCTAATATATTGCGTCCTTTCAGGACTTTATAATTCAACATCATTTTTAATAACCCAATATTAAAATGATAAAATAAAATCAACTATTGTACAAAACTTAAATTACAAACTTAAGCCAGCCAAATCTTTTAATTATAGTTAGAATTAAATCCTTCTCTCCTCAGAAAATCAAGCCTCCCTGCCTCAGAATCATCTTTAATCTGTTTATCCCACAATCCCCATCTTCTCTCAGAAAACCATTTACTTAACTGGTGATAATCATTTTCTGAAAGTTTAGAAATCGCATCTTTTATTTCTTCAACGGTTGACATATTTAATTCCAACTTCCTCTTTTATAATGGGTTCAAAGGGACGAGTCCCTTTGCGGAGTCAAGGGCAGGGGTCTAAGACCCCGTTATAAAAACCCTTGTAGATGCCTTTAATTTTTATAATTAAAAACCAACTTCTCACCCTTTAACCCAACCTTAACTTCCCCGCCTTCCTTTAAATCTTCAAACAATATCTTTTCAGTTAATTGATCCTTTATTTCCTTCTGTATAAGCCTTGCAAGCGGCCGCGCGCCAAATTTTCTGTCATAGCCTTTTTCTGCAAGCCATTCTACTGCCTTATCATCTAAAGATATACTTATCTTCCTTACAGTTAATTGAGCGGATAATTCCCTTATAAACTTATGCACTACCTTTATCATGCTCTCACGTTCAAGCGGCATGAATGTAATTGTGTCATCAATGCGGTTTCTGAATTCTGGACTAAACAGCTTTTTAATTGCCTCTGCGCTTTTCCCAGAGTTTTCAGGTCCCCTGTTGCCAAAGCCTATTGAATCCTTGTCCATCTCTCTTGCCCCAGCATTTGTGGTCATGATTAATATAACATTACGAAAATCCGCCTTTTTGCCGTTATTATCTGTAAGTGTTGCATGATCCATTACCTGCAGCAGTATATTAAATATATCCTCATGAGCCTTTTCTATCTCATCTAATAATAGCACGCAATAAGGATGTTTCTTTATCTCATCTGTCAATAATCCGCCTTGATCAAACCCCACATATCCCGGAGGCGCTCCAATTAATCGGGCAACTGCGTGTTTTTCCATGTACTCGCTCATATCAAAACGCACAAAATTTATCCCTAAAACATCAGCAAGCTGTATAGAAATCTCAGTCTTGCCAACTCCAGTTGGCCCCGTAAATAAAAACGACCCGACAGGTTTCTTAGGCGATCCAAGGCCTGCCCTTGAGCGTTTTATCGCAAGAGAGAGCGCATCAATTGCCTTATCCTGTCCATAAACACGTTTCTTTAACTCATCCTCAAGGAGTTTTAACCTGTCCGTCTCGCTGATTGATACATTTCTTGAAGGAATCTTAGCCATTGATGATACCACTTCTTCTATCAAAGTAGTGGTAACGGTCTGTGTATCAATAAATTCAGGAGAGAGTTTTAATAATGCCCCTGCCTCATCCATTACATCTATTGCCTTATCTGGCAGGAATCTGTCATTTATGTATTTTGAAGAAAGCTCAGCGGCTGCCCGCAAAGAGGCTGGGAAAAACTTCACGCCATGAAATTCCTCATAATACGGTTTTAGTCCCTCTAAAATCTTTATCGCATCCTCAACTACTGGCTCATCAATCTCTATCTTCTGAAAACGCCTTGAAAATGCCCTGTCTTTCTCAAAATGATTTTTATATTCCTCGTATGTACTTGATCCTATACACCTTAAATGACCATCGCCAAGTATTGGTTTTAAGATATTTGAGGCATCCATTGAACCGCTGCTGGTTGCCCCTGCCCCAATCACAGTATGTATCTCATCAATAAAAAGTATAGCGCCTTTGACATCTGCAATTGCCTTAACCGTTGCCTTTAACCGCGCCTCAAATTCGCCTCTATATTTAGTGCCTGCTAGAAGCCCGCCCATATCAAGTGAAAATATGTGACAGTCAACTAATGTTGAGGGTACATCATTATTAGATATTCTTTGCGCAAGCCCTTCAACCACTGCGGTCTTGCCAACTCCGGGTTCTCCTATTAAAATTGGGTTATTTTTTCTGCGTCTGCTTAATATCTGTATAATTCTTTGTATCTCATTAACTCTTCCAATCAGAGGATCAAGCAGACCTTTTCCTGCCTTATCAACAAGGTCTGTGGTAAATAATTTAAGCGGGTCGCGCTCTTTTTGAGTCTCCTGCTGAGTATCATCATCCATTCCTTCATAATCATCATCTAATAATTTAGGGATGCCATGAGATACATAATTCAGCACATCAATACGGGTTATCCCCTCTGATGAAAGAAAATATACTGCATGGGAATCATTTTCAAGATATATTGAAGCTAAGATATCGCCTGCGTCAACCTCTTGCTTGCTTGCTGATTGAATATGAAGCATTGCCCGCTGAATTACACGTTGAAAACCTATTGTAGGTTTTGGTTCAAATTTATTGCTTCCTTTAATCTTTGGAATATGTTTATCAAAAAACTCTGTAAGTGATGACTTTAACCATTCTACATCCCCCCCACAGTTTGAGATTATATCAATACCCTTTTCATCTTGCAAGACAGCGTACAAAATATGCTCTACAGATATGAATTCATGATGCTGCATCTTGGCTTCTTTGATGGTTGCCTCAATGGTTGATTCAAGTTCTTTATTTATCATCTTATTCCACCTCTTCCATTACGCATTTAAGAGGCATTCCATTATCTTGAGCAAGGGTATTAACTGTTAAAACCTTTGTCTCTGCTATATCCCTTATATATATCCCGCAAACTCCAGAGCCATTATTATGAACGCTTAACATAATCACCTTAGCCTCATTACTTGATTTATTAAAGACATCTTCCAAAACTTTCACCACAAAATCCATTGTAGTATAATCGTCATTAAGCAGAATAACCTTATATAGAGGGGGCTCTTTTGTTTTTTGCTGTTCATCAATTTCTGTGCCTTCTTTTGAATCAGGGAGATTTCCGCCCATTACTTTAACACCTCTTTGACTATTTTAACATATTTTCTAAATAATTACGATATATATATTAAGGGCTCTGCCCTTAATAATCCCGCAAGGGAACACGTTCCCTTGACCCATTAATTTTTATTATTTATAATCCAATATTGATATTAACGATTAAAGGGTCAAGGGGTCTTAGACTCCTTGCGGGTGTTTGAGGGCAGAGCCCTCAAGAGGTTGCTGGAATATTTATAGACCGCAGCATTTTTTATTTTTCTTACCGCTTCCGCATGGACATGGGTCATTCCTGCCTACTTTTCTGCCTTTTTTGACTATTGGCTGAGGGGCTGAATCACCGCGGTTATATGTAACAGCAGGAGGCCTTTTTGCCTCAAGTCTTATCTTTGGCGCTTCATCTGTTTGAACTTGTATATGGAATAAACGATTTAAAAACTCTGACATTATTCTAAACGTCATATCTTCAAACATATTAAATCCCTCTTTTTTATACTCCACAAGCGGGTCTTTCTGTCCATATCCCCTTAATCCTATCCCCTCTTTCAGATGATCCATAGCTAAAAGATGATCCTTCCACTGCGTATCAAGTATCTGCAGCAAAAGATTCTTCTCAAGCACCCTCATAAATTCCGTTCCAAATTCCTTCTCCCTTTCCTTGTAATGTTCTTTAAGTATATCGTCTAAGGAATTTCTCAAATCCTCTGTCTTTGTTATCTCTGAAATCTTCTCCTGAACTCTATCCTTAGATATTCCAAATGTGGCAAATAAAGAATCACATAACGGCTCCAATTCCCAATTCTCACGATAAGTACCATCTGGACAATAATTTGCCGCAACCTCATCCACTATATCCAATATCATCTCATCTATCCTGTTTTTAAGAGACTCCTCTCTTAATATCTCTTGACGAAATGAATATATCTCTATACGCTGTTTGTTCATCACATCATCATATTCCAGCAGATGTTTTCTTATATCAAAGTTATGACCTTCTACACGCTTCTGGGCGTTTTCTATTGCCCTTGTTACAATCATATTTTCAATAGGAATGTCTTCTTCCATACCAAAGCGATCCATTAATCCAGAAATCTTCTCAGACCCAAATATACGCATTAAATCGTCTTCTAATGATAGATAAAACCTTGAAGAACCAACATCTCCCTGCCTTCCTGAACGGCCTCGTAACTGATTATCAATTCGTCTTGCCTCGTGACGTTCTGTGGCTAAGATATGAAGCCCGCCTTCTACTAAGACCTTTTGTCTTTCTTCAGCGCAGAGTATCTCTGCCTTTTTCAGAGTTTCAGTCCAATCCTGATCCGTATAATCAGATTTTTCTTTCAGCATATCCCTTGCTATGCCGGCAGGATTACCTCCAAGCACAATATCTGTACCTCTGCCTGCCATATTTGTTGCTATGGTTACGGCATTAAATCGCCCTGCTTGAGCAACTATCTCTGCCTCTTTATCATGATATTTCGCATTTAAGACAGAGTGTGTAATCTTTTTAGCCTTTAGCAGACTATGCAGGTGTTCTGATTTTTCAATTGATATAGTGCCGACAAGAACAGGCTGCCCGCGCTTATGACATTCCTCTATCTCTTTCACAGCTGCATCAAATTTTGCCTTTTCTGATTTATAGATATAATCTGAATTATCAATCCTTACCATAGGCTGATTTGTAGGAATTACGATTACGTCTAAATTATAAATCTTTGCAAATTCAGATGCCTCTGTCTCAGCGGTTCCTGTCATTCCAGCTAATTTATTATACATTCTAAAGAAATTCTGAAAGGTAATTGATGCAAGGGTTTGATTTTCGTTTTCTATCTTTACCCCTTCTTTTGCCTCTACCGCCTGATGCAGACCATCTGACCATCTTCTTCCAGGCATTAACCTGCCTGTGAATTCATCAACTATTATAATCTCATCATCTTTTATTACATAATCTACATCTTTTCTAAACAGGTGATGCGCCTTTAACCCTTGAAGCACATGATGAACAAGTTCAATATTTTCAGGATCAAACAAGTTTTCTACGCCAATTAATTTTTCAGCGCTTAGCCCGCCCTCTTCTGTCAAAATAATATTTTTTGTCTTTTCTTCTATTGTAAAATCCTTATCCTTTATCAATTTAGGGATTATCCGATTAATCTTATAATATTTGTCAGTTGACTCTTCAGATGCCCCTGAAATAATTAGAGGAGTCCTTGCCTCATCTATAAGTATGCTGTCAACTTCATCAACAATTGCATAATTTAATTCCCTTTGACAATAATCATTTATATCGTATTTCATATTGTCTCTTAGATAATCAAAACCATATTCATTATTAGTGCCATAAGTTATATCAGCGCCATATGCCTCTTGTTTTGAACATGACCTCAGCATGTCTACATTTTTATCATGCGAGCGGCTATGGGTATCAAATAAATACGATTTTTCATGTTGAATTATTCCAATTGTAAGACCTAAGAAATCATATATTGGCCCCATCCATTGTGCATCTCTGCGAGCCAGATAATCATTTACAGTAACTACATGCACGCCTCTGCCGTCTATGGCATTTAGATACACTGGAAGAGTTGCTGAAAGCGTTTTCCCTTCTCCTGTTTTCATCTCAGCAATATTGCCTTGATGAAGCACAATGCCGCCGATTAATTGAACGTCAAAATGCCTGAAACCAAGCGTTCTCTTTGATACCTCTCTAACAACTGCAAATGCCTCATCCAAAATATCATCAAGGGGAGTTCCTTTTGTAAGAATATCCCTAAATTCAACTGTTTTATGTTTTAACTGCTGATCTGTTAACGCAGAGATTCCTTCTTCAAGCGCATTAATCCGCTCTACAGCAGGGATTATCTTTTTAAGCAAACGCTCATTATTAGTTCCAAAAATCTTCTTAAGCAATGATCCTATCATTAGTTAATCTTATATCCTTATAATTATTTTTTTACATGGGACAGCCATGCAGATACTTCTATTATAAAGCAACATTCAGCACAGTTGTGCCATAAATTGTCACATTATTAGATACTTTCTCAATAAAAAATAACGGCGGAGCAAGTTTCACTTCTTTATTATCTATCTCAATTGCAGCCTTTGATTGAGATACTCCATAATAAGCTCCAGCAACCAAACCAATTAAAATACCAACACCTAATTTTGATTGAATTTTTTCGGTGTCAATCATATAAATTGTCAAGCCTAACAATGCGCCTATCCCAGCGCCATAAACCGCATCCATAAAAACAGCGGAACTACCTCCGCTGCTGCTTCCGCCTCCAGGATCTGCTGCAAAGGTTGTCCCGCATAGGGTTATTGTCATCGTCAAAATTAAAAATATTGTAAAAAACCTTTTCAATATATTCATTTCCTCAATGTATCGAAAGAGCTATAAACTGACCTTCAAGATGGTTGCGCCATAGACTATATCATTATTTGAAAATTTTTGTATTATAAGCGAAGGCTGAGCAAGTTTAATATTGTCATTATCTATCTCAATTGCGCCCTTTGTTTCAGATATACCATAATAAGCACCGCCTATAATCCCAATCAATATGCCTACGCCAAGTTTAGATTGAATATTTGTGCTGTCAATCATATATATAGTCAACCCAAGCACAGCGCCAAGCGCTGCTCCCAAAAGAGCGTCTTTGAAAGCCACTGATCCAGCAGAACCTCCACCGCCTTCTCCTCCTCCAGCATCTGCTGCAAAAGAAATACCGCAAAAAGATATCATTATTATCATAATCAAAATTATTATAAAAATCCTCTTCATCATATTAATATCCTCCAAAAAAAATTATTACATACATAAATTATAATATCTTTAATAATTTTTATAGTCAAGTCCTATATTCTAATATAGACAGTTCTTACAATATTATTATAATATACTTAACAATAAATAATATAATATAAAAATACCAATATGCTAAATAATTTAACATGGTGAAGAAATGTATGACGTAGTAATTTTATGCGGAGGCAAAGGATCGCGGCTTAGTGAAGAGACAGTTGAAAAACCAAAGCCAATGGTTGAGATCGGAGGCAAACCTATATTATGGCATATTATGAAGCACTATTCACACTACGGCTGCCATCGTTTTATCTTGGCACTTGGATATAAAGCCGAATATATCAAGAGTTATTTTTATAATTATAGATTATTCACTAGTGATTTTACCCTTGAACTCCATCCTGAAAAAAAACCACATGTACATGCAGTCAGCGACGAGTCCCATTGGGAGATTACGTTTGTTGACACAGGACTTGAAACCTTAAAAGGAAGCAGGATTAAACGACTTGAGAAATATATTAAGTCTGATTCATTTCATCTAACATACGGCGATGGTGTAAGTGATATTAATATTAAAGAATTAGAGAATTTTCATAGATCGCATGGTAAGATTGGCACTGTAACAGGCGTACATCCTCCTTCACGTTTTGGCGAGATGATAATTGATGGAGATAATGTAAAAAAATTTGAAGAAAAACCTCAATTAAGTTCTGGAATAATTAATGGAGGATATTTTTTGCTTGATACAAAATTCCTCAAATATCTTAACTCTGACCCAAATTGCGACCTAGAATTTGATACACTTCAAAAACTTGCCGCAGATGGAGAACTAAAGGTATATAAATATAAAGGATTTTGGCAGTGTATGGATACTGTGCGGGAGCGTGATTATCTGAACAAACTTTGGGAACAAGAAAACCCGCCATGGAAGGTATGGAAATCACTATGAATCAAAGAACCTATCCGCACGTAAACGTTGGAATAAATTCAGACATAGCAGATTTTGCAATAATAGGCAAGCCTCCTGTCGGTAAAACTGAAGGTGAACTGGGATTATTTATTGGGCAGAGCGCCATTATTCGTGAGTTTTGTGTAATATATGCTGGAAGCGTTATAGGAGATTTTTTTAACACAGGTCATTATGCTGTTATTAGAGAAGATAATATCATAGGAAACAATTGTTCAATCGGCACATCATCCGAACTTGGTCCAGGCAATAGACTTGGAAACGGTGTACGCATACATTCAGGATGCTTTCTTGAACGAGTTACACTAAAAGACGGAGTATTTGTTGGGCCAAATACAGTTTTTCTTGATGACCTTCATCCAAGATGCCCTGAATTTGAAAGATGCGGCAAGGGCGCTTATGTTGAAGAAAATGTCTCAATCGGCGGAAATGTCACAATACTCCCTCATGTGCGAATAGGGAAAAACTCTTTAATTGGCGGAGGCACTGTAGTTACTAAAGATGTACCTCCAGAGAGCGTAGTAACAGAGATCGGAATAAGGAGGATTAAATCTATCTCAGATTTAAAATGTTTTAAAGAATTATACACTACTCCTTATCAATGGAGGAAATAATTATCAATAAGCAATTATTACTGGAGTCTAAAATGAAAAAAGTTTTATTAATTACCGTATGTTTTATGTTTTTAATAGTAAATATTGGCAACGCAGCAATAAAAAAACATCAAATTAAAAAACATTCCGTAATAAAAAACGCTAAAAATATTTCGTGGGGATACTCTGGAGCAGGATCGCCAGAGAATTGGGGCAAACTTGACAAGTCATTTTCTATATGTTCAGAGGGGAAAAACCAATCCCCTGTAAATCTAACCGCTTTTGTAAAGACTGCCATTAAAAATATCTACTTCAATTATAATACATACGCTGCTGAGATTTTAAATAATGGACACGCCATAGAAGTAAATTATTCAAATGGCAGCACAATAACTGTAGATAAGACAACTTTTGAACTTAAAAAAATCATCTTCCATGCTCCAAGTGAAAATACTGTAGAAGGAAGGTCATATCCAATGGAAGCCCAGCTCATTCATAGCGATAAGCATGGAAATATAGCTATAATAGCAGTTTTGTTAACAGAAGGCAGTGAAAATGAATTTATAAAAACTCTTTGGACCCAGTTACCCAAAAAATCTGGTGAAAAAAATTCATTAGCTGAGAGGTTGAATGTAAATAATATGCTTCCGATGGATCGTCATTATTTCAGATTCAGCGGCTCTCTAACTACCCCTCCATGTACTGAAGGGGTCAGATGGTTTATCTTCAAAAACGCAATAACTATTTCAAAAGAACAAATAAAGACATTTACAGATGTAATGCACGATAATAACCGCCCAGTTCAGCAAATAAATGGCAGAGTTATTTTAAGATAGGAATATACATAATTATTTTCTTGCAATAAATTAATAAAACCATTAATAATTATAATTAGTATTAAATATGAATTTAATAAACACGACATATAATGACTTAATATTTATGTTATAGCTGAGAAAGAGAAAATACAGATGGATGATAAAAAAGTAGATATATTTTTTGATGAAAAGACAAACCTTGCCTTATATCCAATCAGCATAGTAGCAGAATTATTAGGCACAACGGATCAAACGCTAAGGCTTTATGAAAAACACGGACTGATTAAACCTGCAAGGAGAAACAGAAACCGCTATTATTCAGAAAACAATATAAAATGGTTAAGATGTTTAAGAGATTTAATACATAAAAAAAAGATTAGTATAGAAGGTATAAAAAAACTCTTAGATTACGCCCCATGCTGGGAGATGACTGAATGTCCTGCAGAAAAAAAAGCCTTATGTACAGCATCTGTTGATCGAACAAAGGCTTGTTGGGAGCTTAATCGGATGATATGTAAAAAAGACAACAATAGAGAATGCGAAGAGTGTATAGTATTTTTAAAAAAATCTACTGAACAATCTGCCTTATCACAACCTTAATTGATGGATAATTAATATAGGTGGAACAAATGCAAAATCAAAAAGACATGAAAAAATTCTATATAACCACTCCTATTTACTATGTTAATGACATCCCGCATATAGGACATGCTTACACCACTGTTGCAGCAGACATACTTGCGCGATTTAATAGGCAGATTGGTAATAAGGTGTTTTTTCTTACAGGCACGGATGAACATGGACAGAAAGTTGAGAAAGCTGCGATAAAATCTGGTCTATCGCCTAAGGATCATGCAGATAAATTTGTCGTAAACTTTAAAAACTTATGGCAGCTATTAAATATCAGTAATGATGCATTTATTAGAACCACTGATAATGACCATATAAAGATCGTTTCTGATATACTTCAACAGTTATATAATAAAGGTGAGATAGTTCTTCGTAAATATTCAGGCTGGTACTGTACCCCTGATGAGAGGTTTTGGACTGAAAAAGAGATAAAAGGTGGACTCTGTCCAGACTGTAACAGACCAGTAGAACGCATAGAAGAGGAAAATTATTTCTTTTTGATGTCAAAATACAAGACGCATCTTATTGAATATATTAATAGTAATCCTAATTTCATCCTTCCTCAGACAAGACGAAATGAGGTATTAGGATTTCTGAATAATAATGAATTAGGCGATCTTTGTATATCTAGACCGAAAAAAAGGCTTGCTTGGGGAATACCACTTCCTTTTGACCCTGAATTTACCACATATGTATGGTTTGATGCGCTTCTAAATTATTATTCTGCGGCAATATATCTATCGCCGATAAAGGAAGTCAATGAAGATATTTGGTGGCCAACGGATCATCATCTAATTGGAAAAGACATCCTTACTACACATTCAGTATATTGGCCTACTATGCTGATGGCGCTTGACTTGCCGCTTCCACTAAATATATTCGCGCATGGATGGTGGACTGTACAGGGGAAAAAAATGTCAAAATCTGTTGGCAATGTAGTTGACCCTTTTAAAATAACAGAAAAATATGGGGCTGATGCCTTTAGATATTTTATGATGCGTGAGGTGCCATTTGGTCTGGATGGTGATTTTTCTGAGAATGCCTTAATAGGCAGGATAAACTCAGACCTAGCAAATGATCTTGGTAATCTTGTAAGCAGATCACTTGCCATGACAAAAAAATATTTTAACAGCATAGTACCTGAACCGCACGGAATTGACATTGAAATCAAGACGCTTGCAGAAGGCATATTGCTGCGATTAGATAATGAATTAAGCACCCTTTCATTTAACAAGGCACTTGATGTCATTTGGGAACTAGTTACTTTTCTTAATAAATATATTGATACCAAGCAGCCATGGACGCTAGCCGCCACACCTGACAAACATGATGAATTATGTAATGTAATATATTCATTAATAGAGGGCTTAAGATTTTTAAGCCTTTATTTATATCCATTTATGCCGCAATCCTCTGGTGCGCTTTATAGAGCAATAACCAATAATAGCGATATTTCTAAAGTGGACATTATGGAGGTAACAACATGGGGACAAACTCACAGAGTTACCGTATTAGACCTTCCAAATCTATTCCCCAGAATTGACAATAAAGCCAAAACAGAAAAAACAGAAAAAAGCCGCAATGTGGCAGTTAATAACGTAAAGATAAACAATACGGAGACAAATCTCAATATGACAGACCTGATAGATATAAAAGACTTCGCAAAGATTAAGCTCAAAACAGGCAAGGTGCTTAGCGCTGAAAGAGTTGAAGGCTCAGAAAAACTGGTTAAGCTCCAAGTTGATACTGGAGAGCAAAGACAGATAGTTGCAGGCATTGGCAAACATTATACACCTGAAGAACTGGTTGGAAAGACAATAATAGTTGTAGCAAATCTTAAACCAGCAAAACTTATGGGACAAACATCAGAAGGAATGCTTCTTGCAGCATCTGATGATAACGGATTATCTGTTATCACGGTTGACAGACCATCAAATACTGGGTTAAATGTCAAGTAACACTGCTGTCTCAAGCGATATAGAAACAGTATGTGAGAAAGCTGCAAAGGCATTAATAGACGGAAAAATAATTGCCTATCCAACGGAATCATCATATGCAATTGGATGCAGATTTGACGATCAAAGGGGTATAGAAAAGATATATCAGATTAAAAAAAGACGGCATGAATTAATATTTCCGCTTATTATAAGGGACATAGAATCATTAAATATGATAGTGTCAAATATAAATAATATTGAAAGAAAATTAATGGAAGAATTTTGGCCAGGGGCATTGACAATATTATTAGATGCAAATAAATTAGTTCCATTTTCTTTAAAGGGAAAAAGAAATAAAATAGCAGTAAGGATGAGTGGAAATATGATTGCTCAAAGAATAAGTCAATTTGCAGGACTTCCAATTATAGCAACGAGCGCTAATACAACAGGCCAGCCTCCAGCGTTAAATATCTTTGAAATTAATAAATATTTCAGTAATAATATAGATATAATCGTAGATGGTGGAAAGTGTAAAGGCGGCATGCCTTCAACGATTGTTGAAGTTATAAATGAAGACATTAAGATAATCAGAGAAGGAGCGATACAAATAGACGAAATAGCAATCAAAGGATACAGGGTAATATAAATGGAAAATATCATAAATGAAATTACTAAAATTGATCTCTTTAAAGATATAGATATTAAAGACTTAAAAGAGATGACAAACTATTTTAAAACAGCAAAAATCTCAAAAAAAGAGACTATATTTGATGAAGGAGATGCTTCAAATGAGTTGTTTATTGTATTAAAGGGAAAGATAAAGATTACAAAATTAAGTAAAGATGGTAAGGAAATAATCCTTGAAATAGCAGCTCAAAATGAAATCTTTGGAGGCGTTGCAGTAATTAATAATTTTCCATATCCTGCAAATGCAATTGCAATGGAGGAATCAGAGATTTTAAAAATATCTCGAAAAGCACTGATTAAGTTAATTGATATTTACCCACAGCTGATGTTAAATCTTACAAAAAATTTTAGCGCAAGGATTAAAAACAGCTACGAAGCATTGAAGAACATGGCATTAGAAAAGGTTGAAGCGAGAATAGCAACGCTACTGCTAAAACTTGCCGAAAAATCAGGCGAAGCCGTAGAAAAAGGAACAAAAATTAACATTAAACTTACTAAATTAGACATTGCAGAGATGGTTGGGACAACCGTAGAGACAGCAATTAGAACAATGAGCAAATTCAAAAAAAATAAATTCTTTACTGAAACTAAAGGATTTATAGTTATTACAAATAAAGATGCTCTTATAGATATTAGCGCATAATAAAATCTTTTTTTTAAAATATTATTACATTTCTTGACAAATGCAATATTCATATGATAATGTTCTTTGGGTTGTTAAAAAACATACCTTTCTGTTGAATCATTAAACAGGTTGTAAATGAAAGAAAGGGAGTAAATCTGTAATGATAGAACTTCAAAAATGGTTTTTTGTATTATTAGCTAATTTTATTGTCCTTATAATATTATTAAGGATAATTTTATTTAAGCCATTATTGGCACTTTTTGCCCAGCGTAGAAATATTGTAGAAGAGGCAATGGCAGCTGTACGCCGATATAATGAGGAAAGAACAAGGAATCAATCTCTCATAGAAAATGAAGTAATAAATACCAACGAAAAAATTAACACAATAATAGATACATTAAAAAATGAAGGAGTAACTCTTCAAAAAGAATACATTCAAAAGGCTCAAGAAGAGGCTTTAAGCATGATAGAAAAGGCTGGTAAAGAAATATCATTAGAGGCTGAAAAGGCTAGGCAGTCATTAAAGTCAGATATAGAAACCTATGCTTCAGAAATATTAACTAAAGTCTTATAACCTATAATATTAAAGAGAATGATGAAAAGATATATTACTGAAAATAAAATTAAGGAATATGAGTTAGCTTTTATAGTAATATCTTTGATGCTTTTGTTGCCATTACAGACATTTGCTTCAGAGGGTGAAAGCGGCGGCGGCGGAATTCTGAGCCATCTGTTATGGCCAACGATAAATTTTGCAATACTTGCAATTACATTATTCATCTTTCTAAAAAAGCCGTTAAAGGATTTTCTTGCTAAAAGAAGTGAGACAATAGAACGCACTCTAAGTGAGGCTAAAGAGGCAAGAGTGTCTGCTGAAAAAGCCCTTACAGAGGTAAATCTCTTGTTAAAGATAAAAAAAGAAGAAAGAGATTGGCATTTAGAAAAGGCTAAAAAAACAGGGCAGCAAGAAAAACAGCGGTTAATAGATGAGGGATTGGATATAAGCAAAAGAATAAAAGAAACTGCTGAGAAAAATATATCTGCTCAACTTCAAAAGGCTAAGGAAATAATCAGAGCAGAGGCAGTAAATGCAGCAATGGATATAGCAGAGCAAAAGATCAAGGCAGGTATGACTTCTGAGCAGCAGGAAAAAATAATTTCAGATGCCATTAAACATATAGCCTCACAAAATTGATTATATTTATATATACGATTTAAGAAGGAAAAGAAAGTGAAAAAAAGTTCAAAGGCAATTAAGAGATATACAAAGACGCTATTTTCAATGGTTGAAATCAACGAAGTTGAGAAGGTTATCAACGATATATCTCAATTCTATGAATCTGCAACCAAAGTAAATAATGTTAAATCCGTTCTTGTAAACCCATCGTTTAATGATGAAGACAGAAACAAACTATTAGAAATACTTGCAGATAAGTTTAAATTTGCTAAAATGTCTATTAAATTCTTAAATGAGATTATAAAACTTAGTGCATACACAGAACTACCTTATGCCATAAATATACTTTCTAAACTCTACTTTGACGCTAAAAAAATGTCAAAGGCAGTTGTTACCACTTCAGCACAATTATCCGAGCAACTCAAAAAATCCTTGAAAGATACACTGTCAGATAAATTTAAACGTACCTTTGAGTTAGACTGTAAAACTGATCCATCTATTGTTGGAGGTATTGTGGTAAAGATAGACTCTAACCTATATGATCTAAGCACACGTGGACAACTTAGATTAATGAAAGAAAAATTATTAAAGACGACATAGATAACAATATTGGGAACTAAGAGGTGATTAAATGGAAATAAATGTAGCAGAAATAGGCGCATCTTTAAAAAAACAGATCGCCGATTTTGAAAAAAAGGTAGATATAAGTGAGATTGGAACTGTTATAAGTGTTGGCGATGGTATAGCCAAGATTTACGGCATTGAGAATGTCATGTCTGGAGAATTACTTGAATTTCCAAATAATTTATCAGGCATGGTGTTAAATCTTGAGGAAAATTCCATATGCGGTGCTGTTGTTTTTGGTGAATCTCAGCTTTTGAAAGAAGGAGATGTTGTAAAAAGAACCTCC
Organism: Candidatus Magnetominusculus dajiuhuensis; assembly: GCA_015233465.1. GTDB lineage: Bacteria > Nitrospirota > Thermodesulfovibrionia > Thermodesulfovibrionales > Magnetobacteriaceae > JADFXP01. Next base: position 83,455 of record JADFXP010000014.1, read on the forward strand.
CGACTTATGCAGGTACCAGTTGGCGAGGAACTATTAGGAAGGATAGTAAATGCAGTTGGCGAACCAATTGACGGCAAAGGTCCTCTTAAAAATAAGCAGACACGCTTAGTTGACGTAATAGCGCCTGGAATTATAGATAGAAAGCCAGTTGGCGAACCGCTTCAGACTGGTATAAAGGCTATAGATGCCATGATACCAATTGGACGCGGACAGAGAGAGTTAATTATCGGAGACCGCCAGACTGGAAAGACTGCAATTGCCATTGATGCAATAGTTAATCAGAAAAATTCTGGAGTATTTTGTATATATGTTGCAGTTGGACAGAAAAGATCAAATGTTGTAAGGGTTGCTCAAGAGCTTGAGAAACACGGTGCAATGTCAAATACAATAATCGTATCAGCCACAGCAAGCGAACCAGCCCCGCTTCAATATATAGCGCCATATACAGGGTGCGCAATGGGCGAGTATTTTAGAGACAGCGGCAGACATGCCTTAATAATATATGATGATCTATCAAAACAGGCAACTGCATACAGGCAGTTATCTCTCTTGCTAAGAAGACCGCCAGGACGTGAGGCATATCCTGGAGACGTATTTTATCTCCATTCAAGGTTACTTGAACGTGCGGCAAAGGTATCTGATGAGCTTGGAGGCGGATCATTAACAGCATTACCGATAATTGAGACTCAGGCTGGAGACGTTTCAGCGTATATTCCAACGAATGTTATTTCCATTACAGACGGACAGATATATCTAGAGCCTGATTTATTTTATGCAGGTATTAGACCAGCGGTAAACGTAGGTCTTTCTGTAAGCCGAGTTGGCGGGGCAGCACAGACAAAGGCTATGAAACAGGTTGCTGGAACTCTAAGACTTGATTTAGCACAATATAGAGAATTGGCTGCATTCGCACAGTTTGGGTCTGACTTAGACAAATCAACACTTGCTCAGATTGAACGTGGAAAGAGAATGGTTGAGTTGTTAAAGCAGGGACAATTTGTACCGCTGCCACTTGATGAGCAGATAATTATATTGTATTCAGGCGCAATGGGATTTGTAGATGACATTGCAGTTGAAAGGTTGGCTGAATTTGAGTCAAAGCTATTGAGTTTTGTAAGGGCGAATAAGGCAGATTTAAAGAAGTCTATAATGGATAAAAAAGTGGTTGATGAAGATATAAAAAAGGTACTGGAAGCAACGATTAAAGAATTCAAATCAACCTTTTAAAATAGGGAGTAAAAGTTGCCGAGTTTAAGAGACATAAAAAAGCGTATAGCCTCAATTAAGAGTACTGGTAAGATTACGAAGGCTATGAAGATGGTATCAGCTGCAAAGTTGAGAAAGACTCAAAATGCGATGACACAGGCAAGACCTTATGCCCAAAAGATAAAAGAAATACTATCTAATATCTCATCAGGCGTTGAGGAAGGTGCACATCCCCTTTTAACTGCTCGTGAGATTAAAAAAATAGAGGTCTTAGTAATAACAAGCGATCGTGGATTATGCGGGGCATTTAATACAAATGTCCTTAAAAAGGCGGTCTTATTTATAAAGGAGCAGGAAAAAAACGGCATTGAAGTAAGCATAACAACTATTGGTAAAAAGGCAAGGGATCATTTTAAAAGAAGAAAGATACCTATCAGACAATCAGTGGTAGATATTACATCATCGCCTAATATATATGACAAGGCTAAAGACATAGCCTTAGGAATAATTGAGTTATACTCAAATGGCACAATAGATGCTTCAAGCGTGGTATTTAATGAATTTAAAAATGTAGTAACGCAGATACCAACTGCTGCAAATATGTTACCTATAGAAAAAATTGGAACTGAAGAGCAGTCACAGCCAAAGGATTTTATATTTGAGCCGACAGAGCTTGAGATATTAAATGATTTATTACCGAAATATGTAGAGATACAGATATTTAGGGCTATACTTGAATCAAGGACATCAGAAGAAGCAGCGAGAATGGTAGCAATGGAAAACGCTACAAAGAATACAAATGAACTAATAGATAAATTAACCCTACAATACAATAAGGCGCGTCAGGCATCAATCACAGCAGAGTTAATGGACATAGTAGGCGGTGCTGCTGCTATTGAAGCTTAATAATTACGGGTTAAATGTGACGAGTCCCCTTTTGGGAGCCCGTAGATAAAAAGGGTGAAACCCTCATGAAAAATTTCAAAATAATTATGAAATATAGATTAGGAGGCATAAGAAATGAATGAAGGAATAGTATCTCAGGTAATTGGAGCGGTAATAGACGTAGAGTTTGAGCATACGATGCCAAATATCCTGAATGCTTTAAAGATAGAAAGGGCAGCGGATCCATCTAAGGGAATGCCAGAGATAAATATAACCCTTGAAGTAGCGTCACATCTTGGCGAGAATGTTGTAAGAACGATTGCTATGACTTCTACAGACGGCGTAGTGCGCGGGATGAAGGTAGTAGATACAGGAAAGCCAATAACCGTACCAGTTGGCGATGGCACTCTTGGCAGGATAATGAACGTAATCGGTGAACCATACGATAAAAAAGGCCCGATAGAACATACAGAGAGATGGTCAATACATAGATCAGCGCCAGCATTTACAGACCAGATACCAGCAACAGAGGTATTTGAGACAGGGGTTAAGGTATTTGACCTTCTTGTGCCTTTTGTAAAGGGCGGAAAGATAGGAATGTTTGGCGGCGCTGGAGTTGGAAAGACCGTTGTTATTATGGAGATGATACATAATATAGCCTTAGTTCATGGCGGGGTTTCAGTGTTTGCTGGAGTTGGTGAGAGAACAAGAGAAGGTAATGATTTATATAGAGAGATGAAGGAATCAGGCGTTATAAGCAAGGCAGCGCTAATATATGGACAGATGAATGAACCACCTGGGGCAAGACTAAGGGTATCATTATCAGCTCTAACAGTATGCGAGTATTTTAGAGATCAAGGACAGGATGTTTTATTATTTATAGATAATATATTCCGTTATACTTTGGCAGGTTCTGAGGTTTCAGCACTGCTTGGAAGAATGCCGTCAGCAGTTGGATACCAGCCTAACTTGGGAACAGATATGGGCGAACTGCAAGAGCGTATCACAACAACGAATAAAGGCGCAATAACATCCATGCAGGCGATATACGTACCAGCAGATGATCTTACAGACCCTGCGGTTGCAACTGCATTTACACATTTGGATGCAACGGTTGTTTTATCTCGTCAGATATCAGAGCTTGGAATATATCCAGCAGTTGACCCTCTTGACTCAACGTCAAGGATACTTGACCCACAGATAATTGGAGAGGAGCATTACAGGGTAGCAAGAAAGGTTCAGATGATATTACAAAGATATAAGGAACTTCAAGATATTATAGCAATACTTGGAATGGAAGAGTTATCAGATGACGATAAAATAACGGTTTCAAGGGCAAGGAAACTCCAGAGGTTTTTGAGTCAGCCGTTCCATGTTGCAGAGACATTTACAGGTAAGCCTGGGAAATATGTAAAACTTGAAGATACAATAAAAGGGTTTAATGCAATTGCAGACGGCAAGTATGATGACATGCCAGAGCAGGCGGTATATATGGTAGGAACAATAGAAGAGGCTGAAGAGAAGGCAAAACAGCTTGCTTCGGTATAATTACAATAAGAGATAAAAATGGACGATAAACTTACATTTGAGATAGTGACTCCATACGGAAAGGTATTGGAGGATAAGGTTGATGAGATAGTAGCTCCAGGAATACTTGGCGAGTTTGGGGTATTGCCCGGACATGCGCCATATATTTCTATGCTTGATATTGGGGTATTGACCTATAAAACTGGAAGCACGGTTAAAAAGGTATTCATCAATTGCGGCTATGCGGATGTTAGTTTTGAAAGGGTAACAATAATATCAGACAGCGCTGAACTTGGTGAACATATTGATATAGAGCGAGCAAAGACTGCGCATAATTTGGCAAGTGAACAGTTGAAACAGTCAGATATTGATTTAGTAAAGGCAGAAGCTGCATTAAGACGGGCTTTAGCAAGGATTGAGGCTGCGAGTAAGGGGTAAGTACTAAGAAGTTTGAAGAGTGGAGGAATGTTAGATTCAATACGCCATTCAAAATAAAATTTCAATTATTTCTCATGTTTGCACTTTATGTCAGATTTGTAAAAAAAAGAAATATGTTATTATACCTGTCACAGGTTTGGCATTGAAGATATGATTAATATATTAAAAAATGAGAATTACAAAAGTTAATATACCTAAAGACTTAAATCCAAATTCTGGATTAGGTGACATAAAAATGGATCGGCTTGGACAAATTGTTCTTTTAGCAGGTAAGAATGGTTCAGGCAAGACAAGAATCCTTCAAAAAATCAGGGTAATTTTAACTAGAATATCTAATAAAACTCTAATAAATAGTTTAAATCAAGAAATCACAAATGAAAATAACCAAATATTAAGAATCAGTGACAATCGCAAACAACTTTTAAAAGACCTTGAAACAATTTCCAGTAGTGACACAAAGCAGATCGAAAATATTAAACATAGTATAAAAGAAATCGAGGAAGAAATTGGTAACAGAAATAATAATATATATAATAAAAAAGCTTTAATGGAAGTTAATCTAATAGAGACTTCTGACGACATTGAAAAATGCCGTGTAATCGACTTTGTTCCAAATAAGATAGAGATCAAGGATTGCGTAGAGTACTCTCCAAAGCAACGTATTGATTCAGCTCAACAACTTGAAGCAGTTGGAATTGGTGGTCTATCTGAAGGCACATTCTCTAAAATACAGGTCATTCAAGATAAATGGTTTAATGCTACTCATCCTCAATTAACTATATCTGAGGGAGATAAAAATATAGCAATAAATAATTACGATAAACTCAAAACTATTATTAATCAATTTTTAAATACTACTATTGACAGAGATGTAGATGGTAACGTAACACTTTTTGGTTTCAAAATAGGGCAATCACAATTATCTGCTGGTCAAAAAATACTTTTACAATTTTGCGTTGCTATTTATAGTCAAGAAACAGCCCTTAAAGATCAAATTCTATTTATGGATGAACCAGAAAACCATCTGCATCCTTCTGCGGTCATTGAGATACTTAATCGAATTTCAGAACACGTCACTGATGGTCAGATATGGATTGCGACTCACTCAATTCCCCTTCTTGCTCATTATGACCCATCTCAAATATGGTACGTGGATGATAACTCAATTAGACACGCTGGTAAAATTCCTGAAGATGTTTTAAGTAG
>JADFXP010000015.1 GCA_015233465.1 Candidatus Magnetominusculus dajiuhuensis
GATAGCGTTGATATAATAGAAAAGGATATTAAAAAAATATTTAATAATTGATTAACGAATGAAAAAATATCTTACGTTTAAACCTATATATTATGTGTTTGCCTTTGCCTTAATAATCAGAATCTTAATACCCTTAACTGATTATCTTACATCACACAGCCTTGAGAGTTTTTATAATACAGATACTCCGTCATATATATCAACTGCAGTCTCATTAGCCTATAGCCTTGAATTCAATAATTATAAGGGTGAGCCTGAAATAGTCAGGACTCCCGGTTATCCGATTTTTATGGTTATTGGATTATTGCTTGGAAATATTGAGTTGGTTACAATATTTTTGCAGGTAATTCTCTCTTTCATGACTGTTTTTTTGATATATAAGATAAGTTTTGAGTTATTTAAGGATGAGTTAGCCTCATTTTTTGCAGTATTATTTGCAAGTATAGACTGGGTGTTAATTTTATATACCCATACACTTAGTACAGAGACCCTCTTTACCTTTATTGTTACATTATTTTTATATTATATTATTTTATATTTTAAAAATAAGACTCTAAGATATATCGTTATATCTGCAATTTTGCTGACAATGTCCATATATGTTAGACCAATAGGATATTATCTGCCGATATTTTTTGTCTTCTCAATGACTGCATATTTATTTTTTAAACAAGAACTTACTAAAAAGGTAATTGTACACCTTTTAATATTTTTGATTCTTACAGGCGGCCTTGTGACTCTCTGGCAGATAAGAAATTATAAAGAGACAGGATATTCAAAATTCTCAGCAATATCAGATATAAATATATATTTTTATAATGCTTGTTCATTGCTCGCTGAAAAAGATGGGATGCCATTTATAATCATGCACGAAAAACTCTTTCATTCAATTGATATTAATAATCAACAGATGCAAAAAAGGGTGCAGGATTACAATATTATCAGGAGCCAAGGATTAAAAATAATCTTTAATGATCCCATAATTTACGCTAAAATTCATCTTTTGGGGATGTATAAGATGCTTATAGACGGATGGTTTCCAGATTATTATAAATGGGCAGAATCAAATGTCGGTCCTATTGACGGCATCTCAGGGCTGCTTTTAGACCATGGAATTAAAGAGACATTTTATATACTCTCTAAGGTACATAGATTTGAGTTATTATATTATATTTTATATTATATAGGTGTAATTCTCTTTTATATAGCTGTAATGACTGCAATCATTGATAAGAGGAGCAATGCAGGAGTATTTGCACTTATTATAACTGCCCTCTATTTATGGGTTATAGGGGCGGGTTTAGGCTGGGTAATGTACAGATTTAGGCATCCAATGCTGCCAACGTTTTGTATCTTGGGGAGGATGGGTATGGCAATTATTTATAAAAAGCTGGTAAGATATTCTAAAATATATGAATAAAATTGAATTAATTCCTCTTAATATTCTTGATGAAAGACGACAACTGGTGTCATTTGTAAAAGATGTTGCCAGTCGTCTTGGTCTTCAATTTGGATGGCATTATATCTTGGATATTGTATGGATACTTGAACAAATTGAAATACTTGGGATACCTAAAGGCTCAGTAATCCTTGATGCTGGCGCAGGAAATGGGATTGTCCAGTTTTGTCTTGCAAGGCTTGGATATAAGGTTATAAGCGTGGATTTTAGTGAGCGTAATCCAAGTTATAATATTAAGAGGGTTTTTAAGATTATTAATTTAATCAGCAATAAAACAGATTTTAACCATAAATATCTAAATCATCTAAAAACCACCTTACCACTACAGCAAAGTATTATTAAAGAATCTCATAAAATTATATTAAATATTTTATCTAAAATACGAGATATATTTAGTCAAGATTTAAAACCAGAGATAACATTTTATAAGGCGGATCTGCAAAACATGGAATTAATTCAATCAGATTCTATTGACGCAGTAGTCTCTGTATCTGTCATGGAGCATAACGAAGCAGAAGAGGCGCAAAATATTATGAGAGAACTGAGACGTGTGCTAAAGAAAAATGCCCCAATGGTTATTACAACCAGCGCCTCTGGCATTGAGGATTGGTTTCACGAGCCGTCACATGGATGGGCTTATTCTGAGAGAACAATTGCAAAATTGTTTTTATTTTCAGATACACAATTTGAATCAAACTATGGGTTGTATGATGAGATGATGGAAGAGTTGAGGAGATCAGAAGAGCTTAAAAAAACACTATCGCCAATGTATTTTAAATCTGGAGATAATGGTATGCCTTGGGGGAAATGGAGTCCGCAGTATTATCCAGTAGGGATTGTATATACAAAACTTCAATGATTGACATATCTTTGAGGAAGATGTACAATTTTAATATCTTAGTGAAATCAAAGGAAAAGACATGTTTAGAAAGAAAGATTCTGTTGAAAAGATGAGAGATTTATGGAATTCGTATAATAAAAAGAGTAAATTTGGTTTTATTTCCTTCTTGCAATCTGGACAGAAATGGGACGGAGCGGAGTTTCATATTGTAGGTGTTCGTTTTGTAGATAGAATGATGGAGAGGTTTGCTGAATATGGGGTAGTTGAACCGAGTTATGCAAGTATCTTAGAGATAGGCTGCGGGGTAGGGCGTTTTTTAAAGCCGCTTGCGTGCAGGTTTCAAAATGTCTGCGGTGTTGATATATCGCAAAATATGTTAGAAACTGCAAGGGATTACTGCTCCTGTCTTCCAAATATAACCTTTAAACTTAATGATGGTAAATCGTTGACTGGGATTAATGATAATTCATATGATTACTGTGTCAGCGCTGGGGTATTTCAACACATTACAGATATAAACGTGATTATTTCTTATATCAAAGAGGGACTTAGGATAATAAAACCTCAAGGACTTATGTTGTTTCAATTTGTGGGTAATTATACAGAAGAAGTTGGACATGACGCAGTAGGAGCAAAGATAACCGCTGATCTTCTTGATAAGGGACTTATTGATAGTTCATTTATAATACGAGAGGTATCTGTTGACCCAGAGGATAAATTAAGATGCGTAGTTATAGTCATTCAGAAAATTGTTGGCGATAAAAAAACTGAGACATTTAAAAATCATAAGATGATTGAAAGACGATGGCTTTCTAAGGTATATGATGATATTAAGACAAAGACTCATATGCACTCAATTCAGATTCAGCCACAAAGTCGTTTGACGTTTTATGATGAATAACCCTAATATTAAAAATTTGATTAAATTTAATCTATTACCTGAGATTAAAGGAAATATCTCTGACCTCTCCTTCCTATTTTCTAAAGAAGACCTTTTAAGACTGATTAATCACGACTCAATGAAGGTTTACTATAAAATACAAATAGATGAGGATAATTTCACATTATCAGAACTCCCTACAACTACCGCTCGCGCTGAGTTGATACTGCCTGTTATTAAGGATATTATAGGCAATCTTGAGGGAGGGGTTTCGGTATTAGATATTGCATGTTCTCCTGGGTATTTTATGTTTAAGATTGCAGACCTTGGGGTAAAGAGTATTACAGGGGTAGATGTAAGAGAAGATCATGCGAATCAATTTAAGCTGCTTAATCATTTTTATAATTATACTAATATTAATTTTATACATTCAGATATGTACTCATTTTTAGAAAAAGAGGCTGTATTAGGTAACAAATATGATATTTGTTTACTCTTTGGATTTTTATATCATACCTCAACTCCAGTTGAATTATTGCGGATGATTAAACGAATCTGTAAATATTGTCTGATAATAGACACAACGCTTAATGAAAGAGACGACAGATCAATCCATATCTATGAAGAAAACACAAAATGGAGCAGGGCTAGTTCAAATAAAATATCCTTTACCCCAAGTTTTCACGCAGTCCCTTTGATGGCAGAGGCTGCTGGATTTATGAAAACTGAGTATATTAAACCTATAAAGGAACTAGAGGCATTAAACCCCGGAGGAGATAATCTTGATTATTATTTTCTAAGAGATCGAAATGTAAAAGATTTTATACAAGTGCGTATAAGCAAATTATCGAAGTTTCCGCGGTTAAAACCGATACAAATAAAGGCTGCCAATATTTTCAACTGTAAGGTAATAACTGGAAAAAGACAAGCACATTATATTTCGTATGTTGACCCCGAATAAGTAACCTTAAAGCATGAGGGCTCTGCCCTCAAACACCCGCAAAGGGACTCGTCCCTTTGAACCCATTATGGTTTATCTATTGGAAGAATCGGGTTTTTTAAGAATAATTTTGAAAAGAAATCATTATAGATTGCTTTATGAAGGAAAAATACCCTTTTATTAGGCCATAATTGTCCAAATTTTTCATCTGGGATAACGCTTCCCGGGCTTATCATCTCAAAGCATGAGGTTTCAAGATTATATTGTTTAGCTATGTTTTTTAGGCTTTCTTTACTCCAGTAAATAATATGTCTAATATGGCTCATATAGCCGGGATTATTGCTGTCAACAATTGATCCACCAAGATAGAAATTTGTTGTGCCGCAGATTATACCATTATCGCTTAATATAGAGGTCAGATAGTTAAAGGATTGTCTTGGTTCTACAAAATGCTCAAAGACCTCAACGCAGATAATAATATCAAACCTTCGGTCTTGGGGCATCATATGCGGATAAAAAAAAGAATCGTCACCGAATTCCTTTTTTCTTGATTCAACAAGTTCTGGCGTTATATCACAACCAGCTACATTATACCCTTCTTCTTTTAATCTTCTAAAGGTGATAGTATTGCCTGTGCCAAATAAGAGTATGCTTTTTAATTCAAGCTCCTTAGATAAAAATGCAGCAAGCCAATATTCCCTAAAACCGCCGCCTCCTGGGCCTGTCCATGAGCCTTCCATACCCATGCCTTTTTGTATAGTATAAATATCATAATCTAATGTGAAGATTAGACTGCAATTGGGGCACTCATAGAAGGTTCTGTGATAAGCGGTTTCTTTTATAGGGGAGTCATGTTTACAGATCAAACACGGTGCAGTCTTTGATGGAAATAGTCGTAGTGTTATGGTATGAATAATGGACTTTAATTGTTTCAGCATCATCGTTTAGATTAACTAAAGATAAATCTGGCTGTCAAGAAGGAGAAATCTGTTTTTGTTATTTAATAAATTGATATAATGTATTTTATATCTTTAAAATTAGGTGAATAGAAATTACTGAAATAATTAACTCACAACAAATGATTTATAATGTAACCAAATGGGATATCCCTGTATATCTTATTGGGATAGTTTTTCTAATTCTTCAAATATTGCTCCCAGCAAGGATAGTCAATAAAATATCTGATAGATTTCAGCGATTAAATGAAAGAACCTTTATAGTACTGACATCTATATTGGTGGTTATTTGTTACAGTATTTTAGGATATATTCTAAATGGGGGACGCTCATCAACGCTTGATGGGATGATTTATGAATATGCCTCGCAGTTATTTTCTACTGGACATATATCAGAGCCTTATACAAAAGAGCTTGAGGTTCTTGGGACTATGGATTTTCAAATAGTATATCATGGGACATTATTTATGAAGTATTTTCCGGGATGGGCTTTTATTTTGGCTTTATTTAGAATGATTCATCCTTTATTAGTAGTTGCAGCTCAGCCTTTAATGCTAGTGTTGTTATTAGGATTAATTTTACGTTTAGGCATAGAATTTTATGATAGAAAGATTGCTTTTTTTGCCGTTATATTTACAATTATTAATCCGTATACATTTGTAAATCCGCGCGGGTTGTTTGATTATTATTCAATGCTTGCATCAGCTCTATGTGTGGGAGGTTTTTTCACCTTTGGTTTATTATTTCATAAATATATTAGACTATCGTATTTGAAATATTGTTTATGTTTTTTTGGTTTTGGGATATTGGTCAGACCGTTTGATATGGTATTGGTTCTTCCTGCCTTAATAATAGCCTCATATATATATTTTAGGCGTTTTGAATGGATGGATTATTTGAAGCATTCATATATCATTATCCCTTTTATATTGATATTGTTTTATTACATTTATATTCTCACTGGTTTTCCATTTACTAATCTTTATTCTTTGTCAAATCAATGCGACCAGCTTGGTTTTGGTGAGCGTTGTAAAGGATATTTTGGATTATCAAATGCAATAACAAATTATTATTATATTATTAAACAAATGTTATCAATAAACGGATTTTTTATGCCGTACAGTTTGATTTTGATTATATTTGCCTTGATACCTGGGAGATTTTGTAAGATTTCAAGGTCAATTTTTTTGGTTTTTGTTTTTTTTCTTATTGGATATTTTTTCTATTATTTTACACATATTCAATATATGATTCCTGCGTTATTGTCACTCTCTTTGCTTGCAATTGCTGGATTATTTAGATTAATAGAGATTTTAGAGAATTTTCTTAGGGTTAATTATAGTAAAAGGATAGCCTCTGCATATATATTGGTATCATTTTGTATTTCTATCTCGTTTCTTCCTGGAATTTGGGGACATTCGCAGTTATTAAATACGCCTAATTCAAAAATAGAACGTTCTGGCATAACAAATAGTATTATATTATTTAAGTATTTTGCATATGATATGGTTAATAAAAAAAGATATTGGCACACAAAAAATAGTCCATATGCAGTTGAAAGACATGAAAATCTCTTTGGATGGTATGATGATGAAAAGATGGATGAGATTTTAAAGATATTTTCAGATAGGGATATTTATATATATTCCTTTCACAATCCATTTGTGTTGGATAAACTAATATTAATACATAAGGGACAAGCAGTAAGTCGGGGCGAGAGGATTTGAACCTCCGGCCTCACGGTCCCGAACCGTGCGCGCTACCGAACTGCGCTACGCCCCGATAATTAACATAGTAATATAGTTTTAATCTTAATTCATTGTCAAGCTGCTAATTTATATTTATAAATACTATCAACCACTGCTATAATATCACGCCATGAAGATTGAAAAAATTCGAATAAACGGGTTTAAGACATTTGCCGATGAGACCATTTTAAATTTCCATCCCGGCATTACCTGTATTGTTGGTCCAAACGGCTGCGGAAAAAGCAATGTGGTTGATTCCTTTAAATGGGTTATTGGGGAACAAAGCGCTAAAACTCTAAGAAGCACAGCTATGGGAGATGTTATCTTTAATGGAACTAGTAAAAGGACTCAAAAAGGCATGGCTGCTGTTACCATCTATTTGTCTGAAATTGGCGAGTCAACAGATGGCGATAATAAAAAAATAACTGTTACTCGGAAATTAAATAGATTTGGAGAAAGCGAATATCTCATTGATAATCAGAAAAAGAGACTAAAAGACGTAAGAGACCTGTTTTTAGACACAGGACTTGAAGTCGGAACTTATTCAATCTTGGAGCAGGGCAAGATTAGCGAGGTCATTATTGCCAAACCACAAGATAGAAGATACCTGATTGAAGAGGCTGCCGGAGTTATGAAATATAAGGCGCGCAAGACTGAGGCAACTGCTAAACTTGAGCGCGCAAAGATCAATCTTGATAGAATCACTGATATTGTAAATGAGGTAAAACGTTCTATAGGCTCACTTGAGAGACAGGTAAAAAAGGCCGAAAATTATAAGAAATTAATGACAAGGCTCGGTGAAATTGAACTAAAGGCTGCAAGGCATGATTTTTTGGATCATCAAATCTTTATCGGCAGTAGTACAATAGAGAAAACTAAACTTATTGACAAGGCTGATGCCTTAAATCTCAAATACCTACATCTTGAAGACCAAAAAAAGGTCATTAATATTACAATTTCTTCAAAAGAAAAGGTTATTGAGACAAAAAATGAGACCTTTCATAAGATTATTCAAGAGATTGCATTAATAGAAAAAGACTCTGCAATTAAAGAGACTGAGATAAATAATATTACCACTAATATCAGCAGATACGCCCTTCAAAAAGATGAGTATATCAAAGAGATGAGTGAAGACTCTGAAAATATAAAAAAACTAACTGAAAACATAGAGACAATTGAGAAAGAAAAACTATTGCTTGAAGGGGAATTGGAGATATTCAATAATCGTTTAGCTGCTATTTCAGAGGGACAGGCATCAAAGGAACTGCTGATAAAGGATAAACATCGGTCATTATTTAAGGTAACAGATCATATTAATCAACATAAAAATGAGATATCGCGTATTCAATCCGCTGTTAATTCACTTAAACAAAAACATGTATCTGGAGTATCATTTACTGAGAAATCAACTGCTGAGATAGATGAATTTGACAAAAAAATTGCCTCATTTGAGCAGTCTTTAAAGTCAGCTCAAGAGATAATCTTTGTACATAAACAAGAGGCGATTTCTTTAAAGGGAGGTATATCTCTACGTCAAGGCAATATTGATGAACTAAGGCGTTCTACTTCAATTCTTAGGGAAACCCTTGCCTCAAATAATGCGCGTTTAAGTTCTCTTGAGGATTTCACTTCTGGGGAGTTGAATCTGGATGCGCTTTCAGAACATATTGATATTCCAATTTCAGAGATCATTGACGCGGCCCCAGAGTATGAAACCGCAGTTGAAAGCGCACTCGCTGAAAGGATTAAAGGGTTTGTATTAAAAGATAGAGACAGTCTAAAAGGCGCTGTAAAATTTGTAAAGGATCAAGCAATTGCAAGGACAGTGTTTATCTCAAAGGAGTTCTCTCATGATTGTGAAGAGTTATCAGATTTAAAGGCACTTTATAAATTTGTTAATGTTTCTGATGAATATTTTAATATCATAAAATCAATGCTGTCGGATTATTATGTAATATCCTCTATTGACGCTGCCCTTGATTATCAGAAAAATAATACTGGGCATAAGACTGTAAAATTTGTAACTATGGAAGGCGATATTATAGAGCATAGCGGGGCAGTGATTACTGGCAGGCAGAGCAGTTTATTAAAACACTTTAGAGAGATTAAGTCCCTCAAAGAATCTATTCCAAAATTAAATATGCGTATAGATAAAGAACAATCTGAGATAAAGAATTTGACCATTGAAATGGAAAGGCTGAGCGGGGCATTAAGGGACTGCGAAGGAAAGATTTTAAAAGCCGAAAGGGAGTCTTCAACCATAAAGCACGAGATGGAAAGACATAATGACGAAAAAGAGAGGATTTTAAAGAGAATCCGTATGTTGAAATTAGAATCTGATCAAGTGACTAAAGAGATTACTGTCCTTGAAAGAGATTTAACCCTTAAGGAGACAGAATTAACCAGAAAAACCTCTGAAAAACAATCCATTGATAATGAAATACAGCAGATAAGAGATAATATGTCTGGTGCAGCAAAAGAGATTGAGAATATTCGTACCTCTGTAAATGAAAAGAAACTCTCTCTTGAACGTAAGAAAGAACGGCTGAAAGGTATTCAAAATGAAAGGGCAGGGGCAGAAAAAAAGATTTCTATTGTAAAGACTAAGGTTGAATCTATTGATAAAGAGATACTCGCACTTATAGAAAGAGATAAGACCTTTCGTTTAGACATTAATATTTGCACACAGAATATCTCAGAGCTTAAAGGAAAAGAACAGGCAATTAAAGAAAGCATTGCCTCAGATAAGGAAGCCTTAAATATAGAGATTGCCTCATTAAATGAGATAGAAAGAGGATTAAACCCGCTTCGTATTGAATTAGACGATCTTAAAGATAAGGTTAGGGGTATTGAGATAGAACTTGCTGAACATAGACTTAGGGCAGAGGGAATTGCTGAAAATATCCTAAATAATTACGGCAAAGATATTGCAGTAATTGAAATTGAACCATTGGATGAAGCTCAGCGTGAAGAAATACCAATATTAAGGCAAAAGATTCAATCCTTAGGTCCAGTTAATCTTGCAAGTATTGAGGAACACGAGGAATTGTCCAAGAGGTATGAGTTTTTGACAACCCAAAGAGATGATATTTCAAAATCAATAGAACAGCTTGAAGAGACAATTGATAAGATTAATTCAACAACAAAGATTAGATTAACCGATGCCTTTAATAAATTAAATGTCTCATTTAACGATACTTTTAAGACACTTTTTGGCGGCGGAAGGGCAGAGATTAGACTTACGGATAATAATATACTTGAGGCAGGACTGGAGATTGTGGTTCAGCCCCCCGGTAAAAAAATGCAGGATTTAAATTTATTATCAGGCGGGGAAAAGACATTATCTGCGTTATCTTTGGTATTTGCGGGATTTTTGGTTAAGCCGACTCCATTATGTATATTGGATGAGGCAGACGCTGCCCTTGATGAGACTAATTCTGCACGATTTTCAAATATGGTGAAAACACTATCTGCAAGCACACAGTTTATAATGATTACCCATAACCGTCAAGCAATGGAGGCAGCTGATTATATCTACGGTGTTACCAGCGAAGAGGCTGGGGTTTCTAAGATATTGTCTATGCAGATGGTTGAAACCTCTTGAGGGCTCTGCCCTCAAACTCCTGCAAAGGGACTCGTCCCTTTGAACCCATTAATAGGGGCTTTAAATTATCGTTTAAATTGTATTATAATAATAATAGATTTTAAATGAAGGAGAATAAAAAATGTATTCTACTTATCGAATAAATGTTAATGAATTAAATGATAAATTTATTGAGGCTTTAAAGATTATTTTTAAGGACAAAGAAATTGAAATAACTGTTCAGGATGTTGATGAAACAGCATATTTGTTGAAATCTGAAAATAATAAAAAAAGACTTCTTGAGGCAATATCTAATGTAAAAAATAATATAAATCTTGTAGAAGTCAATATGGAAGATTTGAATTGAGAAAAGTTGTATTTGAATTTAGCGCATTTGAAAATTTTAATGAATGGTCAAGAACTGATATAAAAATTTATAAAAAAATTGTTCAATTAATTACTGATATAAATAGGAATCCATTTTCTGGTATAGGAAAACCTGAAGCGTTAAAATATGAATTAAATGGATATTGGTCAAGAAGAATAAACGAAGAACATAGATTGGTTTATTCTGTTACAGAGGAACAAATCTATATTTTATCTTGTAGATATCATTATTGAAATAAGGTATACAGATGGACTAATTCTTATTTAAATCTTAAAAGTTGGTATAGATGATACCTAAGTACACAAGATTATTCATTTTTATTGTTGACAAATTTTTCTAATACTGAAGGAACAAATTTTTCTGAAAACCCAGATGACACGATAAATAACAATAATTCCCAATAATTTGTTATATCAATATGTGGAAAAATTAAACCTGATTTTAAAATAATAAATGTAATGGTTCCAGCAAGTAGTGCAAGAAATAATCGTTCAAATCCAAACCATAAATAATAACGCTTTTTTAAAAATTCCTCAAATTTCCTTTTTGATAAACCTGTGAATATTGAGAATGACCCGCCAATTAATGATCCTAATATAACACATAGGATTTGCCAGTATGAATAATGAGTAGTTTTTAAATTGTAACTGTAAGCAACTATAAAACTTATACTAACTGCAATTGTAATAAATAGAGAAGGTAGAACGTAGCATATTCTTTTATAAATCAAATCTTTGTATTCTGCTTTAATAGTTTCTATGAGTTCATCAAAGACTTTAATTGATGACTCAAAATCATCTGAATTCAAAGCAGAAGCTAATGCGTGTGCTACACGATTTTTCATAGTACCATGATTAATAGACCTATATAATAAGCCTTTTGCTTCAATATATTTTTGTTTGACTTTGGAAAATCGGTTTGTATATTTTTCCTCTGAAGAATCATCATGACCATCAATTAGAACTCTTAGACTATTATTAATATCTTTAATGTCTATTTCATAAATAGCATATTCATTTCCACGAGCTAATACATCAATGATTTTATAACCATTGGGATCAGTCTGGTCAATTTTTATACCAGAAATTAATTTAGTAGGTTCTGTTTTCATTTTTTACTGCAAAATAGCATATTTTTTTCTAACCTCTTTGATATTACCGCAAGAAAAATCGCCTTCTGGGCAAGGTCCTATAAGACATCCAGGACCAGCAAGAGAGAATATAGTAGGAGAAACCTTTTTAACAAGTCTAAGCATCTCAATTGCAACCGCTTGAATCTCCCATTGTGCGCGGTTGCAGCATCTTTGTAGAAAGAAATGTAGTAGTTCGCGCGCGTTCATTGTAACCATTATCTTTGTCTCAGCGGCATTAGGGAGTACAAATCGGGCATCTTGATTAGCGGCCTCGCCAGTTAGTCCGTTAGTATTTAATATTTCTGTTATAAAATTATAGGTTTGCTGTGCTTTTTTCATGAAATCTATAAATATAGTCTTTGCTTCATCGTCACTTGCAATAGATGGGGGGATTATAAAATCAAATGTTGGCATACAGCCAAAGTCCTCAGTGCTGCATTCTTTTTTCTTATTTGATACATATCTTTGGGATTGCTGACTGTATGAAGCAAGGCGGTGTCTGACTAATTGATGAGAGCAGGCGCGTGATATGCCTTCAATAGCGAAGGTAAAGGATGCGTGTTCAATAGGTGACATATGCCCGCTTGTTATTAATTTTCTGATAAATTCGTCTTGATCTTTGAGTTCAATTTTCTCTTTAAGATCATCGATATTAGACTTTGTATAACAGAGTTTAGCTGCAGTAGCTACGACTTCCTCTGGATTAGGGGTATGTTTAAGTAATATTACATGAAGATTAGTTTGTCCCATTTTAAATTTCTCCGATATTAAGGTTACTAATAATAACGCAAATATATAAAAAAAGGCAAGATTATGGGGTCAAGGGGAGGGTCTGAGACCCGTTTTAAAATCCCCTTGCAGGTCTTGTGGCAGAGCCCTTGAAAAAAGATTATGATTGTACAACAGGGCTGCCTTCTAATGGCAGTTTTATAATAACCGTTGTCCCTTCCATATATTCGCTTTCAAGCATTATAGTACCGTAATGCTCGCCTATAATCCCATAACATATTGATAGGCCGATTCCTGATGCGTTTCTATTTCTTTTGGTAGTATAGAAAGGTTCAAGCGCCTTATTAAGCTGCCCTTTTTTCATCCCAATACCATTATCATATATTTTAATCTCTATAAAATTATGTTCACTATTATAGAAAGTAGTTATTATTATCGTTTTCTTAAAAGGATTAGTTTCAGCGTTTAACTTCTTATCTTCTTTTAGAATTGTTTCTTTTTCTGAGATTGCCTCTCTAGCATTATTTATCAATATCATAAAGGCCTGTTCAAGACTGAATTGCGAGCTATTAAATAAAGGAATAGGAGATAGATTTAGTGATAGCGTTATCTCTTCTTCTTTCAAACGCTGTTGATATAAATTTGTTATTGTTTCTGTAATAGAATTATTTATATCTATCATTGAAAAATGGTGATTTTGCTGTCTTGCAAATAACCGCATGTGTTTTATTATTGAATCAATCTTGTTAGAAGATTTTTTTAGTATCTCAAAAGATAGTTTAAAATCATCTCTTCTTATGTTAAGGTCAGGTAACTTCAAGAAATTAAATAGATTAAATATCAGCAGCATTATCTCAGTTAGCGGCTGGTTTATTTCATGGGCTAAACCTGTTGCCATTTCTCCAATAGCTGACATCTTTGAGGACTGCGTAATCATAAGGGTTCTTTCTTCCAGCTTTTTTAACGTTGATTTAAGTTCAGATGAACTAATTTTCAAGAGAGTATTTGATTTTGAGAGTTCTTCTGCAAACGCTTTGCGTTTAGATATGTCTATGAAATTATCAGCAAAACCTATCAGAGTATCGTTTTCAATTATTGGATGAGACCAAAACTCTACAGGGAAATTAGTACCGTCAGCCCTCCAAAATATTTCGTCTTCACTGTGATAATCTAAAAATTCTTTGTGAGCAATAGATATCTTGCAGTCTTTTATTGAATGCGGTGTGCCATCTTTATTTGTATGATGTATTAATTCATGTAAATTTTTACCGATAACCTGATTCGATTCCTTATACCCAAGCATTTTTAGGAATGAGTTATTTACAAATGTGCAGTTACCTTCTAAGTCAGCCGCACATATTGCTTCAGAAACTGAATTCATCAAAAGTCTAATCTGAAATTCCTTATTGCGTAATAACTCTTCAGTTTGCTTTTGAGCCGTTATATCAGTAACTATGTAAAGCCTGGATTTTTCATTACTAAAATAAATTGATGAGGCAGATAAAAGCATATGGAAAATACGTCCATATTTGTTAGTAATTTCAAGTTCAAAAGGCAGGAATTTTTTATTTTCTTCAAACTCAGCGATTTTTTTGCGAGCATATTTAAGTGATTTTTCCGATAATATATTCCTGAAATCAAAGCTGTTTGAAGTTAGCTCTTCCTTTGAATATCCAAGAATCTCTAAACCTTTTTTATTGATGTATTTTAACCTTGAGTTAGCAAAGATTAGAATCATATTTGCAGACTCTTCTGCAAGTACCTTAAACTTTTCGTTAGAACGCTTGAGTTGTTCTTCCATATTGATTATATTAGTTATGTCTTGAACTGTTCCAAGTATTTTGTTTGGTTTTCCATCTGAGGAATAGGCTATAATATTCCTATGCGCGTGGATATATCTTATCTCTTTGGTCTTTTGATTAATAATTCTGTACCTGCTTTCAGATTCTCCTTTATCTATAGAGTTAGAAATAACATGTAAATCCTCTGGATGGATAATCTTTTTATAGTTTTCCATAGTTGACGTATAAGTCTCTTTGTCAAAACCAGCAATAATATATAATTGGTCAGATAGGAAAATAGTATCATTAGGAATGTTCCATATATAAAATCCAAGAGATGCCATTTCTTGAGCGTTTTCAAGCCAGATCCCTTTTTCCCGCAGTTCTACCTCAATCTTTTTACGTTCAGTGATGTCAACAATTGTCTCAAGTCTTGCGTATTTACAATTGTCCCACCAAATAGCCTTGCTGATTATCACATACCATTTATTGAACTTTGCACAATAAAAATCGTCAATACATTCTTTAACAGGTTCACCCAATTCATCTATCAGTAACTCGTTTGCGCATAATTTGCAGGGCATGGTTGATTGGCGGCAAAGATTATGCCAGCATATTTGATTAGTTATGTCTCCAAATTCTTTACGAAAATTATTATTTGCATATAATATCTCTCTGGATTTAATGTCAGAGACAGATACCATTGAGATAAGACTATCAAGCACAGACTCAAATTGCTGATATTTGGAATTAAAAGCAGAATTTAAGATTTGAATTTGTTTATCTATTACTTCATCAATCTGTATTCTTAGTTTAATGTCTTTTAATTTGATAGATTTTAAGATTTGAAGAGATTCTTTATTCATATTGAGCACCCTTTGACTAAAAAATCATTTGAATTAATAAAATAATTAAAATAGAAATACTAATGAATACATTATTTTTTTCTTTGAGGTTAGATATTAGAAATATAAAAAATTCATACAAAATATTAACAGTTATCTCTCATTGATGTCAAACTTATTTGCATACCAGTATTTTGGATTAACAAAAAATCGTTTAGAAATTGATTTTTTTGTAAAATATGTTTTAATATATTGTCAAATGAAATACATAAATCATCATAGGCAAGCGGGCAAATGGGCAAGTAGGCAAATTTGAAGCCTTCCCTAATTTAAGGGAGGGCTTTTTTTTTGTATTTAACATGTATTTAATTAAAAGGAGATTAATTTGCCAAAACATCTGGTTTCAATAAATGATTTATCTAAGGCTTCTATTGAAAAGATATTTGATCTAGCGGATGATATTGATGAAAAACTCAAAAATCATCAGACTATTGACCTTTGCAGGGACAAGATAATGGCTACGATGTTTTATGAGCCTAGCACAAGGACTAGGATGTCTTTTGAGAGTGCAATGTATCGGCTTGGCGGGAAGGTTATTAGTTCTGCTGATACAAAGGCGACTTCCTCTGCTGCAAAGGGTGAATCTCTTATTGACACTATAAAGGTAATTCAACATTACGCGGATGTAGTAATTTTAAGGCATTTTAATGATGGTTCAGCAAAACTTGCCTCTGAAAATTCGCTTGTTCCAATAATCAGCGGAGGGGACGGCTCGCATGAACATCCAACTCAGACTTTATGTGATTTATATACACTAAGAAGAGAAAAGGGAAAGATAAAGGGTTTAAATATTGCCCTTTGCGGAGATTTAAGGTATGGACGAACTGTTCATTCCCTTGTTTATGGATTGGCAAAGTTTGGCGCAACTATTTTTACAGTAGCCCCAGATGATTTTGCATTGCCAGAGCATGTAGAGAGGAGATTAAAGTCTGAATACGGGACTGAGGTTAAGAAATTTAAGAAATTTGACGAGCAGTTAAGCGCTAAAGACGTAATATTTATGAAAAACCTAAAAAAGGGCAAGGCAGTAAAGGATGATGTTATTGAGGAAAACCTTTTTCAGCCTATTCCTATTGAATATTTTGATGCAATTTATGTTACCAGAATCCAGATGGAAAGAATTGAAGGAACAAAGAGCAGACATGAAAGCCTGATGTCATATTTGGTTAATAAGGAATTACTTGAAAAGGCAAAAAATGATACCATTGTGCTTCATCCACTGCCTAGGAGGAGCGAGCTTTCTTATGATATTGACAAAGATAAACGCGCTGCGTATTTTAAACAGGCAGCATATGGAGTTCCAGTAAGGATGGCTCTGATAGCTATATTGCTTGGCGTGACTGAAGATAAAATAAAGATGACCTTTGATAAATCAAAAGATTGTATCCTTGATGAAAAATGTTCTAATCATAACTGTATAACTCAGGAACAGGAAAATGTTCAGCATAAGTTTATTAAGGTTGAAGATGTAGAAAATACCTATAGATGTTTTTATTGCGATTCAGAAAAGATTGTTCAAAATTAAATTGAGCTGCAAGGCATTAAGTAAACAATAATGATTATCATAAAAAATGGCACTATAGTAGACCCTTCTCAAGGAATCCATAAGATCGGCGATATATTTGTAGATAATGGCAGGATAGTTGATAAGGCTGCAGATGAATCCAACGTAGAGATTATTGACGCAAGAGGTAAATATGTCTTTGCAGGGCTGATAGATATGCACGTTCATCTTAGAGAGCCCGGACAGGAGCATAAAGAAACTTTATTAACTGGGACTTCTGCTGCAATTACAGGCGGGTTTACATCAGTTGCATGTATGCCTAATACTGCGCCAGTTAATGACTGTATTGAAGTAACAAGATTAATTTTCTCAAGAATTAATGAAACTGCACTTTGTAATGTCTATCCAATTGGGGCAATTACTATTGGGCTTAAAGGTTTAAAATTGACAGATCTTAAAAGGCTTAAATCAGCTGGGGTAAAGGCATTTACAGATGATGGGATGCCTGTAATGAATAGAGAACTAATGGTTAAAGCCTTAGAGTTTTCAAGTAACACAGGGGCATTAATAATTTCTCATGCTGAGGATAAAGATATTTCAGGAAGTGGAGTTATTAATGATGGTGAGGTATCTGCCAAACTCAATGTTACCGGCATCCCAGCTGAAGCTGAGGTGTCAATGATTAAACGGGATATTGAGCTTTTAAAAGACATTGGCGGGAGGCTGCATATTGCTCATGTTTCAACAGCAGGCGGAGTCAATGCAGTTAGAGACGCAAAGAATAGAGGTTTAAATATAACGGCTGAAACCGCACCTCATTATTTTACGCTTACAGAGGAAGAGGTAATTACAAAGGGCGCAAATGCAAAGATGAATCCTCCGCTAAGAACTATGTCGGATGTTTTGGCAATTAAAAAAGGATTGGCAGATGGAACAATAGATGTCATAGCTACAGATCACGCTCCTCATCATAGTGACGAAAAGGCGCTTGGGCTGGTTGATGCCCCATTTGGGATCTGCGGGCTTGAAACAGCGCTTCCTCTTGGACTTCAACTTGTGCGTGATAATGTTATTACATTGGATAGATTGATTGAATTAATGGCTGTGAATCCTGCAAGGATCTTAGGGATAGACAAGGGTACGCTTAAAGTTGGGGCAGATGCGGATGTAGTTATAGTTGATATAGATAAAGAATATGATGTAGATGTTAATAAGTTTCATTCAAAGGGGAGAAATTCGCCATTTGACGGGGTAAGATTAAGGGGTTCTGTATATAAGGTTATATGCGGCGGAAGGGTTGTAAATATATAACGCTTCGACTTATTACGGATAAATTTTGTTATAATAATAAATATAAGTTTCTTTGCAGAGATAGGAGTATATAATGATTCTTGTTGGAGCAGGTTTTAGGTTATTTATAATAATGAGTTTTTTCATCAACAGTGTAACTCTGAGTTAATGGGTTCAAAGGGACAAGTCCCTTTGCGGGATTTTTAAGGGCAGAGCCCTTAAAGGGTTAATTTTGTGGGAGCAGGTCACAGACCTGTTCCTGTAGAGGATAGATATTTAGTTGAACGATTATGGTAAAGGTAACCTGCAAACATGAAATTAAATAGTGTCTGTCCCCATTTTGTTCTAATCATATATATTTTAAGTATTACGTCATCGCTTTATGCGGCGCCTGATGTTGTAATAAATCAACCGATTGAGCTGGCAATGGCGCCTCGTCCTCCTGAGAGGAAGGGGAGATCCACAGACGGCCGTTTTATTGATAATGGAGATGGAACTATATCAGATATTCGTACTGGCTTGATGTGGGGAAAGTCGGATAGTTACGCTGATTTAGGCAAATGTCTTGATTGGAATAAATCAAGGAATTATGTATTGGGCTTAACTACTGGAGGCCATAAAGACTGGCGGCTGCCGCTTGTTAAAGAATTAAAGGGAATCTATGATGAATCAAAGACGAATAAGGATTTTTCTGGTAATAAGATATATCTTGATCCAATATTTGCAAGCGGCGGGGCATATTGGTATTGGACTTCAGAAGAGGCTGCTGCCTGCTGCGCTCGATATGTAGATTTCTACGGCGGATTTGCCTATCAGGACTCGCGGGACTATTGCAGTTCAGGAGGGGTTCGTCCTGTTAGGGCTGGACATTGATTATTTGATTATATATGTTATAATAATTATTATAGGAGTTATTAATAAGTATAGGAGGATATAATGCGTCAGGTTAATATTGATGAGGCTAAAAATCAATTTCCTATCCTCATTCAAGAGGTGATTAAAGGAGAGGATGTTATTATAACCCAAGATAATATGGCGATAATTAAAATGGTATCTCTCTCTAATAATAAAACAAAGGCTGTGTTTGGCTTAGCAAAAGGATTGATAACAATATCTGATGATTTTGATGCCCCAATAGATGATTTTAAAGATTATATAAAATGAGATTTATATTAGACACTCATGCCTTTTTATGGTTTATAATGGGGAGCCCAAATCTTAGTTCTCAAGCAAAAGTTCTAATTGAAGGGCAAGATAATAATAAACTTCTAAGCATAGCAAGCGTGTGGGAGATGGCAATCAAAGTTAGCCTTGGGAGACTTATAATAAGTGAACCCTTCAGTATATTTATTCCAAAACAACTTCAACTTAACGGTATTAATTTGCTTAATTTGGATTTGAGTCATGCAATTAAAGTAGAGGCTTTACCTTTTTATCACCGAGATCCGTTTGATAGAATTATAGCTGCGCAATCTATTATTGAAGATATACCGATAATAAGTATTGATGAAATTTTTGAGAAATATTCTGTTAAACGATTTTGGTAAAGTGGCAGATTAAAACCTTGTAAGTGAATCGCAGATTAAAATGTTAAATATAGACATAATCCTTCCAATATCTCTTCAGCCTCTTACATATCTTTGCCCTGCTGAACTTGAAGGCAAGGCATCTATTGGAATGGCTGTTTCAGTCCCTCTTAAAGGCAAGACTGCTTACGGCGTGATTTCTGGAATAAATAATTCAGTTTCAGAGATTAAAAATCTCAAAGAGATTATCTCTATCATAGGTGATTCTCCTCTATTAACAAAAAGACATCTTGAATTAATAAATTGGATAAGCGGATATTATCATTGTGAAAATGGTCTTGTATTAAAAGGCATGATTCCTGATGAGATATTAAAAGCCAAAAAGATTTCCAAAACTCGCAAAAAAACCATCAAAAAAATAAAATTTGTTAAATCTGATATTTCATTAGAACAACTTGACCATTTAATGGAATTAATTAACACTCAAGGTTATAAAACCACGCTTGTTCAATGTGATTCCTCAATCCATGAGATTTCAATAGTTATAGAACTTATAAAGGATGTAAAAAAGGTCATTATTCTTTGCCCAGAGATTGAACAGGCAGAGTTTACCTCCTTAGTCATTGAGCATGAACTCAAACGCAGGGTTATAATTGTACACAGCGGTCTCAGTCCTAATAGAGTCGTTCGTGCCTATGATGAGATTATTAATGCTGATGAGGCAATTGTATGCGGGACTCTTTCTGCATCAATCGTTCCGCTTGGCAGTCCGCAGCTTTTTATCGTAATGAATGAGCATAGTCCATATTACAAACAAGAAAGACACCCTCGGATTAATGCGCGGGATATAATTGTAAGAAGGGGATTTATGGAGGGGGCTCCAGTTGTATTGATGTCTTCTTCTCCTTCAGCAATCTCATATCATAATTGTTTGATTGGAAAATATGATTATTATGATATGAGTAAAGACAGAAAGACTCAAAATATTATTATAGAAAATATGTTTGGTATTAGAAATATAATCAAAAAATCTATCTATCCAATCCTTCAAAAGTCAATAAACTCAGGAAGCAGTTCGTTAATATATATTAATAAAAAGGGATATTCACTTTTAATATGTGCAGATTGCGGCAGTATTATTAAATGCCCAAACTGCGAAACACCTCTGATGTTTTTTGAAGACAAGATCTTTCATTGCAGCGGATGCGGTTTTCAGAATAAGGCAGTCAGCCATTGTCCAAAATGCAGGGGCGTAACATTTGACAATATCGGCTCTGGGATTCAAAGGATAGAGAGGCTGATTCATCAAAAGACTGGACTTTTGCCAGTTCGAATTGACAGCAGCTTATTAAAGACCGAATATCAAAAGGCAGTTAAAGAGGCATTGCTTAGTCCCATTGTTGTTTCTACAAGAATAGTTTCAAGGACAAACGCATTTATTGGTCATTTTGACAATATTATCTATGTTAATACGGATATTAATTTTACATTTGTTGATTATCTTTCAAATGAGAGACTCTATCAGGAGATAAAGACACTTATTGAAATGCTTAAAGATACAGGCAGGATATATATTCAAACAAGATTCCCGCAAAGCGATGTTTTTACTGCCTTAAAAACCAGAGATTATAAAGGTTTTGCAATTAATGAGTTAAATAAACGAAAAGAACTTTTATATCCGCCATTTTCAAAGATGGCATCGTTGGTTTTCTATTATAATGGAGACGAATTTCCTTTTGAGATTCCTGAGAGCATAAATGAAGTCAGTGTACTTGGACCTATAAGGGTTTTTTATAAACATTCTGGTTATTCAAATAGTGTAAGGATTATCCTTAGATCAAGAGAACGAAATTTATTAAATCAAGCCGTAATAAGTCTAAAGAAATTAGCAGGTTCACATAAGTTATATCTTGATATTGATATTTATTAACGGCATGCAGAGTATGAGGGGAGTATGAGGGCGTAACTCTCATCGTAATATAGACCCTTAATAATGTGCGCCTGCTGACTTAAATTTTATCTTCTTATCTGTTTCATGGATATAAAATGTAACCTTTTGATCTAATTTAGTCCATTGTAAGAAGGTATTTTCAATTAAAATTAATGCTGGCGGAAAGAGAGTGCCGGAGATTATAATCTTATTTTGCAGCAGTTGATTTGTTAGTTGTTGAGCAATCTCTGTTAATTTTGCCTGATGAAGGACGAGTTTTTCTTTAGAGTCTTGATATTTCTGTTCTGTAGCTTCTAAGAGCTCTACAAGCTGCTTTTTCTTGTCATTAGGTATCTTTTCTTGAGATTTCATTAATTTATGTGTTTGAGTCTTAACCTTATCAATATTTTCAGCGGACTGCTTTATATTTTTCATAAACTCAGGAGTCTTTGATGCTTCTGACGTAAATGTCATACAGAGTTTTTCATAATTATCTGACTTTATGGTAAGTTCATTAAGGCCTTTTTCAGTAGGAGAGCCGCAATTATTGACTTTTATACTAGCTTGAGTGGTTATTTTACTTCTAATTACGCTTCCTGAAACGCTTACTTCGTCTTTTGCAGTTATCTTTGAATCTATGGCATCATTATTAATCCTAACAGTGCTTCCGCATGTAACTTCAGTAAATTTAAATGAGTGGACTGATAAATTCTTAGGGCATTTTATTCTAACGATGCTTTTATCTGTCCCAATGACATTTCCTTTAATCATTATCTCTGCTGTATCTGATTCTATTGAGCATCCTTCTGGTACGTTGCCTTCTATGGTGATTTTGTTTCCTGCCTTTATCTTGATATTAGGATTAATCTTAGCAGAAATACGCAGATTTCCTGTAACTGTGATATTTTTCTTGACCTCTTCGGATATTACTGTTTCATCAAGCGAGACCTTTACAGAGCGGGCATCAATGACAACATATTCTACATGACCTTTGATAAGTTCTACAAGTTTTGCAGAGACAATAACCCCAGCTTGAATCAGAGATTGAAATTCTGCTCCGCCTTTTTCATCTTTGCCGACAGCCTTTCCTTCTTTTATCGTAGTCTCAGGGAGGTGGATGTCTTCAGCTATAATCATCCCCTCTTTAAGGCTGCTTACCGGGATTTTCTTATTCATAAGAATCCTCTTTAAAGTGTGCCATATAAATGATTGTAACATAACGATATTTTAATTGCAAGGAAATTGTTAATAAATTGTAAATTTTATTTATTTAATTATTGATTGTAAATTAATCTGCGTTTTTGCTAAGATGGATTATGAAATTAAAGGCTTTGATACTTATAATTATCACAGTGATGTTTATTTTTGCGCCTGTAAGCATCAAGATTTCGAGCTATTCAGATAATGCTTCCTTTCTATTATTGACGTTAAATGTCTGTCAATCTGCTGATATAATCTTTTCATCAAATTATGATAATCCAGTAATTTTCATTAGTCCTATTAATTATATTTCAAATGAATTTGTAGGTTATATCATTGATAATCGTATTACTTCAAATAAATTAATCTTTATATCGTCTTTAGAGCGCCCTCCAAAGGATTAATCCTTTATTTATAATTAATGTTTAATTTTAAATATGGGATAATTTTGTCCTGAATTAATGAAATTGTCGGACTATTGGGGGTTAAAGTTTATGAAGAAGATTGTATTGATAATATTGGCCATAGGTATCTTAGCATATGGCTCAGATGTATTTGCCTCTGGAGAATGCGGATTTTCTTGCTGCTTGGCAGGTGCTACAGGATCTGGCATTACGCTTGCTGAAAATATTGGATTATCACTTCAATATGAATTCACATATATGGAAAATATTAAGACTGGAAGTACTACTGTCAGTCCAAACTCTGTTATAACTCAGCATCATGGTATGTATGCTATACCTACACAGATGGAGATGCAAAAGATTGCCTTAGTTGCTGCAGTTCCGGTAACTAACAGGTTAAATATAATGGTAATTGCTCCATATATAATTAATGATATGGATATGAAGATGTCTGTAATGTCTACGCCAGGGGCTATGGCTGAGGTTACAGGTTTTGGGGACATGTCAGTAATAGGATTTTATAACATCTATGAAGATGCCCCTGTAAGACCTGAACAAAGATTAACAGGCGGGTTAGGCTTACAGATGCCTACAGGTGCTGATAATATCAAGGAAAATGGCAGTTATGTTCACGCCATGATGCAGCCAGGAACTGGAGCATGGGATCCATTTATTAGTTTAAATTATATGAGGGCGTTTTACCCGCTTGTGTTACAGTTAAATATCGCTTATCAAATAAGCACTGAAAGTGCCTTGGGATATATGTTTGGTGATCAATTTACCTATGACCTTATCGGTAATTATCAGGCTGCTGATTATATAAATGTTGGGCTGCAGTTTAATGGTATTCATACTGGCCATAGCATTGATTATAAAGGTAATTATTCCCACAATAAGATGATGGTTATGCCTAATGATCCCAATAATACAGGGCTTGATTCAATTATGATTTCGCCTAACATAGTTGCAAAGATACCAAACACAGGTGGAAGTGTTATGCTAAAGTTTCAACTTCCAATTTATCAATATGTAAATGGCACACAGCAAGTAGTAAATTGGAGGTTATTAGCATCAACAACATGGGTTTTTTAAGTAATAAAGTATTATCTTAATCGGCTGCCTTTTTTGTATAGAAGAGGCAGCTGATTAGACTTGTTTTTTGGAGGGTTAAAGTTTATGAAGAAGATTATATTGTTTTTATTTACAGTAAGTATTATTGCTTATGGCTCAAATGTATTTGCATCTGGAGAATGCGGATATTCGTGCTGTTTGGCTGGTGCAACAGGGTCTGGAATTACCCTTGCCGAAAATATTGGATTATCGCTTCAATATGAATACTCTTTTATGCAGACTATTAAAATAGGCACTAAAACTATCAGCCCAAACGCTGTTATAACCCAGCATGGCGGTAATTATGAAGTGCCTGCTGAGATGATTATGGAAAAGGCAGCATTGGTTGCAGCAGTGCCAGTAACTAACAGGTTGAACATTATGGTTATTGCCCCATATATAATTAATGATATGAAGATGTTGAGTTCTGTAAAATCTACCTCAATGGCTATGCCTGAGATAACTGGTTTTGGTGATATGTCTTTGATAGGATTATATAATATCTATTCAGATGCTCCAATAAGGCCTGAACAAAGATTAACTGGAGGGTTAGGCTTACAGATACCTACTGGTGCTAATAATGTCAAGATTGCTGGGAGTTATGTACATGCAATGATGCAGCCGGGAACAGGCTCGTGGGATCCGCTCATCAGTTTAAACTATATGAGGGCGTTTTATCCTCTTGTATTACAGATTAATCTCTCATATCTAATAAGCACAGAGAGCGCTTTGGGATATATGTTTGGAGATCAATTTACATATGATATAGTAGCTAATTATCAGATCTCTGATTATTTTAATGCTGGATTACAGTTTAATGGCATTCATACTGGTAAGAGCACTGATTTCAAAGGTAATTATTCTGATATGATGTCTCTGTTAAATAATGTAAGTAATACTGGACTTGATTCAATTTTAATCTCGCCAAGCATTGCGGCAAAGATTCCTAATACTGGCGGAAGCGCTATGTTGAAGTTTCAATACCCAATATTTCAAAGTGTAAAAGGTACGCAGCAGGTCTTAGATTGGAGGTTATTAGCATCCGTAACATGGATTTATTAAATTCGTTATAGAGGTTTCACATGAACAGAAAGACTGTTATCAGCAGTGTGATAGTGCTATATTTTATCATAGGTTTTGAGATATTGATAATGATAAGTCCTTTTGCAGGGCTTTTCTTTTCAGCATTTACGCCTTTCCTTCTTGTGTTGACCAAATACACTGCCACACGATGGTTGTGCGCCTTTTATCTGCCTCATATGGTTGTCCCTCCTGATAACTTTTTGAAGTTTGTTCGGGTGATGGGGTCGGTTTTGTTTGTGTCAGGCATCATAATATTTATTATATGTGCTCTTCAGGTATATACAAATAAATTCTTAAAAAAGGGCACTGCTTTAAAAGGTCTATATTCCATCATTAGACATCCTCAATATGTTGGGCTGATTAGCGCAGGGATTGGGCTTTCCATTTTGTGGCCAAGATTTCTTACAATTGTACTTTGGCTTATAATGATTGTGCTTTATTATTTCCTCTCTAAGGATGAGGAGCGGAGAATGTTGAGCCAACATCCTGATTCATATAAAGATTATATGGAGAAAACTGGTATGTTTTTGCCAAAAATAATTGAAAGACAAATCGCTCCTTCAAGTATTATTGGGAAAAGCGTGTTGTTTGTTTTCATAGCAGTATTCACTATTTCCAGTGTTTTTTATTTAAGATTCTATACAATCAGACACCTTCCTCTCTGGACAAGTCTAAACTTCACTGTATTTACACTTATGCCTGATGACACCCAAAAAGTTGAAAATAGGATGAACGAAGTCCTTCTGATGCCTGAAATAAAGGCGCAATTGAAAGACAATACTATGTATCTTGTCTATTTTATACCTGTTGATTATATTATGCAGGGACTTATTGCTGATACTGGTGAGCAGTGGAGACTTTATCATAGGCATATGACATTCAGCAGATTTTTTGATTGGGTGATTCATCCATTTAGCCACTTGGAAGGACATTGCAGTATGGATATGAACAAAGGCGATGCTATGGATATGACTGAAGGTGTTGTGAGGAGATTGATTTTTATTGATATATACGGCAGTTCAATCAAGACGCCTTATGATCTATTTTCTATAAACGCCCAAAGAATCCCGCAATTTATGGCTGATGTGGATATTCATAATTTAAAGATCATAGATATAAAAAATCTATCACAGGATACCGGCTGGGGTAAACTTCCTACCCCCTCATTTTAAACATGAATAAAATTATTTGTGTTATAACGATACTTTTATTGGCAGCCTCTTTTTCTATATCAGAGGCTGCGGATAAGCCTTGTTTTTGTCTTGCCCCAGATAAAATTACTCAATCACCTGATTTTGATTTTGTTGATTTAAATGGTAATAAAATTCAATTAAATCAATATACAGGCAAGGTGGTATTGCTCCATTTCTGGGCAACATGGTGTCCTGCATGTGCCTCTGAGATACCTGCCTTAAATGCCTTGAGGGAGAAGTTTAAAGGCAATGACTTAGTAATTCTTGCAATTGCAGAAGATAGTCAAAGATTAGTAGAGCCATTTGCAAAAAAACTCGATATGAAATACCCAATTATCATTGACCAATACGGAAGTATGATGCGTTCTTATCACGTAAAGGCCCTGCCCTATACATTTTTAATAAATAAAAAAGGTAATATTTCTTGTATCGCTATCGGGGCTAGAGACTGGACTTTAAGTACAATTGATTCATATCTTGATGATTTATTAAAAGAATGAGGGCTCTGCCCAAGGGCTCCCTTTAGGGATGGCTCCCGCAAATGGCCTTTTTGTAAACTTTTTTGTAAAAAGTTTGATTTATTACCCTTTGAACCCATTATAAAATCTTCCCTGCAAGTTTTCCTGTAATCTCACCTTCGTAAATAGCTGGAATGCCATTTACAAATACATAGGAAATCCCCTCTGAACTATGAAATGGGTCTTTATACTCAGCAGTATCCTTAATCTTTGAATAATCAAATATCGTTAAATCCGCAAAATATCCCTCTTGTATTTTGCCCCTTTTGAGAAGTCTAAACCTTTCTGCAGGGAGTGAGGTTATTTTACTTATTGCAGTACCAAGCGTTAAAAGTCCTTCATCCCTAACATATCTTGATAAATATCTCGGAAACGTTCCAAATGCCCTTGGATGAGGGAGACTGTTGGTCTTTGTTAGAGGTCTGGCTGAGGCATCTGAGCCTATCATTGAATAAGGCAGCTTTAAAAAGCGTCTCAAATTATCCTCATTCATAGAGAAAAATATCGCTCCAGTCTGCGCCTTTTCACTTATGATTATCTTAAATAAGGCTTCCATTGGGGAAAGCTTTAATCTCTGTGCAATATCAAATAATCTCTCTCCTGACATCCAAGCATTCTCAGGATTAACAATGCTTGTTACCATTACCCCCTTCCAATAATCATCTCCTCTTTCACCAATTTCAGAGGATATTCGTTTTTTTAACTCTGGATCTTGTATCCTCTTTAATTCTTCGTTCGTTCCGCCGTCATATGTCCAAGGTGGAAGTATGGTATCAAGGTCAGTGCATGATGCGGTATATGGGTATCTGTCACAGGTAATATTTAAGCCTGATGCGCGGCCGTCTTCAATTAGAGATATGACCTTATCAATCTTATGCCAATTATCAATCCCTGCTGTTTTTATATGAGAGATATGGGTACTTGTTGCGCTTTTGTGTCCAATCTCTATTGCCTCTGTGATTGCTTCAATCAATTCCTTGCCTTCACTTCTGATATGAGAGGCATAGATTGCATCGGGGTTAATAGATGCAAGATAACCCATAAGTTCAATAATCTCATCAGTCTTAGTAAAAACCCCAGGAGGATATATTAACCCAGTAGACATCCCCTTGATTAAATCAGATTCCTCTTTTATGAGTTTCTTCATCTTAGACATCTCGCTTGCAGAAGGTTCTCTTGAAGAATAACCGATAACAGAGGCGCGAATATTACCAAGGCCTATAAGTGTGGCAAAATTAACAGCGATTCCTCGTTTTATAAGAAGCTCAAAGAATTCTCTAAAATTCTTCCATTTAAGTTTATCAATATCAAGGATTTTTAATTCAGGCAGTCTATGTTCATACGCTTCGCCTAAGAGCGGGGATGCAGATAGTCCGCAGTTGCCGTTGATTTCTGTGGTAACGCCTTGAGTAATCTTTGATTGAGCGCTTCCGTCTGCAAGTAATGAGAATTCAGAATGTGTATGGGTATCAATAAATCCGGGGCAGAGAATGCAGTTTTTAGCGTCAATTATATTTTTTGCAATGCGGGTGTTGCTGCCAATCCAAGTGATTTGGTCAGAATTGATACCGACATTAACTTCTTTTTCGTTAGATGCAGTACCATCAAAGACATTGGCGTTAATAATAAGGTAGTCGAGCATATATTTAATGGGTCAAATTGGTGCAATAGCCCCAAACCCGATTAAATTCCTTGCGGGATTTTTAAGGGCAGGGTCGTAGACCCGTTATAAAAACCCTTAAAAGGTTACTCCGAATTGTCTTCTTTAGAACATTCTTTAACAAAGTCTTTGACTAGCACTTCCATTAATTCAGTAACTATGACGCTGACTGCGGCTACGATAATAGTAGCTCCTAAAGAACCAAATGATAGTTTTCCCATACTTTTACCTAATTTGCCAAGTTTTAAGCCCATAATAATACCTCCGTTTTGGATTATTTATTAGAAATCAAATTTAGCGAGTGTTACTCTATTATTTTCAAAAGAGGCGTGTTCATTTAGTTTAGAGTCTATGATTTTCACTACAGGTTTTTTACCAAGCATGATTTCAGAATGAGCAAGTTCTTCAACCATTAGTTTTTCTTCTTTGAGATTTAATTTTTTCCAAATATCAAGATTGACCTTAACTTCAAGATAGCCTTTGGAGTCGTCTGAACCAATGACGCAGCCGTAGGTGTTCAGTTTCAAGATATTATTTAGTGTTTCATTTGCAGATGTGACATCTTGCTGTGTGGGTTTATAGGAAGCCTTTTGTTCGTTTTTGCCTCCAACCTTGCCAGTAAACATGAGCATCATATAGACAACAAGGACTATTCCAAGAACTATAAAGAGACCGAGTTTGAGGATATTGCTGATAAAGCCGAGATTGTTATTGACTTTGGTTATTGGGATATTTAATATATTTTTCATTATACCTCGCTATCTCACTATGGGGACGTTATTTATTAAGTTGCTCCCATGAAAGATTAATTATAATATAATAGTATATACTAAACAGTTATAATTTTAAAAGTAAATAATAAAGGGAATATTTATGAATCATCTATGGATATATTTAACCATTGCGAGCGCTTTTTCAGGGGCAATGTGTGATACTATTTTAAAAGGCAGCGTTAATAAAGATAATGAAATTCTAATAATGACATTTCAATTTTTAATGGCGCTGCCTTTTTTGTATATTGTAGGATTTATCTTATGGTATAAGGGATTATCAGGTGAGATATTCCGATTATCTCAACTTGACAGCAAATTTTATATCGCATTTTTTATGGGTCTTCCTTTGGAGGTAGCAGCAACAATTCTTTATGTCAAGGCTCTGCGAATATCTCCAATAAATCTAACCCTGCCGTTTTTATCATTAACACCTATGTTTTTAATCTTATTTTCGTGGCTGATTCTTGGCGAGAAGGTATCAATTAAAAGCGGGATTGGAATCTTTCTCATAACCTTAGGCAGCTATCTCTTAAATATTAAAGATATAACCAAAGGTTTCTTTGAACCATTTAAGGCAATAGCCAAAGAACGCGGATCGCTTTATATGATTATTATTTCAATTCTATATAGCTTTACCTCAGTATTTGGAAAGATGGGCGTAACTCATTCAACACCTCTATTTTTTGGAGTAATCTATGTGACAGCCCTTGTCATATGCCTAATTCCGTTTACAATATATTCATGCAGGGTCTCTAAAATCAAAATTGTCACAAAACGAAACCTTAAGATTGGCCTTATCTTAGGATTTATAGCAGCTTTTTCAAATATTATGCACTACGCTGCCCTTGGTATCTCTAATGTTTCATATATGATAGCCATAAAAAGACTCGGGCCGCTTTTTACCATCATCTTAGGATATTTCTTCTTCAAGGAAGCAGGATTTAAAGAACGCTTCACAGGCGCGCTAATTATGTTTGCTGGATTTGTGCTGATTGTGACATCTTCCTTTTAGAACCTTTAAGGGCTCTGCCCTTAAAAATCCCGCAAAGGGACTCGTCCCTTTGAACCCGTAATCTCAAAGATTCTTGACAATATGTTGGGTTTTAGATTAGCTTAAATATCATGGATAGACGAGATTTTATAAAAATTGGCGCAACCCTTGCCGCATTATTTGGGCTCTCTAAACCCTCTATCGCCTCACATCTTGAAAAAAAAATCATCACTAACACCAAGACCGAATTTATTAATGCCTCTTTCAATCTAAAATCAGAGGTTGGGATACAATTATCCGCCATCCCCTCAACCTGCCAGCTCTGCGATTCATATTGCGGAATAATAGGTTACGTTGACTCTTCAGGAAAACTTGTTAAAATCGAAGGCAACCCATTATCCCCCAATAATAAGGGTACGTTATGCTCAAAAGGTCAGGCAGGTCTTGAAATAGCCTATAACCCAGACAGAATAACGCAGCCTCTAAAGAGAATCGGAAAAAGAGGGGAGGGTAAATGGAAAACCATATCTTGGGATGAGGCAATGGATTTGATTATTAACGGCTTTCAAAGGAATGATAAAAATATAACCGGTCTAAAAACTATTAAAGATACCCTCCCTGACAGCTTCATGATACATTACGGAAAGGGCAGCGATCCATTCCTGCTCAATAAATTTGTCAGTGCCTTTGGGACAAAATCTGTTTATGGCTCAAATTGTCAAACAGCTACACATTTAAAAGATGTCTCTAACAGCAAATTTATCTTAATATTTGGATCAAACCCCTTAGAAACCAATCTTGCCCTATCACAAAGACTTATTAAGGCTGTCTCATCTGGGGTGAAAATAGTAACCTTTGATCCTCGGTTTTCTAATACTGCAAGCCGTTCTACTGAATGGATACCAATTAGACCCGGAACTGATTCTGCCGTTATGCTTGCTATGGCGCATGTGATTATGGAATTAGGACTTTATAATGCGGAATTTATCACCAATAAGACAAATATATCTATAGATGAAATTAAGACTCATCTCAAACAATATCCCCCGAAATGGGCTGAAAAGATTAGCGGGATTCCTTTTAATAAGATATGGGATTTGGCTGCTGAATTTGCTGCTAATACTCCTTGTACAATTATTACAAATAGAGGTATCTCCGCTCATTATAATGGCGCTATGACTGAACGCTGCGCCTATTTGCTTGAGGCAATTACCGGTTCAATTGGGAAGCAAGGAGGGTCTCTTTTGCCTATTTTAGGCAAATGGGGAACTGATCTTAATACATTTCCATGCGATAATAATGCAGGGGCA
This sequence comes from Candidatus Magnetominusculus dajiuhuensis, assembly GCA_015233465.1. GTDB lineage: Bacteria > Nitrospirota > Thermodesulfovibrionia > Thermodesulfovibrionales > Magnetobacteriaceae > JADFXP01. Next base: position 31,835 of record JADFXP010000015.1, read on the forward strand.
CGTTGTACAGCGCCCCTGCTAAAAGATTCCATTAAAAGGCCTTTGGTATATTTGTCATACGGCGCTAATCCCGCCTATTCAAACGGTAACTGCAGGGAGACTATAGAACTTTTAAAGGATGAGGAGAGCATTCCGTTTTATATATCTGTGGATATTAATATGAGTGAGAGCGCGCAGCTTGCGGATTTAATCCTTCCAGATGCCTCATATCTTGAGAGATACAGCGCGTTTTCTCCACTATCGTATGATTTTATCCCATTTATCCAGATATGCCAGCCTGTTATAAAACCAATTGGCGAGACTCGGAGTTTTAGTGATGTAATGATTGCAATTGCTGGACATATTGGCGGAGACATGGTTAAGGCATTTCCTTTTAAGGATACAAGCCAATATATTATGGAATCATCTGGGCTTACAGAGGGATTAAAGGATGACCCTTATGCTAAAGAGTATGGAAGTGCATTTGATTATTTAAAACATACTGGGATATATATTCAAGGCAGCTCTGTTAGACCTTTGAAGTCAGGAAGGATAGAGATAAGATCAAAGGGGCTGCCAATACTGCCTGAATATTTGCCGATACCGCAGCATTTATCAAAAAAAGATGATGAATTAGTTCTTATTAGTTACAAGATAAACGTGCATTCAAATTCCTTGACTGCTAATTGTAAGAGTCTTTGTGAGATAGCACATGGTAATCCAGCTTGGATAAATCCAAAGACTGCTTCCATTAAAGGTATAAAAAATGGTGGACGTATAAAGATTAAATCAGCGGTATTTGAGATAGAAACATTTGCATTACTAACAAATGATGTACATCCAGAGGTCATAGCGATTTCACATCATGGTGGACATTGGGCAGGGGGCAGGTATTCAATTTCATCTAAACAAGATAAGGAGATATGGTGGAAAGGTAATGGGGTTCATCCAAATTGGATTATATCAAATAATGTTGATCCTATGTCTGGTTTTTGGTGTGGGAATGACACATTAGTGACGGTTGAAGTGATTTTTTAAAATAAAATAATTTGACCCCCAGAAGTTGGTCTTCTGAGGGTCGTAAGTTTTGCCCCTGTCCAAAATTGACATCCCGTCGCTTTTAGACTATATTTAATGAGTGAAACGTCCTTGTCTCACAATCCACGTGATCTAAACCTAAGTTAAGTCTTTTCACCTCGCATTTATTCTTTCTTGAAGTAAGACTGCCAAGAAAGTCGTTTCCTCTGCTGCTGATTTTTGAGGATTTTCTTATATTATAATTTATTAAATCTATAAAACTTATTTCTATTTCTTCCATGCTGTACCTTCCAGTATTTGATGACATTTATATATTAGCAATATTGATGCCAGCTTAAGATACCCTATTTATTGGGGTATTAGTCTTATATTCTTTTGCAATTACTATGCTATCATTTATATAGAAATAATATTGCTGCCCATTATACTGGGCAGGCACAGCCTGCCCCTACTATAAACATATTAACGTAGGGGCACGATGCAATAGCCCTAATTAACTTTATTACATGAATTGCAAATTGGACTTATCATACGGGAAAACATTGCCATGGCTTAGGAAAATAATTCCTTTATATTGAAATATTGGTCTCCAGTTCATAAATATTTCCAGATGGTGAGATAAGATTACCGTCTTTAAACCTCCATTTTTCATATCTTCGCACTGTACAAATGCTTAGACCGTATTTTTTCACAAGTTCTTTATAGTTTCCATCCTTTAATTCTTTTTTTATTAAAGGCACTATAATACATTTAGGCAGTTTTTTTGGTATACGAATTACCTCGCCAGCGAGAGCATACCTCAGTTTTTCTGCCTGCTCATAGCCTAAAATTTCAACAAATCTCATCCACACATCACTCATATCTTCTATTCCTCCCCGTTAATGAAAAAAAATAGTGCTTTGTATAAATCTTTCGGTCATTCTATGAACTTTCTTTAATTTATTAAAGATTTTACAAATCATCAATTCTGATATTTTTTAAAAAAATATCTGTTATAATAGTTTATAAGGCAAAAGATATGGAAAATATTGATAATTTAACAAAAGAGAAGTTGATAGCTGAAATTACTGATCTAAAGGCACAATTAGATAAAAGTAAGGCTGTCATTAAATTGATTGAAAATGCTAATGAAATAATCTTCAGATATTCCCTTTTTCCAGAGCCTAAATGGGAATTCATGAATAACGCTCTAACCAAGATTACAGGATACACGCCAGAGGATTGTTACAAAGACCCTGACCTTGGGTGGAAGATGGTTCATCCAGATGACAGACAATTAGTGGATAAAACGCTTTATCTAAAAGGCAGTGACCCTGTGCCTGTAGAAGTAAGATGGATAACAAAAGACGGCCGCATTATTTGGATGGAGCAGTTAAATACGCCTGTTTTTGATGAAGAAGGCAAATTAATTGCCATTGAAGGGATTAAAAGGGATGTTACAGATCGGCATATTACACAAGAAAAAATCGCTGAAAGTGAGGAAAAGTATAGGAACATTACAGAGAAGAGTTTTGATGTGATTTTGCTTTTGGATATAAAGGGATATTTATTGTATGCCTCAACTGCTATTGAAAGGATCACTGGGTTTAAAGCCGAAGAGGTTATTGGAAGACATCTAAAAGAATTTATCTCTAAAGAAGACTTGGCATATGTATTTGGTAAATTTGATGAGGTGTTAAACGGCAAAACTCTTGAAGGCATTGAGTTAAAGATTCTAAAAAAGGATGGCAGCCATACTTATATTGAGATTACCGCATTTCCAATCTTAAAAAATAATGAGATTACCCAAGTACAAGTAATATATAAAGATATTTCTAAACGCAAAAGGGCTGAAAACAGCTTAATAGAAAGTGAAGAGCGTTTTAGGTCTCTGTTTGAAAATCTTCCTGATGCAATATTCCTTGCAGACCCTGAGACTGGAATATTAGTTGACGCAAATATTCAGGCTGAAAAATTATTAAAGAAAAACCGTAATGAGATTATAGGTATGCATCAGTCAAAATTGCATCCGAAAGTTATTGAGGATGTTTCAATTGAGACATTTAAATCTCATAAAGATATGATTTTAGGGGGACTCTCAACAACCCCGGTAGAAATAAATGTAGCATGTTCAGATGGCAGCGAGGTACCAGTTGAGATAGTGTCACATATCGCTCGTATCAATGACAAGCCGTTATTACAAGGAGTTTTTCGTGATATAAGCGCGCGAGTTGAGAGGGAAAGATTAAAGACTCAAAATGCAGAATTTTATAAGATTCTATTTGAAAATAATAAATCTATCATGCTTTTAATTGATCCAAATAATGTAACATTCGTTGATGTTAATGCAAAGGCATGTGAGTTTTATGGCTATACGAGGGAAGAGTTTCTTACTAAGACAATCTCAGACCTTAATCCCAGACCACTAACAGAACTTCTTGAGATTAGGGATAAGATAAAGACAGAGAAACTCAATCATTTTATAACTAAACATCGTTTATCTAATGGGGATATGCGTGATGTAGAGATATTTATAGGTCCAATTATATCAAATCAAAAACTCCTCTTATTTGGAATCATTCACGATATAAGCGATAGAATTAAGCTGGAAACAGAACTTAAAGAAAATCAGGTACTGCTTCAATCAATAATGGATAATTCCCCTGCTGCAATATTTATTAAGAATCTTAATGGTCAATATATAAAAGTAAGCAGCCGTTTTAAAGAATTGTTTGATATAAAAATAGAGGATGTATTATTTAAAACGCCATCAGATATTCTGCCTAAAGAAGATGCGGCTTATTTAGTTGAAAGTGATAAGGTTATCCTTGAGAAAGGTCATTCTCTTAAATTTGAGCACACTTTAAGACATAAGGATGGGCTGCATAATTATCTTGCCGTTAAATTTCCATTATTTAATTCTGTTGGTGTTATAAATGCAATATGCGTGATCTCTACAGATATTACAGATAATAAGAGAAATGAACAACGGTTATCAAGAGAGCTTTTGATTAATCAAACTATCTCAAACCTCACGCAGACATTGCTTGGCAAGGGATTAAATATTAAAGATATTTCAAAGTTGATACTTGATGCAGTAATGGAGTTGACTGAAAGCGTTCATGGTATTGTCGCAGAGGTAGATCAAGAAACAGGCAGCTTAATTGGTCATACACTTACGGATATGATGGGTGAAGTATGTAAGGTTGCTATAGAAAAACATAAGGTCTCATTTCCTAAAGGCAGGTTTGGATATAACGGACTTTGGGGGCATTGCTTAAATACATTTCAGAGTTTTTATACTAATAATCCAAAGGATCATCCCTATTATAAAAATTGTATGCCTAATGGACATATATTGTTAAAGCGTTATTTAAGTGTCCCTGTTTTATACGATGGAAGTCTTATTGGGCAGCTAGCTGCTGCTAATTCTACTCGTGATTATACGGATGAGGATTTATTCATAGTAGATAAACTTGCAGTATTATATGCGATTGCAATTGAAAGGCTAAGGATAGACGTTAAATTAGAGAAGAGTGAGTTTATGTTTAAGACCCAATTCGATTTTGGGAATATTGGTATTGGAATATCTACTATAGATAAAGGGTTTATTATGGTAAATAAGAAGATATGCGATATATTTGGATACTCTCAAGAGGAATTATACAAGATGAAATGGGCAGATTTGGTTGATCCTGATGATATGGAGCCAGGGCTTACATATTTTTATCAAATTCTTAGAGGGGAGAGAAATGATTATGAAATAGATCTCCGCTGTATACATAAAAATCGTGATATTATCTATATACATTTAATAGTTTCGTGTTATAGGAAATCTGATGGTCATATAGATTTTATTATCTCTTCTTTACATGATATTACTGAGCGGATAAAAATGGATGAGGCTTTAAAGAAGAGCGAGTTTTTGTTTAAGACTCAATTTGATTTTGGGAATATTGGTATAGCATTGGCTTCTCCTGAGAAAGGATTTCTACAGATAAATCAAAAGTTCTGTGATATTTTGGGTTACACCAAAGAGGAATTATTTAAGATGACATGGGTGGATTTTACTCATCCAGAAGACATGAGACTTGCTCACGAGCAATTTAATCGTATGTTTAAAGGTGAGATAGATTTTTATGAAATAGATAAGCGTAATATTCATAAAGACGGACATGTTATTTATGTCCATTTAACCATATCGTGTTATAGAAAACCTGATGGGCAAATAGATTTATTGATTACTTCCATGCTTGACATCACAAAACGTATAGAGATGGAGTTGAAGATTCAAGCATCTCTCAAAGAAAAGGAACTTCTGCTTTCAGAGATACATCATCGAGTAAAAAATAACATGGCAATAGTTGTTGGCATATTGAGTATGCAGAGGAGTTTAATTACTGATCCAAGACAGCTTGAATTATTTAAAGATAGTGAAAACCGCATTAAATCCATGGCATTAATTCATGAAAAGTTATACCGCTCTAAAGATTTAGCGACAGTTGATTTCACAGAATATATTAATAGTCTTACCGCAGAACTCTTTAATACTTATAAGATAAATGAAAAAAATATCAAACTGAAATCATTTATAAATCATGTCACATTAGGGATAGATATAGCAGTTCCATGCGGATTATTGTTAAATGAGCTTATTTCAAATGCCTTAAAACACGCCTTTCCTCAACAAATGGATGGTGAGATAGATATTAGTATGAAATATGTTGAAGAGGGCATGATTGAATTGATAGTTAGAGATAATGGAGTTGGTTTGCCTTGCGGTATTGATATAAGGAATACGGAATCTCTTGGGTGGCAGTTAATTGTAGGACTTGCTGAGAGTCAGCTTGAAGGCGAGATTGAATTAGTCATAGATCATGGAACAGAATTTAAGGTTAGGTTTAAAAATAATATTATAAGATTGGAGTTTTGATAATGTTAAATAAATGTCTCATCGTAGAAGATGAGTTTCTAATTGCCAATAGTATCAAGATAGCCTTGCAAGATAATGGTTATGTTGTTACATCCATTGCTGCAGAAGGCTTTGATGCAATAGAACAAGTAAAGCTATCAATGCCAGATATAATCCTTATGGATATAACTTTAAGAGGTTCAATGGATGGTATTGAGACCATAAAACAGATAAATTCAATTTATGATATACCAGTTATATATCTGACAGCAAATGTCAATGATAACATTATTGAGCGCGCTCAGATTACAGAGCCGTTTGGATATTTAATCAAACCTGTTGATGTTAAGGAATTATTAGTAAACATAAAAATGGCTCTTTATAAGCATACAATAGATGCAGAGTTAAGGGAGATAAATAGAACCCTTGACAGCAGAGTAACAGAAGAGGTTGAAAAAAATAGGCTGAATGATATGTTATTGATCCAGCAGTCAAAGATGGCAGCAATGGGAGAGATGATAGGCGCTATAGCCCATCAATGGAGACAGCCCCTTAATACTATTAATCTACTTGCTCAAGACCTGACAAGCGCCTTTGAATATGGAGAGTTAAATGGAGAATATCTTGGGAACTCAGTAAACAATATAATGAGACAGGTGTCATTCATGTCCAATACCATTGACGATTTTAGAAATTTCTTTAAAGCAGACAAAGAAAAAATACCATTTAAGATTAATACAGCAGTTAGAGAGATTTTATATCTTATATTTGAGCAAATTACAAAATCAGATATAGATATTTATATGACTTGTAATTATGATGGAATTGTGAAGAAGCAATTAAGCGGCGGCTTTGATAAAATATTTGTCTGTGAGCCAGAATTAATTGCCTATGGGTATCCGAATGAATTCAAGCAGGCAGTTTTAAATATAATAACTAATGCAAGGGATGCAATTATTGAAAGTCGGGGAAATGGTTTATATATTGAAGATTTAAAACCATTTATATCCATTGAAATATTAAAAGATAACGATATGGCAGTAATAAAGTTCAAGGATAATGGAGGGGGCATACCAGTTGAATATATAGATAAGGTATTTTATCCATATGTAACCACTAAAAAAGACGGCACAGGGATTGGACTTTATATGGCAAAGACAATAATTGAGAAAAATATGGAAGGCAGATTATTCGTAAATAACATTGATAAAGGGGCTGAGTTTGTAATGGAATTGAAGTTGAAGGAAGAGGTTTAATGTTATATGAATGTTTAAGGCTGGATAAAGTTTTAACAACGGGTTGATTGTAAATTAATTAAGGATATGTAAAATAACTAATGACGACATTAACTTTTGATACATGTACTTATATAAAAAAACTTAAAGCCGTTGGTTTTACTGAGGAGCAAGCAGAGGTTCATGCTGAAACTATCAAAGAACTTATCTCTGAACAGCTTGCAACTAAGCAAGATATTTATGATTTAAAGCGCGATTTGAAAGAGATGGAATTGCGTCTTGAAAGCAAGATAGAAAGTACAAAGTCAGAAACAATCAAATGGGTTGCTGCAATGCTTGTTGCTTAGGCAGGACTGATTGCTGCTATAGTTAAATTGCTTTAAAAACTGTTATAATCCTTTCCGTTTGTAACTTGACTCAGCGTTTGGGTTCGTCATCTTCAAGCAGCATTTCAATTCCTTTTTTTAGATTAAGGTTTAATTCTTCCAATGTTTATGCTTGAGAATGAGCGCCTTTGAAGCCTGGTATGTATCCAACAAATAAACCTGTGTCATGACATTTTTCAACAATAGCTGTATAAGATTTCATCATCAAATTATAATAACCTTGTATAAATAAAATCAAATCATTATCAAATAGACGCATCCCAAATCATTGTAAAAAATCTTTTACATAGTCGTTTCCTTGACTTATCCTAAGTAATGAATTAATATATTATAATATCTTTCTTTTGCTTAAACCGATAATAACGCTATTGACGGGGGCCAATAGATTTATGAACATCTTAAGAAAATTATCCATAGGTCGCAGGCTGTATATCGGTTTAATTGCTATGATACTATCCTTTATTGTCCTTAGTTCTATTATAATCGTTAAATTTAATAATATTTATAGTTTGACAATAATGCTGCGTGACCATCCTTTAACAGTCAGTAATGCTATTGATGATGTCAATTATGATATTCAAAAGATAAATCTTAAGCTAAGAGAAATGATTGAATTTAAAGACCCTAAAATTATAGAAGAGAATATTAAAATGATTGAAGGTTCTTATGATGATATTCTTGTGCGGATGGACATATTATCAAGACAATTCCTTGGGAAAAAAGAAGATGTTTTAACACTAAAGGAACAAATCATTAAGTGGAGAGAAGTTAATAAAGCAATTTGTTCATCAATAAGAGTTGGTAATTATGATGAGGGGCAATCAATATTTAAACTTAATGCCATGAAAAATAGAGAAAAAATCTCTGAAAGCGTCTATATAATTTCATTATTTGCTAAAGGCAAGGCAAATCAATTTATATTAGAAGCAGAAAAGACAAGGACACATACACTGAGGCTTTTATCAATCTTGTTTTTTATATATACAGTTAGTGGGATTGCTATTGCTTCTTTTCTTATCCGCAGTTTTACTATACCCCTTCGAGCTTTAAATAAAGCAGTCTTAAGGTTTTGTTCATCAAACGGCAGAGATAATGTTGAGATAAAGGTTGAAGGTGCTGATGAGATCACTCAGCTTTCATCTTCATTTAATAGTATGACGAATAAATTACATAATCTGATAGGACACCTGCATCTAAAGAGTGAGATAACTGAAAATATTTCTGAAGGCGTTGTGCTCATTAAGGTATCGGACGGCAATATTGTCTATACTAATGCTATGTTTGACAAGATTTTAGGCTATCAGCAAGGTGAATTGATAGGAAAAAATATAGCAGTTATAAATGCGCCTGGTGCATTGACCCCTGAGGAAACTGCAAGTGAGATAATGTCAGTTCTGCAGCGTAGCGGCACTTGGAGGGGAGATATTGAAAATATTAAAAAGGATGGAAGCATTATACTTTGTCATTCTATTATTTCAACATTTGATCATCATGATTTCGGAAAGGTTTGGATTTCTATTCATTCAGATATTACCTTTGAAAAGAGATTTAATTTCATACAAACTGTGTTAGATTGTATTGATGAGGGAATAGTCGCCTGCGATAGAAACGGTGTATTTACATATTTTAATAAGTCTATTGTAAATATGCTTGGTATACCAAAAGGTGCAAATGCTGAAGAGATATGGAACAACAAATATTATGACATTTATCTACCAGATCAATTTGGTAATCTGGGCAGACATTTAGATAAAAAAGAAGAGAGACCACTATTTATGACGCTTTCAGGTATTGAGGTGACTAATTTTGAATTTTTAGCAAGGCGTGGAGATGGTTCTACTCTTTCAGTTATTTCAACCGGCAGGCAGATTAAAGATAATTTCGGAAATATAACTGGCGCTGTACTCTCTATACGTGACATTACTTTGCTAAAAAATGCTGAAAATAATCTGAAGAGATTATATGTTGAACTTGAACAAATGGTAAAGGATAGAACTCAGGAATTAGATGATGCTAATAAACAATACAGAACATTATTTGATACAATGGCGCAAGGCGTTGTTTATCAGACAGAGGATGGGTGGCTTATTTCAGCAAATATTGCTTTTTTGGATATAATAGGACTAACATTAGAGCAGTTCATAGGAAGAAATTATATTGACCCGATATTTAATATATTGATTGAAGACGGCAGCCCATGTCCACTAGAAGAGCGTCCGTCTAGGAAGGCTATACGTACTGGGGAAGCGGTCAGGGATGTAGTCCTTCAAATATATAATCACAAGTTAAATGATTATGTCTGGGTTTTAGTAAATGCTGTCCCCCAGTTTAAAGACGGCAGTGAACGTCCATTTCAGGTCTTTACTACCATGCAAAATATTACTGAGATCAAAAAGTTGGAAGAGTCACTGCGCACTGAGATAGCAATTCGCAAGCAGACTGAGGAGTTATTAAAAGAAAAAGAGCAAGATGTAATAGAGGCGCAAAAAAAAGCGAGCTTTGGCACATGGTCATATGACCCAGTAACTCAGCAGCCGAGATGGTCTATGGAGATGTTTGATATCTGGGGGGTTGATCCAAAAGACGGTCCTCCGAATTATAGTGAACATAAAAAATATATTCATCCAGATGATTATAAGCATTTTGATAATATTGTCAAAGAAACGCTTCTTAGCGGAAAGCTTCGTAAATTGGAACTACGACTCTGCCGCACTGATAAGACTGAAAGGACAATTATTACCATTATTGAGCCTATATTGGATTCTAATGGAAAGGTAGTTAGGTTAAGAGGCTCTAATCAAGATATCACAGAAAGAGTTGAAATGGAAAAAAAGCTGCGGGCATCCCTTAAAGAAAAAGAGCTTCTCTTGGGCGAAGTCTATCATAGGGTCAAAAATAATCTTGCAGTTGTTTCCAGTTTTTTAAGCCTGCAAAGATATACAATAAAAGATCCATTTTATGTAAATATGTTTTTGGAAAGTGAAAATCGCATTAGATCAATGTCTTTAGTGCATGAGAAACTTTATAAATCCAAAGACATGTCAAATGTTGATTTTTCTGATTATATTCAATGTCTCATAGATACTCTCTCAAGGGCTTATAATGTTGAATCAGGAAATATCACAATTATAAAAGAAGTACAAGATGTTTTGTTAGATATTGATACAGCTATTCCATGCGGATTAATCATTAATGAACTAATCTCTAATGCCTTTAAATATGCTTTTAAAGATAATCTAAAGGGCGAGATATGCGTTGGTCTGCATAGAACCGATAATAATGAGGTAAGATTAACAGTAAGAGATAATGGAAAGGGTCTGCCAAATGGGTTTGATATTCATAAAACAGATACGCTTGGATGGCAGATTGTAACAGGACTTGCTGAAAGCCAGCTCGGTGGAAAGATTAATCTGAACCAAGTCAAAGGATTAGAGATTATTATTCAATTTAAAGAAAGAGGATCTTATATTAAGTGATATTTGAAAGTTCCTTTAAGGGCTCTGCCCTTAAAAATCCCGCAAAGGGACTCGTCCCTTTGAACCCTTTTAGAAAAAGGGATGGATGCGTAGCAGATGGGATATTTGAAGGTTATAAAAAATAAGATTTTGTTTAAAGCGAAGATATTTTTGACAACCAGTATAAGTAATATTTTGTGTCTGCCCTTTTAATGATTAGAAGAGCAGACACATCGGGTGGGAGGAGTATAATAATCATCTGAGTATACTTTTCTCACTGAGCAGATCGCCTTTAACTCCGATTATTATTTCAGTCATAGGAATAGAATGCTTTGAACGCGTGATAGCTTCCTTTAAGATTGCAGTCATCCCTCCACAGCATGGAACCTCCATTCTTAAACAAGTTACCTTTTGAATTGGATTTTGACTAAATATTTCAGTAAACTTTTCAATATAGTTCTGAGAATTGTCAAGTTTTGGACATCCTATTAAGACTTTTTTATTTTTAAGAAATCTCTCATGAAAATTCAGCGCTGCAAACGCCGTACAATCGGCTGCTATAAGCAGGTCTGCATTCTGAATAAAAGGTACCACAGTACCCATGAGATTAATCTGAATAGGCCAGTGAGTGAGTCTGTAATCTGTTGGATTCTCAGGCGCTGTTGGTTTTATCGATGAACATGATGGACATCCGTCCGCATTATGATTGTGCATTAGGTAACCTCCTGATTTATTTAGGTATATGATAACTGGAAATAATCAAATATACTATGATTTAGCTCATATTTGTATATGACATGGTGCAGGGGTAACTTTGATTAAATGTAGATTAAATGCAAAATAGGGCAGTCACAAGGGTTGTCCATATTATTGGGCGGGTTCAAGCTTATAACCATATCTGTCAAAGATAAATTTAAATTTTAAAAATCACCTATAAAGGTCCCTTTGCGGGATTTTTAAGGAGCAGAGCCCTCAAAATAAATATTACCTACGTCTGCCGCCTCTAAATCCTGAAGATGATCTGTAGCTGGTTCTGCCTGTTCTGTTACTTACCTTACGGCTGAAATTTTCTTGTTTCATTTGTATTCTTTCTTGTCTTCGCTCAAAGAAGCTGCTATGTGCAGCCTTTGTTCTTGCTCCGTTTGTGCCGTAGTCGTTATTTGTGCCAAAATATGGTTTTCTCAATGAATTGTTTGTTTTATAATTATCATAATCGTTTCTATTGACTCTATTTCCAATCATATGGAAGATAGAGGACATAAACATGTATTTTCCGTAGAATTCCCAGAAGGAATGGCCAGATGAGTCATTTTTCCATTGTCCGTAACGTGAATCACCGACATATTGATACCCTGCAGGATACGCAGTATCTGAGATTGTGCCCTTAGCGTCTTTTGAAAGGATTGTCATGCCTAGATAATTTTCATATTGTTTGTAAACCTTTTGAGGAACTCTCATCCAATCAGTGTTTTTGGTTTCATAGGTTAGTTCTTCTGCAGGTTTGGTATTGGGTTTAGTCTCGGTTTTGGTATCTGGTTTTGTATTACTGCTTGGTTCTGAAGGAGTTTTTATGTCTTTGCCTTGTTCCCGCTTCATTACTCCTGTGACAATGGTGTATTTATGAAAATAAGAAGAAGATAAATCGCCTTCCTCCTTCATGTCTGAGAGAATAACTGAATACTCTGGATAACGGGTAAGCTCTGCCCTGAATTTTTCAATAGGATTAGGGACTTCACACCCTGCAAGCATTATCAGGGTTAAAAATAATAAAAGCCCTTTGATTGTTTTATTAATTAATATTTCGCGGCAGTATATTTGTGAATTCATATTCTTTGACAAATTTGCCTTCATAGAGTTCAAATTCATCTTCTCCCCATTGTTTTAAGGTAATAAAGTTTTCTTCCTCTTCATCTTCATAATCCCAAGTTATAAGTTCAACGCCGTCACCCTTGCCGTCTTTGAGAAAATAACCTGCGCTGGTTTGAGCGAGAAAATATTTCTTTGTCTTATAAGTAATTTCTGTTGGTGGGTCTTCGTCTCTTTTTATTATTTCTAATATACTGCGGTCTATGTTAGAAAGCGCAACTTTAGAAGATAAAAGCCAGATTAATTGAGAATCATATTTTTCCATCACTAAAGATATGATATTGTCTTGACCTTTGGCATCTGAGCCTTTAAGTTCCCATTCTTCAGTAAACTCATTGTCCCAGTCATATATATTATAAGCGCAGACCTCCAATGTCTTCCCGTCATAATCAACGAGATAACCGACCTTTAATTTGGATAAAACAAGGTCCTTGATAGGATCAAATTCCTCTTTCTCCGTCTTTTTCTTAAAGAAATCGCTTAGTGACATATTTAATAATACAATAAAAATGTTTAAAAAGTAAAATTATTTTAAAGAATGAGGGCTCTGCCCTCAAACACCCGCAAAGGGACTCGTCCCTTTGAACCCATTATTATAAAGCATTTACATAATTGTGGGCTAGTTCAGAAAAATACATCGCTCCAACCCTTAATACCTCTTCATCAAAATCAAATCTGCCGCAGTGTCCATCTACATAGCCAATATCACTTTTCTGAGCCCCAAATCTTACAAAACATCCTGTCACCTTTTCAAGAAAATATGCAAAGTCCTCTCCTCCAAGTGATGGATATTTTATTTCAATGTAACCTTTTTCCCCAAACATATAAATTGCCGTATGTCTTGCATATTCATACGCCTTGTCATGATTAATTACTGGAGGGTAACCCTCTGATATTCTAATTGAAATCTCTATATCATATAAATTAGAGAGGCTCTTTATATGAGAATTCATACGAGACTTAATCTTTTCTCTAATCTTTGGGTCAGTTGTTCGAATTGAGCCTTTAAGTACTGCCTTTTGCGCTATGGCATTATGAACATCTCCTGCGTTAAATACACCGACAGAAATCACCGCTGATTGCAGCGGATCAATCTCGCGTGAGATAATACTCTGAAGAGAAATAACAAGCTGGCTGGCAATTAAAATGACATCCGCAGTTTCATGCGGTCTTGCACAGTGTCCGCCTCTGCCCTTTATCTCTATCTCAAATGTATCTGTAGAGGCTGAATTTACCCCTTGTTTAATTGCAATTACGCCTGTTTGAAATCTGGTATCAATATGCCCGCCAAATATTGCGTCAACCCCATTAAGAACGCCTTGTTCAATCATTGGTAATGCCCCTCCGTCTCCCTCTTCTGCAGGTTGAAAGATAAACAGCACATTGCACTTTGGCGGATTCTTTTTTAAGATTGCAGCAGCCCCAAGCAAGATTGCCACATGACCATCATGACCGCAGGCGTGCATTATGCCGCAAGTAACAGATGCAAAGGGAAGCTCAGTCTCTTCATTAATAGGAAGGGCATCCATATCTGCACGTAAGGCAATAGTTGGATAGTCCTTATTTATTATTAATCTTCCTACAATCCCAGTCTTTGCAATCCCTGTTTTATAATCAATCCCTAATTCAGTAAGACTCTGGGCAATTAAGGAAGATGTCTTAAATTCTGTAAACGCAAGCTCTGGATGTCTATGAATCTTAGCTCTTATGTCTTTCATCCACTGAAATAACTGATCATCAACTATTAAATTGTTCATAATCTCTTCTTTATTAATCCTGCAATGTATTTAATCTCGTGACTTTTAAATACGTAAGCAGTTACAAAGTAAATCAGGCTGCATAACAACATGATTACTAGTAGATAACTGCCTTTAAAAAGCATATGACCGTTTTCTATCCAATGTATCTGATTAATTAAAACCCATCCGCATATCCCCATAACTAATGATGCTGACATGGTCTTGAAAAAAGAGATAATAATCCCCTTTAAATCAAATCCATGTAGTTTTCTATATAAATAAAAGAGCAGCATAAAGAAATTTACAGTTGCTGCAAGGGCATTTGCTAGTGCAAGACCTCCATAACCAAGGGGTTCAATCAGCATTATTGAAAAAAATAGATTAATAATCAGAGCTGATGCCGTGAGTTTAACCGGAGTCTTAGTATCCTGCATAGAATAAAAGGCTGATGTAAGCATCCTTGCCCCAACTATTGCCCAAATCCCGCAGGAATAATACATTAATGCAATCGTGGTATTAAGTGTTGCAATGTAGTCAAAATGACCACGTTGAAATAATACATGGACTATAGGTTTTCCAAGTACCATAAGCCCTATCATTGAGGGAACGGTTATTGCAAAAAGCAGTTTTAGCGAAAATGACAGGTCTACTTTGATGCTTGCAATATCATTTTTTGCAGCATGATCTGAAAGCGTTGGGAGTACTGCTGTGCTAAGTGCTACTCCAAATATCCCAATTGGAAATTGAATCAGACGCATCGCATAATAAAGATATGCAATGCTTCCAACGTGCATATATGAGGCAAGCATTGTGCTTATAAATATATTTAATTGATTCACTCCCATGCCGACAGTTGCTGGAAGTAAGAGTAATCCCATTTTCTTTAGCGCTGGGTGTCTAAGATTAAATAGTGGTTTCAGCGAATACCCGCCCTTTACAAACACAGGAATCTGCCATATGAACTGTACAACCCCTCCAACACTGACCCCAATAGCTGCCACGATTACAGGCTCTTTAAAGAAACGGTACAGAATGAGAATTGTAGCAATAATAGCAAAATTAAACCATGCTGATGCTAAAGTTGGGATAAAAAATATCTTTCTAGCATTAAGCGATCCCATTAAAAGTGCAGCAAAGCTGACAAATAGTAGAAAAGGAAACATAATTCTTGTGAGGGTCACGGTTATCTGAAATTTAAATGGGTCAAGTAAAAACCCAGGGGCTATAATCCTAACAATAAAAGGCGCAAATATTATCCCAGTAACACAAAGCCCTCCAACAAAAATAAATATAAATACAAATATTATCCTGACGAGTTTTATTGTTTCCTGCTCTCCATTATTTATTCTATATTCTGAAAGCACAGGTATGAGGGCAGCAGACATTGCGCCTTCAGCAAATAGGTCGCGCGCAAGATTTGGAATCCGAAACGCCACAAAAAAGGCATCTGATAAACTGGTTGCACCAAAGAATTTTGCAATCACCATATCCCTTATAAATCCAAGCACTCGGCTTGCAAAAGTTGCCGCTACTATTACAGATGCTGAGCGAACTATGCTGTGTCCTTTATCCAATGATTAATTTCAATGCGCCTAATGTCATTAATACAAATATAAGCACAAATGAACCCCCTACAAGAAATATTATCCATTTTATCCTATTTAGTGTCTTGCGAATATACTCATACTTATAAAAAACCTTTTTTTCAACAAGATTAATTATAGCAACAACCATGAATATTATATCATCAAACCAACCAAAAAAAGGAACATCAGGGATTAAATCAAATGGATAGATAAGATATATTATACTGAAAATCAGAAGAATAACTGGGCCTTTGCCGGATTTTATATTTGGGTCTGGGACAAGGAACTTAATTATGGGATTTGACGAGATGCGCTGTCTTAATTTATTAATTATATTGATAATATTAATCAAGATTTCCTTTATATAATGTTAATTTTTGTAATTATTATATTTTACTATTAATTCTTGACCAAAGATAATTGATACGGTTATACTACATCGCAAGGGAGTAAGATTTTTTTATGCCCTTCATTTAAGTGTTTTAAGTAATGGGGGCCCATAGCTCAGCTGGTAGAGCTACCGGCTCATAACCGGTTGGTCCCAGGTTCGAGTCCTGGTGGGCCCACCATAATTTTTATAATCCTCCATTATTTTTCTTAATAATTGCTTAATTTAATAGTTTAGCATATTATATCAATGATTATTGAAAAAATACTGGTAAGAGTTTAATATTTTATTTTAATATAGTACCGAATATAATGTTTTATTTAATGATTTGCAGGGTTTGGGGTGCAACCCCAATTATTAACTTGGAGGGTATATGCCTAATGAATTAAAGATACTTAGAGAACTTCAGACTTATGACACAAAGATTATTAAAGAACGAGACATAATTGACAACATCCCTAAAAAAATATCAGAATATGAACTGCCTTATAAAGAGGCATTAATGAATATTGAAAAGAAGAAAAAAGATGTCGAATCTGCTCTAAAACAAAAACGAGATTTAGAGCTAAACCTCAAAGAAATCGCCGATAATATTGATAAACAAAAGGCAAGGATAACATCTCTAAAGACAAATCGTGAATATTCAACGCATATTAAAGAGATAGAAAAAATAGAAGCAGATAAAAGTAAACTCGAAGATAAACTTTTAATGGCTATGGAGAATGTTGATAAGTTAAACAAGGAGGCTAAAGAGGCAGAAAAAACCCTTGGCCTTGAAAAGAAAAAGATTGAAGAAAAAAAGAAATTTCTTGAGCAAGACCAGATTGATCTAACCAAAGACCTTAAATCACTCCTTTCAAAAAGAAATAAACTGGCAAAGACCCTTGATAGAACCATCTATAATCAGTATATGGATCTTCTAGAAAACAAATATGGTCTTGCAGTTGTAGAGGTTCGAGATGAGGTTTGTCACGGCTGCAATCTTAATATTCAACCTCAAATTTATGCTGAGGTTATAAAAAATGAACGCCTGCATAGATGTCTACAATGCGGCAGATATATATATTATGACCATGAGGCTGCAAATCAGAAGTAGTTTTGAACTCTCTAGTATAGTTCTGCAATATAATGCAATCCTATTGACCCGGGAATTTTCCAGTTGCGCACATGTCTTTAATCATCTTAAAAGATTTCTTTAAATCGTCAAGAGTCATCGTCTTTCCCTCTTTTGCAAGTTCTTGTTTTATCTCATTTGATGAGGCATTAATATCTCTGACATAATCTTCATATGTATAATTTGATCTGCAAAATGACATATCGCCTGAGTTAGACTGAAATGTCTTCTCAAGTTCGTCTATTTTATTTTGGTTAGGGTTTGTTGTCCCAGCAAATACTTTATTATTGAATGTTAAAAGACTAAATACTAAGATAAACAATATTAAAAGTGGTTTCATTGATATTCCCCCGTTATTTTTATTTATTAACAATGTCTTTGAAGGCTGAACCAGCAGTGAATTTTGGAACATTAGAGGCAGGTATCGTGATCTTTGCTCCAGTATGAGGATTTCTGCCAATTCTTTCTGCGCGCTTTTGTACGTAAAATGTACCAAAACCAATTAGCGTTACCTTTTGATCATCTTTTGCAGCTATAATTATGGTGTTAATTACTGAATCAAATACCTTTGCAGCATCTGTTTTAGTAATCTTAGTTTTCTTTGAGATTTCATTAATTAGTTCAGATTTGTGCATTTAAGTCTCTTCCTTTATTATTTAAGAAATATATCAAATTAAGATAAGATTTGTCCACAAAATTTCAAATATTGGGAGGATTTTAACTAATAATAGATACATAATAAAATAGGGTCAGATAAATAACGATATATTATCTGACCCGCATCTAATTCAACTCTTTAATATATAAAGATTAATTTCTGGATAATTTATCAGAAACTTCTTTGAACTTCTTTACGCCCTCTTCAATAGAAGCAGTAACTGATTTATTCATATCACTTACATAACCAGCGCCCTTTTCTAGTACTGTGTTAAATCTATCTTCAGTATCTTTGCTGATATTTTTAATATCCATTTTAAGCTGTTCAGGAATGTCAGAAACCTCATCCTTTATCTTGGTAATAATATCTGGGAGATGTTCATCCACTTTATGGACAAAATCATTGATGTTATCAACCATACCATCATAAGCCTTACGAACTTGATCGCGAGAATCTTTACCCGGCTGTGGAGCAAACATGAGCCCAGCTGCAGCCCCTATTATACCTCCGAATGCTGCTGCAAGAGCTACAAAAGCGCCTGTATTACCTGATTTTGAACTTGAACATTTTTTTTCAGTCATCCTTACCTCCTCTGTTAGTTAGTGCCTTTGCAATTACAGAAACTGCAACCTTGATTGAAGAAATGATTCCAGCTATCTGTCCTTTTAAATTATTAATAAAACCATCCGATTCAGTTATAGTAACGGCAAGTTTTTTTACCGATGTCCCTAAATCTCCAACTGCTCCAAATAATACTGTAACTCCTTTTATCATTCCATCAATTGTATCTAAAATCTTATTTACACGTTCAATTGTGCTGCTTACGCTATCCGTTAAGGTTTTTAAAGAGCCGCTTGTAGTATCAATTAATCCGCTTATAGAACTTATCAGCTTACCAAGACGCAGCAAAAGCGGAACCGTAAATACAACAAGCACTCCAACGAGTATAATGGCAATTAGTAAAAATAGGTGTAAATCCATGTAGTTTCTCTCCGTATTAAACCTTTCATTTAACTTGATATAATCTTAGATATATTATAGTAATGAAGGGCGCTCTTATATTGTCGTTATCTATTTGTCGTTATCCCTCTGTTAATCCATTTCAGTATCTGGATTTGTTGATGTCGATGTCGATGTCGATGTCGCAGCCTTTGCAGATTCATCAATAGCTTTTTTTAGGGTATCTCCGACATGTTCTACAAGTTCGAAAAATTTTGCTTTAACAGGTTTTACAAGGTCTTTCTGAAGTTCAGCAATATTTCTTCTCTTTTCTTCAGGTGATTGAGGCAAGACAATAAGGGCTATAGTAGCTCCTACCAATCCGCCAAGAAAAGACCCAAGAAGTACATTCCGAGACATCCTTCTGTATGCTTCTTCTTGAATAGTCATTATTATACCCCCTTTTGTAGCGCCTATTTATGTTAAAAATTATAGTCAAATTATATTAACATAAAATTAAAAAAAAATCTTAATTAATATATAATTATTCTTTTAAAGAAAACAAGGCAATAAAAAAATATTAAATTTATGACATATCAACTTAAAAAGATGTTAAAATTGAGGGTTGCTTTTTTTTATGGGCAAACCCTGCAA
This sequence comes from Candidatus Magnetominusculus dajiuhuensis, assembly GCA_015233465.1. GTDB lineage: Bacteria > Nitrospirota > Thermodesulfovibrionia > Thermodesulfovibrionales > Magnetobacteriaceae > JADFXP01. Next base: position 51,763 of record JADFXP010000015.1, read on the forward strand.
GGCGCTTAGGTGAAGAATATGAGGTTCACAAACTGGCTTGAAATAAAAGGAATAAAACAGAATAACCTTAAAAATATAGATATTAAGATGCCTCATGACTGCGTGATTGCGGTCACTGGAGTATCGGGTTCTGGAAAATCATCGCTTGCATTTGATACTATATTTGCTGAAGGACAGTGGAGATTTATTGAATCACTTTCAAGTTATGCAAGGCTTTTTATAGAAAAACTTGACAGACCTGACGTTGAAGAGGTCAAAAATATCCGCCCAGCTATAGCTCTAAAACAAAGAAATCCAATCAAAAGCTCTCGTTCTACAGTTGGTACCTTGACTGAAATCTATGATCTTTTTAGAATCTTATATTCAAAGGTCTCAGAGCCTAAATGTCCTAAATGCGGTAAACCTATAAAAAGATATGATATAAGTTCTGTTTATCAGGAACTAATCAGTGATTACCTGAATAAACGTGCAATCATTTTATTTGAATCAACTGAACCGCTTAGCAGCCTTCAATCAAGAGGATTTTATCGTATCCTTAGGGACTCCTCTCAAACCAATTTAAAAGAGGTTATTGATATAGTTGATATTATAAAAGATGATATTGAAAATAATCATCAAGTCATTGTAGACCGTATAGTAATCCATGATGAAGGCCGTCTTTCTGATTCCCTTGAACTTGCTTGGAGAGAAGGTGGAGGCAGGCTGATTATTATGATCATTGAGGAGTCCGTTCAAGTTCCCATTGTATTTTCTGATAATGCGATGTGCCAGCAGTGCGGATTATCACTTCCTGCGCCTGCCCCAATCCTTTTTTCATTTAATCATCCAGTAGGCGCTTGTCCAGAGTGCAAGGGCTTTGGGAATATATTAATCTTAGATGAATCTCTGATTATTCCAAATAATACACTTACCCTCAGCGAAGGCGCTATTGAGCCTTGGGAAAAACCGGCCTTTACATGGTTTAAAGAGCAGTTGATGGCAAATGCCTCTAAAAATGGCGTTGATGTAAAAAAAGCCATAAGTGAATTTTCAGAAGATGAGATCAAGGTTTTATTTAAAGGCGGTAAGGGATTTTATGGGATTAATGATTTTTTTGAGATATTAAATGACAAGCGCTATAAATTCCATATTCGAATCTTTATCAATAGATATAAAATCCCTCAAATATGTCCAAAATGCCTCGGTAAGAGACTCAAATCTGAGGTTTTGTCCTATAAGATTGACCGTTTTGATATAGGTGAGATATCTGGACTAACTATAACAGAGCTGATAAAATTTTTTGAAAGTCCTCCTCTTTCCCCGCATTATTTACATGTTGCTAAAGAGGCAATTAAAAATATAAGATATAAACTTGAATTTTTAGAGCGGGTAGGGCTGGGTTATCTAACGCTTGATCGTCAGGCATTAACACTCTCAGGCGGTGAATATCAGAGGGTAAATCTCTCTAATCAACTCGGCGCAAAATTGGCTGGGACTCTCTATATCCTTGATGAGCCTACAGTTGGACTTCATAGTTCTGATAATAAAAAAGTAATTGAGATAATAAAGGAGCTTGCAGCGCTTGGTAATACAATCATAGTAGTAGAACATGACCCTGAACTAATAAGGGCTGCTGATTGGGTGGTTGAACTTGGGCTTGGAGGAGGTCTAAAGGGAGGCGAGGTAATATTTAATGGGGAAATCAATGAGTTTTTATCCTCAGATACCATTACTGCAAAATACCTGTCTGGGGCTTTAAATGTCCAAAATATTTTCTATAATATGATGAATAAACTTGCCAAGACTAAAACAATAACAAATAATACATTAAACCTTATCGGAGCAAAGGGGCATAATCTCAAAAATATATCAATTGAAATTCCTCTTAATTCCCTTACAGTTGTAAGCGGTGTTTCTGGTTCTGGAAAGAGCACACTTATTGTAGATACGCTATATAGGATTATCTCAGGACATTTTGGACATTTTGATAATCGTCCATTGGAATTCGATGGTATTGAAGGTATAGAATTTCTTAACGGAGTAAGTTTGGTTGATCAATCCCCTATTGGTAAATCTCCTCGGTCAAATCCTGCTACATATCTAAAGATATTTGATCTTATCAGAAGAATATTTGCGTCTCTGCCAGAGGCTCGGATCTTTGGTTATGACCCTGGGTTTTTTTCATTTAATGTAGAAGGTGGCAGATGTCCAAAGTGTCAAGGCGAGGGTTTTGAGAGGCTTGAGATGTATTTTTTTGAAGACCTGTTTATTAAATGCGACCGCTGTGATGGAAGCAGGTACAGTAAAGAGGCACTAAAGGTGAGGTTTAAGGGATATTCAATCAGCGATGTGCTGGATATGACCGTAGACAAGGCTCTTGAGGTATTTAACGGGCATGGCAATATTTGTAAGAGATTAGAATTGCTCAAGGATGTCGGTCTTGATTATATCAAACTTGGGCAGCCAGCAACTACCCTTTCAGGCGGCGAGGCGCAGAGGATTAAGATTTGCGCAGAACTAGGCATTACCAAAAAGAAGGATTTTCTTTATATCATGGATGAACCAACCATCGGTCTTCATTTGCACGATATAAGCCAGCTCCTATATGTGTTAAGAAGGCTTGTTGATTTAGGAAATACTGTGGTTGTAATAGAACATAATCTTGATTTTATAACTGCTGCTGATCATGTTATTGATATTGGAGTAGGGGCAGGAGTTAATGGCGGGAATTTAATCTATTCCGGCAGCCCGCATGGACTCAAAAATTGTGCGGAATCCCTTACTGCTAAAAGCATTATAGAGGCTGCTGAACATTTCTAAAAGCATGAGGGCTCTGCCCTTTTTATCTACGGGCACCCGCAAAGGGAGGGTCTCAGACCCTCCCTTTGAACCCATTATAAAAAATCCTAACCATCTTTTAATTAAATCCTAATAATATCCTAACAATTGCCATGTATACTTAAATTATATAGAAAGATAAATTAATAAAAACTATACAAAAGGAGACAGAGCATGAAATATTATGTACACAATGTGCCCGGCAGATTAAGGATAAAATTCTCAGAGTTGAAAAACGACGAGATCGGTCTTACCCGCGTGATAGAGCGTCTCTATAAACACGATATCATTGAATCTGCAACCGTAAACTCAAGGACTGGCAGCGTGCTTATTGCCTACGACCCTGCTTCAGTCAATCACGATGTCATTTTAGACTTGCTTGTAAATGAAGGTATGATTGATCTATCAGACGTAATCTGTAACGACAAGTATGTTAAGGATATGGTCTACAGGACTGGTACGTCTCTAAGCAAGGCAATAGCGGGAATATTTATAGATGTAGTACTTGAAGGAACTCCGCTTTCACTTCTATCAGTGTTTATCTAAGATTAATGGAAAGTATTAAATATTTTCCGATTTTGTTATATTCTAAATTTGTATTTAGGATAAAACTAAATCATTATACGGAGGTATACTAATGGGATTTATAGAAGATATTGCAGGCGGCAAATTGTTAGGCGGAAATCTAACAGGCGGACTTGCAATAGGTGTAGGCTTAGCAATTGTTGGACCAGCATTGCTTGGGATAATATCCTCTGCTGCTAAGCCAGTTGCTAAGGGAGCAATCAAGGGCGGTTTCTTGATGTATGAAAAGGGTCAAGAGGCATTTGAAAAGGGTAAAGAGGTATTGTCAGAGGCAATAGAGGTGGCTGAAGACATCATGGCTGAGGCAAAGGCTGAGATGGCTGAGGAAAAAGCTGTAACAGAAGCAGTTGTACCTGCGGTTAAGACAGTAAGGAAAGGTAAAGGCGATGTTTCCTGAGGCAGTTGTTGTGCACTCTACAAATGAAAGATTGAGGTTGAGACTGCCTAATTTAAAAAATAATTTAGAGTCTCTGGCTGATTTAAAGACTGCGCTTTTGGATATAGAAGGTATCAATAACATTGAAATAAATCCAAAGACCTCAAGCGTCTTGATTCTGCATTCAAATGCCAAAGAACAAATTCTCTCTGCTGCGATTATGAGGGGACTGCTGAAGATTAAAGAAAAAAAGACAGTAAAAACTACTGCTACTCCATTTACCGCTAATGTGACAGAAACTGCCCGCACAATCAACAGCAAGCTAAAGGCTCTGACTGGACGCGAGATAGATCTGCCGAATATGTTTTTTCTAGTTTTATTTGGAACAGGTGTTTATCAGGTGGCAAGAGGCAACTTTGCCCTTCCTGCTTGGTATACTGCATTTTGGTACGCTTATGGCGTGTTTACTAAGGGAATGCCAAAGTAATTATTATGTAAATTGTTTTTTCTTAGAGGGAAGATGAAATTGTAAAGGCTTTATCCCCATTATATTTTGATTAATCTTGAGGTAATAGTATGCAAAATGCTGAAGTATATATACGTCATTCCTCTGTTTCTGGCAGGGTACGTTTAAAGGTCAAGGCTCTGTATCGTTCAGATGTCTTGAGAATACGCATAGAGAACACGTTGAAGTCAAATGAATATGTTACAGATTTTTCAATCAATATTTTGACTGGAAGCGTTTTGGTCTTTCATAACCATGGTTCAACATATGCTACTATAGTTATGCTGCTTGAACAGATCGTGGCTGAATATCTTCAGACACAAACAGATGCTGCAACTATTAAACCCAGCAAAAAAAATACTAAATCAAAATCAAATACTGCAGCAAAGATAAAAAATCGTGAGATTTCTAAGGTTGAACATAAACAAATAGAAAGTGATACCCTATGGCATACGGTAGATGTTGAAAAAGCTCTCACTACTCTCAACACATCCTTAACAGCTGGACTTACCAGTGAAGAGGCTCTTAAAAGATATGCGTTATATGGTCCAAATGAGCTTAAACCATCTAAACCGCGCTCTAAATTAAGTATGCTTATTGAGCAGTTTAACTCTCTGCCAGTGTATCTGCTTGGAGCAACTGCTGTAATCTCGGCTGCTACTGGCGGGATAGCAGACGCAGTTATAATATGCTCTGTTGTAGGAATAAACGCGGTTATAGGGTATTTCACTGAGAGTCATTCTGAGCATGCTATTGAATCACTGAAAAATACATTTAAACCAGATGCCTGCGTTCTAAGAGACGGCACGGCGCGGCGTATCCCTTCAAGAGAGGTTGTTATCGGCGATATATTGGTATTAAAACCTGGAGTATATATCTCTGCTGACAGCCGTATTATAAATGCTCATCATCTAAATTTAGATGAATCTCCTTTGACTGGCGAGAGTCTCCCTGTTTCTAAATCCATTGCTACTATTAGAGATAAAGATAACCCGCTTGCAGAAAGATATAATATGGTTTATACAGGTACTGTTGTCACAGGCGGGTATGGGAAGGCAGTTGTTACTGCCACAGGGGAATATACTGAACTTGGCACAATACAGCGTTTTATAGATAATACAGTAGGGCGAGAGACTCCGCTTGAAAGGGAATTAGATGTAGTAGGCAGACGAATTGTTTTAGTTTGTATGGGAGTGTGCGGGTTGGTCTTTGGAGTAGGGCTTTTGAGGGGTCAGCCTATTATACAGATGTTACGCTCTGCATTGTCGCTTGCAGTTGCTGCAGTTCCTGAAGGACTTCCAGCGGTTGCAACTACTACATTAGCCTTTGGTATTACAACTATGCGCTCACATAAAGTACTAATACGTCGTCTTAAGGCAATAGAGTTACTTGGCGATTGCAGTATAGTATGTTTTGATAAAACAGGCACTATCACAAGTAATGTGATGACAGTCTTGTCAATATATTCTGGCGGCATTACTACCGAGCTTTCTGGAGGGGCCTTTATTACAGGCACAGGACAGGCGGTTTTATATGATGAACTAAAACAGCTTCTTTACGTATGCGTTTTATGCAGTGAGGTTGAAATAAGGGAAGATGACTCTAAACTCATACTTAATGGTTCAGCTACTGAAAAGGCGCTCGTGGATACTGCCATTAATGCAGGCTGTGATGTACAGACTCTTAGGGCAGACTGGCCTAAAGAAAAAATGAAATATAGAAGTGAAAAACATAATTACATGGTCGGATTTCATAGCCATAGTGATGCTGCTTCGGGTCTCACAGGTTTTGAACGAGGCTCAGGGTATCTTGTTACTATTAAAGGCAGCCCTGCGGAGGTCTTGGCATTATGTGATTTTATAGCCCAAAATGGAAGCATAAGAAATATGGAGGATTCAGACAGAAAGGCAGCAATCAAAGAAAATGGACGTATGGCTGATAAGGCGTTGAGGGTATTAGGCGTTGCATACGGGTATACACACAGCAATAGCGTCATGCCTGAAAAAGTGATATGGCTTGGGCTAATCGGCATGATGGATCCAGTTAAAGATGGAGTTAAAGAGTTACTGCGGAAATTTCATATCGCTGGTATCAGGACAGTTATGATTACAGGAGACCAGAATAAGACGGCTAAAGCAGTTGCAGAACAAATTGGTATTGCTGGTATTGGTGAATTAGGAATTTTAGATTCATCTTCATTAGCATCACTATCAGATGATGAATTGAAAGATGCAATAGGAGATGTTGCTGTATTTTCAAGGGTATCTCCTGTGCATAAATATAGAATAGTCCGTCTGCTTCAAGAAGATGGAAGTATAGTTGCTATGACTGGCGATGGAATAAACGATGGTCCTGCCCTAAAAGCTGCCGATATAGGCATAGCAATGGGACAAAGCGGTACAGAACTCGCTCGTGAGGTGGCAGATGTAGTGCTTGAGACAGACGATCTATATGCAATGTATGAAGCTGTGAAACACAGCAGGACTACATACTTAAATGTAAGAAAGTCGCTTAGGTTTTTATTATCTACAAATTTCAGCGAGATAATGGTTAGTTTTGCAGCCTTAACAGCAGGGCTAGGGCATCCATTAAATATTATGCAGCTGCTATGGATAAATCTGATAACAGATGTATTTCCAGCCCTTGCCCTTGCCCTTGAACCTCCTGAGCCTGATACAATGAAACAACCTCCAAGAGACAGGAATTCTCAATTAGTAGGCAATAAGGATTTAATGAAGATGCTGCGCGAATCCTCTGTAATCAGTGCAGGAGGGCTTGCTGCATATGGTTATGGACTTGCTAAATATGGCGCTGGAGCTAATGCTGGGACAATGTCTTTTATGGGACTGGGTTTAGCTCAGTTACTGCATTCATTAAGTTGTAGATCTGAAAGACCAGTTATTTTCAATAATGATGAACGTCCAACGAATAAGTATCTCAATGCAGCAGTTGGAGGGTCAATTCTAATGCAGCTTTTATGTCCATTTATACCGGGTTTAAGAGGGCTGCTTGGGCTTTCTCCAATTACACTGATGGATGGATTGGTTATTGGGGCAAGTGCGGTAGCGCCTTTGATAATAAACGAGGGGCTTAAAAATACAGATAATAAAAGTATTATCAAAGCCTCTACACCGATTTTAGCTATTAACTCTATTTAGAAGAGGTAAAAACTTGGATTATTCATTAAGGTCAATAGGAGTTAGGAAGGTTATATTAATTACCTTAGGCTTCAATTTGTTGGTGGGGCTTACAAAGATTATATATGGAATGATCGTAAATTCAGTCGCTATCATGTCTGACGGTATACATACATTGTTTGATGGATTTAATAATATAATGGGTCTTGTTGGGATATATTACGCCTCTCGCACTCCAGATGAAAAACATCCGTATGGCTATAGAAAATTTGAGACGGTTCTCACTATTTTCATTGGTGTGATGATGTTTTTTACCGCTTATACAATCTTTCATAGGGCTTTTGAATCTTTTATATCTAATCAACCCTCTACTGCTGGTCTTGAGGCATTTTTAGTAATGCTTGTAACTTTGTCTGTCAATTTTTTTGTATCAGCGTATGAAAGAAAGAAGGGGCTGGAGCTTAACAGCGAGTTTTTGGTAGCAGACGCTGGATACACTCGCAGTGATGTTTATGTTACCTTAGGAGTTATTGCAGGATTGATATTAGCAAGGCTTGGATTTTCTAAGGCAGACCCCATAGTTGGTATGATAGTAGGGTTTATTGTAGCATGGATGGGAGTAACGATTTTTAGAAATACAATTGCTATTTTAGTGGATGAGAGTGTATTAGACAGTCATGATATTATGGAAAGAGTCTGCGCAATAGATGGGGTAGAGTCGTGTCACAAGATAAGGTCAAGGGGACCTGAGGGAAATGTCTTTATAGATCTGCATGTGCAGGTTGACCCGCTAATATCAGTCAATGATGGACATGAAATTGCTAATGTAGTTAAAAAAGACCTTAAAACCAAAATCAGCGGGGTAGTGGATGTAGTAGTGCATATTGAGCCCGTGACTAAGCCTGAAGATAAACCCTAATAAGGAGGGTAGATGATGTCAGATATAGCATATGAGATAAAAAATATTAAAGATTCAATCATTGATATGAGCGTGTTGGTTGAAACGTCCATAAAAAATGCGGTTTTGTCTTTAGTAAACAATGATGCTGCACTTGGAAGAATGGTTATAAGGAACGATCATCTGATAAATTCATATTGTTTAAGCATAGATGAAGATTGTATAAGGCTGATCTCTTCAAAAAAACCAATGTGCAGGAATCTAAGATTTATTACCACTGCTATTAAGTTGGTATTTGACCTTGAACGCATTGCTGATAATGCAGTGAAGATAGCTGAGCGTGATCTTGATATAAATTTAAATCTGAGGGGGTATCCTCAATATGTGATTGAACCGCAGATACGTGATAATATTCTCTCTATAAGTGAAATAGTCTTATCTTTATTAAGAGATACTATTGAGTCATTTGTGAAAGAAGAGAGATTTAAGGCTATGAATGTTACAACAATGATTGATAAAGTTGATAAACTGCATAATAGGTTTATGGATGAGTTGATGATACAGATGATTAAGAGTCCTGATCCGATATATTGCGCTGCACGAATAAGTTATGTCGCTAGATATTTAGAGAAGATTGGCGAGCATTCAATCAATCTTGCAGAGTTGGTTATAGATTTGCTTGATGGACAAGTTGTAAATAATTATCTAAATGCTGTAGTGGTCTGATGTATTATTTATCTAATCATTATTTAATCATATCCTCATAATATTCTAACAAATTCGTTGTATAATTATTACTGGAGTATTAAAATAACCAGAATTAATTAAAGGAGAAAAGAATGAAACGATTATTGATTATCTTTAGTATTTTAACTTGTATATTATTTAATGTATCCGTAGAGGCCTCTGATACATTAAACGGAGCAGGAGCAACATTCCCATATCCTGTATATTCAGCATGGGCATTTGATTATAATAAGGTATCAGGGGTAAGACTAAATTATCAATCCATTGGTTCTGGCGGTGGTATTCGTCAGATTACAGATAGAACGGTTGATTTTGGCGCAACGGATGCCCCGCTTGATCCAGAGGTTTTAACAAAATCAAAACTACTTCAATTTCCAGCCGTAATTGGCGGTGTAGTGCCTGTAATAAATATTGCCGGCATAAAACAGGGCGAACTTAAATTAGATTCAGACACATTATGCTCAATATTTATTGGTGATGTCAAGACTTGGAATGACCCAAAGATTGCTGCCTTAAATAAGGGCATAAAACTTCCAGAAGGGGATATTACTGTAATCACACGATCTGATGGCTCTGGCACAACTGCTATATTCACCAGATACCTTGCTGAAGTTTGTCCGCAGTGGAAGAGCAAGGTTGGCAGTGACACCTCTGTAAAATGGCCAGTAGGGATTGGTGGAAAGGGTAATGAAGGCGTTGCAAATTACGTAAAACGAGTCAATAATTCTATAGGTTATGTTGAATACGCTTATGCCAAGCAGAACAATCTTGTACATATTGCGCTAAAAAATAAGGCAGGAAAATTCGTAGAACCCTCCCATGAGAGTTTCCAAATGGCTGCTGCAACTGGGGATTTTAAGGCGGATACACATTTTTATCATTGGTTAATAAATGCTCCGGGTCAAGGAGCATGGCCAATAGCTGGAGCAACATTTATACTCTTGCCGATAGAGAAAAAGGATAGCAATAAAAATGTAGTAAAATTCTATGATTGGGCATTTAAAAATGGAGATGAGACTGCTGCAAAACTTGTATATATCCCGCTTCCTAATGAATTAAAAGACAAGATTCGCGCCTATTGGAAGGCTAATGGAATTTATTAGATTTATGATTTAATATTTTAGAATTTAAGTTTCTAAACTTTAACTATACCCGCATTATTTAAATATCCGCAAGATGTATTGCCCTCCAATGTACATACCTCTTGCGGATAGATTTTTGTTAATGGGTTCTCCATAGATAGAAAGACGAGTCCCTTTGCGGGTGCCCGTAAATAAAAAGGGCAGAGCCCTCATACTTTAAAAAGGTCTGACCGTAATCATGAAATTTCTTGATGCAAATATTACTAAAGATATGTCCATGCAGGCATACTATGACCCTGCCTTGGTTTTATTTTCTCTTATGATTTTCATAATAGCTGCATTTGCCGTTATTGCAGCTCCAGATCAAATTAGAACATCTGACACTGTAGTTAAACGATATGTCTGGCTTGTGTTTGGCGCTTTGATTTTGGGAAGCAGCATATTTGCCATGAATTTTCTTGGGTTTTCAGCTTATAATTTGCCGATCCCGATATCGTATGATTTTTTTACGCTTGCGTTATCAATTTTTCCTGCAATCCTTTCAGCATTTATAATCCTTTTTTTTATCACACTAAGCAGCAAAACCTTTTTAAAACGTTTAGTTTTTGCAGCAGCGCTCTCTACTTGCATCAATATAATGCACTATATAGGTATAATGGCTATACGTGTTGAAGCAGTGGTTATGTATGATCTTAAAATAGAATGTGTTTCTATTATTGTAAGTATTGGTCTTGCAATGACAGCCTTAAGTGTTGATGAGATATTAACCTTTCTCAGGTTAAAAAATAATACTAATATTAGTAAAGCAAATGCCTCAATCATAATGTCATTATCCATTGCAGCGATACATTATATTGCCATGAGGGCAGTCTATTTTATACCCTTTGAATATCATCAATTTAATGCCTCTGGCGAGTTAAATACAGTTTCATTAAGCGTAACGGTTTCTATTATGATTATCATAATAAGTATAACGGCTTTATTTATTATTTATATCAATAAACAAAGGATTTTAGATAAAGCTAACCGAGATATGGAGATATTTGGCGGGAAAAAATTATTACAAAATTGCTTTCTGCGTATCTTTTGCCCGCTTGTGTTAATTATTTTATTTGCATATATGAGTTTATTTCATTATCATGTGCTTTCTAATAAACTGGAACTAAAAACTAAGTCAATGCAGGATGTAGAACTTGCCTCAAAGCAGGTATCAGATGACTTTGAAAGTACAATAATGATGGCTTTTCTTATACTTAAAAGTACTGCCTTAAGTGATTTTATCAATCAAACAAGGGTAGGGGCAGAGTATAATTTTTCTGAATTTATAAGAAATATCTTGCAGCAGTCGAATCAATTTTCATCAATATCCATGGTAGATTCTTTAGGAACTGAGAAACTCCGAGTTGAAAAAATCTATGATCAAGTCGTAATCATGCGCAGGGGCACGATGCATCGTACCCCTATATTAAACGAGAACTATTTTAAGGAAGCCTCTGTCTTAAAAAAAGGAGAATTTCTTGTCTCAAAGATTGAACCCAGCGACTCAAAAATTATCCATTTTGCATCTCCAGTCTTTGATCTCTATGGAAAAAGACGTGGAATTATAGTTATTAACTATCTTGGAGAAAATATCTTAAACGAAATAAGAGATGTTTTTTCTAAATCAAGAAGTATTTTAAATGTAACAGATGATGACGGAGATTATTTGATTAACCCTTATTCTAAGAAACTTAATATAAAAGAGGATTTTCCTGAAATTCAGGGTATGGCTGAAAAGATTGATAAAGGCCAATTTGAGGTTGGTAATAAAATAATTACATTTAATAAGATTTATAAAGTTCCAAGCTTACTAGATAGTTATCAGCATTATATGGAGCGTTCATTTCAACATACATTTGCTGCAGTCAAAAATAATAATTATATAATGATCTTGACTATTACACCTTTACCTTATATTTTTTCATTAGATTATATGAGGGATCATCCAATAGCAGTTACTATATTTTTTGGATTATTGATTACATTCACGTTTTTGTCATGGATAATTGCTCATTCAATTGTTGAGAGAGACATTGCAGAATTCAAGATGAAGGATTCAATTAAGGAGTTAAATTTTCAGAAATTTGCCCTTGACGAACATGCAATTGTCAGCGCAACAGATATTAATGGAACTATCATTTATGTAAATGATAAGTTTTGTAAGATCAGCGGATTTAATTGTGAAGAATTGATAGGGGGAAACTATCGCATTACAAGTTCAGGATGGCATTCAAGGGAATTTATTGAAAATCTATGGGAAACAATTACAATAGGTAACACTTGGCATGGAGAGATTAAACATAAAAATAAAGACGGCGGTTTCTTTTGGGTCAGCGCTACGATCGTACCCTTTATGGATAAATATGGATTCCCTTTTCAATTTATTACTATCTGTACAGATATTACTGAGCGCAAGAGCATTGAAGAAGAACTTGCGATAATGAATGTCTCGCTTGGTAAGCAGGTAGATAAAGAGGTACAAAAACGGCTTGAAAAAGAAAGAGAAAAAATCGCTGCTGATGATGCAAACAGGGCGAAGAGCGAGTTTATAGCAAATATGTCACATGAAATCCGCACGCCTATGAATGCTATTATGGGGTTTTCAGAATTAATATATTCAAATGCAGCGGATAAAAAACTTTTAAAATTCGCAAAATCCATACGTTCTGCCTGTAAAAGTCTGCTTACCTTGATCAATGACATCTTAGACCTCTCTAAGATCGAGGCAGGTAAGATGGTAATTGAGAATGTAGCTGTAAATATAAGCTCTCTGATAAATGAAATTAATCTTATATTTACAAGTATTATTGCTGAGAAAGACGTTGATTTTATTATAGAAATTGCACCTGATATACCAGAGAGTTTATTGATGGATGAGACAAGGCTGCGACAGATATTATTTAATCTTGTAGGGAATGCCTTAAAATTTATCAAAAAAGGATATATAAAGGTCAGTGCAAATAGGGTTAATGTAAGTGATGATTCAAATAAAATAGATTTAAGGCTAACCGTTGAAGACACAGGTATAGGAATTCCGCCAGATTCAATAGAAATGATATTTGACGCATTTAATCAAGTTGGGGGTCAAAGCACAAGGGAGTACGGGGGGACAGGATTAGGGCTGACAATTTCTAAGCGTCTGGCTAAGATGATGAATGGGGATATTACGGTTAAAAGCATAGTTGGAGTTGGCAGCACATTTGAGATACTTATAAGAGATATTAAATTGTCTGATACAAAGGCTGTAAACATAGAAGATTATTATGAAGATGATTATAAGGATAATATTTTTAAAGAGTCTAAGATATTGATTATAGATGATATTGAATCCAATAAGGATATTGTTAGAGAATATCTTAGTGATACTAATATTACGGTAATAGAGGCTGAAAATGGAGAACAAGGGATTGAGTCTGCCTTAAAGCATCAGCCAGACATAATACTTATGGATATAAAGATGCCTCAAATGGATGGTTATGAGGTAACAAGGCTTATCAAAAAACAACCCTCGCTTGTTGATACTCCAATAATTGCATTAACTGCATCTATTATGATGGAAGACGTTAAACAATATCAGCAGTTTGGATTTGACGCGCTCATTCAAAAACCTGTAAATAGGGCAGATTTATTTAAGAAAATTCAACTCTTTATTGGTTATACGAAAAAAGTGATTATTAAAGAGGGAAGGGCGCAAGATTCATTATCCCCTGAAATAATAAAACATATCCCTGATATTTTAAGAAAGCTAAACAATGGGTTAATGACATTATGGCACTCTGCTAAGGTTTCTAATAATATCAATATAATTAATGAATTTGCATTAAAGGTAAAAGATATTGGAGATGAATATTCATTAACCTTATTTCAGGACTATGGCAATAACCTCAGTGTCATGTCTGATAATTTTGATATTGAAAATATGAATAAGACACTTGAGGATTTTTCTAAGACTATAGAAATAATTAAAGGATATACAAAGGAGGAACTATATGGATAATCAAAATCTAAATGTCTTGATAGTGGATGATGTACCGGCAAATATCCAGCTTGGGGGAAGGATCTTAAGGGAATTAAATTATAATATGTTTTTCTCTAAGAGTGGAAAGATCGCCCTTGAGATTGTAGCTGCAAATAAAATAGATTTAATATTACTTGATATAAATATGCCTGAAATGGATGGATTTGAGGTATTTCGCAGACTCAAGCAAAGTGATAAAAGCAGTAATATCCCTGTTATATTTCTTACTGCTCAAAATGACAGCGAGACAATAGTAAAGGCATTTGAGATGGGGGCAGTTGATTATGTAAGCAAGCCATTTAATTCTGCTGAATTGCTTTCAAGGGTTAAGACTCATCTAGAGCTAAAGACTCATCGTGATCATCTTGAGATGCTGGTTGCTGAACGCACACAAGAGTTAGCAATGACTCAGGCAGTTACCTTAAAGAGCCTTGCAACACTCGCTGAATATAGAGACCCAGAGACAGGCGGACATATAAAACGTACACAAAATTATGTAAAGATACTTGCAGAGAGGCTAAAGACTTCAGGCAGATATAATGGTTATTTTACAGATGATTTTATAACGCTTCTGCATAGGTCTGCGCCGTTGCATGATATTGGTAAGGTTGGGATAAGTGATGGCATTTTACTAAAACAGGGTAAGTTGACTGATGTTGAATTTGAGGAAATGAAAAAACATACTACTTATGGTCATGATGCCTTAAAGTCATCTGAACAGGAGATTGGGCAGAGCAGTTTTTTACGCTTAGCTTGCGAAGTCGCTCTATCACATCATGAAAAATGGGACGGGTCAGGTTATCCGTATGGATTAAAAGGTGAGGATATACCAATATCAGGCAGGATTATGGCAATTGCAGATGTATATGACGCATTAATAAGCAAGAGGGTTTATAAATCCCCAATGCCTCATAAAAAAGCTGTAGATATTATTGTTGAAGGCAGAGGAAGCCATTTTGATCCGTATATGATTGATACGTTTTTAGAGATAGAAGATGATTTTAGAACAATTGCCCTTGAATTTGCAGATTTTGATGAGGAAAGAGATTTGTTAATTAATAAGGATTGATATTATCAAGAATAAAGACTTAAAATTATTAATAGTTTTGTCTAATTGGATTATTTAAATTGTAGTACGTCAAATTAAAAAATAATATGATGAGGAGAAAAATAATGCAGATTAAATCTAATAAATATTTTATGGTTCAACAACTATTTAAGTTTATATTTTTAATATTATTTCTATTAAGCAGTACCTGTAAAGCTGAAGTCTCAAGTGCCAAAGATTTAAACATAAAGTTAGTTACGGTTGCAGTATACGGAGATACCAGAGGGAACTCTGAGATACATAGAAAGATTGTCAATCGAATTATTGCTGAAAAACCTGACGCAGTATTTTTTGGCGGTGATTTTGTTTTAGAAGGAAAAGAATCATGCGTTTGGACAGAAATCCATGATATAACTATGCCTTTAAGAAAAATAACTCATTATTACCCTCTCGCAGGAAATCACGAGGGTGAATCTCAATATTATTTTGATGAGTTTAAATCTGAACTTGGCGGAAAACTCTGGCAGTCAGTAGATGTTGGGTCTGCTCATTTTGTTTTACTTGACAGTAATTTGGATTTGAAGATGAATTCCAAGCAGTATATTTGGCTTGAAAATGATCTTAAAACAGCTCCAAAGGATAAATTCCTGATAGTTATGCTGCATCATCCGCCCTTTTCAGTAGCTGCTCATGGTGGAGAATTTTTAGATTTTAAGGATGCACTGTTATATTTGATAGAAAAATATAAAGTTGACGCAGTAATTACCGGCCATGACCATAATTATCAAAGTTTCAAGAAAGATAATATCGTTTATTTGATTATTGGCGGCGGCGGCGCACCTCTTTATGATAAGGTTAGCGAAAACCCATATCTTAAAAAGTTTCTCAAGGTCTATAATTATGGGATAATGACGATTTCGCAGCATAACCTTAAAATTAATGTTTATACAGATAATGGCGAGCCTATTGATAATATCTTGATAACAAAATAATAGATTACATTATAACTAATACTAAGTTACTTTATCAGAAGTAATTTAGCTAATTCAATTTAAAACCGCATTTCATATGGGTAACCCTGCTTGCTTGTAGATTAAATGCACAACAGGGCAGCCACAAGGGCTGCCCCTACATTTCAATAGTAATATACACTTTTATGAACGCAATTTAGTACAAATCTATTTGAATACGATTTCTTTGATTATAATAGTCTTGATTTGATTATAAAATATCATTATAATATTATTGTCTAAATTGAATTTCAAAATATAGGAATATTGATAATCATATGTTTAAAAATAAAGCGCCTTTAGTTATCCTCCTCACCATAATATTATCAATAGTCATAATATTACATGGGATGCAGGCAATCAAAAAAGTAACAGAGATAGAGACTTTGTGGCAGCATTATAATCAAGATACTACAAAGAAGATAGCTGCTCTGAGCGTAATTCAAAATAACTTAGGAAGCGTTGGATTAATTGATAATTTTAAGGATTTTTCTATAAAACATGACGCTAGTTTGATTCCTATTATTGAAGATAATAAAAAACAACTACTGCAAGCAATTGAATCATATAAAAATACTGAATTAACTATAGAGCAGCGTCAAGCCCTAATTAATCTTGAAACAGTTATTAATGAAATATCTGAGAAATTTGAGAATGCTAAAATTGCTTCCACTGACCAGATAATAGAAATTGACGTTAAACCAATTGACAATGCCCTTGAACTCCTTGTTAATCAAGAGGCACAGCGCAGTAAGTCTCAAGAACTGGAGACTAATATAGCCCTTAAAAAGACTTTAAATTTTATCTACATAGGTACTGCCTTTGTCCCTATTGTTATTTTAGGCGGTTTGATATTTTTATATTTTTTAAGACATACAATCAAGACTAATATTGAGTTAAAGATATTGACTAATGCAGTAAGGGAAATCAGCAAAGGTGATTTTCTTCAAAAGGTCAAGATTCCTGATTCTAATGATGAATTAATTGAACTTGCCAAGGTATTTAACAATATGTCTGCCAATCTCTATACAACATCCATTTCTAAAGACTATCTTGACAACATTATTAATACAATGATAGACATGCTTTTTGTAATTAATTACGAAGGCATAATACAGACAGTGAATTTAGCCGGATTACAAGTGCTGGAATATGGACAAGCTGAATTAATTGGTAAGCCGTTTAATACAATATTTCAAGACATTAAAGAAAGTCCAACTGATGTTCAACTAATAGAGTTGACAAACAGTAATACCCATAAAAATATTGAAACCAATATAAAGACAAAGACAGGCAGGATTTTAAGCGTAATATGCAGTTTTTCAGCTATGAAAGACAAGGATGGAGATAGTTTTGAGATTGTGTGTATTTTAAAGGACATAACTGAACGAAAAAGTTATGAAGATAATCTAAGAAAACTCTCAGGTGCAGTAGAACAGAGTCTAAGTTCAATGGTGATAACAAATATCAATGGTGAGATTGAATTTGTAAACAAGAAATTTACTGAAAATACAGGATATACTTTTGAAGAAGTTAAAGGAAAGACGCCAAGAATATTAAAATCAGGCAAACATTCCCCTGAGTTTTATAAAAATCTATGGGACACAATTTTATCTGGTAAGGAGTTTCGTTCTGATATTTGTAACCGCAAAAAAGATGGAACTTTATCATGGGAATTAATGTCAATTGCGCCAATCAAAGATACTAAAGGAATGATAACACATTTTATATCTGTCAAAATTGATGACCTTGAACGCAGGCAGGCAGAAGAACGTCTAAAATATCTTGCCCATTATGATGTGCTCACAGGTATCCCAAATCGAGCGTTATTTGATGACCGCTTGAATCAGGCAATACATGGCGCGCAACGAAATAAGAAGAAATTTGCCATATTATTTCTTGACCTTGACCGATTTAAATTGGTAAATGATACGCTTGGCCATGACATAGGTGATTTACTGTTAAAGGAAGTTGCTGTAAGATTAACGGAGTGTATAAGAAAGGTTGATACAGTCAGCAGAATGGGCGGAGATGAGTTTAGGATAATCTTATCGCAGATTGAGCAGTATTATAATCCTACAATAGTTGCGCAAAAGATTATAGAGGCTCTTGGCAATAAATTTGAACTAAATGGAAATACCTGCTCTATAGGTGTGAGCATAGGAATATGCGTTTATCCAGATAATGGCGATACTGCGGAGATTTTATTAAAGAATGCGGATCTTGCCATGTATCAGGTAAAGGAGCGGGGCAGAAATGATTTTCAATATTATGAGGCATCAATGGACGCTGCAAATATTGAGCGTATAAGCCTTGAGACATCTTTGAGAAAGGCTATTGAAAAAGATGAATTTGTGCTCTATTATCAGCCTCAGGTTAATCTATTTACTGGTAAAATAGTTGGAGCAGAATCCCTTATAAGGTGGCAGCATCCACAGATGGGATTAATCTCTCCATCTAAATTTATACCCATAGCAGAGGAAACTGGTTTGATAAATGATATAGGCAATTGGGTAGTTAATTCTGCATGTTCTCAAGGCAAGAAATGGCATGACTTGGGCTATAATAATTTACGCATATCAGCAAATCTCTCAAGCGTGCAGTTTCGCAATCCGTCTTTAGTTGCAAAGATTAAATATGCAGTAGATAATACTGGTTTTAATCCAAATTTCCTTGATCTTGAACTGACAGAGAGCGGGATTATGAAAGACGTTCAGCAAAACATAAAGATGATGACTGAGATTAAGGCAATTGGGGCAAGGATTTCAATAGATGATTTTGGCACTGGGTATTCATCGCTTTCATATTTAAAGAGTTTTCCCATAGATATTTTAAAGGTAGACCAAAGTTTCATAAAAAACAGCACAATTGACCCCTCAGATGCGATAATAACTTCTACAATCATAAATATGGCTCATAGTTTTATGTTCAAGGTAATTGCCGAAGGAGTTGAATTGGTAGAGCAGCTTGAACTGCTGCGCACATTTAACTGCGATGAAATACAAGGTTATATATTTAGTAAGCCCCTGCCTGCCAATGAGTTTTTAAAATTATTAGAAGAAGAAAGACACCTCCATCTATTATAATTTTCGTTAAAATCAAAAAATATTCTTTATTGTCAATGGTTTGTCACATATCATATGTTATATTGTTGTTATAAGTAGATTAAATATTTTGGAGGATTATCTATATGACAACAACTAATGATATAAGACAGTTAATTGAAAAATGGTTTAAGGCTTTAGAAATGGATGACATAGAAGCAATGTTTGAATGTATGGATGATAATATTGAGTGGATTAATATTCGACCTGTTAAGGGTATTAATCATATCCTCCCTTGGATAGGCACATTTTATGGAAAAGAAAATGTCGGGAAATCTTATAACGTGTACAAAGATGTTATAGAAATAATAAATATTAAGCCGATTAGAATCGTTATTGAAGACGAGCAGGCAGTTTGCATGATCAAAGAGACCGGGATATGTAAGCTGACAGGCCGTAATTATGAGGTGGAATTCGCTGCTTGGTTTATTATTAATAATAATAAAATCGTGTGGTGGAAATCATTTATCGACCCATCTCCTATCATCGCAGTCTTTAAAGAATAAGACTTGTGAAAGATTATTATAAAATGATATAATTGTCTTGAGGGTTGTTATAACGGGTCTATGACCCTGCCCTCAAACTCCTGCAAGGTATTTAATCGGGTTTGGGGCTATTGCCCCAATTTGACCCATAAATAGAGGATATAATGGATGCAATAGTTATATCGGTAAATATCAGCGCTAAAAAGGGTATTAGGAAGAAGGCCGTTCCTGAAGCTAAAGTTATTGAAAATTTTGGGATTGAAGGCGATGCCCATGCCTCCTCACAGTGGCATAGGCAGGTAAGTCTGCTTGCTATTGAAAGTATAGAAAAAATGAAGGCAAAAGGACTTAACGTTGACTGCGGTGATTTTGCTGAAAATCTTACAACCAAAGGTATTATACTACCAGATCTGCCGATAGGCACAAGGTTAATGATTGGTTCAATTGAGGCAGAGGTTACACAAATAGGCAAGGAATGTCACACCAGATGCGCCATATATCATCAGGCAGGAGATTGCGTTATGCCTAATGAAGGTATCTTTGTTAAAGTGTTAAACAGCGGAGTTTTTAAACCTGGGGACATTATTAAGGTTTTATAATGAAGCAATGGGGGCTGAACCCCCAAACCCCTCAAGGCGTTAAAATGAAGATAAGAGCAGCAGTGATAATATTAAGTGATAAAGGATCAAAGGGGCTTCGTCAAGATGGCTGCGGGTCTGTGCTTTCAGCCATGCTTAGCAGAATTGATGCAGATGTGATTTATTACGAAATTCTGCCTGATGAATTAGATTTGATTAAGGCTAAATTAATAGAAGTTTCAAATATAGCTGACCTTATTATAACATCAGGAGGCACTGGGTTATCTCCACGTGATGTTACACCTGATGCAACGCTTGCAGTTATTGATAAAGAGATTCCCGGTATATCTCAGGCAATTGTGTCAGAGGGTTTTAAGATCACAAAAAGGGCAATACTTTCAAGGGCAGTTGCAGGGGTGAGAAATAATACCCTGATAATCAATCTTCCTGGAAGTCCTAAGGCTGTAGCTGAGTGCCTTTCAGTTATACTTGATGTTCTACCCCATGCGGTTGAGAAGATTAAGGGAAGTACAGAGGACTGTTCAAGATGAATGATGTTTCGTATACAATGGCATTTTTGGCTGGGGTGTTATCTTTTGTATCTCCATGCGTGCTGCCGCTTTTACCGTCATATGTATCATTTATAACAGGGCTGTCGTTTGAAGACCTGACTGGAATAGAGAATCGCAGACAGATAAGAAATCTGACAATAATTAATTCACTTATATTTATATCTGGTTTTTCCTTTGTATTTATAGCGATGGGGGCATCTTCTTCTGCAATCGGAATGGCTCTCATTCAGTTTCAAGATACCATCAGGATAGCTGGAGGTGTTTTGGTTATAATATTTGGACTGTTTGTAACTGGTATAGTTAATATTAAATTTCTGTCAATGGAAAAAAAGATTCATCTAAGCGGTAAACCAGCAGGGATGATAGGGACATTTTTTGTAGGAATGACCTTTGCAGCAGGCTGGACTCCTTGTATTGGCCCAATGCTTGGGACAATATTAGCAATCGCCTCAACGTCAAAATCAGTTTTTATTGGGTTAAAACTTTTAACCGTTTACTCGCTTGGACTTGGGGTGCCGTTTTTTATATCATCGCTAGCGGTTAATTCATTTTTAAGTTATTATAAGAAATTAAATAAATATATGAATATCGTAAAGATTGGAAGCGGGGTATTGCTTATATTATTTGGGATACTGTTATTGACTGATAGATTGAGTATGATGGCAAGGTATCTGCCTAATGTTCATATTGGATTGTGATAGATTCAAATAACTGCCAAAATAAGTTAAACACACAGAAGTTTTATTAACACAGCAATTACAGTAATACCAGTTGTTACTAATGCACTTAATCTGATAATAAGACGAGATTCAAGCTCTTTAAGTCGAATGTCAAGATATTCCTTTGTAACAAGTTGGCTATCTCCAAATTAAGCTATTGCTTGTCCCATTAATTACACTATCATAAAAGAAAAAATATTGCAAGTTTATTCAAATGGTTCTAAATTTAAAGGTTTAAGCGGGTCTCTTAGTTTCGTAATCTGCGGGTTATTGATGGTCTTCCAATCAAGGGTTTCAACGTCAATATTTTTTGGCATCCAAGCTGACGTAACATGAAGATGTGTCTTTAGCTCAATATTTTTGCTCTCTGATACTTTAGCAACTATTTCCCCGCCTTCAAGAGTTCTTCCATTTATTATCCCATCAATAGGTTTTGTATGTCCATAAATAGTGAAAAGCTGCATTGAATTATCAAAAATTTCATGCCCTATAAAAATTGTTTTCCCCAGGAAATCATCAATAATCCTATAAACCTTTCCTTTGCAGCATATCGTAATCTCAAACTTCTCATCAACATTACAAACCTTGCAATTCCTATCTTTATACATACAAAGATCAATTCCCTCATGCGGCGCTTTACGTCTCCCTCCATCTCCCCACCATTTTTCAAGACTACCAAAAAGCATACCATCTATAAAAATCCAATCATAATTGCCCAGATTTGTCATCTCTAATATGGATTTATTTTTTATCAGATTCTCTTTATTCATATTCACTCATTGACAGAGTAATGCCTTAGAGTTTATCATAAATATTAAAGGATATTAATGTAAATGGAAAAAAATATAATCAACGAGGAATTATCAAGCGAACTATTAAAGACCGCCTTAAAACATGGCGGGGAGTATGCCGATATATATTTTGAAGACAGGAGTCCTCAATCTATTCAACTTGAGGATAATAAGGTTGAAAAGATTCTCTCAGGAATAGACAAGGGCGTTGGAATAAGGGTTATATTTGGCGGTAAAACTGCCTATGCCTATACGAATGACCTTACACATAAATCCCTGATTGAATGCGCAGCCTCTGTAAGCAGAGCAGTAAAAGGTAATTCTACTGACTTAGTTATTAATCTTCAACGTCAAAGACCTAAGGTTGATTTTGTTATAAAAAAACTTCCATCGTCAATTTCAATGGATGATAAACTAGCATTAGTGACAAGGGCAAATATTGCAGCAAGAGGCATAGATAATACTAAAATTCGTCAAGTAAGCATTGTGTATAGAGACATATCTCAAGATGTAGTTATTGCAAATTCAGAAGGTATTTTTTGCAGTGACAGCAGGGTTCATATAGTATTTGTGGCACATGTTATAGCTGCGGATGGGGATATTGTGCAGACTGGTTATGAGGTAGTTGGAGGGTTTAAAGGGTTTGAGTTATTTGATGAGGAAAATGTTTCTGATGTAGCAGAAATAGCAGCTAAGAGGGCGGTAGATATGCTTTCTGCGCGAAAGATAAAGGGCGGCGCAATGCCTGTTGTGATCTCATCAGAGGCAGGCGGGACGATGGTACACGAGGCTATTGGCCATGGTCTTGAGGCGGATTTAGCTCAGCAGGGACTTTCTGTTTATTCGCAGAAATTGGGTCAGAAAATAGCATCGGAATTGATAACGGTTATTGATGACGCTACAATTCCAGGAAATAGAGGTTCATTTAGATTTGATGATGAAGGGACGCTGTCAGCAAAGAATATTCTAGTAAAAGATGGTATTCTTACTTCTTATATGTATGATAGGCTTACTGCAATGAAAGATGGTTGTTCATCTACTGGAAATGGAAGAAGGGAGTCTTATCATCATAAACCAATTCCAAGAATGACAAATACATATCTTGCTCAGGGCAAGCATAATTCTGAAGATATAATAAAGTCTGTAAAAAATGGATTATTTGTAAAAAAGATGGGCGGCGGGCAGGTTAATACAGTAACAGGGGATTTTGTATTTGAGGTTTCATTAGGATATGAGATTAATGATGGGGTTATAGGTGATATGGTGCGAGGGGCGACATTAAGCGGGAATGGTCCAGAGATTTTAAATTCAATAGATATGATAGCCTCAGATATAGGTTTTGCAATAGGGACATGCGGTAAAGACGGGCAAGGAGCGCCTGTCTCAGATGCAATGCCTACAGTAAGAATTCCTAAGATTGTAGTAGGTGGTGAGGTTTAGTTTTTTTAATGGGTTCAAAGGGAATTAATTTACTCAAACTTTTTATAAAAAAGTTTGCAAAAAGGCCCTTTGCGGGAGCTTGAGGGCAGGGTCGTAGACCCGTTATAAAAACCCTCAAAAAGGATGCGGAATCAAAAAACAATAACAAAAACAGTTGTTTTTGAAGGCATAGGCCTTCACAGTGGGATTTATTGTCATGTAAGGCTGCATCCAGCGCCTATTAATCATGGAATAGTATTCAAAAGATTTGACAATGATACATTAATTAAGGCCAATCTTGAAAGTATATTTGATACAACATATTCTACATCTATAGGAAATAATGATATAAGTTTTCAGACCATTGAGCATTTGCTTGCGGCATTATCGGCATTTAATATAGACAATATCTCTATTGAAACGGATAGTAATGAGATACCGATTTTAGATGGCAGCGCTTTGGGATTTGTTGAGATTTTTCGAGAGGCTGGTATAATCGAACAGGATTGCCCAGTGAAGTATTTAAGGATTATAAAACCGTTTTCATATAATGTAAATGGCTGCGGTGTTAAGGCAGAACCTAACGAGAAGAGGACATTTACATTTAGAATTGATTTTAAGGAGGATTTTATAGGAGAGCAGGAGTTATCTATAGATATTGATGAGGAATCATTTATAAAGGGTATTGCACCAGCAAGGACATTTGGTTTTTTAAAGGATGTTGATTATTTGAAATCTATTGGTCGTGCATTGGGGGGGTCTACAGATAATGCAGTAGTCTTTAGTGATACAGGGGTTATAAATGAGACAGGGCTTAGATTTTCAGATGAATGTGTCAGGCACAAGATTTTAGATTTAATAGGAGATTTATCTATATTTGCAGTTCCTATTTTAGGACATATTAAGGCTTATAAGTCTGGGCATTCAATAAATATTCAATTTTTAAGAGAACTTTATAAAAATACAGATAAATGGGAAGTAATAACTGATTAAAATGCTATTTAGACATATTACACAGTTTTTTATCAATCCTTTCCTTTATTTATATTTTGGAATATTAATTTTATTTTTTCTAAAAAACCATAGGAAAAAATACATATTTGTTTTAATTATTTATCTTTATGTTATAACCATTCCCTTAACTGCTCAATTATTTATCAATTTCTGGCAGCTGCCAAATACCTTTAAGAGTAATCAAATTTATGATGCAGTTGTACCGCTTGCTGGAGCCTCTGATATGGATCTTTATGTTAGCGCAATTAATAATCCTACGAAATGTTATTACTATATAAAGGGTTCTACAAATATGGATAGGTTACTATCTGGATTAGAATTTATAAAAAACGGTAATGCTAAGATATTGCTTTTAGGGGATTGGAGGCTTGTTCCAGTTACAAAACAACAGAGGATAAAGACATTTGCTTCAGCCTTACATCTAAAAGAGTCTCAATTTGATATATATGGCTGGGTTGGCAGGACACTTGATGAGGCTAGAGGGGTTAATTTATATGTAAATGAAAATTCATTTCATAAGATATTGCTTGTAACTACGGCATTACATATGAGGAGATCATATGCTATGTTTAGAAAGCAGGGATTAGATGTAGATATTTTTTCTGTCAATAGAAAAGGGCTTTTGATTAATTGGACTTCATTTGTACCATCAATTAAAAGTCCAGAAGAAATATATGTATGTTTGTATGAGTTGTTTGGGTATCTTGGGTATTATTTAAAAGGCGACATTGGGAGTGATAATTAAAATATTACTTGATCAGGTGTTGTAACACCTTTTGCAACAAGCGATAAACCCTTAGATAACATTGAATCCATACCTTTTTTTACTGCGTAGGCATTTATTTCAGAAGAGGCTGCTTTTTTTGTTATTAGTTTTCGAAGTTCATCATCAATTGACAAAAATTCAAATATAGCAGTATATCCGTCATATCCAGTATTTTGGCAGTTATTACATCCTGCTCCTTTATAATAACTTTTTAAACTATGAGCTGCATATTTTGAAAATATATCGTTTAGTTTATTTTCCATTGAAGGGTCTACTTTTGATTTACTAAATTCAGAAAAGGCATGACTTGAAAAGATATTTTTGATGTTTTCCTCCATTTCTACTGGATATTTACACTTTGGACAGATTTTTTTAATCAGCCTTTGTCCAACTACTAATATTAGACTGCTTGCTAGTAAAAAAGGCTCTATATTCATTGCAATAAGCCGCTCTGCTGCTTGAATTACATTAGCTGCATTGAGTGTAGAGATAACAAGGCGGCCTAAAGAAGTCCGTAATGTAGATTGTGCGCCCTCGCTATCAATAATCTCATCTATTAAAATAATATTTGTATCTTGACATAGGCTTACATTTATTGCGCTGGTCAATGTTAGATGCTCTATAGGATTAAGCTGTACCTGTGTTATGCCGTTTATTTTATATTCTATTGAGTCTTCAAAGGTTATAACATTTAACTTTTTTGAAATACACTCAAGTATAGCTGCATAAAGCGAGGTTGTCTTGCCAGAGCTATTTTGACCAGTTAGCAATATTAAACCATTTGAAGCCTTCAATGCCTTTGAAAATAATGTAAGCTGGTTTTCATCCATGCCAATCTGCTTGAGATTAAGGATATTATTCCTCCCCTGCTTTGGTTTAATATCTGTCTTTTCTTTAAGGATTGGGGGAGTTTTAGGAACAATAATTTTTGGTTGAATTTTTGGTTGAATTTTTGGTTGAATTTTTGGTTTGATCTCTGGTTTGATCTCTGGTTTGATCTCTGGT
The DNA here is from genome assembly GCA_015233465.1 of Candidatus Magnetominusculus dajiuhuensis. Lineage (GTDB taxonomy): Bacteria > Nitrospirota > Thermodesulfovibrionia > Thermodesulfovibrionales > Magnetobacteriaceae > JADFXP01. Next base: position 78,478 of record JADFXP010000015.1, read on the forward strand.
TTGATCTCTGGTTTGATCTCTGGTTTGATCTCTGGTTTGATCTCTGGTTTGATCTCTGGTTTGATCTCTGGTTTAATCTCTGGTTTAATCTC
>JADFXP010000016.1 GCA_015233465.1 Candidatus Magnetominusculus dajiuhuensis
GTAAAATATTGAGGGGTCAAAAATTATCATTTTTAAGGGATTAATTTTTTGACCCCTGTACCATAATTCCATTTGAATTTAATCTACTTTAATACTTAGACATGTCTTTTTGAATAGCTGCCTTACCTTGTCCTACAGCTTTTTCGCCCTGTTGTAATTTTTCTTTTCCTTGTTGAACCTCAGCCTTGCCCTGTTGAACTACAGCCTTACCCTGTTGAACAGTTGGTTTGCTTGGCTGGCTTTTGCATGATGTTATTGATAATGGTAATGCGATTAATAAAATCACCAAAAATAGATATTGAAGTTTTTTCATAAATATCTCCTTTAAATTTAAGGCTTGAATGTCGACACTCGACCTTAATGAAATTATCGGAAGAATTATCTTAAAACTTAAATCTATTTTAATGGGTTCAAAGGGAGGGTCTCAGACCCGTTATAAAAACCCTCATTCTTTAGTTATTTCCAACCACAAGTATAACAAAGCTATCCTCTATCATTAAGGGATGCTGCTTTGGCGCGCCTGTTTTAGCTTCTGGAAGCTGGGCAAAATCTGCTGCTGGAAGATATATTTTATGTGTCACAGTATCTAACGCCATTGTCCTTGCGCTTTTTTTTGTTGGGATTATCTCTGTTTCAAATCTTCCTGATGATTGATGTATAATAGTTAGAGTCCCTTCTCCATTAGAGCTAAATGCCAGACCAGTTCCAGCGTCAAATGTGCCTCCATCCACTCCTTCTCCTATTGGAACTGTCGTAGTTACCTTCCCTAATTTTATATCTAATACCGTCATTATCTTATTATGACATCCTGAAAATATTTGATTATGCTCAATATCAATAGCTATCCCAGTAGGTTCAACGCATGGTTTAATTGAATATCTTTTTAATATATCAAGTTTTTTGCTGTCCAGTTCTATTACCTCATTAGTATCTTCCAAATTAACAAAGACCCGTCCTAAATTATCCGTGACTGCCAATTCTGGTTTACCGCTTAATGCAAGCGTTTTAACAATCAACCCAGTTTTAGCCTCAAATATAGTTACATCCTTACTCTTTCCATTAAATACAAATACCCAATGTGATGCAGGTTCATATAAAATAGCATCTGGATTGTCTCCTGTTTTTACCTGTCCTATTTTCTTTAAAGTTTTGAGATCAAATATAACGGCTGTATTTGTCTTGCCGCATGAGATGAAACCACGATTAAGTTCTGGGGCAATCGCTATTCCATGCACTCCAGTCATCTCTGTTATATCTCCAACTATTATATTTGTCTCAGTGTCAATTACCATCACATGTGTGCTGCGAGAGATATAAAGACGATGAGCCGAACTGTCTATTGATAGTAAATCCCAGCCTCCAACTCCGCCTATTGGAATTTTATTAATAATATGATAACCAGATTCTGCAAATGCTGCAGTAGTAATAAGTAAAATGATTAATATAAATACCTTTTTCATTTATACTATCCTTATCTTTGCAATAAGTTCCATAATCGTCTCTAACTTTTTATTACTGATATAATTAAGCCTGTTAGCAAGATAAATTAAGGTTTCAATCTCAGAGAGCATTAGTGATAATTCATTACTCCCTTGCGCTATTTTGATTGGAATTGAAAAAGCTGTCCGCTCAATTCCTGTACGTAGAAATTCAGACGCTGATACTGGAAACGCCGCTACCTCTTTATTACAAACTACTGCAAGCTCCATCGCATTCTGCCAAGCTAGCGTATTTTTAAAATCATTCTCTGTAGGTTTATTAGAAAAGGAGTCTATTAAATCGGTATTTTCAATAATCTCTTGTTTGATTCCAAAGTGATTATTGATTATTCCTACAAATTCAGAGGCATTTTGAAATATATCTTTAGTTATAGTAATTCCAGATGAAATTGCTGCTGCATTTGCCCCTGCATTAAAAATATCTACTAGTGAATCTTGTGTAATACCTCCAATAGCAGCAATTGGAATGGAAATAGGTTCGTACCCTGCCTTAGGAAATCTCAGTTCCTTGATTGCATCTATGCCCTTTGGCAGGCCTGCATCCTTTGTAGAAGAATGAAATATTGGTCCAAAACCAATGTAATCAGCACCATTTCGCTGCGCCTCAAGTGCTTCAATATAGCTGTGAGTAGAAATTCCAATAATTTTATTCCCTATAATCCTTCTTGCATCTATAATAGACATATCATCTTGTCCAAGATGAACACCGTCTGCATCAACTGCCATTGCGATATCTACATGGTCATTTATTATAAGGGTTACATTATTAGCAGAGGCAATACTCTTTAACACTCTGGCTATTTTAAATAATTGATGTCTTGAGGCAGTCTTATCCCTAAGTTGAATCCATTTTACGCCGCTCTGAATGACTTCCATAGTGATATCAAGAATAGAGCGGTCAGAGAGTTCAGATTGCGCGGTTAAAAAACATATACCGTTAAGATAAGGGGCTGTTTGTCGCTCCATTGATCGCTTCTTGGGCATTCAGCTCCTCTATAAAACTTGTATTGAATTTTCCGCTGATAAAAGATGGGTTTGTCAGCACTTTTTTATGAAATGGTATTGTGGTCTTTATTCCTTCTACATGAAATTCATCAAGGGCACGAATCATCCTTGCTATTGCCTCTAAGCGATTGTTCCCATGTACTATTACCTTTGCTATCAAGGAATCATAATGGGGCGATATAGTATATCCTTGATAAATTGCAGTATCTATCCTGACACCAAAGCCGCCGGGCAGACGCAGAGATTCTATCTTCCCAGGACAAGGCACAAACGTCACAGGGTCTTCTGCATTTATCCTGCATTCAATTGAATGTCCGTTAATATTGATATTGCTCTGTCTTACGCTAAGATTATAACCTGCTGCAAGTCTAATCTGTTCTTTTATAATATCAATGCCTGTAACCATCTCTGTAACAGGATGCTCTACTTGAACTCTGGTATTTATCTCCATAAAATAAATATTATCAGCCCTGTCAAGTATAAATTCTATGGTTCCGACATTTCTATAATTTAAAGCCTTTGCGGCCTTGATTGCATATTCGCCGATCTTCTTTCTTAATTTTTCCGTAAAAATTGGAGAAGGTGATTCTTCAATAAGTTTTTGATGTCTCCTTTGAATTGAACAGTCACGCTCTCCAAGATGTATAATATTTCCAGATTTATCTGCTGCTATTTGAACCTCAATATGTCTTACCCTTGTAAGATATTTTTCAATATATAAAGAACCGTCTCCAAAGTACGTAATAGCCTCATGATGAGCAAGGGCAATGGCATTTGCCAATTCTTCGGGTTCATTAACAACCCTCATACCCTTACCGCCTCCGCCAGCAGAAGCCTTTATAATTACTGGTAATCCTACTTTCTTGGCTATCTTATAAGCGATTTTTTCATCATCAATTGTACCGTCACTGCCTGGGATTACAGGGACTCCCTTTTTCCTTAAAATTTGCTTTGCCTTTATTTTGTTACCGCCAGTTAAGATGTTTTCAGTGGTTGGCCCTATAAAGGTGATATTTGATTTCGCGCAGGCATCAGCAAATTGAGGATTTTCAGCAAGAAAGCCATATCCGGGATGTATCGCTTCAGCATCTGTTAGCTCAGCAGCCGTTAAAATTGCCGGAATATTTAGATAACTCGCTGCTATATTTGCAGGTCCGATACAGACAGATTCATCTGCAAGCCGCAGATGCAGAGAGTCTTTTTCCTTGTCAGAATATACAGCTACAGTCCCTATCCCAAGCTCCTTGCAGGCTCGGATAATCCTTACTGCTATCTCGCCTCTATTGGCGATTAATATTTTTTTGAAGATTGACATTATAACCTTATGAGGGTTTTTATAACGGGTTCTTAGACCCCTGCCCTCAAACTCCTGCAAAGGATTTAATCGGGTTTGGGGCTATTGCCCCAATTTGACTCATTAACTTAGCTTAATGTGGAACATGTGTTCGCCGTATTCTACGGGTTGTCCATTTTCTACGAGGATTTTATCTACTATTCCATCTACTTCTGATTCTATCTCATTCATCAACTTCATCGCCTCTATTACACATAATATCTGACCCTTAGTAACTTGCTCTCCCTTTTTTACAAAAGATTCAGAATCAGGCGCAGAAGCCGCGTAAAATGTTCCTACTATCGGAGATGTTACAATATGATAATCTGGAGAAACTGGTTCACATTCATCTGGGATAGATATTGAAGTAGCATTAGATACCTCTTGCTTAGGCAAAGAAAGAGCGCCTTTTCTGATGCGTATCTTTGTGCCGTCCTTTTCAAAATATAGTTCAGTGATATCTGTGCCGTCAATTAGATCTATTAATTCCTTGATATTATTTGTATCCATTTATTTTACCCTTTCAATATATGTAAGGTTGCGCGTGTCAACTTTAATCATATCTCCGCTATTGATATGAAATGGAACCTTGATTGATGCGCCAGTTTCTAATTTGGCAGGTTTGTTTCCGCCTGAAGCAGTATCACCTTTAAACCCTGGTTCTGTTTCTGAAACAATAAGTTCTACAAATATAGGAAGTTCAACAGTCAATGGCTTGTCTTTATGAAATAAAACCTGTACATTCATATTTTCTTTGAGCAATAATTTAGCATCTCCAATTAATGCCTCTGATATTGGATGCTGCTCATAGCTGACTAAATCCATAAAAAAATACTCGCCGTTTTGATTATACAGATATTGCATCTCTACTTCATTGAGGTCTGCCTTTGGATATTTATCATTAGGATTAAATGTCTCTTCAAAGATTCTATTACTTTTAAGACCCTTGATTTTGGCTCTGACAAAGGCGCTTCCTCTGCCCATTTTAACATGCTGAAAATCTATTACTTCAAACGGCTCATCTTTATATTCTATCTTAGTGCCTCGTCTAAAATCACTTGCCGCAATCACCTCTATAATCCTCCTGAAAATATTTTGTTGGAATGTTCTCTTTGTCTACTCTAAATTTACCATTAATCTATGTTTTTTTACAAGTATTGGCTATTTATCTTTTCAGCCTGCTCAATCAACATAATCGGAATATCATCTTTAACAGGATAAGAAAGCCTGCATGAATGACAAATCAATCTATCATTTTTATAATCAAGTTCGCCCTTACACTTTGGACATGCAAGTATTTCAAGTAGATTATTTTCTATTGCCATGTAATTTCCTATTTATTTTTTTAAAAAATTAGAAAATTTTATAAGCCCTTCCATATCCTTTGGAGAAAGCTCAGTAAATTTAATCCCGCCTTTTACAGAAGAAGTAATCATATTTGGCTGCGTTAATTCAAGACTAAATATATATCCCTTTAACCCCTCAATTTTAATCGTCTGGCCAATTGAGAGCGATATGCTGAGATTATCCAATATATGCGGTATGTGTCCACCATATTCAAATAATAAATATATCTCATGAAGTCCAAAGGAAATCAATTTTGTAAGTGATATTAATGCCCCAGAGCTTATAACCGCCTCGCCAAGATATTGCGTTGCTGCAACCTCTTTTTTCGATGCCTCAGCAAGCACAGTGTTTACTTTTTTTGTAAGAAGATCAATTGAAAATGGCTTTGTTATATAATCATTTACGCCAGATTTTATAGCGGTTTCTATAAATTTCTGGTCATTTTTTGCTGTGACCATTATAAATGGAATTTCTTTAAATTGAGATTTGGTGCGCAGCCATTTTAAAAACTCTGCGCCATTCATATCTGGCATCTCCCAGTCACAAAGTATTATATCAAAATGTGTCCCTGATGTAAGTTTTTCCTGAGCTTTTTTGCCATTATTTGCCTCTTCTATTTTTACATTAGCAAAAATTTTTTTCAGACTAAGTCGTGTCATAGTCCTCATTGAAGCCATGTCATCTACAATTAATACGCTTAATTCACTCATGATTTAATCTTTCTGCTTCACTTTTCATGTGGGAGTCGTCCTACGACTTTTTAGTTTTTTACTTAAAATCGTCCTGCATCCTTTATTGCATCTAATAATTCACTCTTTTTTACATTATAGTGCATAGGTAGTGTTAATTTAAAATTACTTCCACTGCCTTCAACGCTTTCTACCCAAATCCTGCCTCCATGATGCTCAATAATCACCTTGCATATAGGAAGCCCAAGTCCTGTTCCCTTTGGTTTATCTGTAAGCACATTTCCAATTTGTTTGAACTTTTCAAATACGCTGTCTACCATATTTGTTGGAATGCCTAATCCTGCATCTATTATCTCACATCTTATCTCATATAAATCACTTTTTATTTTATAGGTTATATTACCATGGTCTGTAAATTTTATGGCATTATTAAAGATATTTGAAATTGCTTGAATAAGCCTGTTTTGATCTCCTATTATGATAAAATTCTCTCCAATAATCTCTTTTTTTAATTCAATCCCTTTTTCTTTTATCTGCGGGAGTATTGGTTCTATTGATTTATCAAAGACTTCTATAATATCAACGGCTTCAACAGACCACTCTATCTTACCAGCCTCAATCTTTGCAATATCCAGTACATCATTTATCAAAGCAGTCAAGCGGGTAGATTCATTTTCCATTATATCAAGGGCTTCTGAGATATGTTTCATTTTTTTTGTAAGTTTTGCTTCTGGCTCAACTATTTTTGGAAATATATAATCATTTAGGCTTTCTTTTAATAACATTGTAAATCCAAGTATTGATGTCAGAGGAGTTCTTAGTTCATGAGAAACAGAAGAAAGAAAATCTGATTTTAATTGTGCAGCCTCTTTTGCAGTATTAATCGCTGCCTTTAGCGCATCTTCATATTCCTTTTTCTTTGTAACATCTCTGTCCATAGATACCCAATGGACAAACCATGCGCCTTCCCTTGTAAATGGTTCAATACGTGATTCAACCCAAAACTCTGTGCCGTCTTTTCTATAATTTGCGATCTCAATAGTTACCCTTGTCTTAGTTTCAAAGGCTTTTTTTGCCTTTTCAAGTTCCTTTGGATCTGTATTAACCCCATGAAAAATATTTAATGTCTTGCCAACTACTTCTTCATTAGTGTACCCAGTCATTTTACAAAATGCCTTATTTACATAAAGTATCTTTCTTCCGGGCAGGTCTGCTGGAGCAGGTTCAAGTATTATAATCGTATCATTTGCATTTTCAGCCGCTGACTCTATTAGATACAACATCTTTTCTTGAGAATAATCCTTTAATGCCCTTTCAATGGTAGTTGGAAGTAATTTTATATAATTTTGATAAACATCCTTTACTATATAATCTGATGCCCCAGCCTTGATTGTATTTACAGCAGTTTCAATATTCCCAGAACCTGTTGCAACTATTACTGGATACTCTACTGCTGCTTCTATTATATTTAAGGCTGTGCCTTCTGTTAGTATATATTCAGTTATAATTATATCCACTCTCTCATTCTTAATAATATGCAATGCTTCCGTTATAGAGGAAGCTATTTTACATTGATAGGGCAGGTTTTGAGATTCTATCATAGCCAAAAATTGCGCTTGGTCGGAAACGCCCATCTCAATAAGTAATATTTTTATAAGTTTATCGTTCATTTTTTTAATTACAAGGAGGGATATATCCCTCCTTGTTTTGTATTTTTACAACTAATACCTTAAAACATTATCCTTCCATAAAAATAAAGATAATTATTGGATTGATTATACGCCACATATTGAACCGCAATTTTTATATTCTTTAAAGGCAGATAATCTATCTCAGATATAAAACCATTATTATTAGGACTACTACCCTGCATCTTCATCCCAGCCATGCCGACTCCATTTCCATACATCAAAGAATCAGCAGTCCCAGTTGTTGAAAAATAACCAACTGTTCCTCCGATTGTTCCTATTTTGCTTCTATTATAATAACCTAAATTAACCTTAAAAGTATTTAGATTATCACTATTATTTGATGCGCCTCCTGCCCTAAATGTAGCATCTAATGACTGGGTTTCATGAATCCATGTAGCCATAAGCGTTATAATATGCGGGTCAGATATATATTGATATTGAGTATCAACTGCTATGTCTGTATACATATCAGTTGCCCCAGAACTTGCTCCCAAAGGATAAATACTTGCAACTGTTCCGTAAGTTCCAATCATAAAAGTTTGATCTTTATCAAACTTTTGATTTATTGCAAGCCTCCAGTAAGGAACTGCGCCGCTTACTACTGTGGTTGTGGTCATGCCAGCGCCAAAAGGCTCTGTGATACCGTTTAAGGTAGTGCGGTAGACTGAGAGCGCAAGATATATCGTATCATTCCAATAACCATAAGCTCCAAAGCCACCTAATTGCCCCATAAATCCGCCGTCTATCATTGAGGAAATTGTAGAGGCAGATGCAACTGGAGAGGTTAAATAAGGAAATCCCCACATAGCAGAGCTGTTCCACGGGTCTTCCATAGTCGGCATGTTATTTATCGTAATTCCATAAGTAAATGGTTTGTCTGAGATTTTGGTAGTTTCTGCAAAGCGTATATCCAACATGCCAAGACTGAAGGCGTTGCCTATACCGTCATAATCAACCTCAATCCATGCCCCAACAGGTCCATAAACCCTGCCTGCATAATATAATGCAACACCTGACGGCAAATCTAAGGCATCTGTCCCTCTATTAGCAGCGTTATAAGGGGCTATCCCATTTGTTAAACCCTTAGACACTGTATATCCAAGGGCAACGCCTGCTGCTATGGGCGGTAATGTTTCATAAAGGGTATTGCTTTTACTTTGAGTATAACCTCCTAGTTTAAAATCTCGTCCGGCAGGTGTCAACGCAGGAAATACCGTATGACAATCATTGCAGGACATACCAGTTTGGCGCGCAAAGCTAGGCAGGGCATAGCAGTTATTAGAGGTTAAAAATAAATATAAAATAGATAATAAAAACAAAATTATCTTGTTAAAGTCTTTCATAACTTCTTCTCTCCTTTTCGTTAGGTATATTATTATCCAATTTAGATAAATCATAAAACCTTTGGAGGTCGTTCTAAGGTTGATGCTACAATCAATTCATGTAATGCAGATGGTTTTTCAGCATTATAACCTGTAAATTCATTCGGATTATAATGTATATAACTATTAAATATAACAGGGGTTTCATAATCTAAAGATAAGGATAGATTCTCAGTGAAACAGACATTTAAGGTTAATAAAATCGGAGACTCATTACCTGAAACCTTAAAAAAATTTATGTGAATAGGAGAGAGAACAGTCAACACTATAAAAAATATTAATATAAATGTCTTTGATTTCATCGTAAATATTAACAAAATTAAGGAGCAATTTACAATAATTATATTCCTATAAGAAAGGGGGACATTGCGTCCCCCTATGTGAGGGTGTTAAATGGTAAATGGGTTAAAACATAAGTCTTGAATACAGGTAAATTGTGTTATTGCCAGAGGCATTTGAGCCTAAGCCGTCATAGTTTGAGGCAGCTCCGTTGAATTGGGTATAAACAGTGTATTGAAGAGCAATCTTTATATATTTTACAGGCAGATAATCTGCTTCAATTATAAATCCACTGCTATTTGGACTGCCTGAGGCACTGCTGACAAACTGAGTGCCATTAGTATAAAGTCCAGAGTCAGTTGTTCCAAATGTATAAAACCAAGCTAAAGTGCCGCCTATTGTACCAAAGCTGCTGCTTCTATAAGCATAGTTTAAACGCGCCTTGATTGTGTCTAAATTGTCATGCAGATTTGAAGAACCGCCTGCTGCATTTGTTCCTGACAAAGTCTGAAATTCGTGTATCCATGTTGCTTGAGCAGTAATAATGTGCTGTGGTTTGATATATTGATATTGAGCATCAAGGGCTAAATCCAAATAATTATTCGTTGGACCGTTATAAGTTCCGTCAGAGGATATATTAGAGACCATACCATAAGTGCCTATCATAAAGGAATGTTCTTGTCCGCATTGTTTTTCAAATGCAACGCGCCAATAAGGAACTGCGCCTTCTGCAATTGTGCCTATTGGCTGGTATGACTTAGCATTAAAATTATAATTTGCTCCAAATGGCTTAGTAATACCATTATATGAAGTACGATAGATGGTAAAATCTATGTATAATTGATTATTAAACATCTCATATACGCCAATACCTCCTACCTGCCTAGCTAATCCCCCATCTATTACAGTTCTAGCCATAGGCATAATTGCTAAAGGCGCGCTTTGATATGGGAATGACCACTCAGGAGTAGAATTATAAATATCTTCTACCGTTGGACGGTTATTTACGGTAAATCCAAATTGAAAAGCAGATTCTCCAAGTTCGAGATTTGTAACCGCATAACGAAGGTCAACCATATCAAGTTGAAGGCCATTTCCTATGCCGTCATAGGTGCCTTGTATAAAAGCCCCAACAGGTCCAACAATTCTGCCTCCATAAAATATATTAAACTCTGAAGGGATATTTATATTATCTGTTGCTCGGTTAGGAGTATTAAATGGAGTAGTAACTCCATTTGTTAGAGTGTTGTTTGTGTTGTTACCAGTATATGAAATAACTGCTCCTACAGATATTGGCGGCAGCGACGATTCCCATAAATTAGGATTAGTGCTTTGCGTATAACCGCCAAGTTTAAAGGCGCGCCCCATTGGCGTCAATTCTGGCCATATTGTATGGCAATAATAACAACTTATTGAATTCTGACGCGCAAAGCTCGGAAGCGCGTAAGATTTATCCAAAGGCAGCAGGATTCCGATTAGAAATAATGCAGATATAAATAAGAGTATAAATCTTTTATTATATTTAAACATTTTAGTTTTTCTCCATATTAATGTATTTATCATATTTTACCCATCAGCATTAAGGTATAAGATACTAAATGCCATCTTTCTTCTTCACTTAGAGAATCGCTATATGATGGCATACCTGAACCGCTTAACCCTGTAGAAAATGCTCTGTAGCCGCTTTCAGGCTTAAATGTCATCTTTGCAGCGCATGAGGTAAAGTCAAATGGCAGTATAGGATTGCCCCAGTCATCTATAATGTCACCAGATTTAGGACCATCTCCTCTACCTTGTTCACCATGACAATCTGCGCATTTCATTTTTACCCATATTTGTTTGCCTTTAGCTGCTGATTCAAGAGTGCCTACATAATCAGGTTTGTTGATTGCTATTGGGGCGCACGAGGCATCATTTGGATTCTCTTCCCAAATCTTAGAAAAAGTCTTAATATATTTAATAATAGAACTGATTTCACTTTGATTTAAGTCGCCATTTGGAGGCATATATGCCTTTGGAATACCGTTTTTAATAAGCTCTGCAAGATCACTATCCGTTGGCAGACAGCCTGATGGGGTTGTGCGAAATTTAAATACTGCATTAGTAAAATCTCTTGGCTTTTGAGTAAAATCTCTTGGTTTTGTAGTGTATAATTTCCCAAATTTATAAAAATGAGGCAGCACTTTTACAAGACCCTTGCCGTCGCCTAATGGTCCGTGACATAATAAACATCTGCCTTCATATAAGTTTTTCCCATCATCTGTAGCATATGTCGTAGATGGAACAAAGATGCTCGCTGTAACAAAAAATAGAAAAACAAAAATACCAATAAGTTCTCCTTTTTTACATTTAATCATTACTGTGCCTCCTGTGAAAGTTTTTCATTATCTTGCTGCTCCTTTTGGTGATGCGATCAAGGGAAAAGACCCTTTATATTTGAGGTTTATACCTCATAGATTATTTTTATTAGATACTTAAGAGACCTCTGTACTCCTGTTTATAGTACTTTAAAACTAATTAATAATAAAAATCAATTTTTTGAATTTAAGGATAGATTAGATTAGAATTTTTAATCTTAGTAACCTATTTTTAGGTATTGGATTAAGTATACAAGCTAATTATGAAGGAATTATGAAGAAATTGGTTATTTACTATATTATGATATAAATCATTGTAAAAGTTCTTTACATATGCAGGTCAAGGAGTTTTTGAAATTCTATTTCAATCTCTTTAACTATCTCCTGAGAGCGATTCGTATCATGACTTTTAGTCATTTCTTCAAGCATGAGAGCCTTTTCCATTAATCTTACGGCACCAATGCCTGCAGAGGCTCCTTTTATAGCGTGGGCAATGCCTTTTATTTTATCAAGATCATTTTTAGCAATTGTTTCTTTTAATTCATTTATTAAGGTATGGGCATCATCTATAAATGCCTCATAAATCTCTTTAAAGAGTTCAATGTCGCCGTTTAGTCTTTCCATTACCTCTACTTTGTCTATTATGGGTTTTTCTTCATAGGAAAGTGTCTTTGAAGGTTCCTCTTTGATGATTGAAATATCAGTTTGAATAAGGCTGTTTATCACCTCAAAAAGTTCTTTTTCTTTGATTGGTTTAGATACAAATCCATTCATTCCTGCGTCTAAGCAGCGATCTTTATCTTGTTTCATCGCATCTGCGGTTAGGGCTATTATTGGAATATCTGAAAAACTTCGTATAATTTTAGCTGCCGTAATCCCGTCCATCTCAGGCATATGCAGATCCATCAGTATCAGGTCAAATCTCTTATTTTCCTTAACTTGCGATACTGCTTCCCTTCCATTATTTGCAACTTCTACTGTAGCTCCATGTTTTTGTAAAAGTGTTACAGCCAATCTTTGATTTACATAGATGTCTTCTGCTAAGAGAACATTTAATTTTTTAGTTGCTGCAGTTATGCTTAAAACTGAATTCTCTTCTATAACATGTTTCTTAATACTTGAAGGGAAAATCAACTCAATTAATCTTGTCTTCTTGATTGGTTTAAAGAGATACCCTGTCATTCCAAGTTGATTGAATTTTTCAATATCATCAGAGCGATGATTTGTGTTTAAAGTTATTATTTTAATCTCTGCGAGCTTCGGATTATCTCTTAAGTGACTTGAAACTAATATTGCACCTTGATAATTCATCATGCTGCTCAATATAACAACCTTAAAAGGAATATTGTCCTCAAAGCGTTTAGTAAGCAGTGATATAGCGGTATCAGCGTCAGATGCCTCTGTTACATTAACACCTATTGAACAAAGTATTTCATTTAATATTTGTAAACTTAAAGGCTTATCATCAATTATCAGCGCATCAATATTTGTATTAGAAATGGGTTTTACTGAAGATTGGGGCTGCTGTTTTAGGGTAATTGAAAATAAAAATGTTGTCCCAGTATTTAAGACACTCTTTACCTTAATCTCGCCTCCCATAAGTTCTATGAGCTGTTTTGTAATTGTAAGACCAAGACCAGTGCCGCCGTATTTTCTGGTTGTAGAGGAATCTGCCTGAGCAAAACTTTCAAATATCGTATTGATTTTATTCTCTGGTATGCCAATGCCGCTGTCAGTTACTGAAAACTCTATTTCTGCTGAGTCGGTATTTGATTGATTATCAGTCCTTTTTAATGTGATTACTATCTCGCCGTGATCTGTGAATTTAATTGCATTTCCAATGAGATTAATAATTATCTGCCGAATCCTTGTTGGGTCGCCGATTAATTTAACAGGGACATCTGGATAGATATGATATAATAGTTCCAGTCCCTTTGAGTGCGCCTGTAGAACTAATGCTGATGCAGCCTCTGCAATTGTGTCTTGCAGGTCAAAATTGGTCATTTCAAGGGTCAGCCTGCCTGCCTCTATCTTTGAAAGGTCTAAAATGCTGTTTAATAGATCAAGCAGAGAGTCAGCCGAGTCTCTTACCATTTCAAGGTATTCCCTTTGTTCAGGCTCTAAGTGAGTTTCAAGGGCAAGTGCTGTCATTCCTATAATACCGTTCATAGGGGTTCTGATCTCGTGAGACATATTTGCAAGGAATTCGCTCTTAGCGTGATTTGCCCTTTCTGCATCATCTATTGCCTGTCTAAGATTTTCTTCAACTATCTTCTGACTTGTAATATCACGGGAAACCCCCATTGAACCAATTATCGTCCCTTCTGAATCCTTTAATAATGAAGCAGATATAAATACTGGAAATGGGGTTCCATCTTTGCGAATACTAGTAATTTCTCCTGAAAATTGACCGCTTTGATTTAATTGTTCCTTAATTTTGAGGCCTGCTTCTTTATCAGAATATAAAACCCCAGTTGGTTTGCCAATGATTTCATCACGTTTATATCCAAATGCCTTTTGAGCAGCCATATTAAATTCGACTATCTTACCATTATTATCTGTTGAAATTATCATATCAAGAGAACTTTCTATAAGACTTTGGGAATATTTTTGCGCATTTTTTAATTGTTCAGCAGTAAATTTACGCTGTTCAATCTCTTTTTGAAGCAAGACATTTGTATCGCTGAGTTTAGCGGTACGATCATGTACGCGTCTTTCAAGCTGTTCATTGGTCTTTAGGATTTCTTCATAGAGTCTTGCATTGTCAATTGCAATCGCTGCCTGAGCGGATAATACGGTCAGAAGTTTTGCATCTTCAGATGTATAAAAATCACGTTTTTTATTTTGAACAAGCAATATGCCGATTGCTGTATTTTTATTTCTAAGTGGAACACAGATTAAAGATGCTCCAGTGGATTGTGCGAAATTATTAACGATCTCTACCTTTCCAGATGTTATTACATTATTAAATATCTCAAGATAGCTTTGATGAGGAGTATTTTTTAGATTAATAATCTCTGGAGGTGTTGCAAGATAAAGTATGCTATTATGATCTATTAAATAAACCTCTACTAAACTAGCCTTTACAAGTTGTGCCGCCTCATTTACCAAAATATTAAGTGTTTTATTTAGTTCAAGGGAAGATGTAATCTTTTCAGCAATGTCATAGATTAAAGTTATCTCTCGATATTTATTTAGTGCTTCCTTTGCAAGGGTCTTTTTTTGAAGTTCAATCTCAGTAATAGCTGAGAGCATTGAGGCGATAATAGACGCTGCATTTTGACCTGTAACATAACCAATGTTGGGTTCAATTAAAAACTTTGTTTCAGCAGGTTTACTGATAGTTCCATATATTAGATTATCAACACTATCATAAATGCCTATATCCTCACCCGTTGCGCTGCATATCGCATTTATAGAGTCTATTATCTTGCTTTGGCTTAATATTTTTTTTAATTTAATGTTTGGCATTTTCTCTTTAAGCTAATCTAAATATCCTTTTATTGTCAAGAAACTATTGTCTCTTTTTAGAAGGACATTTTTTGCAAGCGCAACTTATGTTGCACCCCTGTATATTATTTATACAAATGTAAAGACATCTTAACATAGGCTTTTTGTATTAAATTATATGATTGGTATTAAATTTGCAATGTAATTTTATAAGGAATAAACATGAAAAATATTGGATTAAATAGAACCGAGGAAAAATGTAGGTATCTCTTTAAAGAACCTGAGCCAAAATGCAAGGTATTTATTGAAATATATGTGCCAAGTGATTTTCAAATTGATGAATACTGCTTGACCATTGATCATAAAAAATGTCCTTTTTATTCTATTGCTGAAGATGCAACTACATTAGGTGAAAAAGAGTTGATGCTATATAATATTTAGAGGAAGTCATTTAGAGGGAATATAATAAGATTTGATACATTCCTACTATATTATTATTTCTTGGTTATTTGTTTTAAGGAGATTATTATGGGTACTCTTAATTTTAAGTTTGAGCTATCTGGTTATGTAGGAATATTAAAGATATACAGCGATCTCACTCCTACCAGTTCTGAGGGTTTTGGAGAGGTATTAAAGATGTCTTTGAATCTAGCGGATCATGTTATTGTGAATCTTGAAAAGGTTAAAGAGTTTGATTTAGTATGCCTAAAGGTATTATGTTCAACATATAAAAGGTCTAAGAGATTAAGAAAACTCCTTACTCCAGTCGTAAAGGCGATGCCTTCAATAAAAGGGAAACTTGAAAATGCAGGTTACTGTCAATATATCTGTAAGATTCCAAATCATATGAATTACGGTAATTATGAGTGCTTATGGGTTAGATGATTATAGGTTTTGAGGAGGGGTGAGGTTTGGGTCGACAGCAGCAAGGGTGGATGAATTAATTAGGTAATTTAAAAATTACTTAAAACCAAAAAATAAAATTGGGAAGTTGAGGAAATTATGAAAAATTTACAATGTCCATATCTTTATACATTAGCTAATGTTTATCTAACTTGTGATTATACCTTTAAATTTATTGAACCAAGTTATAAAGGATTGTTTTGTGATAGGCCAGATGGATATAAAGAATGCTGTTATTACTTAAACATAGAATGTCTAGCTTCTATAAACAATGAACTGCAAAATACCCAGCCTTAACTTAAATTAATCGAATATTACTAATTAAAGATAGAATTATACTAGACAACCCCCCTTTTTTTATTACCTGTTTATGTTATTATTCTATATAACTAAATCAAGGCAATTATGAATTGGAGGTTATAATTATTGATGAACATTGAAAATATCTTTAAACGGTCAGAAATAGGCAGTAAATTTGAAAGATCTAAATTAAGTACCAAGATTTTTGCCTCAATAGCCTTTATTCTTATCCTCTTTGCTTTAGTAATGCTTGTTTATCAAGTCAACACAATAATGGTTGTTAAGGAATTTAGAAATATAATTTACTATTATATTGAGATTGAAAAACTCGCACTCAAGACAGAAAATAATATGCTTCAATGCCGCAGGGATGAAAAAGATTTTCTGCTTAGACTTGACAAAAAATATGCAGCAAAACTTGACGGCAACATCTCAGCCCTTCAAATTGAAATAGATAAAATAATCAAAATAGCAAATGATGAAGGCGACAAGAACCTTGTTCAAAGAGCCGATTCAATCAAAACCTTTGCCCAAGCATACCACAGTAAATTTAAAAAACTAGTAGAGGCATGGGAGAAAAAAGGCTTTGATGAAAATTCAGGACAGCAAGGGGATTTTAGGAAAGTAGTACATAGTCTAGAGGATTTGTTTAATAAAAATAGCGAGCTTTCAGGATTTGAAGTAACATTACTTCAGATTCGTAGGTCTGAAAAGGACTATTTATTGCGAAAAGATAAAAAATATGCAGATAAAGTACATACTAATTTAGACAAGCTTACTAATGCAGTATCAAATACAAAATCCGCTCAAAAAGAAGACATTCTAAAGGGAATCACCGGATACATGACTTCATTTGATACACTTGTTGCATTAGATGCAGAGATAAATGTGGATGCCGAAGAGATGCGCGCAGAGGTTCATAAGATTGAACCGCTTATTGATGAAATAGTTAAAACTTCGGCTGCAGGCGCAGCAGCAAATATTATAAAAACCACCTCTCATTCAATAATAGCAAGCGTATTAGCATCCATATGCGGTTTGATTGCATTACTTATAGGGGTATTCAGCGGGAAGATATTGATTCGTTCGATTGTAAACCCAATAAACGATGTAATACAAGTATTAACAGCAAATTCTAAAGAAATAGCAGGGGCATCTAATCAGGTATCATCATCAAGCCAGAATGTTGCTGCTGGCGCAGGTTCACAGGCATCATCTCTTGAACAGACAATGGCAGCTATTGAAGAACTTGAGGCAATGGTAACTCAAAATACTGAAAATTCAAAACAAGCTAAGACTATGTCAGAAGATGCAGTTAACGCTGCTCTTAAAGGTGTAACTGCTATGTCTAAGATGTCAGAGGCTATTGAGTTGATAAAGACATCTTCTGATAAAACAGCAAAGATTGTAAAAACTATCAATGAGATAGCCTTTCAGACTAATCTTCTAGCCTTAAATGCAGCAGTTGAGGCAGCGCATGCAGGAGCAGCAGGTATGGGTTTTGCTGTAGTTGCAGAAGAGGTTAGAACCCTTGCCCAACGCTCCGCTCAGGCAGCAAAGACTACATCTGAACTTATAGAAGTCTCTGTGCATAATACGGATAATGGCGTTAGCGTAGCAAATCAGGTCTCAGGCATACTTAATGAAATTGTAGAGCAAATAAAAAAGGTAGGGCATTTAATAAATGAGGTAACTGCAGCAACTGTAGAGCAGGAAAGCGGACTTAAACAGATAAATATTGCTGGGTCATCAATGAATGTAATAACTCAAAAAAATGCCTCAAGTTCTGAAGAAACCGCAGCAGCAAGTGAGCAGCTTTCAGCTCAGGCAGTCGAACTGGATGAGACCGTTAAAAAACTGGCAATAATTATAAATGGAAGAGATAGTAAAGAATTTAGTATGAATAATATTAGTAAAAAAGTACGGGCGTTGATAGTAGATGTCTAATAGTCAACTCAAAGGTCTGCCACCCTTTTAAAACATAGAAGAAAGGTTTCTAAAATTAAAAGACCACTACACAACTTTTACTAAGTTGATTTCTTAGAAGTAATTTAGTTAATTCTATTTAAAACCGTATTTCGTGGGGTGAGCCTTGTGGTTACCCAAGTTACATGTAGCCTAAACGTAAAACAGGGCTGCCCCTACATTTCAATGAAATACATACTTTTATAAACTCAACTTGACGAATTTATTCACGTACCGTAGAAAATTAACTGAAATAATTAGACCTTCGAGTATCACTCCTTTCACATTTCTTCCGCAATATTTACGGGCTTAAAATATTGCACCAATTTATTTTTATTAAGGCATAACCCTTATTCTATAGGGGTTTTGCTCTTGATACTAAGGATTGTTGTGGAAGAAAAAATCAAAACGGCATTGACACAAGAAGACTTGCTGCGTTATTTTAGTAGTAGAGATAACGGAGGCATGTCAATGAAAGGTAAAGTCCGGAGCCGTGAAAAGTGTCCAAAATGCGGGCAAGCATTCAAAGAAATTCCTGAGACAGATCTGTTTTGTCCCGATTGCGGCAGAAGACCAAAGTCGTTTTATATAGACCTATACACAATAAGATGAAATACAAAATTTCAAGAGACCTTGACGGGCATACCTTGGACTCGTACAAACGGGCTCATAGGCTTCTTGAAAGAATGAGGAAGGATATTGATGACAGTAAGTTTGATATAAAAGATTATATTACTAAAGAGATTGAGCAGTTCAGAGTTCAAAACTTATTGATTTCTTGGTTGAAAAACAAGAAGGATAAAAACCTTTCTAATGTGCATATTATTAAAACTGAGCAATACATAAAAAATTATTATCTCCCATTCTTCCAAGATATCTCTGCACGTGATATTAGAACCTATCATATTAATAATTTTTTAAGTTCATTGCCAGATCATTTATCAATAAAGACAAAAAAGAATGTTATAACAATGTTAAAGAATTTTTGTAATTGGCTATATCAAAATGAAATCATTCAACGTATGCCTATTTTTCCAACGCTTTCACCTCCAGAAACTGTTATAGATTGGATAGATAAAGACACACAACTAAAAATTATAGATAATATTCTTGAAAGTCAAAGACCAATATTTGTTTTTATGGCGTATTATCCTGTACGCCCAAGTGAAGCCAGAGCATTAAAAGTTAAAGATTTTGATATGAGTAATTGCATTATCCATATAAGTCGGTCTTTGAGTTTAAAAGAAGAACGGTCAAGAAAGAATAAAAAATCATATTATTTACCCATACTGAAATCTTTTGATAATAGTTTATTAAAAGATAAATTACCAGAAGCTTATGTTTTTACAAGCAGCATTAATCAGCCTTATACAATTAGAAGATTAGAAAAGATATGGCATAAGGCAAGAGAAAAGGCTGGAGTACCCCCTATTACAATGTATTCTGGCAATAGGCATAGTATAGCAAGTCAAGCGGTTAATAGAGGCGTAGATTTGAGTGTTGTATCTCAAGCACTTGGTCATAGTAACTTAGAGATGACTAAAAAATATGCAAGTTTAAATGTTAAGATGTTAGATTCTGTGATGGAGGCACAAGTAGTTGAGGCACATGTGAGACACATGTGAGGCACATTAGCGAAAATAAAAAAGATAACCCATTTATAAATAAAGATAAAATGTAAGGGAACGTGGGGTTCAAATCCTCTCCCCGACCAATAAATAGTTAGTAAAATCAAATGAATTGTTTTGAAATGTTCATAGGGTTGTTACAGTCATTTTGAAGGGCAATATCATTTTTATGGTTATCTTTTAAACTTTTATCCTAAATATCTTGACAGATTTAAATCTTAATCATATCAAAGCAGCCGCCCTTCCATTATTCCAAATACCCTTCCACCTACCATTACCTCTATCTTTGAGTTTGACTCTTTTGCAGTTAGATACAATCTTGACGGTCTGCCCAAATTGTATCCTTGTTCGACTGTTATATCTATTTTATCGCTTCCAAAATAATTAGTCTTAACAATATACCCGGCAAGCGACCCATTAGCGCTTCCTGTTGCAGGGTCCTCTGGAATTCCATAAAAATCTGCAAAGAATCTAACGCTTAAATCATCTCTTTCACTAATACTCCCTTTGCAAAATACAAGTATTGCTTTGGGTGTAATATTTTCTATTAACCTATCGTATTTTTGACGATTTATTTTTATATTTATAAGCGCATCAAGGGTATTTATAGGCACAATAATTACTGAAAAACCATTTGATACCTCCATTATAGGAAATCTTTGATCTATTAATTCTGTTTCAATATTTAATACGGGCGCAATAATCTCCGGGGTAAATATTTGCGCAAATTTAGGCTCTGGCTGATTCATGACTAATCTTTGAATGATGTGATTTTTTCTATGAATACTTACTGGTATAAGACCAGACTTTAGATTAATCAAGATAGAATTAAGTTCAACATTAGGATGAAGATATTGTGCGATTATGTATGCGCTTCCAAGCACAGGATGCCCTGCAAATGGGATCTCTAAGGAGGGCGTAAAGATTCGTACATTATAGCCGTTTGATTGTTTGGGATCACATTGGATACTGCGTTCCCAAACCCTGCAAGGCATTAAGGTGTTCAAAAATGTTGTTTCAGAATAATTTGTCTCACGGGCAATTGCCTGCATTTGTTCTGTTGTTAGATTATTATCATTGATTACTACGGCAAGCTGGTTTCCTGAAAACTGCTGCTCTGCAAAGACATCTACTATATAGATTTTGTTATTCATGACTAATTATCTTGAGGGGGTGATTAAAATTCTTGTTCCCAAATTAAATCTTTATTGATTGTAATATCTATCTCAGAGTAAGGGACAACTTTTTTTATTGCAAATTCTTTTATAGCGCAGTCTCTTTTAATTGGAACAACTAATGGTTTATTTTCTGGATTAATTACGCTATAGACAATAGGGGTATTAGTGGTTTCGCCTTTGCGGGTTACAATTGCAATCTCATCATTCGCTAATAAGACAAGAGTTCCAGGCGGATATGTGCCGATAATCTTTATAAATATTACTGCTATATTTTCTTCAATATTTTTATTAACTTTTAAGAAAATCTCATTTACAGCCTGACTTGGCTTTAGTCCAGATTTATAAGTACTGGCAGTTACCCTTGAACAAAATATGTCCGCTAATGATACAATTCTAGCAGCAGGAATAATATCCTGACAAATCAGTCCCTTAGGATAGCCAGTACCATCGGGCATTTCATGATGAGCTACAACTATATCGCGCCAAAGGGGACTTTTAACGCCTTTTTTCTCAAGAAGCATTGCCCCGCGTACTGGATGAGGCTTTATTCCAACTTTTAAAGCAATCAGCAGGTCTTCTAAACTATAAAAAAGTTTATCGTTTTGATAAGTCATTGATATATTCATGGTTAAGGCAGCAGCAATTACGAATTTCCGCTCCTTAATAGGCAGATTATTTCTCTTAGTTATTAATTCACAAATCAGGGCGCAATGGACAGCATGTTTTAAAGAGTAATTATATAAAGCGCAGCTTTTATTAAATAATTCATCCATCATTACCCAAGCTATTACTGCATCTTCATTAATATCACAGATTTCCTGAATATTATCACAGATTTTTAATACTGGTGATGTTATATCTTCTATTGAATCAATTTTATTAAAGATTTCATCTAATTCAGATTCTATTTTTTCAATACGTCCAAAGATTGTTTGAGGAGTATCGGATATTTCATCTATGGGTATATTAATCTCAGGCTCAGTTTTAGCTATTGGCTCTAAGTGTTTTGGGATTATTTGTTTTGTTTCATTATGAATTGGTTCAAGGAAGTTAGTATTATGTGAATGAACAATTTTTTTAATTTGTTCATCTCTATCAAGTGGAAGTACAAGATAAATAGAATCCTTTGTATCTTGTAGTATTGTAATTTTTACTTCATCAGGGACATTAATACCTTGTTCAGTTATAGTATTTAATGTATCTCTAAGCAGTTTTTTCCTAAAATCCCTATCGTTTCGAGCTCTAGGGACTAGCCTGACTAACACCTTTTTAAGTTCTTCTTGTTTTTCGTATGTCATATTTTAAATATAGATTCCCATATAATAATCTATTTAGATAATGGCGCAGCTTTTTCTTTTTTTGCTGGACGAGGGGACTCAAGTAATTCCATTGGTTCATCTGGCATAATTGACAGCCCTTCAAAGGTTCCCCCATCTTCAATAGACATATGTTTAGTTTTAATCTCGCCCGATATATTTCCAAATTCAGTAATTTCAACAAGTTCAGAAGCATGAATATTTCCTGTAAGTATTCCGCTGACAGTTATTCCTCGAACATGAAATTCACCTTTAACCTTAGCGCTTTCACCTATTATCAGCCAATCACAAATTACCTTGCCCTCAAGATTACCGTCAATTCGTAAAATTCCATTTGAACTAAAATTTCCAAAAAAAGAACAATCAGCAGCAACTATGGATATATAACCATTATCTTTATTCGTTAACATACATCCACTCCTAAATGTTTATTGTTTCTATACAATATAACAAACTAAACGGATTAAACACAATTTATATTTTTTTAAATATTTACTTGACAGGCTGGTGAATAAAAATATAAATTAAAGAGATAAATTTGAGGGGTTTATTTAAAAAAGCACATACAGGCTTGCCCTTGTAGATTGAATGTAGAATTTTTTAAGGAAGAAGGTGATATTATTTTGCATATAAAGGTACATGGCAATGATGTTGAAGCTGCGATAAAGGCTTTAAAACATCAACTTCAAAGAGAAGGACTATTTAGAGAGATCAAAAAAAGAAGTTTTTACGAAAAACCCTCTGAGAAAAAGAAACGGAAGCAAAGAGAAGCAAGAAAGAAAAGATTAAAGGCTATGAGACTACGTAAACCTGTATAATCTGTTTTTAATTAATCTAATATTATTAAATTAGATATTGTCAGATTAAAATAGCTGTTTATAATTGAGAAATAGTCGCTGGCTGGTGGCTGCAAATCAACATAGCAGTGCTAATCTTGCAAGGTGCAAGACATTAAGGTGAATAAAGATACTATATGAAGACAAAAGAACATAAAGTTTTGCCTACCCTAAGAATCGGGGATCTGGAAATATATCCACCAATAATTCAAGGTGGAATGGGTGTAAGGGTCTCAAGATCTGGACTCGCATCAGCCGTTGCCAATACAGGATGTGTTGGCGTAATTGCCAGTGTTTGTCTTGGTGACTTTGAACATCTTCCTCCCAGCAAATTTGTCGAAGTAAATCAGCAGGCGCTTAGAGATGAGATTAGAAAGGCAAGAAAACTCTCTAATGGAATCATTGGCGTTAATATAATGGTTGCCCTCACAAATTATAACAGCCTTGTAATTGCTTCATTAGAAGAAGGCGCTGATCTGATAATTTCTGGAGCAGGGCTGCCGTTTGAATTACCAAAGTTCGTAACTCCAAGTCAAAAAACTAAACTTATACCAATTGTATCTTCAGCAAGGGCATTTAATGTAATTGCGCAAAGATGGTTAAGGCGTTATAACCGTTTGCCTGACGCTGTGGTGGTTGAAGGGCCTATGGCTGGTGGTCATCTTGGTTTTGCATTTGATGATGTTATAGCAGGCACAACCCCGAAACTTGAGGATATAATCGTGGATGTTGTTGCAGCGGCAAAGGCAATTTCGCCTGAAAAACTTATTCCTGTAATTGCTGCTGGCGGTGTATTTTATGGCGCTGATATTGTTAAATTCATTAACTTAGGAGCATCAGGAGTACAGATGGCAACTCGTTTTGTCTGTACTGATGAATGTGATGTTGATGATAATTTTAAACAGATGTATTTAAGGTCTACAAAAGACGATATTACAATAGTAAGAAGTCCTGTTGGAATGCCCGGCAGGGTATTTCGCAATGAATTTGTTGACAAGGTTAAGCACGGAGATACTGCTGAAAAATATTGCACATTTAAATGTCTTAAAACATGCAATCCTAAGGCAATTCCTTATTGTATCTCTAAGGTACTCTCAAATGCAGCGGCTGGAAATCTTGATGCAGGGTTTGTATTTACTGGCGCTAATGGATGGAGATGTAATGAGATAATACCTGTAAAGACCCTTGTTCAAAAATTGATTGATGAAGCTGATGTTGTTTTAAATCCAGCATAATTTAGATTTAATTATATAAATACAGGCAGATTATTTCTGTCTGTATTTTTTTTATAGTATCTCATCTAATGTAATCAAGCCAGTTTTCAAGATATAAGCCAATGTTGACAAAATATCGCTTTCATGACTAATATAATAAGGCTTGTTGAATATAGAAAAACTATTTATAAATGTTAGGCATTATAATGTGTGAAAACTCAAAATAATGACTATGGCGGTAGCTTGCGAAAAGTTTGTCCAAGGGGCAGAGCCCTCATGATTATGAATCTAAAAGAAAAATTATCTAAGATAACCTTGATAGTGACAGATTTTGATGGTGTACTTACAGATAATAAGGTACATGTCTCAGAAATTGGCACAGAGACAGTAGTATGCAGCAGGGCAGATGGATTTGCTGTAGGTCTTTTTAGGTCAATTGGTATAGATGTTGTTTGTATAAGCACAGAGGTAAATCCCGTTGTTGCAAAGAGATGTGAAAAGATGCGTATTCTCTATTATCAAGGGCAGCACGATAAACTCAGCTGCTTAAAGGCTTACTTAATTGAAAAAGGTATTGATAAGGAATATTGTCTTTATGTTGGAAATGATACTAATGACGCAGAGGCACTCGGTTATGCAGGCGTTGCTGTAATACCATCGGATGCTTATAAGGAAGTGGCATATTTAGCGCATCTAAAGACTAAATCAAAGGGCGGTGACGGGGTTTTAAGAGAGCTTTTTACTATTATTCAATCCGCTAAGTCAAAGACAATTGTCAAATAAACATCAAAAATTCATAGATACATTAACCAAGGCCTTTAATGAATTATTATCAAGACTCGAAATCCCTGACATAGAGAGTGGTATCATAGAAAATATGTTTCCAAAGTCAATCCTTATTCTCCTGCCACTCGTTCAGATGTATAATTATAGGCAGTGGAGACATGGTATATTACGATTTCCTATATTTTGGCAGATGTTAATATTGTCTTATATTTATAAAAATAAGGGGAAAAAAAGACTAAGGACTATGGAGATAAATCTTCAAAAGACTGATGTCAAAACCCTCTCTGAAGAGGAAATCAATGATCTAAATGGGGCAGTGTGTCTTGTAGCATCTGTGCAAAGCTATATGACAGCACTTGAGCCTCTTGCGCGAAGCCTCCATGAAAACGGTTTTAAGGTCTGTCTTCTCATCCCTCAGGAAGGGCTTGAGTGGAGGGCAGTTAAAGGACTTATTGGTGTTATAAAGGTAGTAGAGATAGAGAGTTTTATGACCCCTGAGATAAGAGATGGATATGTTAAAAATAGAAAAAAAGCAGTTATAGGCTGGGAAAAGATTAAACCATTAGATTTTTTCATTACGGATCTTTCACCATTAAGGGATATGATGGAGATTATGCCTGATCAGGTAAAATATGTGGCAGCAGAGATAATCCCTCAAACAGATGCTTTTATGAAATGTGCAGCAAATGCGATTAAATTTCTCAAACCAAAGGCTATTTTTGCAGCAAGGCTAAAGAGGATTACTGAAAATGTATTTTGCAGGGCTGCTAAGGCTGATGGAATTCCAGTGTATATGTTAAATCATGGGCATTTTGGACAAGATTGGTTTCCGCTGAGTATTGGGAATGTTATCACTGGAGTTGATAAGGTCATTGTTTGGGGTGAGAATCAAAGACAAAGTATAATCAATCTCTTTCCAGGACTTTCTCAAGATAAGATATTTTCTGCAGGCGGAATTCAATGGGACAGACATATTAGAAAATACTGCGGAAGCGATAAACCAGATATTATAGAATTACGAAGAAAAATATCTTCAATACTAGCGCAAAATGGTTCTTCAATTGATCAAACGATTCCTTGGATTACAATAACTATGGATGAAGGAATGCGTAGAATGCTTCCTACATTTTTTGAGGCAGTTGATGGACTTAATGGGTTTCATTTATTTATAAAGATACGTTCAGATGAATCTATAGAAGATTATTCAAGATTTGTTAATAACACAACATTTCCTGTTACAATAATTACATGGGATATGGATATTAGTCTGCATGAGATATTATACTCCAGTCTGCTTGCAATAACCTTTGCCTCTACCAGTAATATTGACGGCCTTTGTACTGGAACGCCAGTATTGACTCTTATGCTTGATAAAGAAAGTCAAAGGGCAGATCGTTATGTTTATCTTGAGGAATATGGACTGCCTGTTGTTACTACAAGGTTAGAGTTGAGAAGTATTATTGCTGAGATAATTAAGCCTGCATTTGATCCATTTAAATTAAAGGCTGCAGCAGGTATTGCAGCGGAGAATATCCTTGCTAACTATCCAAATTGTGATGCTGGATTAAAGATTATAAATTTGTTGATGCGATAATATAAAATGACTGAAAAATCCGAATTTAATGGGTCTGTTGCGATTATAACAGGGGCTTCTCGCGGAATAGGCGCTGCAATAGCCCGCGCATTTTCAGAAAATGGGGCAAACCTTGTTTTAGGCTATCTAAATGAAAGCGAAGAACAAAAAACAACTGCTGCCTCTATTAATAATGCTATATGGATTCAAGGAAATACCAGTGATATTGAAACATCAAAAAAATTATGTAACGCTGCAATTGAAAGATGGGGGAGGATAGATATTGTAGTTGCAAATGCTGGAATTTCACATTTTGGAAAATTGATTAAAATGTCGGATGAAGATTTTGATAATATAATAAAAATCAATCAATACGGCGTATTTTATCTGCTAAAAGAATGCGGCAGGATAATGAAAAAATCAAGGCATGGTTCAATTGTAACCATATCCTCATCTGCTGCCTCTAAAACTCCAAAGATGATGGCTGTATACGCTGCTACTAAGGCATTTATAGAGGCTCTAACGCGAGGGCTGGCACTTGAATTAGGCGAATATGGAGTTAGGGTAAATAGTGTTGCGCCCGGCGTAACAGATACTGAAATGAATAGAGTGATGCTCTCTACTTCAAGAAAGATGGTTGAAGATGGGATATCTGTCAAAAGAATTGCAACACCAGAAGAGATTGCTCATGCAGTGTTATTTTTATGCTCTAATAAATCTTCCTTTATTAATGGACATATCTTAAAAGTAGATGGTGGAAGTACTCAAGGTTTATAATAAAACAATGAATACCATCAAAGAAGGAGATATATTTTATCGCACAATAGAGATAACTTCGCAAATCATGGAGACATTTGCAGTGATTTCAGGTGATTATAATCCAATACATGTTGATGAAGTATTTGCAAAAAACATGGGATTTAAAGGAAGAGTTGTTTACGGCAATATTCTTGGATTACTTGTATCAGCCCTTGTTGGTGAAGGATTGCCTATGAAAGAAGTTATGATTATTTCAGAGCAATTGAATTTTAAGTCAATTATATATATTGGAGATATAATTAGATTGTCCGCAACTGTATCAACTATAAGTGAGGCAACCGGGGTTATTGAGTTAAAGTTGAATTTTTTAAATAATTCAGAAGACAAGGTTGCAAATGGCAAACTGCAGATAAAATTAATATGACTAATAATAGAATAAATTTTTTTAAAGAATTTTTTAGCTCTCCAGATATATATTCAAAAGATGGCGTTGAGTTATTATCCCTATCGTCAAAGTTTCTTAAATGTGAAGCGCAGTATCGCAGTGAAAATATAAATGACTTACAAATCAAAAAAATAGCGGTTTTAGGTTCTTATACAACCTCTCACCTTGTCTATGTCTTGAGATTATTTTTATATAAAGAGAAAATTGCCCCAGATATTTATGAAGGGGAGTTTAATAGTATAAATATGGAGATATTAAATGATGCCTCAGTACTTTATTCATTTAAGCCAGAGATTTTGCTGCTATTAACTTCTGACCTTGATATCAAGGATTATCCGCCATTATTTTCCACAACTGAACAGATTAACTCATGGGTAGATGTCAAGATTGCTCATTATAAAAATCTATGGCAAAGGGTTGCGCAAAAAATAGAAGGATGTCAGATTCTGCAGTCCCTTTTTATAATACCAACACATCGCCCATTAGGAAACCTTGAGGTAAATTATATTTTTTCTCAAACTAATTGTTTAAATAGATTAAATATGAAAATGATTGAAGCCAAACCAAGTAACGTTACATTTATTGATATGGATTACCTTGCCTCATATATTGGCAAAAAGACATGGTTTGATGAATCCAATTTCTTTATGAGCAAACAAGGTTTTTCATATGATGCAATTGGAGTGGTATCTCATGCAATCTCCCGCATAATTGCAACTTACGCAGGCAGGGTTCAAAAATGTCTCGTACTAGATTTAGATAATACGCTTTGGGGCGGTGTGATTGGCGATGATGGATTAGAAGGGATAAACCTTGATCCAAATAATGCTGTTGGTGAGGCATATCTTGCATTTCAAGAGACGGTAAAAAGTCTAAAAAATCGAGGAGTTATATTAGCAGTATGCAGCAAAAATGAAGAAGATGCTGCAAGAGTCCCATTTGAAAAACATACCAATATGATCTTAAAAATGGATGATATCGCCTGTTTTATAGCTAATTGGAATGATAAGGCATCAAATTTAAAGGAGATTGCCAAAAGATTAAATATTGGAATAGATTCATTGGTATTTTTTGATGATAATCCTGCTGAAAGACAGTTAGTGCGTCAATTTCTGAGAGAGGTGGAGGTAATTGATGTGCCAAGCGACCCGGCCTTATATGCTAGAGCAATAAACGAGGCACGGTGTTTTGAATGGGCGCAGTTAAGTTCTGAAGATATTATTCGATCTGATACTTATATAAAAGACGTAAAACGCGCGCAATTAGAGCAGACAACTCAAGATTATGATTTGTATTTAAGGTCTCTCACGATGAAGGCAAGGGTAATTAATGTAGGCTCAGCAGAACTTGCAAGATTTACTCAATTGATAAATAAAAGCAATCAATTTAATCTAAGAACTAAACGATACACTGAAGCTGCTATTATACAGATGATGGAAAATGCGGAAGAGTATGCACTCAAATGTATAGAGTTTGAAGATAAATTTGGCAATTATGGTATTATCTCATCTATAATATTGCAAAGGATAAATGATACAGCCTTTATTGATACATGGGTGATGAGCTGCAGGGTTTTAAAGAGAGGTATTGAAAATGCAGTGCTAGAGGCGATATTTAATACTGCTAAATCTTGGGGAAGCAAGTGGATTGTCGGGGAATACCTGCCAACCAAAAAAAATAATCTGGTAGCTGATTTATATAAGGAATTAGGATTTGCTAAACAGACTAAAGGGGAAGGACAGGGAGAACAGAAAGGAACTATTTATAACATTAAACCATTCTCAGTAGAGATAAAACATTTTATTGAGATAATAGGACAATGACTATGGATATAAAAGAAGAGCTTCAGGAAGTATTTAGAGATGTATTTGATGAAGAAGGAATTGTAATATCTAATGAAATGACCGCCAGTGATATAGATGAATGGGATTCGCTCTCACATATACAATTAATAGTGGCAGTAGAAAAGAAATTTAAGGTTAAATTTCAAACCGCTGAGATAATAAAACTGCAAAATGTAGGTGAATTTATTGAACTATTGCAAAAGAAACTTAATAAATGAATAATCTATCAATTACTTCAGGTATATTTATATTATTATTGCTCACTGGACCAATGTTGATGAGAACGCCTGCTGCTGTGAGGCGTTATTTATTTTATATCATAAATATTGTGTTATATGCAGTTTATTTAAATTCTATAACCAATATTATAGGGATTTTAGTATTTGTTATACCAACATTTTTGTATATAAAATTAATGAAAAAGAGGTCAGCTCCAGCATGGCCTATGATAATTATAGTATTAGGCATGTTTTTCTATCTTAATGGATATATCTTTATATTTTTAAAGGATTCTAATCTCTTAACCTTTAAACTACTGGGGTTATCATATATATTATTTAGACAATTAGATATATTGATTCAGATGAATTCAGGGTTGATTGATAAGATAGATATAGTAGATTACTTAAATTATTTGTTTTCCTTTTGGACGATAATGGCTGGTCCAATACAAAGATTTAATGAGTTTAAGGAATCAATTTATGCGGAATTAAAACCGCTAAGTGAAAAAGAGAATCTGAAGTGTCTGCACAGAGCTGCTAACGGCATGATAAAGGTTTTAGTGATTGGATTATTTTTTGATAACATCGTAGATAACGCATTAAAACATTACCCTCCGTATAACGGCAATCCGCTAATGTTTTTAAGCCAAGTAAAATACTTCATTGAGATATTCTATAGTTATCCATTATTTCTATATTTTAATTTTTCAGGTTATTGCGATGTAGTAATAGCTATGGGGAAATGGTCAGGCTTTACCCTGCCAGAGAACTTTGATAAACCATATCTGGCAAGAAACGTGATAGAGTTTTGGAATAGATGGCATATAACGCTGTCATTATGGGTAAAGGATTATTTATTTCAGCCATTATTTAAATGGTTAATCTCAGGAATACTTTCAAAACACATCTTAAAGGCTCAATATTTAAGTATTTTTATAACATTTTTCTTAGTTGGATTGTGGCATGGAGCAACTGTAAATTTTGCGATATTTGGGATATTGCAGGGAATTGGCATGGCAGCTTCCATGTATTACCGTGATACATTGCAAAGAAAATATGGCAAGCAGTGGTATAAAGAATATCTAAATAATAAAAAGATTGCGTTTATAGAACGATTTATTTGTTTGCATTATTTTAGTTTTAGTTTGATGTTTTTTATAAAATAAAAAGGCGCTGATATGAAAAAATTATTAAATTACTTACCGGAATCTGTAAGATATTATGGAGATATATTATTATTATCTATAAAGATAATAATAATTATATCAATGATATTTGGCTCTGTAAAACCAATGATTGTGTATCAGAATTTTTAGTTTTAGGAGAGTTTATGAGTTCAGTTAATTGTGAAACAAACTCAAAGAGATATTTTTATATATTATTATTATTTGTAGGATTATGGCTGCTAATGATATTTTATGTTATGATAAAAAATTTATTTATAGATAAACCCACAAATACTCAGCAGTTATATGAATATCAATTAGATAGATTAAAAAAGATGAATAATATTGAAACACTCTTTATCGGAGATTGTTCTTTAGGATATGTGATTGACGAGGAGAGATTTAGTGAATTATCAAAGACAAAGACAGCAAATCTTGCCCTTAATGGCGCATTTGAACTAGCAGGGCCATTTAACATTTTAAAAAAGGCAGCAAAGAATAACAAATTAAAAAATGTCATAATTATTTTAAATTTAAAGACTCTGCAATTTCCATTTTCTTATGAAGGTTATTTATATAGCATGGATTCACTTTATGATTTAAAGGATTTAAATTCTACTGAAAAGATTAAGGCATTGATGACTTTTTTGGATTTAATTTTTTCTCATCATAATATGGTCTTAGTGGCGCAAAAAATCTTAAAGAAAGGTCATCCAGATTTTGGGAAACCATATATTTTTGAAGATGGATATGTTAAACAACAAAATAGAAAAACTAAGTTTAATTCTTCTTTAAAACCATTAAATGCTATAGAGATGGAAAATACAGCATTTCTTGTTAAAATTATACAATTTTGTAAAAATAGTAATATAAATCTTATATATGCCCATGCTCCAACTTGGGATAGGAGATATGAGCAGTCCACAGATTATATTAAACAAATCAATAAAACATTAACAGATACAGGTATAAAGTTTATCCCAGATATATTAGTCTTTGATAATGAAAATATTGGTGATAATGAAAATCATATAGTTCCATCATCAAAGCAGCTTTATACGGAAAAATATTATAATCTGCTTAAATCTAATTTAATATATTAAGAGGATTTCTATGAAAGAGATATTGATACTTGGCGCTAATAAGTATAAAGAATGGTTGACATATGCAATAGAATATATGGCAGAGGCTCTTTCTATAGAACCATCCGTAAGGGTAAGGGCTTGGGGAAAATATCGTGAGGGTTTTATATCTGGACTTTCCCTTAAGGAGGCTATTGAGCATATATATGGGAATAAAAAACAGCCTGATGTGATAATGCTTCATGTTGGTATGTTTAATACAGATGATAAAGACGATAAATTAATGATTAAGGGGCTTGAAGAACTCTCAAAGGATATAATCTTGATCTTTAGATGTGATGACCCTTGGAGATTCTATACAAAGTTATTAGAGATTTATGAAAAGATTCAGCCTCATTTTATATTGGTGGTATCTTCTATATATGAACGATTATTTAATGAAAAATTAAAGGGCACTAAGACTAAGACCTATATGTTTCCATGCGATGTTGGGCGCAGATATTTTAATATGGGGATTGACCGCAAATATGATCTGGGACTAATTGGAAGGTGTCATAATAATGATAAAGATATATCTGCGTGGAAGTTAAAACTTCATCTAAAGGTATTTGAAGAGGGAAATCTTGGAATTGTAAGACGAAGCGTTGGGGCTGATAATTATTTGGATAGATATTCTACGCTGGTATTAAATCTAAACCAATGTCTGACATCGTGGAATTCTCCAGTATGTCCAAAGGGAATGGAAAAAGGCAGTTACAGCACTCCTCTTAGATTTATCGAAGCCCCATCATGCGGGGCAGTTATGGTATGTCCATTTGATTATCCTGAGTTAAATGAATATTATTATCCAAAGAAGGCTTATATAAACTGCGACTCAGATTTAAGCAAGGCAATAAAACAAATCAAGGAACTGCGTAAAAATACTGAGGCTTTTTTGGAACTTCAAAATATTGCTTATAGATATGTGATGGCAAATCATCAAACAAAAAATAGAGTTGATTTCATATTAGATCTGATAAACGGCAATACTGATACAGATGTGCGTAATTATTACAAGATGCCATTAAATGAATAATATCTTACAAAGACTTAAAAATATTATAAAGAGATTTCTGCTTATAAACTTTTTTATACCGTCTCCTTTTAAAGAAACCTTCATACAATGGGAAGGAGAAATAGATACAGATACTCTGCTGATTGCAATCTATGCTTCTATTATCCCGATTAAGATGATTGAGGTAGATATTGATGAGTTGTTTATTATTAATGAAACAACTTTACCTTTAGATGACTTTCTGAGAGAGCCTGACGGTACCATTAATAGATCAATACTTAACAGTCCTCATTATAAATTATTGGAAATTTATAAAAATGATGGATTAGCTTATTTAAAGGAAAATTATAAAGATACCGATTATTATAAAATGATAAAATATTTTTCAGAAAAAGGCAAACATTTTAGCCTTATAGCAGGGAGCTTTGTTAATAAAAAGAGAAAAGACTCTGATGATTATATTTGGTATAAGATAAGCAGAATAATTTCGGTATATGAAAATATCAAAAAAGTTGGCTATCTAGGAGTTGGACATGAGAAAAAATTCATTTCAGTGTTAGATAAACCTATTTATATAACTAGATTTTCAAAGGATTTCCCATGGAAGCCGTATGAGATGTTATTTGGTCATCATAGGGCAGCAGCGATTGCCGCAAGTGGAATAACGAGGGTTAAGGTAATACTATTTAATGATGCTGCAAAAAGGGCAGATTATACAATATTTAATCAATGGTGGGGAAAATATAAACTTACCAAGAGATTATGCGAATATATAACTGGAATGCCAGTTAATGAAGAATGTGTAACTTAATTAAGAGGGTTAATAAAAATGAAAAAGGTCTTACTTCTTTGTGATAAACCAAATTGGGCATATGATGCAATTGCCAAGGCATTAGTAAAACATAATTTTCATAAGGATCTGCAATTAGACATTGCATATGTCAAGAGTAAAGAAGACATAAAGGGACGCGCAAAGACATATGATAAGGTTTTTGTTATGGGGTGGCAGTTGATAGGTGAGCTGCAGCGTTTCTGGGTTAAAAAGACCCTGACTATAACGGATAATTCTCGGATAATAGTAGGGGTGCATTCACATCATTCATGGGATGACAGGCTTTCAATGCCTGATGTGTTGATAGAACCGCCTAAGAGATTGATTAGATTTTTAAAGGGTTATAAATTAGTTAATACGGTCAGCAATCGTCTTGCAACTCTGTTTAGGAATGCTGGTTTAAATGATATAGTGTGTACATTAAATGGAGTTGATGTAGATATATTTAAGCCTGAAAATGAGAATTTTAATACTGGAGACAATTTTATAATAGGATACTCTGGTTCAGAAAAACATGACTGGCGAAAAGGGATTACAGAATATATAGTTCCAGCGTGTAAAAAAGCGGGCGTGCAGTTAAAACTAGTTATGCCGGTTGAGGGACAATATGTGCCTTTGACAGAGATGCCGGGGTTTTATAATAGTATAGATGCCTATTTATGCGCCTCAACATCAGAGGGATTTTCATTAAGCGTATTAGAGGCGGCATCGTGCGGCCTTCCAGTTATAAGCACAAAGGTAGGAGGATCTGAAGAATTGATTAAAGATGGAGTAAATGGATTTTTAGTGGATCGAACGGTTGACGCTATGGTTGAAAAATTGGTATTGCTGAAAAATAACGAGGATATGGTTATTGAGATGGGAAGAAGAAGCAGAGAGATTGTGATGGAATCGTATTCATGGGAGATAAGGTCTAAGGATTGGTATAATTTTATATTGTCTTCATTATGATAGATACCTTGACTCTCTATTGTAATTAGAATTACAATAACCTTTAAAAATTATAATATCATCTTTATTTAATATTTAGGTTAAATCTAATCTAAATAAAGATGATTTGACAAAAGCATGTTCCACAGAACATACGATATCGTTTAATTCGTAATTTGTATTTTAAAGGAATAAAAAATGTTAGAAGAACAGGTTAGTATTCGTTCTGTAAAAAGTCAGAAAGACCGAGACATAATAGCCAAAGAAAAAAAAACGATGTGGAGTATCTTTACAAGCGCTGAACTTCGTACGCTTTGGGGTTATCTGCATAATAAACTTATTCAAACATTAGCAATACTAGGATTATCTTTTCTGCTTGCATTTATAGAAGGCGGCAAGGCGGTAGCCTTAATTGGTTTGATAAAATCCCTTGTAGCTACAGATAAAGACATGAAAACTCTCTTGACCTTTACTGTGTTTAAACATCATTTTGATTTCACAGGATTTCAGGTTTTCTCTACAAGAATGGGACTAATGGGTTTTATGTTTGTAGTAGTGTTAGTGATGACTATATTAACCGCAGTAATTACCCTTACAAATGTGTGGCTTTCATCTATTGTGCAATTATCTCTAAAACGTGATGTAAGAGAATCTATGATTAAAAAGGTATTTTCATTTGATATTGAATATTTTAATCAGGCACGAAGCGGAGATATTTTGTTTTTGCAGCAGGCTGAGACGAATCGTTTTTCTAATTTAATACAGATGTTCATAGAGTTAATAACATTTGGCATTCAAAGTATAATATATTTTGTAATGTTGTTTTATTTATTTTGGGGACTTACGATTATAGTATTGATTTCAGCGATTATATTTTTTATTCTGCATTCAAAGATAGATTCAAAGATGAAATATTTTGGTGGACAACTATCAATTACAGAGTCAAATTTGTTTCACTTTGTCCATCAAATAATCTATGGAATAAAGATGATTAAAATTGGAGGACTTGAGCAGAGAGAGTTATTCCAGTTTCTAAAGGAACATGACAAACAAGAAAAATTTGCGATAAAGATGGGAGTTTTGATAGGCGTATCAAGGGTATCTCAGGATATAGGAATATCACTATTAATGTTTACTGCCGTGTTATTTTTAAACACCTTTATTGACTTAAAGACATTGCTCTCAAATCCCGGACAATTTCTTGCATATTTATTTTTATTAATGCGTTCGCTGTCTGCGGCAGGAGGACTGCAAAGGGCAAGGACAGCAATATTTTCAGCATATGCGCCGCTTTCCCGCGTGATGAAATTATTAAATCAGCCAGATGGTCCTGACAAAGATAAGATTAATGAAGATGAATCAAAAAAGCAGCATTTATATCTAAAGAAACTCAGTTTACAAAATGTTTCTTTTGGTTATAGTGAAGATAAAAAGACGCTTAATAATGTGACAATAGACTTTGAGGCAGGAAAACTCAATGCGCTTGTTGGTTTTTCAGGTTCAGGAAAATCTACGCTGCTTGATATTCTTTCAATTATTAGACGACCGAACATTGGATTAATAAATCTTGATGATAATTTATTAGATAATAATAATCTAACAAATTATCGTTATTCAATTGGTTATATGAATCAAGACCCAATAATATTTCATGAATCTGTTAGGACAAATATAAAATACTATAAACCTAATGCAACGGATGAAGATATTTGGAAGGCGCTAGATATGGCGGCAGCATCGGAATTTGTAAGAAAAATGCCAAATGGTCTTGATACAGGACTTGGTGAACGTGGCGTTACTATATCTGGCGGTGAAAGACAAAGAATAGGATTGGCTCGAGTATTTTTACAGGATGCGCCGATTCTTTTGCTTGATGAAGCAACTAATGCCCTTGATTATGCAACAGAATATCAGGTATATTTTAATCTGAAAAAAAGCCATAGCAATAAGATAATTATCATGGCAGCCCATCGTTTAAGCGCAATAAAGGATTTTGATAAGATTATTGTAATGAGAAATGGAAATATCGCTGAGATTGGAACTCATGATCAGCTTATGGAAATCAAGGGGTTTTATTATGCCCTTTATATAATTCAGAATCAATTTGCAGGAAATGAATAATTAAAATCAATATAATAGATTATATTATCAATGAAATCTAACTAAAAGGAGACTATATGGCAATGGATAAAAGATATAATTATTTTTTAAATCTTATTGATAAGAATAATCCCTTTATGTATATTGATATCGGAGCTAGGGGAGGAATATTTGAAGATTGGATGAGCAGCTCTGGAGCCACACAATTTATAGGATTTGAACCTGACTCAAGAGAATTTAACTTACTAAAAAATAATGAAAATATTAAATATTATAATTATTTTATATATTCAAAATCAATGGATTTAAACTTTTTTATTACAAAACGGCATGGTGCGTCTTCTATTTTAAGACCAAATATGCCTTTAATGTCAAAATATGTTGATTCTGAAAGACTTGATATTATCTCAGAAGAAGTTATTCCTTCATCAAGGGTTATAAGTTTAGATAA
Organism: Candidatus Magnetominusculus dajiuhuensis; assembly: GCA_015233465.1. Classification (GTDB taxonomy): domain Bacteria; phylum Nitrospirota; class Thermodesulfovibrionia; order Thermodesulfovibrionales; family Magnetobacteriaceae; genus JADFXP01. The sequence goes on from JADFXP010000016.1 coordinate 37,616, forward strand.
TTTTATTATTAAACATTCAATTAATGATGTAGATTTCATCAAAATGGATACTCAAGGCACAGAATTATCTATTTTAAAAGGCTGCACAGAAAATGCGCTTAAAATGACCATAGGACTAAAACTTGAAGTAAGTTTTATTGAAATTTACGAAAATACAGCTCTTTTTAGGGATGTAGATGGGTTTTTATATGACAATGGATTTCGTTTGATGGATATATTAAGAGTTTATTGGAAATTAAAGGATTATTATGATTACATTGGGAAGGGACAGTTAACAGGCGGGGATGCTCTATATTTTAAGGATATAGATATTTTTTATAAAGAGTTATCTGAACTAGATAAAAATCAATATAATAAAAATTTTTATGTTAACAAGATATATAAGGGAATTTTATTATTTGTTTTTTATAATATGTTTGATTATGCCTTTACAATTACAAAGAAAGGTTTTGAACTAGGTTATCTTACAAATATTGAATTTGAAAATATTTCAAAAGAAATAAAAAATCTTTCTAAATGCGGATCAATTAAGAAAAAAATGTGGTATAAAAAGACATTTAATTGGTTTGATAAACAATTACAAAGACATAAACCATTTTCCAAACGCTTAGATAAAGACTATGATAAATATTTAGCTAACATAAAAGATGCTTAAAATATCTTATTCGTAAATTAGGGATAACCATATGAAATTAATTCTAATTAGATGCGCTGAAAGAGCAAATAATAAATCAAATATTCCATGGCACTATGGATTTTATAAAGATATACTGGAGCCTCTGGGGCATTCTGTAGATATACTTGATAACATTTTATATAATCATTCAACTTCCGAACTAGTTGATATTATAATAAAAAATGGCTACGAAATGGTAGGCATTGGAGGGTTTGGCTCTGCATACCGATATATAAAGGAACTAACTATAGAGCTTAAAAAAGCGAATAACAAGATTATAATTGTTGTCGGCGGACAGATAACTGCTGATTATGAGTTTTTAATCAGGGCTTGTCCAATTGATGTTATTGTTAATGGAGAAGGAGAGATAACCCTTAAAAAGGTAATAAAATGTATAGAAGAAAGCGGCGATTTAAATTCAGTTCCTGGTATAGTCTTTTTACAAGATGATAATATTGTAAAGACAGGGGATGAAAAATTAATTAAGTTAGACGATTTACCTGCGCTTAATATTAATCACTTTGATTTGGAAAAATATGATTCAGAGGTTCCAAAGCATTTTTTAATCAATGACAGAACAAGGCAGCTCCAAAGAGAAGGGCATAAATATATATTTATACTTACTGCGCGGGGATGTGCATATAATTGTTTTTTTTGTTTTCGTCAATTAAAAGGATGGCGAAGATACAGCAAAGATACAATTGAGAGATTATTTAAATATTTAAAAGAAAATAAATACAGTTTTTTATCTATATTTGATGAATGGCTTAATAATGAAGACCATATAAATAATATATGCGAACTTGCAAAAAAATATGAAATATATTGGGATGGACAGGGAAGGGTAGATGAAGTTACAGAAGAAAAAATGAGATATATTAAAGAATCAAATTGTTATAGATTTACCTTTGGCATAGAATCATTTGATGCAACTATGCTTAAAAATATGAAAAAAATGGTCAAGCCTGAGCAAAATATAAATGCACTAAATATATGTTATAAGGTTGGGATACATTCCCTGCCTCCTTTAATAATTGGAACTCCGGGTGAAAATAGAAAGACTATATATAATACAAGGGCTGGACTTTGGAGGTGTTATCTTATTCCAGATAGAATTGCTGTTGCAATATTAAACCCTTACCCTGGCACAGCAGCTTATAAATATGGTCTTGAAAAAGGTTATATTACTGATAAAGAAGCGCTTCATTTAGAACTTGGACGAAAGAATAAACTAACGATAAATTTTTCTCAATTGAGTAATCTTGAATTAATTACATGGCAGCACTGGTTATATTTTGAGGCAGCAATTAATTTTAGAATTAAACATAAAAGGCTTGCGATTAACAAAAAATTTTATTGGAAGTTTTGTGATTTTTTTAGACCTTATAGAGCGCTTCTAAAAAATGAGCCGTTACACTTTATTTTATTTAATTTATATCTCTTTTTGGGAATTTTTTTCTGGTTTAAACCTTGTAAAAAGATTGAACAAGATGACCCTAAATAATGTAATTTATCGATTTAATTTTAAGTAAATCTAAGAAATTTAAGTATTCTTGCATTAATTTTATATTTTTGCTAATATAATTCCATTCATATACTTCTTATTGGAGGAAAATCTTGAGGATACTGTTAATTTTCACAATGATTGGCTCAAAGGCAAAATGGCATCAAGGGATTGCCTCTTTAGCCACTTATATTAAAGTTCACGGCTATGACTGCAGACTGCTTGAGGTATATGAAAATAATCTGAATATAATTGAAGAGGCAGTAAAGTCTTATGACCCAGCAATAGTTGCAGCAACCGCAAATAGTCACCAATTTCCTTATGTAGTAGAGATGCTGCGGCATGTAAAAGATATTAGACCAGATATTTATACAGTAATTGGGGGAGTTGCGGTAACGGTAGATCCAGAGTCTATAGCCTTTATAGAAAATATTGATGCAGTTTGCCGCGGTGAGGGAGAGCAGCCGCTTTTAGATATTGTAAGGGCAGTAGAAGGAGGAATTGAGCCTGCTAATATTGAAAATATGATCTTTCCGGGTAAACCAGATATTTCGGCAAAGTCATGCACCTATTATGTCAAAGACTTAAATACACTGCCTATAGCAGACAGGAATTTCTTTGAGAGATTTAGAAATTCTGCAAAGACCCCGATGATGCTGCCAGTTCGGTTTCTATTTTGCCGAGGCTGTCCATTTAATTGCAGTTATTGCTGTAATAAAGTAATGAAGGATAATTTTCCAAAACCAAGCGATTATGTTCGCCAGGTCAGCGTTGATAGAGCAATTGAGGAGTTAAATTTAGTATCAGATCAATATAAATTTGATCATTTTGTAATAGATGACGATATATTTACACTTAACAAACGATGGACAATGGATTTTTGTAATCGCTATCCAGAGAAACTTCTCGCCACAAAATCATTTCATTGCAATGTGCGTATTGGAACAGTAGATGAAGAGATGATGAAGGCGCTAAAAAGCATTGGCTGCACTCAATTAGAATTAGGAATAGAAAGCGGGGATGCAGATCTTCGTTATAAGGTGCTTAATAGAAAAATAACAGATGAGATGATACGCGAAACAAAAGATATGGCAAAAAGGGCAGGTATTCATCTGCAAACCTTTAATATGGTAGGAATACCGGGCGAAACAAGAAGGTCAATATTTAAAACTATCAGAACCAATCAAATAATTAAACCAAAGGAATTACAGATAACGGTATTCTATCCATATCCGCATACTGCCCTTGGAGAATATTGTAAAGAAAAAGGGATGATTGCATCCACATCAAACACATATTTTAATAAAAGCGTGCTAAAACATGATAAACTCTCAAAAGGCGAGATTGAATTTTATGCAAAGTTCTTTAAATTCTTTGTTTATAGCAGTTATTCCTTAGGACGAGCAAAGGAAGAGCTAAAGGCTATCATCAAAAGTTCAGACAAGGTAAAAAGACTTATAATCAGGTTCAAAGGAGGCCCCTCAAAGGTTAATACAAATGTAAAATTAACCACTCCTCCATATGTTGACCGACATAAAGGGAGAGACTTTCTTATACTGGCATCTGGACCAACGCTTAGAGAACAAAGGGATGAGATACAGAGATTTATTGATAAACATAATCCAATAGTAATGGCAGGAAATTTTATAGATAATCTATTTGTACCTGATTATCATGGTTTTACGAATCGAAAGCGTTTTATGGCATATATAAATAAAGTAAATACCAATAGCAAATTACTACTCAGCCCGTATTTTGCAAATCGAATAATAAAGGAATATTATAAAGGAAAATATGAGGAAATTGCTTTTGATGACATATATCCTGGGAAAATTGGGTCAATAGAGATTAAAGATGGAATAATCTATTCAGAAGGCGCAACGGTTGGTACGATTTTAATAGGGGTTGCCTTAGTAATGGGGGCAGAGAATATCTATATAGCTGGAATGGATGGATATTCAAAGAGCAGTAGTTCTCATTTTTATAAAGAGACAGATAATAAAAAGAGAGAAGAATTACTTCATCAAGAAATGCTGGTAACGAATCAATTAAAACAGGTAAGAGAATATCTTAAACAAAATAAACGTGGCAGACTTGTAGTAATAACTAATACAGCGTATGAAGAATTTTACGAAAAAATATAAAGGGGTTAAAAATGGATAAATTAGCGGCATCCTCCAAAAATACTCAATCAAAATGTATAGTCTGCGGGTCTGAAAGATTAAAGCATTTTTCAAGGTATAATACTGCAAAGGAGACTGAAGGAATATTTATAGGCAGAAGGCTTGTAAGATGTCAGTCTTGTTCTCATATTCAGATAGAGCCTATGTTTACAGAAGATGAGCTTGATCAATACTATTCACAGTCAAAGTACTGGAGCGAAAAACACTCTGATGACCGCACACATAAATTACAATCAAAGGCATTCAGTCAGATAGCGTATATTGAATCAAAGACTTCTCTCAATGACATTGAAAGGGTGTTGGATATTGGGGCTGGATACGGCAGATTTTTTCAAGAGCTTAGAGCGCTTTTACCTGAAAGGGAATTTAAATTTACAGCTGTAGAAGGCGGTCCTGATGCAGTCACATATTTAAAGGAGACCTTTGACGCTAAGATACATAAAAGTTATAAGGCAGTAAAGGGCAAGTTTGATCTAATAGTAATCTCTCATTTTATGGAACATATGTCTAATCCCTCAGAATTAATGAGGTTAATAAGTAGGTCGCTTACTTCATCAGGGGTATGTTTTATAGAGGTTCCAAATAAGGATTATGCTTATAGAAAAAATTTGACACCGCATATTTCATTTTTTAGCCCAGAGTCATTAACTCATTGCAGTACAAATAATGGTTTAAAGGTTGTTGATATAACAACTGCAGGGACTCCATTAATATTATTGGATAGAAGTAATGCTCCTCATATACGTCTTTTGAGGGCTGCTGCACGATTCTATGAGAAGATACTTATTGGCAGACTTGACCAGCAATATAATGAGATATTTCTAAATACCCTTATTAAAAGGTCAAAGATGACTGAACGAAGCACGGCAGTTGCAGGGCGTGATAGATATAGACTGCAGGCTTTACTAAAATTATAAAATAATGCAAATTTTACAAGAAACTTCAAGTATAGTAAGCGTATCATCTGGGTTTAAATATGTTTCTTGATATAAAACAGGCAAAATTTCTAAAGGGTTATTTAGCAGCAGGTCTATAATTACATGTCTAACATGTACTCATATTCAGATTGATCCCAAGCTAGTTGAGAGTGAATTAAATGATTATAATTCTCAAGGCAATTGTTGGAAAAAGCCAGATTATACTAATTGTTTAAGAAAATTAATGAGGTATTATTAATGTTGACACAAACGACTTCTCGTTTAATTGAAAAGATAAGAACAATAATACTAAAGCAGCCTAATAGTAAAGAAAGAAAAAGGGCAGCTCGAAATACCGCATTGATTAATTATTTAAAAAGTGTTGAGAATACATCTGAGTATAAATTTTTTGATGATCAGAAAGTTAAAAGACATATCTCAATTATGGATGAATATGATGAGGCAAAGGTTATAGAGTCTGATATAATAATGATGAAATCGCGATTATGCAGAACGGTTGAATTCATTATAAAACATTCTCAAAATGATATATTTGATAAAGATAGTTCTGTTTTAGAAATTGGTGATGCAAGCGGAATCATTCTCAATTTTTTTAATAAATCTGGAACCAGTCTTAATATTGATGAGAAATCTCATAAAATGTTATTGGAGAATGGATTTGATTCAATATTATCTGATATTATGGATTTAAAATTAGATCGAAAATTTGATTATATATTTGCCTTTCAAGTATTAGAACATGTTCAAAATCCAATAGCTATATTGAATAAATTGCGTCAGCTTGTTAATAAAATGATATTTATTTCAATTCCTCATAAGGGATTAATCACAAGGATTAGGCCTTTAGGATATAAAAATAATCAATATAATAAAACTGTTGAAGATATGGTTAAGTTTGCGTATCATTATCATGTCTTTGAATTTTCACCAGATGATTTTAGAAGCGTTTTTTCTCATGCTCAACTTATAGAGGCAGCTTATGAAGAATGTTATAATTTTTATCCGCATGATCCTCGTTTTCAATTGTGGGCGCTTAAACCTTTATCATAGAAAAGGTATTTTATAATAATAGAGGGTAAATCATATGAAAAATACCTTAAAACAAAAATTACATAATAAGACTCTGACAATTGGATCATGGATAACCATTGGCAATACGACAGTTGCAGAGATAATGGCAAAGGCTGGCTTTGACTGGCTGACAATAGACATTGAACATTCTTCTATCACATTTGATCAGACTCAGCAGCTTATTCAGGTTATAGAACTTGCAGGGGTTACTCCGCTTGTAAGGGTTGGTGAAAATAGTTCATATATCATCAAACGCGTAATGGATTCAGGGGCACATGGAGTAATTGTGCCAATGGTGAATACTAAAGAAGATGCGCAGTATGCAGTGGACTGCGTAAAATATCCTCCTGTAGGTAAAAGGGGTGTTGGTCTTGCCAGAGCGCAAGGGTATGGTTTTGGATTTGAGGAGTATAAGCGGTTTGACCGCGAGGATAGTATTATAATAGTCCTGATTGAACATATTGACGCTGTAAAAAATATAGAAGAGATACTTTCAGTTGACGGGATAGATGCCTTTATAATAGGCCCATATGATCTTTCAGCATCAATGGGGATGCCGGGAGAGTTTAACCATCCAGAAGTCAAAAAGGAACTTCAAAAGGTGATTGAATTTTCAAAGACATATAAGAGATCAAGTGGATTTCATGTAGTTCCGCCTGATCCAACTTTAGTAACAAAAAAGATTGATGAAGGATATAGATTCATTGGATTTGGTCTTGATACTCTATTTTTAGGTACAAGCTGCAGAGAAGGTTTAAAATTTATAAGAGGTAAAAAATGAATATAATTGGAATAATACCTGCTCGTATGGCTTCAACCAGATGTCCCGGCAAACCGCTTGCCATGATTAATAATATTCCTATGATAGGTCATGTATATTATAGATCTGCCATGTGCCGCACACTTAATGATATATATGTTGCAACATGTGATATAGAGATAAAGGAATATATAGAGTCAATTGGCGGCAAGGCAATAATGACTGCTGATACCCATGAGCGCGCAACTGACAGGACATCTGAGGCAATGCTCAAGATTGAAAAGTCAACTGGTAAACATGTTGATATAGTGGTGATGATTCAGGGAGATGAGCCAATGATGCTCCCAGATATGATAGATGATGCTATTGCTCCAATCAAAGAAGACCCTGAGATACAGGTAGTAAATTTGAGCGCCCCGTTAAAGACCGAAGAAGAACATAATGACCCAAATGAGGTCAAGGTAGTAGTAGATCAACAAGGATTTGCCTTGTATTTTTCAAGAGAACCTATTCCTTCTCGAAAAAAGGGCGGTAAGAATATCCCTATGCTTAAACAGGTCTGTATAATTCCATTTAGAAGGGATTTTCTTATTAAATTCAATCAGTTAAAACCTACGCCCCTTGAGATAATTGAATCAGTTGATATGTTAAGGGTAATGGAACATGGATATAAGGTAAAGATGGTATATAAGGAATATCAGACTTATAGTGTGGATACGATGGAAGATTTAAAGAGAGTAGAACAACTAATGAAAAATGATATGCTTGTAAAATTATATCCAATAAAAGGTAAATAAATGAGTTCAATAACTCCAAAAGACGGGGCAATTATGGTGATTGGGGGGTCAGGATTTCTTGGCTCCTATGTAGCTGATGCCTTGACAGATAATGGTTATAAAGTAAAGATATTTGATTTAAATCCATCGCCATGGTTAAAGAAAGGTCAGGAGATGATAATTGGAGACATACTTGATCCAAAGGCAATGGAAGAGGCAATTTCAGGATGTAAGGCGGTATATCACTTTGCAGGGCTTGCGGATATTGATGAGGCAATAAACCGCCCTATTGATACTTGTAAATTAAATGTGCTTGGATGCGTTAATGCCCTTGAGGCAACTCGTAAGGCTGGTGCAGTAAGGTTTATATATGCAAGTTCTGTTTATGTTTACAGCAGATCAGGACATTTTTACAGGGCAAGCAAACAAGCTGCAGAGATGTTTATTGAGGCATTTCATGAGCGGTATCAGATGGATTATACAATCCTAAGATATGGATCATTATATGGAAGGCGCGCTGATTATAGAAATGGGCTATATCGTTTGCTTTATGATGCAATGACTAAACATAGGATTTCATATGGAGGTACAGGAGAGGAATTGCGGGAATATATACATGTCCATGATGCCGCTGAATTAAGCGTTGAGGTGTTAAAAGAAGAATATGCAAATAAAAATATAATCCTTACTGGGAATGAAAAAATGTCTGTAAGAAATGTCATGATAATGATAAATGAGATATTAGGAAATGATATTGAACTTGAATTCTCAGATGTATATAGAAGCGGTCATTATCTAATAACCCCATATGCCTTTAATCCTCGAATGGGCAAGAAAATGGTAAGTAATATTCATACAGATATGGGGCAGGGGCTGCTTGATTTGATTGAAGAGATTCATGAGAAAATAAATGATAATAATCAATAAAAATTGGTGAGGCGCTTAAATTAATGAATCAAATATTAAAAAGAATTAAAAATAAGATTCACCGTTATAAAGGTGAGACATTAGCAAAATCAATCGATATATTTTTAACTCGTAAGTGTAATCTACGTTGTCCTCATTGTTTATGGCTTTTAAAGGATAAAGATTTCTTTTCTAATTATGATATGAATTTAGATAGTATTAATAAAATATTATCATATTTTAAAAATAATTCAAAAATTAAAAACATTAATTATGCAGCAGAGGGCGAAATATTACTTTATGAACCACTAAAAGATATTATAAAACTTTCTAAGAATAATGGGTTTAATGTAACCAGTATTACAACAAATGGTCTTTTACTTCATAAAAAAATGGATTTAATCTTTGAAAATTTAAATAGTATTGTCATAAGTTTGGATGGATATAATGCTGAGACATATAATAAGCAGCGCGGTGGTACGGAAGATACATATAATACAGTAATAAATAATATTTCAAATCTTGTAAAAGAAAGAGATAAAGACAAAAACAAAAACTTTAAGATAGAGTTAAATTGTATTATTGGAAGATTTAATCTTGATTATATAGAGCCAATGATTAATAAAGCCGAAGAATTAGGCGTGGATAGAATGAGATTTGGTAGTTTTCATCCAACGAATAACGATAAAAGTATTTATAGTCCAATTTATTTGGGTGAAAAAGATGTTGAAGAAATATATAAATATTTGATGTCTAAAACAGATTGGAATACAGATATAACTCTTCCGTCATTATATGGAAATAGAAAGATATTTTGGTGCAGTATGTTATCTGAAATGGTAGTAATAGGTGCAAAAGGGGATTTTTCACCATGTTGTCAGATGCCGCCTGATACGAAATATGGTAATTTTTTTGATACGCCTAATAGTTATAATAAAGGCAATGCCGCGCAATTTCGCAGACAGTTTTATTTCGCAAAGAGTTATAATGAACTACCATTAAGCTGCCGTGAATGCCCAAGACTCTCGCCAATAAGAAATCAATTTTCTTCAAAGTTAAAAATCTGGGACAGTGACGGACAGCATTATATATAGACAATGAAGATATTAACCGTATTTGCAACAGGATTAACTATCGGGGGCGTTGCCCAAGTAGGGATAAACATGGCTGAATGCCTTCATGAAGCTGGGCATGAATCATGGATATATCTACATAACGATACAACCGTTGATGTGATGTATAAGGAATCTTTTAATAAATTAAGGCTGTATAATCAAAACCCCATTAAAAAGATGTTTTCACTACATAAGCCGCCAAAGGAATTTGACCTGATAATATATCATTGCGGCAGAAAATCATATAGAGACGTTCCTAAGTTTGATGGGCATAGAATATTATTTCATCATACAGAAGACACGGGATTACAGAGTTATTTTGTAGATAAGATAAAGGTTGAGAGGATATTTTTTGTTTCAAATTGGGCAAAGAGGCATTTTTTAAAGGGTGAAAATCTTGAAAATAAGATAAATAAAAACGGCGCATCTGTTGAAGATGCTTGGATTGAGGCAAGGACATGGGATGACAGCAAATTTGGCGTTCAATATCCCCCAATAAACAAACGCAATTTTGACCGTCGTATTAGATACAATCTTAATAGCTGCGGGCAGCTGCTTAAAAAGGTCAAGGTTGGAGGGGATTGGTTTAGTGATTGGTTTGAATTTTTGACCAAAGACCTCTCAAAGATAATCCCAATGGATATAAAGATTGATTCAATAAAGACAGTGCAGCAAAAAAGGGATTTTTGGAATGGAAATGATGCTGTGATATGGGTATCAACGACAAAAGAGAGTTTTGGATTAAATCTCCATGAGGCGGTTTTTTGTGGATGCGTTCCGATAATATATCATAAAAACGATGCGACACAAGAGATAGCAGGAGACTCTGGGGCAGGTTGTTTCTTTGATACAAGAGATGAATTAATTGAGATAATTAATAATCTAAAACAAGATCCATCTGAGGTCGAGAGACATTCAGAATTATCACTTAAGGTAACAGAACAGCTTCTATATGAAAATTGGTATAAGACATTTATGGAAAAGGTCAAGGATATAACAGGCAATGTGTGAATTCTGCACAAGTCATGGCGAGGGCAAAAAATGGTATGAAAATCTCTCAAACTACACAGAAGAGGTCTTTAACTCTGTTAGTTCAAAAGGGGAACTGACCACATTTATAAATAAACTCTATCATGCAATGACCGTAGACATCCCCCGCGCCAATAATTTTAAAAAACGATTCCCTAAGATATACAATCTAATAGTTCATCCAACCCTCACAAAATATCTAAAGAAAAAACACTTTGGTCAGGTAGTACCCATTGAGGATATTAATAAAATCCTTGAAGGAGTAGAATCAATAGTTCGACTTCCATGCGTTTGCAGAAAGGCAACCATAAAGGCTGAAAGAAGGTATTGTCTTGGAATAGGATTTGATCTATCGCCAATATTCAAAGACACCAACGACTTCAAAGACTTTGAACGGATTTCAGCAGATGAAGCAGTGAAATTCATCAAAACCCTTGATGATGAAGGCCAGACCCATACGATATGGACACTAAAGACTCCATATATCGGCTCAATTTGTAATTGTGACCGTGACTGCATGGCTTATAGGTTTCAGGTAGGCATGGATTTAGGAAAGGCAATGTGGCGGGCTGAATATATTGCCGAAATAAATAATGATCTATGCTCTGGATGCAGGGAATGTATGAAACGGTGTTATTACGGGGCTATTAGTTATGATAGAAAAAATGTTAAATGTAATATAAATTCGATGAAATGCTATGGGTGCGGAATATGTCGGGCTGTTTGTAAGTATGATGCTATACACCTTAGTGATAGACCAATTGATATAACCTTTTAAGGACTCCGCCCTTAAAAATCCCGCAAAGGGACTCGTCCCTTTGAACCCATTATAAAAGAAAATATTGTATAATATAATATGAGAATAGAAAAATTATATCTAAATGAAATTGGACCTTTTGAAAAGCTCCAACTAGAATTTCCAAAATGCGGGAATAAAGAGAAGGCCGAGATTCATATCTTTACTGGGCCTAACGGAGTTGGTAAAAGTACAATTCTTTATGCATTAGCTAGTGTTTTGAGTTCTAATGATTACTTTAATATTTTAAAAAGAATAAAGGATAAAAATAGTTCTGTTTGCGAGATCCTTTTTGAGAATAATGAAATAATTATTCTTTCAAGTCTTTCAGATTTAAAAAGTCAATTAATAGTTAATTCTCCACTTCAATTCATAGATAAAAATCCTTATCTTAATAAGTATACAACAATAAAAGGGGATGGTAAAGCTAATGTATATACTTTGGCGTGTCCAAATTATCTGCCATATTCAAAAGATTATAAATTTAGTTTTGCTGCTTTTGCTTATTCAGGTTATAGGACAATATCATCGTCTAATTTAAATACAATTCAGGAAATGACTGATAATCCATTTAATAATTCATTGTCTTTTACGTCATCTTATGATTCAGCACAACTTTTCCAATGGTTGGCACTTACATTTGCTAAAGAAGCACTATCAGAAAAACAACATAATCAATTAAAAGCAGATAAGTTCAGAGGTTCAATTGATAGAATTCAAAAAGCTATACAAAAGATTACTGGTTTAGATATTAAATTCACACTTGATACTGAACCATTCGGATTAAAATTAAAGTTAATTACGAGTGAGGAACCTTTAAACTTTGATGTTTTACCAGATGGACTAAAATCTATAATAAGCTGGATTGGCGATTTATCAATGCGGATGGATTTAATCAATTGGTATGATAACAATATAGATATTTTTGAACGTAATTTTATTCTCTTCTTAGATGAAATTGATATACATTTACATCCAAAATGGCAGCGTAAAATCCTGCCAGCAGTTCAGGAATTGTTTCCTAATGCGCAAATTTTTGTCTCAACTCATTCTCCTTTTGTAGTAAATTCAGTAAGCGATGCAAAGGTTTATTCCTTTGATATGGTGGATAATAAATCAATTTTAAAAAGTGTTGAAGATTCTAAGGCAGGTTATAGTTATGAATATGTTGTAGAAGATATTTTTGGTGTAAAGGAATTATTTGACCTTGAAACAGAGGATTTGTTTAAAGAGTTTTACGAATTAAGAGAAAAAATGCTTGATAATAAAAATATTATATCTGCTGATGAAAATAAAAAATTTATTCAACTTGCTAATATTCTTGCTTCTAAAGGTACGGAAATAAGAGATATTATTGGCAGAGAGATTAGACAGTTAGTAAGGATAACAGGTAGAGATATAGAGTTGTGAGGAAAATATTCAGGACAAAAATCCCTGATTTTTTGAAAGTAAATTATGAAGAATGGGGAAGAGAATATAAAGAGAAAAGAAATGAAGATAAAAGATTCAAGTTTTATTGGCATAGTAAATATGAAGATATTATAGATCTATTAGCTTTAATGACAAATGACCATTGTTCATTTTGTGATGGGTTTGAATTAGGTGCTCAAAGCAGAAAGACTATAGAACACTTTAGACCAAAAAGTGTTTTTCCTTTACTTGCTTATGATTGGTATAATCTATTTTTAAGTTGTGATGCGTGTCAAAGTGCTAAAAGAGAAAATTTTGAAGAAGGACTATTAAAACCAGATGTAGATGGTTATAGTTTTTCACGATATTTTATAATGAATTATGATGGATCAATTGATATAAATAAAAAAGCTTCACTTGAAGATCAAAAAAGAGCGGAAATAACAATAAGGTTATATAAATTAAATAGAATAGAGTTGAAAAAATCAAGGAAATCGCAGTTAAAATATTTTATCAAATGCAATGATTTAGAAATTAACGATATGCCGTATAGATTTATGTTTGAATAAAGTATTTAACAAATGACCACAAACCACAAAATAATAATCGGCGACTCACGTAATCTCTCTGAAATCCCTGATAATTCCATCCATCTAATCGTAACATCTCCTCCATATTGGCAGTTAAAAGACTATGGAGATGACAATCAGATTGGATATAACGATACCTATCAAGACTACATCAATAACCTCAATCTTGTATGGTGCGAGTCTTATCGAGTGCTGCATGATGGATGTAGACTCTGTATAAATATCGGTGATCAATTTGCCCGATCTTTATATTACGGCAGATATAAGGTGATTCCAATTAGAACTGAGATAATCAAATTTTGTGAAACCATTGGTCTTGACTATATGGGGGCTATCATCTGGCAGAAGGCTACAACCTGTAACACAACTGGCGGGGCTGCTATAATGGGTTCTTATCCTTATCCAAGAAATGGTCTTATAAAGCTGGATTATGAATTTATCTTGATATTCAAAAAACCCGGCGAGCAGCCTATGGTAGATAAAAAGGTCAAAGAAGAATCAATTATGACCAAAGAGGAATGGAACCAATATTTCCATGGACATTGGAATTTTGTCGGTGCTAAACAGACTAAACACCTTGCAATGTTTCCTGAGGAATTACCCAAAAGATTGATAAAGATGTTTACATTTAAGGGCGAGACGGTATTAGATCCATTTTTGGGAAGCGGGACAACTATGCTTGCGGCTAGAAATCTTGATAGAAATTCCGTAGGATATGAGGTAAATCAGGAATTTCTGCCAATTATAAAGACAAAATTAAATATAGGTTCACTTATTGATGAAGATTATGAGATAATTTATCAAAGAGATGAGACAGATTTTAAGGAAAGGATTAATAATCTGCCTTATATCTTTAGTGATCCAGTTAAGATTAATGTTAATGTTGACCCAAAGAAGATGGGGCTGCGTTCAAGGATAGATAAAGATTCAACTCAGGATGAGACATACCATTCAATAAAACGAATAATCTCGCCAGAATTGATAGAATTAAAGGATGGAATTACTGTAAGATTAATTGGAATTAAGGCAATTGCAGATAAAGATAATGAGGCAGTTGATTTTTTATTAAATAAAACAAAGGGTCAGCAGATTTTTTTAAAGTTTGATGAGATTAAATACGATAGTAATAATAATCTTTTATGTTACATGTATTTAAAGAATAAGACATTCATAAATGCTCATCTAATTAAGAAAGAATTAGTTGAAGTAGATATTTCATATAATTATAGATATAAGAAAAAGTTCATACTTTTAATGGGTTCAAAGGGACAAGTCCCTTTGCGGGATTTTAAGGGCAGAGCACTTAAAGGGTTACTTAAGATGGAGAATAAATGAAGATACTTCTTATACAGTGTGATTCAGTACTTGGCAAGGTAGTGGTAGCGACAACGGGCAAGGGCAGTATGCCGCCGCTTGGGTTGATGTACATATCTGGTTATATCAAAAAGCATGGTTTTACGGATGTAACGGTTCTTGATCTTATAATGGAGCCTGATAGGATTGGGGCTTTGAATCAGTTTATCTCTAAATATGATAAAGATGAGGATTTACTGATTGGATTTTATATGAACACAAGGACGCGTTTTGCGGTGAGAGATGCAATTAAGATAGTTAAACCGCAACTTCCAAAGGCAATCATTTGTGCTGGAGGCCCGCATCCTACTCTTGATAGAGAAGATACGCTTAAAAATTGTGAGGGTCTTGATTTTATTGTTATTGGAGAAGGCGAGAAGACATTTTTGGAAGTGGTTAAGGCGCTTTCTAATAATTTCAGCGTATCGGCTGTGAGGGATATTATCGGCACATCAGTAAGATTAGATGGGCAGATAATCCATAATGAAAAAAGACCAAGGATCAAAGACCTAAATGATATTCCATTTCCAGACAGGGATGTTGTGGATATTACAAAATATAGATTTACCTTTACACTTAAAGATAAAGAACTGCAAAAGACATTCAGACCAACAACGATAATCGCAAGCAGGGGATGTCCGTATCAATGTGTATTTTGCTCTGTAGCTGATCAATGGGGGCGGTTGAATACGTTTTCAGGGACAGACAGGGTGATTAGTGAGATAAAGATGCTCAAGGAAAAATACAATTTTAATGCCCTGTATTTTTGTGATGATACATTTACGCTTAATAGAAAACGCACTGTTGAGCTTTGTACAAAGATGATAGAGGCAGACCTTAATTTGATTTGGTTTTGCGAGCTAAGGGCAAATACTGTAGATGAGGAACTATTGACTCTGATGTATAAGGCAGGACTTAGATCAGCAGCTATGGCAGTTGAAAGCGCAAGCCCAAGGATTCTAAAAGATGTTATCAAAAAAGGCATAACGCTTGATCAAGCCCAGGATGCTGTTAAGATTCTTAAGAGACTTGGCGTTGCGATAAAGGTCTTTTTCACATATTCATATCCAACTGAAACAAAGGAAGACGTTAAGATGACATTAGATTTCATTAGAAATTTAGAGCCAGACCTTCCTTCTATTGCAAGATTATTGGTATATCCGGGAACGCCTTTACATAAATATGCAGCAGAGAATAACCTGCTTCCAAAGGGATTTAGCTGGTTTAAGTATTATTCATTTTATGACTCGCTTTCTAATCCTACGTTTGCTCCCGTATTTGTAGATAAATTAACAACAGAAGATTTTATATGGATACGAAATGAGCTTGCAGAAATCTCAGGAAGCCCAACCCTTGCAGATAGAAGCATATTTGAACTTGTAAGGAATTTTATTAAATCTTTAAGAAAGGTAAAGTCTAAAGAAGATTTTGCTTTGTTGAGGGCACGATTTGTTGTCAGATTAAAGCAGTTTTTTTAGACTATCAGTATTATGGTATAATTAATAAATGAATAAATCATTGGAGAATGTTTGATGGATACATGGCTTTCTGAGCATATAAATAATTTAGCTGCAGGTTCAGTAGTTATATTAATTTGTAATGAAATTGAGGCGCAAGATATTACAAATGAGGGTTTAACGATATTCTTTATTGATAATGATCTAAAAAAAGGCAGATATAATGATAATCATTATGAAGAGATTTTAATAGAGAATGGGGATATTCCAAGGTCTATTTTTAATTGGATAAATATAAAGATATTTGGCAAGATAATAGAAAAAAGACCTGGGTTTCATTTTCAAATAGATTTATTATATATAGAAGATAAAATGAAACATGATATTTATGGATATTTGAAGCAATATGTTCATCCAAATGGTTATATTTGCTCTAAAAAAAGACAAAATCTAAAAGGTGATGCACATAAAAAACAAGATACATGGTTTGAGATATATAATCACACTCCGATATACGATATTCCTTTTGCAAGACTTGGCATACAGGAAAAAAAATGGATACATCAACAGGTTGCAGCCCTTGCGCCGGGATCTGTATATGTAGAGATTGGTTCGTATAAAGGGGGAAGTTCAGTTATAGCGGCTTGTTCAAATCCTGATGTTCACATTGTATGCGTAGACACATGGCTTGGAGATGAAAAAGAAGGTGTGCATACCTCTAAATCTCACTTTAATCGTCATACCCAATATTATAAAAATGTTATTTCAGTTCAGATAGATATTAACCATCTTGAGCGAGGTCCAGAACTTATAAGTAAGGCGCTTGGGATTGATTTAAAGGAAAAAGGGATAGATTTATTATTTATTGATGCAGATCATAGTTATAAATCATGTTTAAATGATTTAATTATATATGAAAAATATATAAAAAAGGGTATATGTTTTCATCATGATGCGTATTTTGGAGGGGTAAAGAGGGCAATAAACGCATATTTTGGTTATCCACATGAAAAATTGATAGCCAAAACACGAATAGGGCGTTGGTTTATTACAAATAGAGGTTATTATGTATATGGAGGACCTGAAGATAGTTCAATATGGGCAATAAAGATATCAAGATAATCCATCAGGGATGTCAAATTGAGATAATGGAGGCATTATGAGTTCAAAGGTAGGCGCTTTAATAATTGGTTCTAAGGGTGCTGTTGCCACCACTTTAATAGCAGCAGGATGTGCAATTAGGAAGGGAGTTAAGATGAATTTTAGGCTGCCGTCAGAGGCAGAACCTCTTTATGCGCAATTAGGTTTGATGAATATAGCAGACATAATATATGGCGGCTGGGATATTGCGCCTGAGTCTTATTCTCAATCATGTCATACTCATGGTGTAGTGCCTCCTCATATAATGCCAATAATTACAGAAGAGCTTGATAAGACAGATGTATATCCAGCAGTATTAGTTGAACATGATGAGATAATAGAAAAACTCTTATCAGAAAACATAGCAGAACCAAGGATGCGCGATATTAATTACACAACTACGATATTTACAAAGCGTCCGCTACTTGAGTTAATAAAGAGCGTGGAATATGATATTGATGCCTTTAGAAAGAAACATAATTTGACAAAGGTGATAATAATAAATCTTGCCTCAACAGAAAAATCCTTTAAGATAACAGATGTTCATAATTCGCTTTCAGCATTTGAAGAGGCGCTAAAAAACAATTCTCCAGAAATAACCACTGGCATGATTTATACCTATGCTGGGATAAAAAATGGATGTCATGTCATTAATTTTACTCCTTCGATATCAATAGAACTGCCTGCGATACAAGAATTTGCCAAAAAGAATAAGGTAATGATTGCTGGAAAGGACGGCAAGACTGGGCAGACGCTGTATAAGACTGCCATAGCTCCAATGCTTAAACACAGGGGATTGAAATTAACAGGGTGGTACAGCACAAATATCTTGGGTAATCGTGATGGACAGGTCTTACATGATCCAGAGCATAGGGCGACAAAGATTGGGAGTAAGAGTGCGGTATTGAGTCAGATATTGGGATACAGTGATTTTGATCATCAGGTGCATATACATTATTATAAGCCAAGGGGGGACGCAAAAGAGGCATGGGATAATATAGATTTTAATGGATGGTTTGATGTCCCAATGCAGATGAAGATAGATTGGCTTGGGGATGATTCGATACTAGCTGCGCCTTTGGTAACTGATTTAATAAGATGGATAGTATTTTTCTCAGATAAGGGAGAATGTGGATTGACTCCGCAGCTTGCGTCATATTTCAAGCAGCCTTTAGGTAGCGATGTCTATGATTTCTTTGCACAAATAGCCCTGTTGAAAACTCATGTGTTATCTAAATACATTAAATAAAGGGGTTAAGGGGTCTAAGACCTCATGAAAAATTTATTCGGCGGCTACCCGGGAGCTAGATATATAGGAACAGAGGAGCTTTCGGGGGTCACTGATATAGTTAACTCTCGTTCTCCGTACCGTTTTTATGGACTTGATTTATTAAAACGGACTGAGGAGCTTGAGGCGTTATGTTCAAAGCGCTTTATGCGAGGATATGCGCTTGCGGTCTCATCTGGGACTGCTGCATTACATACCGCATTATATAGCGCAGGTGTTAGGTCTGGAGATGAGGTAATATTACCGGGATATGCGTGGAGCGCAGATTTGATGGCAATATTGGCGCTTTCTGCAGTTCCAGTGATAGCGCCGATTGATAAGACTCTTGGGCTTGACGCAGATGCACTTGTTGACTGTATTACTAAAAAGACAAAGGCAATAATTACGGTACATATGCGCGGTGTTCCTTGTGATATTATACAGATAATAAATATTGCAAAAAAGCATGGAGTAAAGGTCATAGAGGATGGGGCGCAGTGCATTGGAGGGCTGATTAGCGGAGAGCCTGTTGGAGGGGTTGGGGATATATCAGTGCTGTCATTTCAGTTTAATAAACTAATAACATCAGGTGAAGGCGGGGTGGTGCTGACTAATGATGCGGAGATCTATGAGAGGGCGCGGGCTTTTCATGATCTAGGTATGTTAAGGATGGCGGGCAATGCTGATCCTGAAGGATTAGAAGGGATTAAATCACTTGGACTAAATTATAGATTGAGTGAGCTGCAATCGGCATTTTTGATTCCTCAGATAGATAAGATTGATATGGTGCTGGCAGGATTAAGGGGTAATTTTAGACTTGCGGTAGAAAGTCTTAGACCTATAATGGATGAATTTGGATTAAGTATTAGAGATATGATAAGGGACACATCCCCTAATCATGCCTTTTTAGGCCTAACTGCAGAAAGTAAGGGATCTTTTGATGCAGCTTGTATGAAGATGAAAGACTTAGGGCTGCCGATACAGAAGGCTGGAAGAATAGATGGGCATCATTTTAGGACTTGGGCTGCGTTTATGGATAGAGAAGGGTGGGAATATAGACTGCATAAGCCTGAGCAGAGTGAGGAGTTTTTGAATAGGATGATGTTTTTAGAGATTAAGTCACGAATTGAATAATTAAAAATTTTGGGAGGAATGTTATATGAGTAAACAAAAAAGATTTAATGATAATACTGCTATATTAAGTAATAATTCTATATATAAACACTTTATTCTTAATGATTATCTTCCACCTTGGTTACAAATTTTAGGTAGTTATGGAAAACGATTAAATTATTTTGATTGTTTTGCAGGCCCTGGAAAATATAAATGGAAAAATAAAATCGTTGATGGTTCTCCTTTAATTGCAATCAATAAATGTGTTGAAATCCTTAGTTTAGAAAGTAAAAAAAACCTTAAAGAGATAAACCTTTATTTTTTTGAAATAGATAAGAAAAATTTTGAGTCTCTCAAATCTGAAATTGATACACTTATTAGTAACGGATTGCCAAATGGTTTAAATATAGAAATCTTTAATAATGATGGAGAAACGATAATTGAAAATTTGATGGATAAAAAGATAAAACTTGCTCCGACATTATTTTTTATTGACCCTTATGGACATCCTTATTCATTTGAGCTAATGAGAAAAATAATGAAATTAAATAAAGTGGAGATATTTCTAAATTTTATGTATTATCAAATTATAAGAGATATTCCAAATCCTGATACCGAAGAGAGATGTAAAAGACTTTTTTATCCAGATGACTATCATAATCTTGATTTAAAAGTGAATGATAAATTTGACGCAATAAAATTTCTTGTTTATCAACATCAAAGGATAGATAGTAAATATTATGTTCCTTTTAATGTTAATTTTGGAACTGATGAGCCAATTAGTTCAAATAGATTAAAATATCAATTAATCCATTATTCAAATCATTTTAAAGCCTTCAGTTTAATGTTAAATATAATGCAAAGACATAGTGAACATGAAAATTCTTTAATTGTAAGAGATGGACAATTGCAATTACCTTTTGAAACAAAGGAGGAAAGTCTTAATAGTAAACTTCTTAAAAAATATAATTCAAACGAAAGTATTAAATTTGATGAAATTGTTGAAAATAATTGGAAATGGTATTTTAAAGAAACTGACTATAGAAATACATTAAAGGAAATGGAAAAAGAAAACCTAATACACGTAAAAAGAATAACAAGTAAAACAAGTAAAGGACTTAGCGGTGATGATATTATAAAATTTGGTGCAAATGATGCTTGATATTAAAACCATCAAAAGAAAATCCCTCTTATATAAAACACAAGTCGAATATGCTGATTATACGATTAATCATATTATAGGCTGTTCACATGGTTGTCTTTATCCATGTTACGCAATGCAAATGTCAAAAAGATTTGGCAGAATAGCTTCTTATGACGAATGGCTTAAACCAAGAATAATTCCAAATGCCCTAGAATTGCTTGATAAGGAAATCCCAAGATTAAAACACAAGATTAATAGCGTCCATCTATGTTTTATGAGCGATCCATTTATGATGGGACATCCTGAAGTTACAGATTTATCATTAGAAATCATAGATAAACTTCATAAAAATGCCATAAAAACAACAACTTTAACTAAAGGTTTATATCCCTATAAATTATCACAAATAAAAAATACAATTAATGAATACGGTATAACATTGGTTTCCTTAGATGAAGAACACAGAAAAAACTTTGAACCAAATTCATCTAGTTATTTAGAAAGAATAAATAGTTTAAATGAACTCCATGATTTAGGATTTAAGACATGGGTAAGCATGGAGCCATACCCAACTCCTAATATATTTACTCAAGACCTTCTATTAATCTTAGAGAAAATCTCATTTGTAGATAAAATAGTCTTTGGCAGATTAAATTATAATAGTAAAATTTCAAAATATAAAGATAATCAAACTTTTTATAATAATTGCTGTGACCAACTAATTAGATTTTGTGAAGATAATGATATTGAATATTATATAAAAAAAGGTACTTATAGACCTTAAATGAAAAACCAAGTAATACTAATAAACCCTTCCCCTGAAGGTTTTATCTTTAAGGGAATCCCTCTTAATTCTTATCTATACACAAAGGTAAGGGCAATATATAAGGCGGTTAGAAAACCTAATGCGAAATTGACCTTTATATCCCCTTTAAATGTCTTATCAATAGGCACAGCATTAAAGGCAGCCGGATATAAACCTATAATTATTGATGGAACCGCTGAGGATGTTAGAGATAAGATTCGTATCCATCTAGATGAAAACACCTTATTTGTAGGAATTTCAGCGATGACAGGGTCTCAAATAACCTTTGGGCTTAAATCAGCAAAGTTTGTCAGAAATATCAATCCAAATATCCCGCTTGTCTGGGGCGGACTTCATCCAACTGTACTTCCTGAAGAGACGCTCTCAACCTCTAAATATGCAGATATTGTCTGCATAGGAGAAGGTGAGATTACTATAGTGGAACTCGCGAATGCCCTTCAAAATAATTCTCCGTTAGACAAGATAGATGGGATTGCATTTAAAGATTCTAATGGGAATGTTATTAAAAATAATGAAAGAAAGAGACTGAATTTTTCAGAACTTCCTCCTGTAGATTTTGACCTGATGGATAAGGATGTCTTTGATTTTACCTTGATGATGTCTTATCAATCCTCAAGAGGCTGTCCACATAGATGTAAATTTTGCGAGGTTTCGCCAATTCATAATAATACCTATAGATTCAAGTCAAGTGAGACAATACTTACTGAGATTGAAGATTTGGTTAATCACTATGGGGTTAAAGAGATTATATTGATAGACGAGAATTTCTTTGTCAATAGAAACAGGGCTATAAGATTTGCTCAAGGGATTATTGAGAGGAATATCTCAATTCGCTGGCGGGCAATGTGTAGAGATGATTATTTCAGAAAGACAGATGTGGAGTTTTGGTCTCTTATGAAAAAATCAGGCTGTAAAAACATCATGATAGGAGCTGAATCAGGCTCTCAACGAGTACTTGATATTATTCAAAAAGACGCTACAGTAGAAGATATTATCAATGCTGCTAGACAACTTAGTGCAGCTGATATATCATCTAGTTATTCCTTTGTCTGCGGTTTTCCTGATGAAACAAAAGAAGATATTCAGGAAACTATTAAACTTTGCAAATATTTACTGAAAAATTTCAAAAATGTCGGAGTATATGAGATATTTGTGTATATGCCGCTGCCTATGACAGGATTTTACGAGGATGTTAAGGCAAGGGGATGCGAATTTCCAAACAAACTAGAAGATTGGGGGAATTTTCTCTTTAATGGTAAAAAATATATCAAATGGCATCCTCTATCTGAGTATATCTTTAGAGTTTCTATGGCGGCTAAATGGAATGTTAGACCTTCAGTATCACTGATATTTGGAAGATTGATAAGACTAGACTTCTGGGTATTTCTACTTTTTTTATGCGGATATTGCTGTAGTTACCGCTGGAAGTATCAGTATTACGGTTTTCCTATTGATATTTATATTTTACACTTATTAGACAGATTTATCTATAGATATTCTAAACAGAAATGATGAAAATAATTATAAAAGCCGCTAAGTTTTTCTTTTATCTGATAAGCCTAATACCGCTAAGATCAGTACATAACAAAAAACCGTCACATTTATTCATTGATTTTATTTCAAGATTTTATGTTCAGGGTCAAACTGTAAAGATTAAATTTGGGATAAATCGCGGGTTAAAGTGGCATATCCCTCAATCATCTGATAATGAACTCTATGCAATGGATTATGAGAGGCTTGAGAAGTATCTCATTGCACTCGGACTCTATGAGTATAAGCTGCAAAAGGCGTTAAAAAGATTAATTAAATCAGGCCAAATTTGTTATGATATTGGCGGAAATATTGGATTTTTTACTGTATTAATGTCAAGAATAATCGGCAGCAGGGGCAAGGTTTATGTCTTTGAGCCAATGGTTAGTAATGTAGAGATATTAAAGATACAGATTAAAAATAATAATTTAGATAATGTTGCAATTTATAATAAAGCAGTTACATCTCAAAATACTAGGCTTAAATTTATTGAACATAATAACAGATCAATTGGTCAGATAGCAGATAACGGTCTGATTTTTTTTGAGATTAATAATGCCCTTGATAGATTTTCTGAAGAATTGCTTCCTGAAAACATTGAATTATGGAAAGAAAATAAATTCAATCTATTTATTAATGGCAGGATTGACTCTCTTATAAATGAGATTTCAATGGAACTTCAACAAATTTACGGGAATCAGTCTTTTAAATCTGAAAGGATTAATCTATTATGGGAACAATTAAGACAGAAACGCCGCCGTTTTAGCAGTTTTACAATCTCTGAGATTGATGGGATTTGTATAGATGATATGGTTGATAATACTATTAATCACCCAGATTTTATAAAGATAGATATAGAAGGCGCTGAGGCATTAGCACTAAACGGCATGATTAAAACGCTGACAAAATATCATCCAACGATATTCATAGAGCTTCATAGTTCTAATCTTGCTGTGGAGGTAAAGGAAATTCTTGGCAAGGTTGGAGGATATGAGATATTCGACCTTAATTTTAACTATGTTGATTATATAGATAAGCTGCCCGGCATTATTTGTATTCCAAATATATATGGTTAAGACAAAGACAGAAGATTTATTAAATTTATTTAACAAGATAAGGACAACGCTAAATTCCTCTAAACATGCAGAAGCTCATGGCAAAAATCCAAAGGGGGATATAAGCAGGGGATTTGATTTGCTTGCAGAACAGATTATCTTTGCTTACTGTCGTGAATTTTTCACTTATTCTATAAATATTTTTAGCGAAGAAAGCGGGAATCAGATTATAGGAAGCGGCTGTCCTATTGAGACTTGGGTAATTGATCCAGTGGACGGGTCAGAAAATTTTCTGCGAAATCTTGGTATAAGCGGTCTTTCAATTGCCGTACTGCCTTATGGGGATACAATAAATTCTAATCGTGTAGAGATTGGGTTAATGGGAAATATTGTTACTGGATATGCTATTATTGGACAGAAAGGAAAAGGCGCATTTGACTCTGCAGGGCAAAGAATCTCTGTTTCTAAGACTACTCGATTATCTCAAGCCATTATTGGATGTGATTTGAATTTTAAGGAAAGAGAATTTGACAATAGATTGATAAAATTAATATCATTATCTAGAGACATCAGAAGAATGGGAAGCACAGTTTCTGAATTGATGTTTGTGGCTGTAGGTGGATATGATGGTTATGTAGATGTCAGAGGCCAGCTTACTGCAGAGGATTTTATGGCTGCATCTTGTGTAATACGTGAGTCTGGAGGCATTATTACAGATATTAACGGAAGCGATTGGGGTGATATTGCTGATCTAACATCGCCTAAGACGATCATTGCTGCTGCAACTTCTGAACTTCATAAGGAATTATTAAATCTATTTAAATGAAATTGCAATATAATAAGGTGAGATAATGATACTTGATTTTCCAGTTAATAACGAGATAAGGGAATTTATAAATAATTACGATCTTTTTTTGATGCCTAATGGTATATATAAAGCAAAGACTGTACGCGCTGATAATTATTTATATCCTATGTATTTTTATAAAGACGGCGATACCTTTGTAGTCAGCACTTCTGTTTATGCTCTCATTAATTATAAGGGCAGATTTATCAGAAACCCTAAATTTCAAACAACTACATATGCGCGCGCTACATATTTGACTATTGATAAAGAGATAAATAGAGTTCGCACAACGCCTAGAAGAAGTTCTTTGGAGATAATTGATAAAGATGTAATCGTAGACCTCGGCGTAAAGTTGATACAAAAATATATAACAGAGATTGAAACGCTATATCCCGATAGGGTACATAT
Source organism: Candidatus Magnetominusculus dajiuhuensis (assembly GCA_015233465.1). Classification (GTDB taxonomy): domain Bacteria; phylum Nitrospirota; class Thermodesulfovibrionia; order Thermodesulfovibrionales; family Magnetobacteriaceae; genus JADFXP01. The sequence continues at coordinate 63,510 of JADFXP010000016.1, forward strand.
TGTGTTGATGGGCGGCAAAGACAGCCAAAATATCGTATTGGCTAAGAGAAAGTCAAAATGGATTGTATTTAGTTCTTATCCAAATGCCCCATTAAATGAAAAATATATCTTAGATAATAAAATTGAGATAGAACGTTTTGTCAGCGTTTCAAATGATACAGAAAACTCTCTGCTCAAACAAGAGATAATGGCAAGCGATCTTTATTATAATATTACACATTTTAGATGGACCAAGGCGTTAAAGGATTTAGTTTCAGAATATAATGGAAAGGCGATTCTTTGGTTGGGTACAGATGGAGATGGGATTTTCAAAAAAAACGCTAATCATCGTGAGAAAGACTACTATGCGCGACATGAGCTTGGAGTGGGAATGTCTATGGGAATTCAACACCAGGTAATAAAGAATATCTTAAATATCCCTGTTATAAGCCCTTATCAATCACCTGCGTTTCTTGATGAACTATTTTTTAAATTTGACCCATATTTTGTACGCAAACATCTTGAAACAAGACATGAAATTGGCGAGAAATTCTTAGGCAGACCTGTTATCTATCCAGAAGAAAATCCTGAACCAGAGATGTGGGATAGAAATCGAACAATAGCCCTGCCATCATATATTAATCAACTCAAAAATGAAGGTATCTCATGTCATACCGATCCTCTTCGCAGTTATATCATTAAATCTAAAGAAGAGTTCTTTTCAATAATCAGCAAATATTCTGAAAAAAGGGTTACAAAGACTCAAAAGTTTTTCTATAATATCAGGGACTCGCTCTCAAAGGTTATTCCACAGTTTAGGATTAAACATTATAGGACTGATGAAAAGGAGATAAAGTAATTTTAAATTTATCATTATTTGATTCAAACAATAATAGAGAGGAATAATATGAATAAAAAAGGCTTCTTTTCAAAAAATAAATCAATTAGAAAAGCAATGCAGATTGTTGAGCAAAGTCCTAATACATATCTGCTATCTTGTCTATTCGTTAGTTCTGGAATCAGAAAAATATTCTATAACTATACGTTCAGAAAAAAAGAACTTCTTAATAAGCTCTCCAGCAATGATCCTCTCCCAAGAAATCTATATATTGAAGGAACAAATATTTGTAATTCTAATTGTGTGTTTTGCGCTTATGATAAACTCAAAAGACCCAAGACAATTATGCCAATGGAATTATTTATTGATATCATTAATCAGTATGTCAGTATCGGTGGTAAAGCCATTGGACTCACGCCAATAGTAGGCGATCCCTGTATGGATAGGCATCTTCTTGAGCGTATTCATTATGTAGATTCTATTAAACAGATTAGAAATATTGGCTTTTATACAAATAGTATTGCACTTGATAAAGATAAAGTTGATGGTATATTTGAAGTAAAAGATACTATCATTAATCTAAGCGTGAGTTTTGGCGGTTATGATTCAGATACCTTTAAGACTATAATGGGTGTTGATAAATTTGATACAGTACGAGAAAATATTAATTATCTGTTGGATAAGATAGAAAATCAACCAAATAAAAATGTTGTTGTAAAAATAGACTTTCGTTGTCCTAATGAGATTGCTAATGATACATTTTTCCATCGTTTAAATAAGTTTATTGATGATAAAAAAATAAAACATGAGACGCTTGGCGGGAGGGTTGACAGCTTTGGTGGATTAATTGATAAGGAGACTATTGAAGCAGCAGGATTATCTTATAGGTTTCCAAGTCCAAAACTTGGTCCTTGTGATATTGTTTTTCGTAAACCCCTTGTTTTGGCTGATGGGAGGATTAATGCCTGCGCAGAGAGGGATCTAGAGGCCTCTCTTATTATTGGAGATACGAAAGAACAATCACTTAAAGAGATATTTACCGGGCAGAAGAAAAAGGATTTTATACAGTCTTTTTATGAACATAAATATCCTAATGTTTGTAAGAAATGCTCTGTTTATCAATCAATCTATGATCTTAGGAGCAAGGTTTGGAAAAATAACCTGAGTTGGGCAAAGGATTAATGGGTAAAGATTTGAAGATTGGTATAATAGGCACTGGAAAATTTAGTGTAATGCACTTGTTGGCATGGCGGTCAATAGATTTGATAAATTCAATTGGAGTGTATGGTTCAGATAAAGATAGAATTTCAAAGTTTTCAAAGATTAATAATATTACACCATATACAGATATAGATTCACTTGTAAGGGATTCTGACATTATTGATATTGTAAGCGCTAATAACACTCATTGTGATTATGCCCTCAATGTTCTCAATAATGCTAAGTCAATACTTATTGAAAAACCTATTGACATAGATTATGAAAAGGCAAAAAAATTCAGTCTACTATCAAAAGATAAAGATATTGCTGTATCTGTAATCTCTCAGTATAGATTTGCTGAAAGTTATATAGAATTAAAAAAGCTCATTATGGATGGAACAATTGGAGATATTCGTTTATGCCGAATATGTGTTATATGGCCTAGAGGCGATGAATATTTTAATAAAAACAGCGGTTGGCGGAAAAGTATTTCAAAGGCTGGCGGAGGGGTTTTAATTCATCAATGTATACATTTCATAGACCTTCTTCATTGGTTTTTTGGCCCTGTGCATTCTGTAATCGGAAGGACTATAAGTGATAATGATAATCAAGATACAGTAGAACATACTTTTATAGGGGATATAGAGTTTAAATCAGGAACAAGCTGTCAGATATTTTTTTCTACTAGTAATTTTTCATACTTTAAAAATTATATTGAAGTCTTTGGTTCCAAAAACTATGTAACAGCAAGGGATCAACATCTATATTTGGGTACAAATAATAGAAAAGATTTAATTAAAAATCTTATTCCTAATACAATTCATGCTATTAGTCCTGCTGAAAAAGTTTCAACACTTTTAAAACGTCAATTTAATGATTTTATACTTTCAATAAGTAACAATAAACCTCCTGCTGTGACTCTTAACGATGGGCTTACAGCTTTAAATACTACATTAAAATTATATGAATCTTTCATACTTGGAAAAAGGATATATCTATAATGTCTGATCAATATCAAAATCCAGTAATCATCTATTCATGCAAGGGGATTGCTCATCTTGTATATGCGATATGGTCTATTAGATCATTGCAGAAATTTAATTATGAACCTATAGAGGTTATTGTTGCAAACGCTCAAGAAAGGGATTTTTTCCATAAACGGCTGCCTGATATACATTGTACTATAATGTCTGCTGATTCAAAGGGGTATCCAGCATTTAGTTATAAACCGTTTCTTTTAAAAAAATATGTTAATGAATTAGGCTTTTATCATAAAGACAGAGAGATTTTAATCTGCGATACGGATATATTATGGAAATTTAATCCAGTGCCATTATTTAAACGTTTTAGCGGAAAGAATTGGTTTCATAAGATTACTGCACTTAATCCTAAGGATTATGAATGGGATTTAGATGTGATTCCTAAGTCAAATATTGGACTTATTACTACATATCATTATATAAAGGATTATGGATTAGATAAATACCCTAATTTCAGATTAAATGCTGGATTATTTATGATGAAAGAGGAGATATTTGTTAAGATGCTTGATGTTTGGATGGAGATGCTTTTATCCATGTCTACAGATAATATGTTGATGAGTGAGGCGATATTGTCGCTGACATTTGCAAAGATGGGACTTGTGCCTTCCTGTGATATGGAAAACATCAAATATCTTGGTATAGAAAAACAAGCTACGAAACTCCCAATATTTTCATTTGAGGCAGTAAACAAAGATGATGATTCCCTACGCACTGGTTATGAAACAGCAAGGCATTATTATGGCGGGCAGAGAATGGAGATGTTTAGAGATGCCAAGGATATGGGTCTTGATAAAGATTGGATTTCATTATATGCAAGGGCTGAATTGACAAAGAAATGGTTAAAAAGACTCCCTCAGTTTCCCACAAGGATAAAAAATAAGATTTTAAAGATTTTGAACTTATCAAGATGAAAACAATCTATTATGTCCTTGAATCAACTGGATGGGTGCAGCATAAAAGGATAGAGTATTTCAGAGAATTAATCCCAGATATAAAATTTCGAGTTATTTCAGTCAAGAATTTTTTGAGGCTGCGCTCAATAGGGCTTATGAGGAAATCATATTTTTATTTTGCCTCATGGCGCTCCTTGCATCCTATTTTAAAGGAAAAACCAAATTTTTTTAAACCGTCAGATTATGAGAGATTTATGACATCTGTAACAAGCCACATGAATATTGGCGGTGGACTGGATCCTCAAAAGGCTATATCATTTCGAAGACCAGATGAAGCTATGGAGATTGCTACTGCATTATTAAAAAAATATAAGATTGTTACAGTGAATTCAATGGCTTTATATGAACTTCTCTCTGCAAAGATTGAAAACATATATTATTGTCCAAACGGCGTAGATATAGATTTTTATAATCCAGATGGCAAAAAACCTTATGATAAAGATGAGATAACAATAGGCTGGACAGGCAAGATTAGAATTTCTAAAAATTATGAAACTATAGAAGAGGCTTTTAGGCAATTAAAGGAGATAGGATTTAAGATTAATGAAGTAGTAGTTACAAAGGATATGAAGCAAATTCCATTAGATAATCATGGGATGGCGAAATATTATAAAACTATAGATTATT
>JADFXP010000017.1:0-539 GCA_015233465.1 Candidatus Magnetominusculus dajiuhuensis
CGGATCATTTAACTCCTGAAACATCTTTACAGCTTCTATAACCTTAACTGCCTGTTCCTGAGTTGTGGCAATCTGAAGCACCAATGGATCAAGATATAAATCCTCAAGCGGCAGCCCATATTCCATTGCCCTTGCCATTATCTCTGAAGCAATACCAGCTCGTTCTTCAGCATCTGCTGGAAGACCACCCTTGCCAACTGTCAGCCCTATACAAAGACTTCCATATTTAGCTGCAAGCTCAAGTATTGGAAACCGCTCTGGATCATTTGAAGTTGAATTAATCAGCGGTCTGCCCCATTCACTATTATGAACCTTAAGCCCTGCTTCTATTGCAGATAGATTTGTTGTATCAAGACAAATCGGCGCATGAACAACTTCTTGAATGGTTGTAACCATCCATTCCATAAGTTCAGGACCTCCGTCTTCACAAGGGCCAATATTTGCATCAATCATCCCAGCGCCCTCTTTAAACTGCCGCAGCGCAATCTCTTGAATAGGCCCCTTGTCCCTATTATTCATTGCCTCTCTGACCCTTTTAG